>NZ_DASUNC010000141.1:0-77327 GCF_036277355.1 Archangium sp.
TCTCCGGTGTCCACCTCGGCCGCCGCGCTGCTTCCAACCACGCCGGCTCCGTCTTCGTCGTCGCTGTGTTCGTCGTCATCGCGCCGCGCACTTTGCGGCCCCTCGCGCACCTCTACTACCTGGGCTGGATCGGAGGCTTACCCCGCGCCGTGTGGTGCTGGGCGTGGATGAAGTAGAGCGCGGGCGAGTGCAGCGCCCGGTGGCTCACGTAGAACCAGACCTCGTTGAAGACGAACAGCACGGTGAACGTCACCAGGGTGTTGCCCAGGCCCGCTTCCCCCATGCGCATGTGCCCCGAGCGCACCTGGAGCGCCATCGTCGCGGCGCTGTAGACGAGGACGAACAGCCCCGCGCGCAGCTCGCTCGAGAGCTGTCCCTGGCCGAAGGGCAGCCGGTACACCCGGCGCCGCTGGGCGAAGCCGGTGCGCAGGAAGAGCCATGCGCCCCCCAGGATGACGAACATCAAGCCCACCTGCGTGAGCAGCAGGCGGGCAACGGACTCCAGCAGGGAGGGCAGGCTCTCCATCGGGCTTCCTCGGGGTGGCGGGTGCTTATTGGCACTGTGACAATAAGAAGGGGCGTGGTTATTGTCAATGTGCCAATAAGTGGAGGCAGGAGTGCCATGGCGAGCAAGCGCAAGAGCGTGCAGGAGCCGGAGCGGGTGAGGAGGCGGCGCAGTCCGGAGGAGGCGCGTGGGGAGATCCTGGCGGCGGCGGAGCGGCTCTTCCTGGAGCGGGGGCCGGACCAGGTGGGCCTGGTGGACGTGGCGCGCGAGGCGGGGGTGAGCCATGCGCTCGTCTCGCACTACTTCAAGACGTACGAGGGGCTGGTGGAGACGGTGGTGTACCAGCACATCGGCAAGCTGGCCGTGGCGATGCTGGAGCGGCTGGGCGCGGCGGAGGCACTGGAGACGCGCGAGCTGCTGCGGGAAGTCTTCGCCCTCCACGATGATCCGCTCTTCGTGCGGGTGGGCCTCTGGGTGCTGCTGCTCACCCGTGCCGAGCGCTGGTCGCTCTCCGGTCCGCCGGATGACGTGGTGATGCGCGCCGGGGAACTGGTGACGCGCCACTTCGTCCGCGTGAACCAGTCGCGGGGACTGCCGCCTCCGTCGCCCGAGCAGGTACAGCACGTGATCTCCCTGGTGGCGGTGACGGCCCACGGGTACGCGCTGAGCAAGCACGCGCTGCGCGCCAGCCAGGGGCAGCTCGCCTCGCCCCAGCAGGACGAGATCTTCATCGAGCAGCTCGCGCGAATGATCGAGGCCTATCTGGCGGACGCCGTGCGCGCGGCGCCGGGTGAGGTGCGCTGAGCCGCTCGATGGCGCGCTGCCGTCCGCGCTACGAAGCGGCCATCAAGGGCGGCGAGGCGGGCAGGGGAGCGTACACCGCGGGTTGCACGCACCGGGCCTGCACCGGGCTGCCCGCCAGGCTCTCCGAGTGGCCCAGGAACAGGTAGCCCTGGGGGGACAGGTGCCCCATCAGCCGCCGCAGCACACCCGCCTTCGACGCCGGGTCGAAGTAGATGAGCACGTTGCGGCAGAAGAGGAGATCGAAGCTGCCCACGCCGGGGTAGTGCTCGGCGTGGAGGTTGAGCCGCTCGAAGCGCACCACCGAGCGCAACAAGGGCCCCACCTGCATCCGGCCCTCCTGCGAGCGCACGCCCTTGAGCATGAAGGCGCGCAGGTGCTCGGGGGGAATCTCCTGGGACTTCTCGATCGGCCACAGCCCCGCGCGGGCCCGCTCCAGTGCGCGCGTGGACAGGTCCGTCGCCAGCACCTCCACGTCCCAGCCCGAGCCCGGGGGGAAGTTCGTCAGCAGCACCATGGCCAGCGAGTAGGGCTCCTCGCCCGTCGAGCACGCCGCGCTCCACACCCGGATGCTCCGCGTGCGCCGGCCTCTCACCGCCTGCTCCTTCCACTCGGGAAATACCCGCCGCGTGAGGAAGTCGAAGTGCGCCGGCTCCCGGAAGAAGTGCGTCTCGTTGGTGCAGATGCAGTCCAACATCCGCACCCGCTCGTCCTCGTGGCCCGGCGTCACCACGTAGTGGAAGTAGGCGGCGAACGACTCGAGCCCCAGCGCCCTCAGCCGCGAGGACAGACGGGCCGCCAGCAGCGCCTTCTTCACCGGTGCCAGGAAGATGCCCGCCTCCCGGTACACCAGCTCCTGGAAGAGGCGGAACTCCGAGTCGCCCACCACCCCGGCACTCATGCCGCCTGCTCCTCCGTGGCCCGGGACACCGCCAGCAGCTCGGACGTGGACAACAGCCGATCCAGGTTCAACAGCAGCACGAAGCCGCCCTCCCGGCGCCCGAGCCCTTCCAGGTAGTCCACCCGCACGCGTGTGCCGAACGCGGGCGGTGGCTCGATGTCCCGGGGCGCCAGGTCCAACACCTGGCTCACCGCGTCCGTCAGGATGCCCACCTCCGTGCGCTGGCCCTCGAGCTCCGACTCGACGATGACGATGCAGCTCCACTTCGTCACCCGCCGGGCCGGCAGCCCGAACTTCATCGCCAGGTCCACCACCGGTACCACCTTGCCGCGCAGGTTGATGACGCCCAGCACCACCGGCGGCAGTCCCGGCACCGGCGTGACGGGGCTGTACGCGATGATCTCCTTCACCCTCAGGATGTGGACCGCGTAGTCCTCGTCCCCCAGCCGGAAGCCCATGTACTGCGAGGTGAATACGTCCTCGGTGCCCGTCGACATGGCGTGCTCCTAGAAGCGGGTGAAGTCGCGCAGGTCCTGCCCGTTGGGCAGGGGCACGGAGGCCGGCGCGGCCTCGGACACCGCCTGGGCCAGCCGCTCCGTGGCGGCCAGCTTGTGGGCTCCCGGCCTCGGCGCGGCCTGCCGCGGCCGCACGGTGCCGTCGTCCAGGCCGTGGATGCGGAAGAAGGCCATCAGCTGCTGCAGCGCCATCGCCTGCGAGCTCAGCTCCTCGGCCGTGCTCGCCAGCTCCTCGGCCGCGGACGCGTTGCGCTGTGTCACCTGATCCACCTGCTCCATGGCCTTGCTCATCTGCGCCACGCCACTGGCCTGCTCCTTGGACGCCGCGCTCACTTCCTGCACCAGGTCCGCCGTCTTGCGGATGGAGGGCACCAGCTCCCCGAGCAGCTGCCCCGAGCGCTCGGAGATCTTCACGCTGTTGGTGGCCAGGCCGCCAATCTCCTTGGCCGCCTTCTGGCTGCGCTCGGCCAGCTTGCGCACCTCGGTGGCCACCACCGCGAAGCCCTTGCCGTGCTCGCCCGCGCGCGCCGCCTCCACCGCCGCGTTCAGCGCCAGCAGGTTCGTCTGGTAGGCGATCTCCTCGACGATGGAGATCTTCTCCGCGATGGCCGCCATGGCGTGCACCGTCTCCGACACCGCCTTGCCGCTCTCCTCCGCGTCGCGCGCGCCCTGCGTGGCCATCTGCTCCGTGAGCCGGCTGTTCTGCGCGTTCTGGGTGATGGTGCTGCTGAGCTGCTCCAGCGTGGCGCTCGTCTCCTCCACCGAGGCCGCCTGGCTGCTGGTGCCCTGCGAGAGCGACTGGGACGTGGCCGACACCTGCGCGGCCGCCCCGGACAGCGCCGCCGCCCCCGCGCGCACCTCGCCGATCATCCCGCTCAGCTTCTGCACCATGCTGCCGAAGGCCCGCCCCAGCGTGTCGTTCTCCGAGCGCACCACCACCTGCACCGTCATGTCACCGGCCGCCAGGGACTCGGCCACCTGCGCCATCTGCCGCAGCGAGCGGATCATCTCCCGCATCCCCGCCAGCATCCGGCCGATCTCGTCCTCGCCGCGCGTCTGCACCTCGGCCGTCAGGTCTCCCTGTGCCAGCCGGTTGATGGTGGACAACGCCTCGTTGATGGGGCGCACGATGCTCCGGCCCAGCAGCACCGCCAGCAGCATCGCCAGCAGCGTGCCCACCCCACCGCCCACCATCAGCGTGCGGTACATGTTCTGCTCCAGCGCCGCGGACGTCTGCGAGCGCTGCTCCAGCAGCCGCAGCTCCTCCTGGGTGAGCTCCGCCACCACCTGGCGCATGCCGTCCATGTACTGCTTGCCGCGGGCCGTGCTCACGAAGCGCATCACGTCTTCCACCGGGGTGGTACCCCCGTTGGCCTTGTGGCGCAGCTCGAGCAGCGGCTCCGCCTCGGCCGTGAACCAGTGCTGGTAGTCCTCGCGCAGCGACTGCAGGCGCTCCTGTTGCCGGGCGTTGTCCGCCGTCAGCTCCCTGGCCCGGGAGTAGTGCTGGGAGAAGCCCGTCTTGCCGGCCTGGGTGGGCTCGAGGAACTTCTCGTCTCCGGTGAGGGCGAAGCCCCGAAGCCCCGTCTCCATGTCGATGAGCGACTTCATGATGCCGTCCACCTCGCGCAGCACCTCGTAGGTGTGCTTGTCCCAGCGGTTGGCTTCCGAGAGCCGCTCGAAGCTCGAGTAGGAGACGCCCACCACCCCCAGGAGGATGGCGATCAGCGTGCCGAAGGCGAGGTACAGCTTCTTTCCGATGGAGAGGTCTTGCAGCATGGCGATTCCTTTGGAAGAGAGATGAGGGACACCCGGCCACTGCCGAGGATGGTGGAGCCGGAGACGCCGGGCAGTCCCTGGAAGAGGGGGCCCAGGGGCGTCCACCACGAGGCCCGCGCGGCGGCCGGACTGCTCGAGGGTATGTCGAGATTGAACTCCATGGCCGGCTCCTAGAGGTGCTTCACCCAGGCGGCGCCGTCCTGGTTGTGGAAGAGCAGCTTGCGGCCGCGGTGGCCGCCCACGTCCCGGGCCAGGATGGGGATGCCCGCGGCGGACAACCACTCGAGCGCGAGGGCCACGTTGCCGCCGCCGAGATCCTGGTGGAGCGCCATGGGCCGGCTCGACGTCATGCCGCCGAAGACCTTGGCCCGAAGGTGCTCGCGGTGGGCGCCGTGGCCGAGCACCTCGCGCAGCAGGCGCGCCAGGGCCACGTTCCCGTAACGCGGGCCCGTGAGCTCCGTCCCGTAGGGCAGCAGGTAGTGGTTGAGGCCGCCCACTCCCGCGTGGGGATCGAACAGGCACACCGAGACGCAGGTGCCCAGGATGGTGGTGTAGTAGCGGGGCTCCGCGCTGGCGGCCAGCTGCCCGGGGTACACGAAGAAGGCGCGGGGCTCCGCGGGTGCCTCGCGCTCCATGCCGCCGGCCGGTTTCATGACAGGGCCGCCGGGTGACGGAGCAGCTCGGCGCGTTGCAGCGCGGGGCCGGCCTGATCGGCGAGCAGGGCGAGCAGCTCGCGATCCACGTCCTCCAGCTCCTGCTTCTGCGGCAGCAGTCCGAAGATGGCGAGGGCGCCGTAGACGCGCTCCTCCAGCCTCAAGGGGACGCAGGCGGACACCGCGTCACCGGCCTCCTCACCGGCGCGCAGGGGCGTGGGCGCGATGAACGTCTCGCCCGACTGGACCGCGCGTCCGATGGGCCCCTGTCCCAGCGGCACCGTGCGCAGGCGCTCCGGCTCCACCCCCAGCGACGACACCAGCGACAGCGCCCGGCCGCTCTCGTCCATCCGGAAGATGGCCAGCTCCTCCGAGCCGATGAGGTTACCGACGATCTCCTGGATGGCCTCCATCACCTGGGAGGTCTCCCTGGCTCCGTGCAGGTGGAGCGAGGCCACGTACAGGCGCGTCAGGCGCGTGGCCTGGTGCTCGGCCATGGCGACGTGGGCCAGTGTGGCCCGGTTCAGCGCCTCCTGCTCGGCCAGCCGCCGCTCCAGCTCCCGCTGCCGGTCGCGCAACATCACCAGCTCGGCGCGCAGTGTCTCCAGGACGCTCCCGTCTTCGTGTGACATGGAGGCTCCTCAGGCGCCCAGGTAGTGCCGCACCTTCGCGAGCAGCTCGGCGCTGTCGAAGGGCTTGGTGATGTATTCGGTGCAGCCGGCCTGGTAGCCGGCCTCGACGTTGTGGGGCTCGCCGCGCGTGGTGACGAGCAGGATGGGCGTGCCCGCCGTCTCCTGGTGCGTGCGCAGCTCGCGGCACGCGTCCATGCCGCTCAGCTTCGGCATCATCACGTCCATGAAGATGAGGTCCGGCTTGTTCGCCACCGCCTTCTCCACGGCCTCGCGCCCGTCGCGGGCGAAGAGCAGCTCGTAGGGCTGCCCGTGCAGCAGCATGCGGTGCATCATCAGGACGGTGTTGGAGTCGTCCACGAGGAGGATCTTCTTCGGCGTCGGGTTCATGGTGGGGCTTCCTGTCGGCTCAGAAGAGGGAAGCGGCGCAGAGCTCCTGGAGCCGGCCCTGGCGGTTGGCCCAGGTGACGACGCCCGAGCCCTCCAGCACCTCGCCGGTGGTGGTGAGGACGGTCGCCGGAGATCAACAGCACGCGCTCCATCTGAGCACGGAACCCCAGCTCCTCGTCCACCCGCAGCACGACGCGTGCGGCGCGCCGTTCGAGGGGCAGGGGAGCGCCGGCTTCTCCGGGTGGGACGAGGCGAAGCGCGGCGGCTCCTGCACGTCCAGGGTTTGTCTCATGGCGCAATCTCTTTCACGGAGAACGGGGGACGTTCTCCTGCCGGCCCGGCCGGCGCGTCATGCCCGGATGTCGAGCAATCTTCGCGCCAGGAGTGTTCCAGGACAGGAAAGGCCTGTACTTGTTGAAATCCAGCTCTCGCGCCTCGTGAGGATTTGCGCGAGCACGTGCAAACTTTGCACGTCCTTGCCACAATGGATGTTATTGATACAAAGGATGACACGGCCCGTGCTACGCGAGAGGGAGCTCCAGCGTGGCCGTGGCGCCCTTGCCGGGCCCCTCGCTGTCCAGGGAGAGCCGGCCGCCCAGCGCATCGGCCAGGCCGGAGAGCGGAGTGGGGCGCGTGGAGGGCGGTGAGGGGAACCAGCTGGGGCCACAGCGCCTCCAGGTGCCGGACCTTCCCCAGGGCACCCCACTTCAGGTAGGCCTCGCGCGCGTGGCGGACATAGGTGTCGGCGAGGGTGGGGACGCGGCGCTCGCGCCAGAACCTCGCCGCCAGCTCGTTGGCGAGGCCGACGTTCTGGATGAAGCCGTACGCGCGCGCGGGCAGACGCTCGACCGTCTGGACGGCATCATCGCATACTCCAACGGAAGTGACATGGGAAGCGGCAACAACTGTGCGGGCGTCGGGGGGTTCGGGCACCAATACCAGTGCGTGGAGTTCGCTCGGCGGTACTGGGCCTACGTGCACCAGAGAGCGCTGCCTCCCGTCGCGAACGCCAACGATCTGTGCACCGTTCCGGAGAGCGGCTGAATCACCTACCCGCAGGCACCCACAAGCCCGAGCACGGGGACCTCATCGTCTTCGGAATCGGAGCTCAACTGCCCTTTGGCCACGTCGCGGTCGTCGACTGGATGTATGCCACCCCGAACGGATGGGTCGTCAATGCAGTGGAGCAGGCTCGAGCGAGAGCAGGTCGGTAAACGCGACGTCGCCGGTGAGTGGGTCGGTGACCTCGCTATACACCAGAACGTCCTTCGTCATCGTCAGCGGCGTAGTCGCCGTCTCCAGCTCGAGCTCTCCCTTGGAATTGGCATCGCCGACGCAGGCACAGAGCAGCACCGCCAGTAGCAATGCAAGAGTCTTCGTCCTCATCACAGCCTCCACAGGTGTGAACGCACCGAAGCTTGTGTTCCAGCGTCGGTGTACCAGAGCAGAGTGCTGTTCCATACCGCCTTCTCACCGCCGCGGGCGGCTGCGTTCCAGGCGCAAGATGGCCACCTCTCCATCGAACGCTCCTTCTCCCAGGCGCGAGAGATGGAGCGCCTCGGGGCCTGCATGCAGGGCGAGATCGTCCGCGTCCAGGAGCCCGTTCGCGTTCCCGTCCGAGTAGAAGGCCCCCACGTGCTGGAACTGTCTCGCTCCGGGGTACCGCACGGCGAGTCCTGGCGTCCTCCCGTACGGGTTCAGGCCTTCACAGCGGCTGGGTCAGCGGTGCCGGTCTCAAGGGGTAGCGCGCCCGCCAATCTCAGGGAAGCGCTCGTAGGCCTGCTTGAGCGCGTCGAGGTGGGCGGGGTTGTCTAGCTCGAGCGGTGCGTCCGTGAGCCGGACAACCCACCCGCCCGTCGAGGTACGCCGTGCGCGCGAGAGCAGCTCCGCGTCGCGGGCTGTGTCCGGAAATCCGATGGATCGTGCGGCAGCATCCGACCAGTAATTCAGCCACCCCAGGCGATGCGGAATCTCAGGCGAGCGGATGTTCCATGGGGGCTTCAGCGCTGGCAGCCCTCGGGGTGGAGGCTGCGGATTCGCCGCCCGGTTTTTCGTCTGGCGCGCAATATCCACTCCCGCATTGAACGGCGTTGCGTGCCCCCAGAACGCGCGAGCGCCTTCCGCTACAGCTTCCAGCACCTCCGCTGCTGCTGCGATGCCGTCTCCGGTCAGAGGCAACACCGCATGAATCTCAAGTTGGGCCTGGCCACCTGGCGAGCTGCCAGCCGGTAGTTCCAGTCCAGTCACTGTCACCCGGAAGTCATCATCCCCGTTTCGGAGGAGCGGAAATCCACGCCCGTTTGGCCTCCCTCGGGCGAGAAATGCCTCGCGCTGCGGCACTGGGATGCGTTTTCCCTCGCTAGAAATCGTCCACTCCAGGCGCAAGCCAGGGAGCACGCGCTCCATTCCATGAACAATGGCCAAAGGGCGACCCTCATTGCCCACGAGTGCAGGTGCATAAACGGTCATGGCAATTTCATTTTCTTGTGTGGCTGGCATCTCAGCACCACTCCATGATTACGATGACTTCATCGAGATCCGGGGCCGTGCGTTCAAGTGCTGCTTTGTGCGCGGGGCTCAGCACGCCGACCCGGAAGTCAAATCCACAAGCCAGAGCGAGGGCGCGCTCGTACCGCAACTCTTCCACCTGGCTCTCGACCACGATTTCTCGAAGGTCGGGCGGGAACGTGTCGAAGTTGTCGGTCTTGACCTCCCACAGCGTACGCGTGGCCAGTTGCAGCGCGTCGAAGTTCTTCCCATTCACGAACACATCCCCGCCGGGGAAACTGTTGTTCGGAATTCTGTCGGCGCACTGATCGTGCAGTTTGTTACCGCCCAGGTGGTACTTCGCCGGGACGGGCTCGCACCTGGGGCGATCTTGCTCCGAGGTCTCGGGTGGCGGCGGAGGAGGATGATCCGGTCCTTTGGGCTTCGGCTTGGGCCTTTTTTTCGGCGAGGGTTTCTGCGGGACGGGCGCTGTTTCAGGCACGGGCCGCGTTTCAGGTGCGGGCCTTGCCTCGGGGCGGCCCATATCCAGAGCATACGCATCCAGCGCTTCTTTGATGGCGAGTCCCACCACCACCACGCCCGCGACGATTACCGCTCCCACGACGAACTCCGGCGCCGCGAGGACACAGACTCCAATTCCCATGGCAGCAGTTCCTGCGGAGGCGACAGCGCATCTTCCTGTGGAGTCGTGAAACTCGATCCGGTCATGGTCGAGAGCATGAAAGCACCGCTCCACCAGCACGGGCCAGGGCTCGGAAGCTTCGCGGACGGCGCACCGCCCCTCGTCCGCCCAGGGCAGCTTCGCCGCTCGCTGAAGGTTGGCGAGCTTCGGGTTCCAGGACGCTGTCTCTCCTGGGCTCAGCGCTGACGTAGCGCAGGCCGAGATAAAGAGCAGAAGTGCGATGCACGCTCGGAAACGCATGGCTACATTCTCCAACCCATTCAGAACCTGGAGAGTCCTGGCGGGTGCGTTCGACTACCTCCAGCTCACTCAGACCAACGTTCCGTAGTGAGGTGTACCGGCGCCGCGTGGGTACTGAAGCGGCGCCATTCCCGGCATCCTGGCGGAGTACACTCGCACCTTGCAGGTGCCACACACGCCTCGCTCGCACAAGTACGGGAGCGACACCTTCGTCTCGCGGGCCTCCTGCAGCAGGGTCTCTTTGCACGTGGCTTGCCACGTTGATTGCGCGCCCCGCTACGCGAGGGGGAGCTCCAGCGTGGCCGTGGCGCCCTTGCCAGGCCCCTCGCTCTCCAGGGAGAGCCGGCCGCCCAGGGACTTCGCCGCCAGGCTGCTCGAGTAGAGCCCCAGGCCCTGTCCATCCGCTCGGGTGGTGAAGCCTTGCGAGAACAGCCGCTCGCGGTGCTCCGGGGCGATCCCCTTGCCGCTGTCCACCACCTGGATGCGCGCCGTTCCCCCCTCCGCGTCGAGCCGCACCCGCAGGAGCCTCGACGCCTCGGGCATCCCGCTCATGGCGTTGCGCGCGTTGGTGAGGAGGTTGATGAGGATCTGCAACACCCGGTGCTTGTCCAGCCGCGCCCTCGGGTGTGCGCGAAGCTCCCGGGTGACGGTGATGCCGTGGCGCTGGAGCGCGGGCAGCTGGATGCTCAGCGCGTCCTCGACCAGCTGCGCGACATCGCACTCCTCGGGCAGGAGCGAGTTCCGGGCGTAGGCCTGCTGCACCTGGATGATGGCGCGCATGTGCTCGAGGTGCTCCCTCAGCTTCCCCGCGCTCTCCTTCAGGGACGTGTGCTCGCGCAACAGCTCATCGGCCAGGCCGGAGAGGTAGCTCATCCACTGGGGGCCTCGGGGATCCTTCGTCAGGAAGCCCGCGAGGTCTCCCTGATGTTGCTCGAGCATGCCCGTGAGCTGCTTGAGCCGGACCATGCGGGAGCCGTCCACCTTGTCGCGCAGGAGTTGAGCGTTGAGGACGGCGCTGGTGAGTACGTTGCCCATGTTGTGGAGCACGTTGGCGGCCACCTCGGCCGTGCCCGTCTCGCGCACCGCGTCTCCCAGCCGGGCCTGGGCCTGCTTGAGCTCCCACGCCTGCTCCTCCAGGCGCTGCGCGAGCGTGTCGTGGGCTTTGCGCAGGGAGGCCTCGGCGCGCTGGACACTGGCATGCCGCCGCGCGTTCTCGAGCGACGTCGCGGCCTGGGCGGCCAGCTGTCCGAGCAGCGACAGGCGCGCCGGGGTGAAGGTGTGGGCGGAGAGGGTGTTGCCCAGGTACAGCACGCCCTGGAGCTCCTCCTGGCGCACCAGGGGCAGGCAGAGCACCGAGCGGAGCTGGCCGCGCTCGAAGGCGGCCTCCGACGAGAAGGGGTGGGGCAGTGCGGTGTCCGCGATGAGCACGTGCTCCCGGGTGCGCTCGACGTAGGAGATGAGGCTCCCGGGCAGCTCCTCCTCCCGGACCTCCAGGAGCGCCGCGACGGAGAGCCCTCCGTCCTCGACGAGGAGCAGGGCGCCCTGGGAGGCCCCGGCGTGTTCGGTGGCCACGCGCACCAGCGTCGCCGCCAGCCGCTCGAGGTCCAGCTCTCCGGAGATGGCCCGCTGGGCCCTCACCACGGCGAGCGCGTCGAGCTGCTGGACCGCCTCCGTCTCGGAGTGGGGCGCGTGGAGGGCGGTGAGGGGAACCAGCTGGGGCCACAGCGCCTCCAGGTGCCGGACCTTCCCCAGGGCGCCCCACTTCAGGTAGGCCTCGCGCGCGTGGCGGGCATAGGTGTCGGCGAGGGTGGGGACGCGGCGCTCGCGCCAGAACCTCGCCGCCAGCTCGTTGGCGAGGCCGACGTTCTGGATGAAGCCGTGCGCGCGCGCGGAGTGGATGGCCTCCTCGTAGGCCCGCAGTGCCTCCTCCATGCCGCCGGTGAGGCGGGAGAGCTCCGCGGACACCATCCGCTCGGCGGCGCGGAAGGTGTCGGGACATTGGCCCGCCCACTCCGCCAGCTGCTGCTGGTGCTGCCACATGGTGTCCAGGTACTGCCGTTGCTCCTGGGGCGCCGCCGCCGGGTAGCAGGCCGCCAGTGCCAGTGCCCGGTAGAGGTGGAAGTTCAAGAGCTGGATGTGGCCGAGCGAGGCCCAGGTGAGCTCCGCGGCCTGGTCCCCCGCCTCCAGCGCCTGCGCGTACGCGCCGCACATGAAGCGCGACTGCATCTTGAGGATCCAATACCAGCACCGCATCGTGCTCATGTGGTGCACGGTGAGGCCGGCCTCGAAGGCGTCCTCGTCGAAGCCCTCGCCGCTCATCGTGTCGAACGAGCGGGACAGCCCCCGCAGCTGCTGCACGTAGCGCTGGGAATGGATGATGACGTCCTGCGCGGCCTGGAAGCCGGACTGGCGCGCGAAGTCCAGCCGCGTGAGGGTCTCCTGGTACACGTCCTCCAGCGGGTGTCCCAGGACGAGGCGGTCCGTGACGATGTGGTTGCTGCAGTAGCAGGCGACCTGGAAGTCCCCGCCCCGCAGCGCCTGGTGGAAGGCGTCGCGGACGATCTCCAGCGCCTCGGACAGGGGGCGCACCCAATAGCTGTTCAGCTCCAGGGCGTACAGCGCCCGTCCCCGCGCGGCGGAGAAGCCGTGGCGCTCCACCAGCGCGTTCGCGAGCACGCCGAAGGCATGGCCTTCCCCGTACCGCTTGAAGACGGCTCCCTGCATCAGCCCGTACCAGGCATACCCGTGCACGGAGGCCTCGGTATTGCCGTAGCGCAGGCTCAGGGAGACCATCCGGCACAGGTGGAGGATGAGCAGGTTCTCGTCCGTGAAGATGGCCGGGGTGAACAGCGCGCCGAGCACGTCCATCACCGCCTTCATGTCCGGATCCGTCATGAGCGGCAGGCCGATGAGCTGCTCGATGGAGCGCTCGCCCAATAACTCCCAGACCTCGTCGTTGGCGGTCACCACCTCCCTCCGGGAGGGGTGGGGAGGCAGGGGCATGCCGAGCCGGTTCAGCGCCTCCATCAGACAGCTCCTGGCGCCCTGGAACTCATTGGCGGCGAGGAGCAGCTCGCTCTCCAGACGGTAGAGGGCCGCCAGGTCCACGCGGGTCCGGGCCCGTGGCCGGAGCCACTCCACCAGCCGGCGCGCCCCGGCGGCATTGCCGCTCATGAACTCGCCGTGGGCCTGGTCCAGCTGGAGCTTGAAGGCCAGCTCCGGGTCCGTCTCCCAGGGGTCCCCCGGAATGAGCGTGAAGGCCAGCGCGAAGAAGTCCGCGGCCGAGCGGAACGCGGTCGAGGCCCGGGCCTTCCCGCCCGCATGGGCGATCAGCCGGGCGACCCGGTGGCGCTCGCCCGCGTCGTGGATCAGGTCCACTCCCGCGTTGAGCTGCCCCACCACATCGAAGAGCTGCTCGCGGAGCTCCTCCGGGGACAGGCTCGCCAGCATCAGGCGGCCGATGCGCAGGTGGACGGCCTTGCGCTCCGGCGCGGGGACGAGGTCATAGGCCGCCTGCTGGATGCGATCGTGGAGGAAGCGGCACTGCTCCGGGCCGACGCGCACCAGCATGCCCTCGCGGATCGCCTCCTCGAGGCCGGACTCCACCTCGCCCGGCTCCGCGCCGGAGAGGATGAGCAGCAGCTGGCACGGGAAGACGTTGCCCACGCACGCGGCCAGTTGCAGCAGGTGCTGGGTCCGCACGGGCAGCTGGCGCAGCCGGCTCACCATGAAGTCGGCGACGTTGTCGGAGTAGTCCTGTGCCCGGACGCCCGCGGCATCCCACCGCCACCCGCCCTCGGCGGCCCGGGTCAACAGGCCGTCCCGGTGCAACGTCAACATGATCTGGAACAGCCGGTGGAAGCGGTACTGCGCGTCTCCGGGGGGCAGCTCCGGGACCGCCGGCTGCCGGCCCACCACGTGCTCCAGGGGGGGCACCACGTCCACGAGCACCTGGCCCTGCTCGCCCCAGGCCTCGCGCAGCCGCTCCCGCCACCGGGCGCGCTGCTCGTCCGGCTCCGCCAGCAACTGTTGCGTCAGACCGGCCAGGGCCTGCGACAGGGTGGCGTAGGGGACGTCCCCCTGGAACGGTTCCGACTTCCCGCTCAGGAAGAATCCCCGCCGCCGCACCACGGGCTCCCGCAGTGCGTGCACCACCGACGACTTGCCGATGCCGCAGTAGCCGCGCACCAGGATGAGCTCCGACTGGCCCTCCTGGATGACCCGCTCGAGGCCTCGCAGCAACGTGGCGACGTGCGTGTCGCGTCCGTAGAGGCGCTGGGGCAGTTGGAAGGAATCGAGCGTGTCCATGGGTGACGGGCTGGTAAAACGTGGGAAGGAGCATGCCACTTCCCACGCCCGAGCACCCGGCGGGCCACCCCGTCGCCCGAACCGGACCGGGGACGTGGATTTCCTTGAAGTGAAAGATAGTGGGCAATCCCCGTTGTGATGCGGTTGCGGGTTGTTCAGATCCGCTGCGCGCTTCGGGGGCTGAGACCTACATGGGGTGTGCCCGCGTCCTTGAAATGTGGCGGACTGTTGAAGCCCAGGACCAGTCCTGCGTCGAGAGGGTTCGAGCCACGTCCATGAACACCCCCGCTTCTGCCTTGAAGAGAGACGAAGTGCGGCGCCTGCAGGCGCTCGACCCCTCCAGTCCGATGGATACGCCGTCCGAACCCGATTACGACGACCTGGTGCGGCTCGCCGCGGCCTCGTGCGGCGCGCCCATCGCGCTGCTCAACCTGGTGGACCGGGACCGGCAGCGGTTCAGGGCCAGCGTGGGGCTGCATGGGCCGAGCGAGACGGAGCGGGTCACCGCCTTCTGCACCCAGGCCCTCCAGCGCGAGGGCGCCTTCGTCGTCGAGGACGTCATCGCCGACGAGCGCTTCTCCACCCATCCGCTCGTCCAGGGCGAGCCGTTCCTCCGCTTCTTCGCGGGGGTTCCCCTGCAGACGGAGGACGGTGCTTCCATCGGGATGCTCTGCGTCCTGGACCGGCGTCCCCGCGCGTGGAGCGAGGCCCAGCGCCGCTGCCTGAACGGGCTCAAGCGCCAGCTCGAGCTGCTGCTGCGCGCGCGCACCCAGGTGCGCCAGCTCCAGGAGCGCAACACCGAGCTGGAGCAGGCCCAGGAGCGCATGCGCTCCCTCAACGCGTTCCTCCAGGCGGAGATGCGCGAGCGCCAGCGCATCGAGCGCCAGCTGATGGATCAACAGGAGCTGCTCAGCAGCATCCTCGCGCACATTCCGCACTCGGTGTTCTGGAAGGATCGCCACAGCGTCTTCCTGGGCTGCAACCAGCAGTTCGCCCGCGACGTGGGGGTGTCCTCTCCGCTGGAGGTGATCGGAAGGACGGACCTCGAGCTGCCCGCGTCGAGTCTGCATGCCGGCGCCTACCGCCGGGATGATCGCGAGGTGATGGAGTCCGGTGTCGCCCGGATCGCCTTCGAGGAGGCCCTCCAGCATCCCGGGGGAGAGGCGTCCTGGGTCCTGACGAGCAAGGTGCCGCTGAAGGACTCGGAGGGGACGGTGAAGGGGCTGGTCGGCATCTACGTGGACATCAGCGAGCGCCGGCGCCAGGAGGCCACGCTGCAGGAGACGAAGGAGATCATCGAGCGGCACGCCGCCCACCTGGAGGAGCAGGTCCGCGAGGCCCACGAGCGCACCCTGCATCTGATGGAGCACTCCCGCGAGGTGGTCTTCGTGCTCGACGCGGCCGGGAGTGTGCTGGAGGTCAACCCGGTGGCGGAGCGGCTGCTGGGCATCTCCCGCGAGCAGTTGCTCGGCACCTCGTTCGAGACGCTCGCGCCCGAGGACGAGCGCGAGCCCCTGCGGCGCATGCTGAAGGACCTGCGTGTGCGCGGCACGGTGCGGCTGGAGGAGCAGGGGCTGCGCGCGGCGAACGGGGGGCGCATGGCGCTGGGGATCGCCGCGTCGCTCCAGGTGTCGGGCACGGCGCGGCGCCTGCTCATCGTCGGGGATGATCTCACCGAGAAGCGGCGGCTGGAGCAGCAGAACATCCAGAACGACCGGCTCGCCTCCATGGGGGCCCTGGCGGCGGGCATCGCGCATGAGATCAACAACCCCACGTCCTATGTGCTCTCCAACCTCAGCTATCTCCAGGAGTGGCGGGACGAGCTGGAGCGGGAGCTGGCGGCGCTCCCGGAGCTGCCGTCACGCCTGGCGGAGACGCTCGCCGAGGTGAAGGAGGTGCTGGCCGAGTGCCTGGTCGGGGGTCAGCGCATCCGGGACATCGTGCGCGACATGCGGTTCTTCTCGCATACGGCGGGCGAGGAGCTGGCGCCGGTGGACATCCACTCGTGCCTGGATGTGGTGCTGCGCATGGCCAACAACGAGCTGAAGCACACGGCCCGGTTGGAGCGGGACTACGCGGAGCGGTTGCCTCCCGTGTCCGCCAGCGAGGGACGGCTCAGCCAGGTGTTCCTCAACCTGATCGTCAACGCGGCCCACGCCATGCGGTCCGGAGGCACGGAGCGCAACGTGCTCCGGGTGCGCACCGCGTTGGAAGGGGAGTGGGTGCGCATCGACATCTCGGACACGGGCCACGGGATTCCTCCCGAGATACTGTCCCGTATCTTCGAGCCGTTCTTCACCACCAAGCCCGCCGGCTCCGGCACGGGGCTCGGCCTGTCCATCAGCCAGTCCATCATCCAGAAGATGGGCGGGGAGATGCGGGTGAAGAGCGAGCTCGGCCGTGGCACCACCTTCACCCTGCTGCTGCCCGTGCTCGTCTGATTGTCCCCGGGCCTCGCCGGGGTGGCGCTGCCGCGCGCCTGAGTGTCGAGCGGGGTACCCCTCCCGCGCACCAAGGCGTGATAGAGTGGACGATCGCCCCATGTCCATGAGCAAGCCCCAGCGCCTCCAGAAGCTCGCCGCCGCTGTCTTCACCGCCGTGGACGAGGCGCGCAAGCGCAAGCTTGCCACCGGTGCCGATGTCATCAACCTGTCCATCGGCAGCCCGGACCTGCCTCCCGCTCCGCACATCACCGAGGCCCTGGCCCAGGGCATCCGCGATCCGAGCAACTACGGCTACCCGATGAGGGATCTGCCCGTCTTCCGCGAGGCCGTGGCCGGGTGGTACCAGCGGCGCTTCGGTGTGACGCTCCGTCCGGACTCGGAAGTGCTGGGGCTCACCGGCTCGCAGGAGGGCCTGGCCCACATCACCCAGGCCGTCACGGATCCGGGTGATCTCGTGCTGGTGCCGGATCCCGGCTACCCCATCTACACCGCGGGCCCCGTGCTGGCGGGCGCGGAGCTCCATCCCGTGCCCCTGAAGGCCGAGCACGGCTACCTCCCGGATCTGGAGGCGCTGCCCGAGGGCATCAAGCGGCGGGCCAGGCTCCTGATCCTCAACTACCCGAGCAACCCGCTGGCCGCCGTGGTCCGGCCCGGCTTCTTCGAGCAGGTGGTCGCCTTCGCGCGCCGCTATGGCACGGTCATCCTGCATGACGCGGCCTACAGCGAGCTGTCCTTCGATGGGTACCGGCCCCCCGGCTTCCTGGAGACGCCGGGCGCGATGGAGGTGGGCCTGGAGTTCAACTCGCTCTCCAAGACGTTCAACCTGGCCGGGGCGCGCATCGCCTACGCCGTGGGCAACGCGCGGCTCCTCGGGCAGCTGGCCGAGGTGAAGACACACCTGGACTGCGGACTCTTCCGGCCCATCCAGGCCGCCGCGATCGCCGCGCTCACCGGGCCGCAGCAGTGCGTGGCCGACATGGCCGCCACCTACCAGCGCCGCCGGGATGTGCTGGTGGACGGGCTCAACCGGCTGGGCTGGGCCGTCCCCAAGCCGAAGGCCACCATGTTCTGCTGGGCGCCCGTGCCGCCGGGCTTCGAGTCCAGCCTCGCCTTCGCCATGGCGCTGCTGGAGCAGGTCGGCGTCACCGTGGTGCCCGGCAGTGGCTTCGGCGCCATGGGCGAGGGCTACGTGCGCATCGCCTTCGTGCAGAGCGAGGCGCGGCTGGCCGAGGCCGTCGAGCGCATCGCCCGCTCGGGCATCCTGGACAGGCGCGCGGCGTAGCGGGTTTCGCGGCCGGGGGGGCTTCCTCTGCCCGGGGGCTGGCACGTAGCGTGCTCTCCACCTCAGCCACCTGAGAGAGGATTTCATGTACCGCCCGTTCCGCTACCTGACCGCGCTGCTCTGCTCCGTCCTGCTCGTGCCCACCGCCCAGGCGGCGGGCCTGAAGGTGTCGCTCACCGAGCGCTCCCAATGGCCCTGGCCCATGACGAGTCCCCAGGCCTTCGACGTGGCATCCCGCGCGGAGCTCGCCGTGTTCACCGAGGCCATGGCGGACGCCGACGTTCGCAACGACGCCACGGGTGATGCCGCGTCCCTGGCGAAGTGGAAGGAGCGGATGCGCCAGGTGGTGGTGGGCAACTTCGCCAAGGCCCGCGAGACGTGTGCCGCCGGGGCGCTCTTCTGCGAGGGCGCGGTGCCCAAGGACTGGGACGCGATGGTCACCACGGCGCGGGCGGGGCTCGCGAAGCTGCCGGCGGAGCTGGCGCCCTGGTACGCCGAGCAGAAGCCCTTCCACCAGGGCTACGTCGCCGAGCTGGTCCGCCTGGCGGGGCTCTTCCCCAAGGTGACGAGTGAGATCCTCCCCCTGTCGCCCTCCGAGCGCTTCGGCCTGGAGATGCCGGACCGGAGCTTCCTGCTCACCTTCGATGACGGTCCCACGCCCAAGGGCGGCGGCACGGACGCGCTCGCCGGGCAGCTGCGCGCCCAGGGCATCCACGCCGCCTTCTTCCTGCTCGGCAACAACTACGAGGCCCGCCGCAAGGCGACGTCCGTGGAGCAGCTCCGTGCGCTCTACGCGGGCATGTGCGTCGGCTCGCACGGCCAGGAGCACCGCTCCCACGCCTCGTGGGCCGGCGCGGTGGCGGGCATGGAGTCCTTCCATTCCAAGCTCGCGGAGACCCTGCCCGAGGGCCAGACGAAGCTGACGCTGTTCCGCCCGCCGTACGGCCAGCGCAACCCGGACATCCTCCAGGCGCTGGAGCGCGGCGGAATGAAGAACATGCTGTGGAACATCGACTCGCAGGACTGGCACGCGAGCAACTCGGGCACGAAGGCCGCCGGGCGCGTGCTGTCGCTCATGCTGCTGTGGCGGCACGGCATCATCCTCTTCCACGATATCCACCCCAAGGCCGCCAGCGCCCTCCCTCGCATCTGGAACGAGACGCGCGGCTCGGGCGTGAGCTGGGTGGACTGCCGCTCGGAGTAGGTCTCGCGGTTCTCTTCCACCGCCCATTTTCCACCCGGGTGTGACCGGGGCTCGCGCGCTTCCGCCCGTGGAGCGGCCAGGGAGGCACCGCTCGTCCCGGAGGATTGGTCGTGGCGCAGCGCCACCAGGAACACGCTGACATCCAACGCCTCCACGCCGAACAGCGGACTGGAGATCGTTATGATGGCGGGCATGTCCGCTCCCGAGATCTCCTCCGCTCCCTCCCTTCCGTTCGACAAACTCGCCGAGGGCTTCGCGGCCTGCTTCGCCCGGTACGTGGTGCCCATCTCCGGGGATGTCCGGGCCTTCGAGCAGCGGGTGCGCACCGAGCACGTGCACCTCACGGACAGTCTGGTGGTGGTGCGGGAGGGCCGCGTGGAGGCGCTGGCGCTCGTGGCCCGCCGGGGGGACACGAGCCGGGTGGCCGCCATGGCGATCGTTCCGGAGCTGAGGCGCACCGGGGTGGGCCGTGCGCTGGTGTACAGGCTGCTCGACGAGGCGCGGGGCCGGGGAGATCGCTCGATGCTGCTGGAGGTCATCGAGAGCAACACCCCCGCGTTGGCCCTCTACGAGCGCTCGGGCTTCCAGGTCCGCCGCCGGCTGGTGGGGTGGGAAGGGACGCTTCCGGAGCACGCCGCGCCCCTGGAGGAGATTCCCCTGTCCACCGCGCTGGCGGCGGTGCTCCGGGATGGCGAGCCCGGGCTTCCCTGGCAGCTCGCGCCGGAGACCCTGGCCGGACTGACGGCGCCCGCGCGGGCCTTCCGCCTCGGCGCGGCGGTGGCGGTGATTCTCGAGGCCGGGCCCCAGGACGTGGTGCTGCGCTGTCTGGTGGTGGCCGGGGAGCAGCGCCGGCGGGGGGAGGGGAGCCGCCTCCTGCGGGCGCTCGCGGCCCGGCTGCCGGGCCGCCGGTGGAAGACCCAGGTCGCCCTTCCCGAGCAGCTGGGCGCCGCCTTCTTCGCCGCCAACGGCCTGCGGCGGCAGCCGCTCACCCAGCTGGAAATGGCTCATGGCCTTCAGGCCGGCGAGGCCTCCATCCGCTGAAGCGGGGAGCGGAGCGCCGCCTTGTCCCAGGTGATGAGCGCACGCTGGTAGTTCTCGGAGATCCGCTGGGCCGCCTCGGCCGCGGTGAGCTGCCCCTCCTGGAAGGCCCGGAGGGGGTTCCACCAGATCGTCTGGCCGATCGAGAAGCCGATGAAGCCCGGAGTGGCGCCGGCCGCATGCAGCCAACGCTCCATCCGTTTCCAACCCGTGCGGTGGTCGAGCACGATGCACGACACGTGCTCCCGGCCTCCCGCCCGGGCCTGCCGGGCCACGTTCTCGCAGTCCGACGGCCGCTCCAGGCCCTCGATCTTCCACACGTCTGGCTCCACGCCGCCGGCTTGCAGCTCCTCCATCGCTCGCACCAGGAGCAAGGGCCGCAGCTCGGTGTCATAGCGCTCCAGGTCTCCTCCAACGGCCTCGAGCTGGGCGTTGGTGGGGGGCACCCGCAGCTCGAAGAGGAAGCGGCGCCCGCGCTGTTGCAACCAGTCGGTGAGGTGGGCGAGCCGCTCCCGTTGGCGGGCATTCAGCCCGGCGTCTCCCTCGGGGTTGTAGCGCACCATCACCTTGGTGAAGGCCGGATCGAAGGTCTCCACGTGCGCGCCGAAGTCCTGGCCATATTCGAAGTCGAACTCGTGCTGCCCGTTCTTCTCCACGGGCATGGCCAGCAGGGACCCGTCCTCGAGCGCATGGGCGGCCACGTGGGTCCCGTACTGCTCGTCCACCAGGATGCCACTGCCGTCGCGCCGCGCCCCCTGACGGAGCGCCAGCCGGAAGCCGGTGTAGATGAGCATCTTCATCCGGCGGATGGCCTCCGCCTCGTCGGCCGTGGGGGGGCCAGACAAGCCGAGGAGCGAGTGCTCGAAGGCATTCCGGTGATCGAAGGCGAGCAGATACAGACGGGAGAGGGGCGGTGGAAAGAGCGTGGACATGGGGGCCTGCGTTGGCGGAGGGCTTTCCACCAAGGTGAGGCCGGGCCCCGCGAGCTGTCAGCCCGGGGCCAGTCCGGTACGCGAGGGCGGGTGGCCTGCGTGGTCCGCGAGCAGGCCACCGCCGCTCACGCGGTCATGAACCGGTAGAGCACCTCCGCGGCGCACGCCGGCTTGGACTCCCCTTCGATCTCGATGCTGGCGAGCATCAGGGCCTCGACACCCTTGGGAATGTCCTTGAGCTCCTCGAGCTCGAGGCTCAGCCGGTAGCGGGCCCCGGCCTTGAGGGGCGCGGGGAAGCGGACCTTGTTGAGGCCGTAGTTGAGCACCAGGGCGAAGCCCCGGATGTCGACGATCTCGAAGAACAGCCCGGCGATGCGCGAGACGCTGAAGTACCCATGGGCGATGGGCACGCGGAAGGGCGACTCCCGCGCGCACCGCTCCCGGTCCACATGGATCCACTGGAAATCCCCGGTGGCCTCCGCGAAGCGCACGATGTCCTCGTACGCCAGCTGCTTCCAGTCGGAGGCCCCGAGCTTCTGTCCTGCGAGGGCCCGGAGTCCATCCAGGCCGTCGATGATCGTGGGGTTGGGCATGCGGCGCCCATACCACGGGACTACTGCAGGAAGGGCGTGTTCTCGGCGAAGTACTCGTGGTTGTCCGCGTTGCCGAGCGCGTTGGTGGGGTTGGAGATCGCCAGGCTCTTGGCGCCGCTCTGCCCGTAGACGTAGTCATCCGTGCCGGCCACCACCGTGAAGTGGCTCATCTCGTGGATGAGCGTGCCGCCCTTGGAGTCGGTGCCCGTCATCGGCGCGGACCAGAAGGCGTTGCACACGTAGATGGTGTACGGCTGGTTCGGGTAGACGTAGGCGTAGTAGCTCTTCTTGCAGCCGCAATCGACGGTGATCGGCTTGGTGTCGAAGGCGTCCTTGATGGCGGCGAAGTGGGTCTTCGCGGTGGTCCAGCCGCTGCTCGAGAAGGCGCCGAACCAGGTGGTGTAGCGCGGCGTGCCCGAGGGCGTGCCGTTGAGGTAGGACGACGAGTCATTGGCCATGGCGCTGGCCGCGTTGAGCGCGTCCATGATGGTGGTCATCTGGGTGGACGAGCAGCGGCCGCTGAACGAGATGGCGCCGAGCGACGTGGGGGTTTCACCGGCGGGCCTGGCGGCGGCGCGGCCCTCGATCCACACGGTCACGTCGTTGGACTTGAGCAGGCCGGCCTTGGCGCTGTTGCCGTGGAGCTTCGCGGTGGCCACCTCGAAGCTCAGGCTGTAGCTGCCGGTGCGCGACAGATCATACACCTCGCCGAGGTCCACCGTGCGGCTCAGGCTCTCGCCGGGGGCCAGGGTGAGGAAGTCCTTCTCGGAGGCGGCGGGGCGCTTGTAGTGCGGGCCGGTGAAGGCCACGTCCTCGCCGTTGAGCTTCACCTGGAGGAGCGGCTCCTCGAGGCCCTCGGCGGGCGTGTACCACTTGAGCAGCTTCACCGCGTGGCGCGAGTCGTTGGTGAGGGTGAGGGTCACCCGGGCCGTCTCGCCGGCGCCGAAGGTGGCCTTCTCCGAGGACAGCCGCACCGACACGTCCCGGGCGGCGAGCTCCTGCGCGCCCTGGGCGAGCCCCTCACCGTTGGCCGCGGTCTCGTCCCCCGGCACGCCGCAGGCGCCGAGAAGGGACGCACCCACGACAGCCATCCACTTGAAATTGCCACGAAGGTTCTTGCTCATAGGGCTTGCTTCCTTTGCTGGGGGATGAGGCGGTTCGTCGGATGAGCAAGGCTCGGGCCAGCACTTCTCCTTGTGTGAGAACGCGAGGTTGGCGTGGCCCCGGAGATGCGATGGTGCATCGGGGCTCCACCCTCCGAGGCGCTGGAACGTAAAGAGCCGTTACGAGAGCGTGACGATTTCCCAGCAACCCCGGGGGGTTCGTGGGAGCCCGGGGGTTGTCCCATTCTCGGACAGGGGGAGCGCGGGATGGGGTCATCTGGTACAGGCGGGGCCACTCGGGAGCGCGGCGCGACCGGCGGCCGTCTTCCTGGAGCCGTTCGGCGGGGCGGGGCCCGCGGGAGCCGGGCCGGGCTTCACACTGGCACCATGTTCGTCTTCCTCCTGGGCCTCGTGAGCGCCCCTGTCGCCGCCCTGCTGCTCGTGGCGGCCTTCTCCGTGGGAGCGACGCCGTCGGGCTGGGCCTATGTCGTGGGGGGCTCTGTCCTCTCGGCCGGGCTCCTCACGAAACGCTGGCGGCGGTGGCGCGGCCTGAGCCGGGCGGGGCTCGGCCTGCTGGTGCTCGTCGCGGGCGCGCGGCTCGTGCTCGCGGATGGGCTAGGCCTGCACACCGTGCGTCTGCCGGACGAGGGATGGAGGCTGGTGAACCGGCTCGTGGATGAGCGGGATGGAACGCTGCTCGCGGCGCATGCGCTCCTGCTGTCGGGCCGGCTGCCCCGTGCGGATGCACGCGACTTCGTCCCGGCGCTCGAGTCGGCCTTCTCCCGGCTGAGGGCTGCCGAGGGCCTGAGCGCCACGCCCGCGGTCGCGACGTGGCTGGGGCTCCAGTCGCCCGGGTCCTTCGATGCCGTCGTCATCCCCGCCGGGCGCCACGCCGCTCCCGGGACGGCCGTGGTGTTCCTGCACGGCTACGCGGGCAACTTCGCCGTGTACTGCTGGCAGATGGCGCGAGCGGTCCAGGCCATCTCGGCGCTCACCGTGTGTCCCTCGGTGGGCCCGATGGGAGACTGGTGGTCGGGCAGGGGAGAGGAGACCCTGGAGCGCACCTTCGCCTGGCTCGCGCGGCGTGGCGTCAAGCGGGTGTACCTCGGGGGGCTGTCCAACGGGGGCGTGGGCGCGAGCGTGCTCGTGGGCCGGGCCGCGCATCCCGGGCTGGAGCTTCGGGGGCTCCTGTTGATCTCCGGGGCCTCGACGAAGGTGCCTCCGCCGAGCGTCCCCGTGCTCCTCGTGGAGGGGACGCACGACTCGATGATGCCCGCGAGGCTGATGCGTGAAGCCGCCCGGCGCGCGGGGCGGCTGGCCACCTATGTGGAACTGGACAGTGGCCACTTCGCCTTCCTGGATCGCCACGAGGCGTGTGAGAAGGCCATCGCCGCGTGGCTCCTCGAGCGGGAGCGGGAGGCGGGCCCCTGAAGCTCCGTGCTTGAGACGTCCCCCATGGGTGCTCGAAGATGGCGGCCCCCCCTCATCCCGAGCCCACCATGTCCCGCGCCGCGCTGCTCCTCCTGCTCTCGTTGTGTGTCCTCTTCCCCGGGAAGGCCCTGGCGGAGGACGACGTCATCACCAAGGTGCAGGACTGGTTCTCGAAGCTGGGCAAGCCGAAGCCGCCTCCCGAGGAGGAGCTGGGCGCCCGGAACACCTTCACCATCAACCCGCTGGCGCTGAAGAACTCGCAGCTGGGAGTCGAGTACGAGCGGGCCTTTGGCAAGCCGCTGTCCATCTACGTGGCGCCGGAGTTCGCCTATGGGCGCACGCCGGAGGCCTGGACGCTGTCGCTGGCGGGGACGCTGGGCATCCGGCTCTTCGTGCTCGGCAACGCGCCGAGCGGCATCTACTTCGGGCCCGAGTTCAGCGCGGTCTATCAGCTCCGCTCGCAGAACCGCGTGCGGCGCACGGGCTATGGGCTGGGGCTGGGCGGGACGGTGGGCTGGACGCTGGTGCTGTTCAACCGCTTCACGCTCGCGGCGGGCTTCTCGGCCCAGTACCGCTCGACGCCGGACCTCGAGGCGGAAGGGGATGGGGCGCTGCGGGTGCAGATCATCCCCACGCCCCGCCTGGCCTTCGGCGTGGCCTTCTGACGCCGCCGCTCACCGCTCGCGCACGATCTTCCCGAAGGGCGCGAGCGCGAGCATCGCGAGCTTCACGTGCTGGATGGCGAAGGGGATGCCGATGATCGTCACGGCGAGCCCCAGCGCGAGCGCGATGTGGCTCAAGAAGATCCAGATCCCCGCGACGAGGATCCAGATGATGTTCAGGAGGAAGCCGATGGGGCTGGCGCCCGGCGCGTCGACGATGTCCTTGCCGAACGGCAGCAGGCCCAGCCCGGCCACCTTGAAGCACTGCATGCCAAAGGGGATGCCCACGACGGTGAGGCACAGCAGCAGTCCGCCGATCACGTACTCGAGCCAGATGATCCACCCGCCCAAGACGATCCACAGGAGATTCAGGAGCAATTGCATGGCGGGACCTTATCGCGGGTGTAGCGTCCGAGCCTCCTGAGAACACAAGGAGCCGGGATGAAGCTGGTATCGAGCAGTGCCATCGTGACGGGAGCGGGGCAGGGAATCGGGCTGGGGATCGCCGCGCGTCTCATGCGGGACGGAGCCAACGTGCTCCTCTTCGGGCGGACCCGGGAGAAGGTGGAGGCCGCCGCCCAGGAGCTCAACCGGGCCATGGAGGGGCGCGCGCGGGCCGTGGCCTTCGCGGGAGACGTGGTCCGGGCCGAGGACGTGTCCCGGGCCATCGAGACCGCCACGCGGGAGTTCGGCCTGCCGGGCATCCTGGTGAACAACGCGGGGACGGCCACGCTCGCCCCGATCATCGACATGCCGGAGCAGGACTTCGATCTCGTCCTGGACATCAACCTGAAGGGGCCCTTCCTCTTCATGAAGGCCCTGGGGCGGGCGCTCGTGGACGCGAAGCAGCCCGGGTCCTTCGTCAACATCTCCTCGCTGAACCAGACGGACGTGACGGATGGGCTCGGCCACTACTGCGCCTCCAAGGCGGGGCTCGCGAACCTCACCAAGGTGGCGGCCTCGGAGCTGGGGCGCTACGGCATCCGCGTCAACATCGTCGCGCCGGGCGTCATCCGCACGCCCCTCTCCGAGGGCGCCGGTCTCATGACGGAGGCCATGAAGCGGGAGTTCCTCGCCCGGACGCCGCTCGGCAAGGTGTGCGGCGAGCCGGATGACGTGGCGAAGGTGGTGTCGTTCCTGTGCGGCGATCTCTCGTCCTGGGTCACCGGCGAGACCATCGCCGTGGATGGTGGCAATCACATCCGCGGAATCCACAGCTACGCGGACACGCTGGGCATCACCCCCTCGAAGGTGGGCTGAAGCCCGCAACGGCCGAGGGCCCGATGCACCCGTCGGAAGGACGGAGCACCGGGCCCTCGGACCCGCCAGCGGCGCTGTTACTTGCGGACGATGCCGAACAGCTCCGCCGAGGCCTGATCGCCCGTGCTGAAGCCACCCACCGTCAGCACACGGCCGTCCTCCAGCAGGGTGGACGTGTGATCGTAGCGCACCAGCCCCAGGTTCGCCGTGTCGGCGAAGGTCCCGGTGGCCGGGTCATACAGCTCGGCCGAGGCGAGGATGCCGTACCAGTCGCTGTACCCACCGGCGAGCAGCACCTTGCCGTCGTTCAGCAGGGTGGCGGTGTGGTAGCGGCGGCTCTTGCCCAGCTGCGCGGTGGAGCTCCACGTGCCGGTGGCCGGGTTGTACAGCTCGGCCGAGGCGAGCGTGGAGGCGTTCGCGTCGTAACCCCCCGCGACGAGCACCTGACCATTCTTCAGGGCCGTGGCGGAGTGGTACCGGCGGGCCGTGGCCAGGCTGCCGGTGAGCGTCCACGCGCCGGTGGCCGGGTCATACACCTCGGACGAGGCCAGCGGCAGTCCACTGGCATCCAGGCCGCCCGTGACGAGCACCTTGCCCCCGGACAGGGACACGGCCTTGTGCTGGCTGCGCGCCTGGTTCATGAAGCCCACGGGCGTCCACGTCCCGGTGGCCGGGTCATACAGCTCGGCCGAGGACAGGGTGCCGGAGCTCCCGCTGGAGCCGCCGGTGACGAGCACCCGCCCATCGCTCAGCAGCGTGGCGGTGTGATCCTTGCGGCCGGTGCTCAGCGAGGCCGTGGGGCTCCACGTGCCGGTGGCCGGGTCGTACAGCTCGGCCGTCTCCAGCGAGCGCGAGTCGTTCTCGCCGCCGGTGAGGAGCACGCGGCCGTCCTTCAGCGCGGTGGCCGTGGGCCGCAGGCGCGACGTGGACGCCGGACCCGTGAAGCTCCACGTGCCGGTGGCCGGGTCATACACCTCGGCCGCGCTGGTGAAGCCACCCACGACGAGCACCTTGCCTCCGGGCAGCCGCGTGGCCGCGTGGAGCCCGTGCTCCAGGTTCATCCTGCCGGTGGTGCTCCACACGGGGACCTCGAGGTCCGTCAGGACGAAGTCGTCGATCTGGTGGTAGTTCTGGTCGGCGCCGATGCCGGCCGAGAACCCGACGCCGTCGTACGAGTAGTCCGGCGCGGCCATCTTGTGCGTGAAGAGCAGCCCGCCGTCGAGGTGCACGGTCACCTCGCCGTCGATGAAGCGCACCCGCATGGAGTGCCACACGGCGTCCTCGGTGCGCGAGTCATTCTTGTAGGCGAGCTTGGCCGAGAACGTGTGGGTGTTGTCCTTGATCAGCCCGATGTAGCTGTCCGAGGGATCCCAGCCCGAGTTGTAGTAGTTGTCGACGATGACGCCGTAGCCCGGCTGGTTCACGTAGGCGGGGTTGAAGCCGAGGAACCCGCCGCCCGCGGGCCGGTAGCCGCCCTTCTTGTAGAACATGAAGGCGAGCCCGTCGGCGCCGCCCTGGTACCGGCCGCCGATGCGGTAGCGGAACGAGGCCTCCCACTTGCGCGTCTTGAGCGGGGTATTGGCCATCATGTAGATGCCGCCGCCCGTGTAGCCGCCCACCCGCGTCATGTAGAAGGACTGGCTGGTGGCGTCGTGGAACGTGTTCGGCACGTCGCTCTGCACCACGGTCCACTTTCCGTTGGTGATCGGGTTGGTGGAGAAGTCGTCGGAGAAGAGCGTCGTCTCGGCCCGCGCGGACGCCGAGCCCAGAAGGCCGCCGATCAGAGCCGCACCCAGAAGATTCATTCGCATTGTTTTTCCCCCTCCGCGGTCCGGGAGTGGACCGCGTTGGACATCCATACGGCACTGCATTGACGTGCATACCGCGCGGGCCTGACATGCGAACCCGCCCGGAATGCTTGCCGCGTAGACGGTGGAGGGGTATCACCCGCGATGCTCCGGTCTCACCCCGGCACGAACCCCCGATGAAAATCAGGCCCCTGCACTTCTTCCTCTTCTGGCTGGTGCTGAATCTCGTGCAGGCCGCGTTCACGGAGCTGACCAGTGATGAGGCGTACTACTGGTTCTACTCGCGGTCGTTGGAGTGGGGCTATTACGACCATCCCCCCTTCATCGCGCTGATGGTGCGGCTCGGCTACGCACTCTTTCCGAACGAGTTGGGCGTACGCCTGGTGAATGTGATGCTGAACGCCCTGAGCGTGCTGCTGCTGTTCAGGCTGGTGCCTCGGGAGCATCCGGGGCGGGACACGCTCATCGCGCTGATGGTGCTGTCCCTGCCGCTGCTGAACTACCTGGCGTTCATCATCTTCCCGGACGGACCGCTCCTCTTCTTCCTGGTGCTGTTCCTCCTGGGCTACAAGCGGTTCCTGGAGAAGGAGGACCTGGCCGCGGTGCTGTTGCTGGGGTGCTCCACCGCCTTGATGCTGTACTCGAAGTACCACGGCGTCCTGGTGGTTGGGTTCACGGTGCTCTCCAACCTCCGGCTCCTGCGCTCACCGCGCTTCTGGCTGTCCATGGTGCTGGGCCTGGTGTTGTTCCTGCCGCACCTGGGCTGGCAGTACGCGCACCAGTTTCCGACGTTCCAGTTCCACCTGAAGGGCCGCACCACCGCTTTCACCACCCGCTATCTGCTCGAGTACGTCAGCCAGCAGCTCCCGGCGATCGGGCCCGGGCTCCTCTTCATTCCGTTCGCCGTCAGGGCTCAGGACCGGTTCGAGAGGGCCTTGCGGTTCCTCTGCGTAGGCACCTTCGGCTTCTTCCTCTTCACGGCCCTGAAGGCGTTCGTCCACTTCCACTGGACGTCCATCGCGCTCTTCCCGCTGCTGCTGCTCGCCTCGCGGTTCTACGAGGAGGAGAAGCACAAGCGGCTCTTTCGATTCCTGGTGCTGCCACTGGCGTTCGCCGTCGTGGTGCTCCGTCTGTATTTGATGTTCCGCATCTTCCCGGTGAACCACCTCAACGTGGACTACTACCATGGCCGGAAGCTGTGGGCGGAAGACATCGAGAAGGTGGCCGGAGACAGGCCCGTGCTGTTCGGTGACAACTTCCGGGAGTCGTCTCTGTATTCGTTCTACTCGGGGCACACGGGCGTGGCCCTGCAGAGCGGCGAGCGGCGCCAATCCCAGTACGAGCTGTGGAATTACGAGGATGGCCTGCAGGGACGCGAGGTGGTCCTCGTCCAGGACCGCCCCTTCGCCGGGAGCACGGAGCTGCGGACGCGCATGGACAAGACAGTCCATTACTTCATCGCGCCCGCGTTCTCGTCCTATTACGACATCCCGGTGGAGGCCGCGTTCCCTCCTACCGTGAGGAGTGGAGACACCGTGGCCCTGAGCGTCACGGTCTCCAATCCGAGGAACACGGCGCTCCGCTTCGCGCGAGACGGGTTTCCACGGGCGCCCGCGCTGTTCTACGTCATCCGGAAGGCTGGCCAGGAGGTCCATCGGGGGACGCTGGATGTCTTCGCGGAAGACACCGTCATCCCGCCGGGCGGCCAACGTGAATTCAAGACCTTGCTCCAGCTGCCAGCGCTGGAGGAAGGGGCCCATACCGTGGTGTTTGGAATCCGGTATGAGCCCCTGTTGGATGCCTACGACTCCAGGCCCCGTGAGTTCCGCGTGGGCCGTTGAGGCCCGCCGCGCCTACTTCGTGAGGAGGTCCCGCCAGAGCAGGCGATCCTCGCGGCCCGGATCATTCTCGACCCGGGACGTGAGGTTGAAGAGCAGGGTGGGGCGCTGCTCGGTGTCGTAGGCCGGCCACGTGGGAATGCCGGGGTGGTTCGGGTCGCCGTTGCGCGCGAAGGCGATCCACGCCGCGC
This sequence comes from Archangium sp., assembly GCF_036277355.1. Taxonomy (GTDB): domain Bacteria; phylum Myxococcota; class Myxococcia; order Myxococcales; family Myxococcaceae; genus Archangium. Next base: position 29,695 of record NZ_DASUNC010000141.1, read on the forward strand.
TCATCTGCTCGGACAGCTTGAAGCGCTCGGGGTCCTTGCCGGTGAAGGAGGGAACCAGGTCCGCGTTGTCGAACACGAAGGGAATGTCGAGCGCGTGGGTGGCCTTGAGCTGTCCCTCGAGGATCGGCGTCTCCCAGGTGAACAGGTACACGTAGACGGGGGCGCCGGCCTGGGCCACCTTGCGCTCGGCGGCCAGCAGGGACAGCGCCCGGAACATGTCACTGCCGGCGGCGATGATCAGATCCTTCGCCGGGGCGTCCGGCCTGGCGCGGCGGTAGTGATCGAAGACCTGGTCCTTCACATCGCCCACCAGCCGGCCCAGTCCCATGCGCGCCACGGCGTCGGGCATCGCTCCCAGCTTCCCGTGGAGGAACAGCGTCATCTCGTCCTGGTTGGTGCCAATCATCAGCGGCACTCCGGCCGAGACCGCGGGGGCCACGGGATCGAACGGGTTGCCGGGCAGCACCTGCCCATCCATCACGGGAGTGAAGGGCGGGTTGAAGGTGAAGACCCCCCGCTCCTTCTTCACGACGGCCATCTGCGCGTCGAACAGCTTCTCCAGGGGGAGGTTCCGCAGCGCCTCGAGGTCTCCCGGCTGGAGCTTCAGCTCGGCCATCAACTCGCCGGCATGGGTGGCCGCATCCTCCGGCTTCAGCGCGCGCACCAGGGCACCGCTCTGGCTGATGGCCTTGTGGAACAGCCCCTTCGCGGCGGGCATGGCGAGCAGGAGCGTCACCTTCATGCCGCCGCCCGACTCGCCGAAAAGGGTGACGTTGCCCGGGTCCCCGCCGAACGAGGCGATGTTGTCGCGCACCCACTCGAGCGCCGCGACGATGTCGAGCATGCCGGCATTGCCCGAGGTCGTGTGGGCGCCGCCCGTGTACAGGTAGCCCAGCGCTCCGAGCCGGTGGTTGAGCGAGACCACCACGACGTCCCCGCGCCGGGAGAGCGCGGTGCCGTCATAGAGGGCGGCCGACCCGGAGCCTTCCACGAAGCCACCGCCATGCAGCCAGACCATGACGGGCCGCTTTCCGCCATCCGCCACACCGGGCGTCCAGACATTGAGGACCAGGCAGTCCTCGCTCATGGCCCGGGTGTCGGGCGCGACGAGCGCCGCCACGACCTGGCGATCCACCGCCGTGCCGATGGCACTGCGCTGGGCGCAGCGCGGGCCGTACTCGAGGGCATCCCGGACGCCGCTCCACGGCTCGGGCTTCACCGGCGGCATGAAGCGGTTCCTGCCCGACGTGGGCCCGCCGTACGGAATCCCCTTGAAGACACGGGTGCCCTCGGAGAGGACACCGCGCACCTGGCCGCTCGTGGTGTCCGCGAGGACCGGACCTTCGCTCTTCAGCTCGCGGCCCTTGTTCTCGTTGACGATCGGCTTGTGGGCACAGCCTGCCGCCAGGACGAGCGCGAGCAGGCCGATGCGGGCAAACGGACGGCGTACGGCGAAGTTGCTTCCAGATGGCATCGGTCGTTCCTCCTGGCGGCGCGCCATACCAGAAAGACCCCGGCCATCGTTCAACTTCGCCTACTTCTTCTTGTTGTTGTCCTCGCCCATGCCGCCACCACCGGTGCCGGTCTGGTTGCCCTGCTGACGGAAGTCCTTGGCCAGCGTCGAGTTGCCCCAGCCACCCTCGATCATGCTCTTGGCCATCCACTGGCCATTCTTGCGGATCATCAGCGTGGCGGACTTCCAGGTGGCCTTCTTGCCGTTCACGGTATCGGTCAGGCTCGTGGTGACGATGGCCAGATTGTCCGAGAGGATCTCGTACGAGCGGCTCTTCTTCAGCTTCTTGTTGGCGTCCGGGGGCGTGTTCTTCATCACCTCGGACATGGCCTGATCATACTGCTCGCGCGTCCACAGGCTCGTCGTGGCCTCGCCCTGGTCGCTGTCCGTCACCATGAGGACGGGGAAGTCGATCATCCCGTACTCGGCGGTGTGGTCTCCCTTCATCATGGCGTCGTCGAGCTTCTTGTACATGGAGTCGAGCGACTGCCGGATCTCCTTCTCGTTGTTGATCTTCGGCGGCGTGAATTGGGTACCCTTCTGATCCCCTCCCTGGCCCTGCGCGAGAGCAGGCGCCGCCACGAAACAAACAAGAACAGCGAGAGCAAGCTTCTTCATGGTCATCCCCCGGGGACTGTGGAAAAGCGGGGGCAGACTAAAGGGCGGGTCTCGCGAGGCATAGCCGCCTCCGGCCCCCAATGTCATGCAGACATCGGAAGGACCCCTCGCGAGGCGATGCAATGTTGAGTTGTCAGTCATCCAGCAGCCAGGGCGCGAACTTCCAGGCCGTCTGCTGTTTCGCCTGCTCGGCGAAGCGGATGTCCACGAACTCCTCGAAGGGCATGCGCCGCTCCAGCAGTCCGTGCTCCATCATCAGGTCCTGCACCAGCTCGAAGTCCTCGCGGCGAGGCGAGAGCGGCGTGTACATCACGCGGTCCATCGGCTCGAGCAGTGCGTGCCGCAGCAGCGCGGGCGGCTGGCTGTAGTAGTAGCGCCCCACGAACTCCGCCGCGTACGAGCGCTCCTCGCGGCCCTGGTCCAGCCACAGGCCCGAGCGCGCGATGCCGTCCACCAGCACCTGCACCGCCTGCGGACGCTTCTCGATGACGTCGTCGCGCACCACCAGCACGCAGGACATGTAGTCCGGCCAGTACTCCCGCGCGTGGAAGAGCACCCGCCCGAAGCCTCCGAGCTCCGCCTGGGACGGGTAGGGCTCTCCCATGGAGAAGCCATCGATGGCTCCCGCCGCCAGGGCGCCCGCGACATCCGGGGGGGACATCTCCACCATCTTCACCGCGGAGGGCGCCAGCCCATGCTGCTTGAGCGCCTTGAGCACGATGAGCCGCTCGTCCGAGAAGCGGCTCGGAATGGCGATGGTGTGGCCCGCCAGCCCCATCACGGAGCGCACGGGTCCCTCCTTGCGCACCACCACGGCGCTGCCGTAGCGATGCCCGAGGTACACGATCTTGATGGGTACGCCCTGCGACCGCAGGGCCAGGGCCATGGGGGCCACCAGGAACCCCGCCTGCATCCGGTTGGAGATCAGTGCCTCTTTGATCTCCGGGAACCCCTGGAACATCTTCGGGATGAAGAGGGTGTCATCCAGGGAGTTGCGGGCGATGTAATCGGTGACCGGGCAGGCCAGGTGTCAGGTGACTGGGATGTAGGCGACGTTGAGCTTGCGCTCGTTCTCCGTCCGCCACTCGTTGCGCAGCGAGGACCAGTCCAGGTTCAGCCACAGGTGCAGGCCGGAGACCACCACCAGCCACGCCGCCACCGCCATCACCACGCGCTTCGTCTGCGTCTTCATCTCTCACTCCTCGCGGAAGCCCCAGCGCACCCAGTGCAGCGACTCCATCCTGCGGATGCCCATGTCCAGCAGCAGGCCGATGCTCCCGATGAGCAGCATCCCCGCCACCACCAGATCGTACCGTTTGCCCGCGTTGCGGGCGTCCACGATCATGTAACCCAGCCCCGAGTCCACGGCGATCATCTCCGCGGCCACCACCACCTGCCAGGCCACCCACAGCGAGACGCGCACGCCCACCAGCAATTGGGGCATGGCGGCCGGCAGCAGCACCCGGAAGAAGAGCCGGGGCGGGGAGAGCCCGAAGTTGCGGCCCGCGTTCAGGTAGATGGCGGGCACCGTGGCCACCGCGCCCGTGGTGTGCAGGGCCAGCGGCAGGCAGGCGGCGAGGAAGATGAGCGAGACGGCCGCTCCGTCTCCCACGCCGAAGAAGAGGATGGCGATGGGCACCCAGGCCAGGGGGCTGATGGGCCGCAGGAACTGCACCACCGGGCCGAGCGCCGCCGCCACCGCCGGGTACAGGCCCATCACCATGCCCAGGCCCAGCCCCACGATCAGGGCCAGCCCGAAGCCCACCCCCACGCGCAGCAGCGAGTCCGCCGCGTACCGCCACAGCAGGCCGCTGCGCACCATCCCCACCAGCCCCTGGAGCACCTGCTGGGGCGTGGGGAACACGCGCGTGCCCGTCCAGCGCACCGCCACCACCCAGCCCACCAGCAGCAGCACCAGCGTGCCCACCGGCAACAACCATGTCTCCAATTGGCGTCGGGTCACCATGGGCTCAGATCCGGTGCGCCAGACCGATCTCCTCGAGCAGGCTGTCCCGCAGCTCCAGGTAGCGCGGCGAGCTGATGTCCCGGGGACGGGGCACGTCCACCTCCACGATGCGTCCCACGCGGCCGGGCCGGGCGGACATCACCACCACCCGGTCCGCCAGCTGCAGCGCCTCCTCGATGTCGTGCGTGACGAAGAGCACCGTCTTGCGCTCCGACTCCCACAGCCGCAGCAGCTCCGAGCGCATGGAGTGACGCGTGATGGAGTCCAGCGCGCCAAAGGGCTCGTCCAGGTACATCACCTCGGGGTTGGCCGCGAGCGCCCGCGCCACCTCCACGCGCTGCTTCATGCCGCCGGACAGCTCGTGCGGCCAGGCGTGCTCGAAGCCGCTCAACCCCACCAGCTTCACGTAGTGCGCCACGCGCTCGCGCCGCTCCGCCTCGGACAGCCGGAACAGCCCGAAGGCGATGTTGTCCTCCACCGTCAGCCAGGGGAACACGCCGCGCTCCTGGAAGACGAAGATGCGGCGCGGATCCGGCCCGGTGATCAGCTCTCCCCGGTAGCGCACCTCGCCGGCCGTGGGCCGCAGGAAGCCGCCCACCACGTTGAGCAGGGTGGACTTGCCACAGCCCGAGGGGCCCAGCAGGCAGACGAACTCGCCTTCATGGACGTCCAGGTCGATGCCCTCCAGCACCGTCAGCTCGCGCGTGGGCATGCTGAAGCGCACCTGGAGGCCGCGGACCGTCAGGGCCGTGGCGCGGACGGCCGAGGCTTCGGCGGGGGGCGGAGAGAGGGCGGTGGTGGGCTTCAACTCAGTGACTCCTGGAAGGACGAATGCCGGGCGCGGTGGGCGCGGCCGAAGGGGAAGGGGCGGGGAAGCCCCAGCTCAGTCCGGGCAGCCGCTCCACCCGCCGCAGCATCCGGTCCAGCCCGAGCCCCACCATGCCGATGATCACCATCCCCGCGACGACGAGATCATAGCGGTTGCCCGCGTTCCTCGCGTCGAGGATGAGGAAGCCCAGGCCCGAGTTGACGGCCATCATCTCCGCCATCACCACCACCATCCACGCCACGCCCAGCGTCTGCCGCAGGCCGGTGAAGAGCTGCGGCAGCACGGACGGCAGGACGATGCGGCGCAGCAGCTGGGCCGTGGACAGCCCGAAGTTGCGGCCCGCCCGCAGGTGCACGGCCGGCACCTTGCGCACGCCGTTGAGCGCCGTCACCGTCAGCGGCCCGAAGCACGCCATGAAGATGATGAACACCGCCGACAGGTCTCCCACCCCGCACCAGAGGATGGCCAGCGGCGTCCACGCCAGCGAGCTGATGGGGCGCAGCAGCTGGAGCGCCGGCCCCAGGGCCCGCTCGGCACGGTGGGACCAGCCCAGCCACACACCGAAGGGAATGGCGATCACCACCGCCGCCAACAGCCCCCAGCTCACGCGGAAGAGCGACGCCACGGTGAAGCGCACCAGCCGGCCATCCGCCGCGAGCTGTCCCATCGCCACCAGCGTCTGCCAGGGCGTGGGCATCAACGGCGCCTTGCCCAGGTGCACCGCGAGGCTCCACAGACACAGCAGGACGGTGATGACCGCTCCGGGCAGCACCCAGCGGGAGACGCGCGGATTCATCGACGGGTGACCTGGGGAACGCTCGACATGGGGGACCACAGGATAGCCCGGATTCCAGGGGAATGTCTTCCAGTGGATCCGTGCGTTGCCTCGGGCAGCAGCGGATGGTTGAGTAGCCGCAGGGTCCCCCGTGGAAATCATCCAGGCGCTCCTCCCCCCACAGCTCGAGCTCGCGCGTGCGCTCCTCGTCGAGTACGTGCGCTCGCTTCCCATCGATCTCGGCTTCCAGCGGATCGACCGGGAGCTCGAGCTGTTCCCCGGGGACTACACGCCCCCCGGGGGGTGCTTCCTGCTGGCGATGGACCCGGAGCGCGCCGCCGGTTGTGTCGCGATGCGCAGATGGGACGGGAAGACGTGCGAGATGAAGCGCCTCTACACCCGGCCCGGGTACCGCGGGCAGGGCTTGGGGCGCCAGTTGACGCTGGCGGTCATGCGGCACGCCCGCGCGTGCGGCTACACGGAGATGGTGCTCGACACGCTGCCCTTCATGGAGGCCGCGGCCGGGCTGTACCTCTCGCTCGGCTTCGAGCGGACGGAGCCGTACTACCCCAGCCCCATCCCCGGCACGCTCTTCATGCGGCGGATTCTTTGACCTGGCGGGAGATGACCGACTCGAGGAACCGCTCCAGCGGCTGCACGTACATGGGCTTGTTCCAGTTGTTCTCCAGGTCCTCCGGCACGTGGTACTCGGCCACCACGGTGCCGCCGCGGTAGTGGCGGAGCACGGGGTGGATGAACCGGCTGACCGTGCCGTCGTCGGGGACGCGGGTGATGTTGAACGGGTCCTCTTCCGGAGCGATCTTCCCGTACTCCAGGGTGAGCATCAGCCGCTCCTGGGGCCCCAGGTTCTGCTGCTCCGCCACGTAATCCACCGGCAGATCCCGGTACACGCGCGTGCGCTCCGGCGACTCGAGCAGCAGCGTGTCCGCCAGGTAGCCGGGCTGCTGGAAGAGCGACGAGCACCGGTTGACGCGATCCAGGATGTACTGGGACAGGCCCTTCACCCCGCCGGGCAGCTCCTTCGTCTCCAGCGGCGTCCCCTCGTACTTCTGCTCCAGCAGGCGGCTCAGGCACTCGACGCTGTAGCGGAAGCCGTGGATGAAGCCCGAGAAGCCCTTGCGGTAGTCGCGCCCGTGCATCAGCGCGCCCGCGAAGAAGAGATCCTTGACGTTGGTGGACTCCCAGCTCGACGTGACGCTCGGGAAGCGCTTGTTGTAGTTCAGCTCGGGCAGGCACGTCTCGGGATCGAAGAGGGAACGGTCGATGCCGAAGCCGATGCACGCGATGATCCGGTGCACCTTCAGCTCCCACTCCTGGCCGTGGGCGTGGGTGTACTTGAACTTCACGTGGAGCATCCCATCCGGCAGCCGCTCGATGCTCTGCAGGTGGGCGTCGATGATCGTGTTCTGGGACTTGAGCTGGTAGGTGTCCAGCAGGTTGTTGTTCACCGCCCGCAGGTCGCCCACGTAGTGCGTCTTCCACGCCATGCGGACGGGGTTGGGGCTCAGCATGTGGATGGAGGCCGTGACGCCCACCAGGTTGTCCGCCGTCTCGAAGGCCGAGTTGCCCTTGCCGAGGATGAGCACCCGCTGGTTGATGAAGTCGTCGGGGTTCACCGAGACGTCGTCATAGGACTCGATGTGCTCGGCCCCGGGCACGTCGGGGTTCTGCGCCGCGGAGCGTCCCGTGGCCATGATGACCCGCTTCGCCCTCAGCTCGCGATCCGCCAGCTGGATGAGGAAGCCCTCCTCGTCGCGGCGGATGCGGCGGACCTCGGCGTTGCACTCCACGCGCAGCTGGTGCTTCCGGGCGTAGTCCGCGCAGTAGCTCACCATGCTGTCCGCGGGCGGGAAGTACTCCTTGCTGAACTCCTTGTAGGTGGCGCAGTCCCCGTCCGCCAGCAGCGAGTTCCAGTCCCAGCGCAGGTTGATCTCCGCATCCTCGAAGCCCGTGTAGACCTTGTTGATGGAGATCAGCTTCCGGTGCCGCGGGAAGCGGGTGAAGAAGTGTCCCGGCGTGTTCCCCTTCTCGAGGATGACGTAGTCCCGCCCGTGCTTCTGCAGGTAGTAGCCGAGCTGGAGCCCTCCGGGTCCCGCGCCGATGATGACGTAATCCACCTGCCTGGCGTGTGTGCTCATAGGACGATCTCTTTGCTGAGGAAGAGCCGCTCCGAGGGGATGCCCTCGGCCCGGCAGGTTTCGACGAAACGGCGTGTTTCCACGACGGGAAGTGAATGCTCGCCATGCGCGCCGCCCGTGACGGGCGTGAGCCAGGGCTCCAGGCCCAGCGCGTAGACGAAGGCCTCCTTGACACCGAAGAGGCGCACCAGCTGCATGGCCATGTCGCTGGTGGAACCATTGAGGCGCCGGCCCTGATCCGCCGTGCGCTCCGGCGCTTCCGGCATCAGGGGGCCGTACAGCCAGGAGAGCGGCGCGCCCTCGCACTCGAGCCCCACGAACAGCGTCCGCACGTCACCGATGAGGCGGTGGACATGCTCGAACATGCGCGGCTCCACGTTGCGCGCGTCCGTGGCGAACATCATCCGGTGCCCGAGCGCCTCGAGCAGCACCACGTGCTTGGCGCGGATGTCCAGGTCCGAGTGCTCGCCCAGGAAGGGCAGGCCCGTGAGCGTGACGCCGGGGCCAAGCTGCTGCGGTGACAGCATTCCCAGCTCGCGCACGTCCCGGAAGCCCAGGCGCTCCAGCATGGGCTTGAGCCCCGGATCCTGCAGGGAGCCCCCCCCGGGAGGCACGTGCACGGTGCCCGTCCGCCCCCGGAGGGCGATCAGCGTCTCCAGGGCCGTGTGATCCGAGTGCGCGTGCGTGAGGACCACGTGGTCCACGCGCGCGGGCAGGCTCGAGAAGGTGAAGGAGTCCTCGCCGGGCGCCCCGTGGCGCAGCACCGGATCCACGAGGACGGAGGTCTCCCCCGTCTCCACCAGGATGCACGCATGGCCGAAGTACCGGACGCGGACGCGGCCCGCGGGCACCGGGTCGGGTTTCGGTGGCGCCTCCGGCGTGAAGAAGGTCCGGAAGAGCTCCCGCTGGTGCGCGGGCACCCGCAGGCGCTCCTCGAGCTCCTCCCGCGAGCCCGGCTCGTCCTTCATCCGCACCAGCGCGTCGATCGCCGGAGCGTCGAAGGGCAGGGCGAGCTCCACCTGCCCCTCCTGCGGCAGCAGCGGCGTGCTCAGCATGAAGCGGCGCGCGTCCTTCGCCTCGGGGAAGAGCGCGAAGCCCTGGACGGATGTGTCATACGCCGGCCCGCGGTAGAGCAGCGGCTCCAGGAAGCGCACGGAGGGACGGTTGCGCGTGTCGTAGACCAGCTCCACGTAGCCCCGGAGCTGCTCGGGCACGCGGGCATAGAGTGGCTCCAGGGAGCGCCCCCGGGCCTCGTCCAGGAGCAGCTTGTCCAGGGCCGCCATGGCCTGGGTGAGCTCCAGCAGCCCTCGCTGGCGGCGCTCCGTCTCCTCGATGAGCGCGCGGATCTCCTCCTTGCGCGCGGCGGGCGCGTCCAGGAAGGGTCCGCTGCGCAGCGCGGGGTTGCGGCACGCCGCCTCGTGGGCCTGAGGCGCCTGCACGAACGAGCGCATGATCTTCAGGTGGCGCCCCACCACGTTCAGCGCCGCCGTGGGCGGGAAGAGCAGCTGGGGCCACGCCTGCCAGCGCAGCACGAGCGGTTGGGCGATGATGTCCTGCCGCAGGTAGAGCCGTTCCATGGGGGATGGCGCATCCTACTACGCGACGGCGACCTGCACCGGAGCCCCGGCTTCCCGCAGTGGGATCTTCTCGTCCTCGAAGTACTCCATCCAGTTGTACGGGTAGGTGGGCACCGTGTCCGGCATCGTGCCCCGGAGCATGATCGCGGCCATGTCCTGCTGGAACCGCAGCGCGCTCTCGAGCGCGGCACTCGCTGGCACGCGAGCGGCCAGGTTCGCCCGCAGTTGAGCGAAGAGCGACTCCTGGTCCTGAATGACATTGACCCACCACCACTCGTGCAGCAGCCAGGCGGGCTTGGAGGGCATCACGCGCCGGGCGAAGTCGATCATGTCCTGCTGCGTCAGGAGCTTGTCCTCCATGGGCATGCGGCTGTCCGCGAGGTAGTCGAGCAGCAGCTGGCGGATGCGGTGCAGCGGGCGGCCCAGCGGGCTCTCCGGGTTCGCGAGCGCCTCCTCCATCAGCGGGCGGTAGAGGTTCTCGTAGGAGAGGACGCCCTCGCGGTGCAGGAACATGGCGAGGTAGCGCGTGAGCCCCAGGTTGTGCAGGCCCTGCACGATGATGCTGAACATCCAGCAGTACAGCCAGTCCTCCGTGGACATCGTGTTGGTGCCGATGACCACCTCGACCCGCTCCATGTCATCCGCCAGGTAGGGGCGGATCATCGTCTTCAGCCCGTACTTCTCGCGCGAGGCGGCATCTCCCAATTGCGAGTTGGGCAGGAGCACGCACTCGTAGACCATCACGTCGTCGTGGATGCCGGCCTCCAGGGCCTTGCACATGCCCGTCACCCACGACTGCCGCGTCTCGCGGGGCAGGCCGACGATCATCTCCGTATAGGTGCGCACGCCCTCGTCCTTGAGGCGCTGGCTCATCTTCCGGTAGCCCTCGAAGGGGATGTTGGAGCGGCGCACCGCCTCGAGCACCTCGGTGGTGGTGCTCTGCATGGCGAGGATGGTGCCGTTGGCCATCTCCGCCTGGACGAGCAGCTTGCTGATGTCCACCACCCGGTCGTTCGCGTTCTTGGCGTAGCTGGTGATGAAGCGCGAGGGGTAGCCCGAGACGAGCTTGCGCGCGACGAGCTGGCGCGTGAGATCCAGATCCCGCGGCAGGATGCCGAAGTTGGAGTCGCAACCGAGGATGGCCCGGATGCGCTTCTGGGAGAAGTAGTCGATCTCCCGGCTGAGCCGCTCGATGGGGAAGCGCCGGAGCTTGGTCATGTTCGCCGAGCCCCAGTCACAGAAGGTGCAGCTGTAGGGGCAGCCGCGGTTCGTCTCCCACAGCACGATGGGATCCAACCCCGCCGCGCGCGCCGACTCGATGGAGTGCTCGAAGTACCCCTCCAGGTAGGGGCTCGGCACGGTGATCTCCATGGGCAGCCGGTCCTTCATGGCATTGGTGCGCACCTGCCCGTCCGGACCGCGCCACGAGAGCGCGGACACCTTCGCGTAGTCCGGCTGATCCTTCAGCAGCTCCAGCAGCAGCTGCGACAGGGGAATCTCCCCCTCGTTGTGGATGGCGAAGTCCAGATAGGGCGCCTCCGCGAAGAGCCCCTCGGGCTTGTCGGGGACCTGCGGCCCTCCCGCCACGATGATCGCGTTGGGATAGCGCTCCTTCACCTGCCGCGCGATCTCGAGGTTCTTGCGGATGTTCCAGATGTAGCAGGAGATGAGGAAGACGTACGGCTCCCGCAGCGAGTCCAGGAGCGTGTCCCGCTGCGCCATGAAGAAGAACGGCTCCTCGAAGCTGTAGTTCTCCCGGATGGCTGGAATCGTCTCGGCGTAGGCCCGGAGGCAGCCCCACACGAGTGGCAGGTGGACGGCCCGATTCACTCCGCAGAAATAGATCTTCCGCTGTGTCATCTCGAGGCTCCGAAGGCAGGGGGGATGGCGCGGCATTCTAGCGGGAGACATGGAAATCCCGCCAGTGGGGTTTTTCCGCTTTTCAACCCTTTGCCTGTATACACCGGCCAGATGACTGGTGTAACCTGGGCTTCATTCGTTCCCGGTGCCCCCACCATGACTCTTCCTTCGACGCCCTCTCCGGAAGTGAAGCCTCAGGACACCCAAAGTGCGGGCGCGCTCAAGGCCCATCCGCTCGTGGCCGAAGCGAGTCTGCAGATCACGGAGGTGCAGGGAGCGTTGATGTTCCCCGAGGCCGCCCTGACGCAGATCCGCCGCGCGCTCATGCAGCTCCCCGCCTCGGAGAAGCGCCACGCGATTGGCGGCCTGGTGGATCTGGCGGCCCATCTCGAGTTGAACAGGAAGGCCCCTCAAGCCGCGAACGCGTTGTTGCTCGCGATCGCGAGCAGCGGCCAGCAGCAGCCCTGATCTCAAGTGCAGTGCGTAGTGCGGTCGTGCGTTGTTGCAGTCAAACGCAGTACACACACGTGAGGTAACGATGATTCTGGCTCAGCTGGTGAACCTCGTGGTCAACCCGGCCATCCCGAGTGGCTCGGCCGTCGAGCAGGCCCGCAACTTCGTCCAGGGCGCGATGGAGCAGTCCGTGTCGCGCGTGCAGTACCTGGAGCAGAAGGTGCAGGAGATCCCCGCCGTCGCGGGCATCGTGGACATGCTCAAGTAGTCAGCAACCACCCAACCCCAACCCCTTTCTGAATTGGAGTCGACGATGAACCAGACCCAGACGCAGACCCAGACCCAGCAGGTGCCGGCGCAGACGGAGCAGAAGCCGATCTCCGCCCGCGTCACCCGCAACGGTCACTACGACAAGCTCCAGGGCTAGTCGTCTCTCTGACTGCCTACGCGTTGCGACTGCTCCTTCCGTCCTCAAAAGCGGTTGGGGCAGTTCTTTCAAGAGGGTTCAAACATGCAGAGCTGCCGCATCCGCCCGTCGGATTTCGCCGGAGTTTTCGGGAAGGAATTTGGAGATGTCTTCCTGTTGGTGACGTCTCCACGGGTGCGTGAGCGCCTGCAGGTGGAACGGGACAATGGCGTCGAGCTGGCCGAGCAGTCCTGGGAAGGCGCCCACTCGCGCTCCGCCCTGCTCGCCCGCTTCGAGGACCTGCGGCGCGCGGGCCGCAAGGCGAGCGTGGTGTGGATCGCCGACGACGAGTTCGAGCACTACTCGAATGACGAGCTGAAGGGCATCAAGCTGGCCGCCCTGTCGAGCTTCTCCTCGCCGTTCACGGTGGATGCCCTGGCGCGCACCCTCGCCATCGTCCGCGACACCGACTATCAGCAGGAGCTGGAGATCGAGCGCTCCTTCCTGGAGAAGCTGGACGGGGGCAAGCGCATCCTGTTCCGCTCCGCGTCTCCGAAGGCCGAGGCCACGCTGGACTACCAGCAGCTGCAGCACTGGTTCTCGCTGCACGGCGCGCTGTCCTTTGGCCAGCAGGTGGTGGCCCCCACCGGCGAGCTGAGCATGCTGCTCAACGGCTCGGGCGAGTTCGACGCCGTGTCGCGCTTCCCGCTGGACGGGCAGATCCTCCTGGAGGGGCAGCCCATCGTGCACCGCGGCTCGCGTACCGTGGCGCTGGAGGAGACCATGAAGACGTACGACTCGCTCGCGGCCATGCGCGATCAGCCGGCGCTCGTGGACGTGCGCGGCGGGGAGATCGTGGGCGTGCACCCCGCGGGCGGGGGCGACGCGTTCTGCCGCTCCCTGACGCAGTTCCTCGAGCGTGAGCCGCTCTACCGGAAGATCCACGAGATCGGCTTCGGGACGAGCCTGCAGTGCAAGGCGCTGCGCGCCGAGAACTTCGCCGCCAACGAGCGCTACCCCGGCGTCCACTTCGGACTGGGCCTGGGCGGCCACACGCAGTTCCACATCGATCTGGTGTGCACGAAGACGGACGTGCTCGTCGAGTTCGCCGACGGCCGGACCGAGGACGTGTACCAGTACGCCCAAGGGGTTCCCGCGAAATGATGTCAGCGAAGCTCGCCGAGGAGTTCTGGAGGGGGCGGTTGTCGGGGGTGGTGGGGGAGCGGTTCTTCCAGTCCGGCCCAGGCGAGCTCGCGGAAGCTCGTCAGGAGTACGTCGTCGAAGGGGAGCCCGCCCTGGCGGCGCGCCTGGAGCAGGTGTCGGCCGGCTCGCCCACGGGCCGGTTCCTCCTGCTGGCCGCGGCCCTGCGCGTGCTCCTCCTGCGTTACACGGGACGGTTGGACACCGTCATCTCCGCGCCCGCGCAGGGCGGGGGGCTGCGCTTCTTGAAGGCCGCGCCGGGGGCGGGGGGACAGGCGCGTGTCGGGGAGCTGCTCGCGAGCCTCGCCGCCGAAGTGGCGGAGTTAGAGGGGCGCGCGCTGGTGGAGGTGGAGCCGTTCCTCGAGAAGTTCCGTGCGCTGCGGTGGGGTGAGCCGGAGGCGCTCCTCCAGATCGGACTGGAGGATGGTGCGGGGGGCGGTGCCAGCGCGATGGAGCGGGCGCGGCTGCTCTTCCGCGTGGAGCGTCGCGGTGAGGGGTTGTCGCTGCGCGTGCGGTACGACGCGAACCTGCGCGAGCGGGCCCTGGTGCCCCAGCTCGGGCGGCACTTCCTGAATGCCCTGCGCGCCGTGCTTCGCGGGCCGGAGCAGCGGCTCGCGGGAATCGAGTTGCTGGAGACCGCGGAGCGCGAGGCGTTGTTGCGGGGTCTCTTCGATGCTCCCCGGCCCGTGCCGGCGGAGGCCTCGATCCCGAACCTGGCCGAGCTGGTGGAGCGGCGCGCCCGGTTGAGCCCGGAGCGCACCGCGCTGCTGTACCACGACGAGCGGGTCAGCTACCGGGAGCTGGACGAGCGGGCCAATACCCTGGCGCATCAGGTGCGCGAGTGGCTCGGCTCCGGGCGCGAGGAGATCGTCGCGCTCGTGATGGATCGCTCGGTGGAGATGATCGTGTCGGTGCTCGCGGTGCTCAAGGCCGGCGCCGCGTACCTGCCACTGGATCCTTCCTTCCCCGAGGAGCGCCTGGGCTTCATGCTCCGCGACAGCGGTTCGCGCCTGCTCCTCACCAATCGCGATCCGGCCGGGCTGCGCTTCGTGCCGGAGGGGTGCCGCGTCGTGGATGCGCGGACGCTCGGGGCGCCACGTGCTCCGGCTCCACCGCGGCGTGAGCGGGCGGGCAGTGAGCTGGCCCTGGTCATCTACACCTCGGGCTCCACCGGCGAGCCGAAGGGCGTCCTGCTCCAGCACGACTCGCTGGTCTACAAGATCGTCGTCACGGCGGTGGACCTGGGCTTCGACGAGTCGCTGCGCATCCCGCTGCTGGGCGCCTTCTCGTTCGACTCGTCCGTCTACCAGATCTTCGTCACCCTCTGGGCCGGCGGCGCGCTGCTGCTGCTGGATGACGAGGAGAAGAACGATCCGCGCGTGTTCTGGCAGCGGCTGGCGCGGCATGAGATCAACACCATCAACTGCGTGCCGCCCTTCCTGGCGGCCGTGCTGGCCGAGCCGGGCTGTGTGCGGCCCGTGCCGCTGCGCACCATCATCCTCGGCGGCGATCGCGTCCCGGCGAGCCTGGTGAACCGGTCCCGGGCCATGCTCGGGTTCGAGCGGTTCGTGAACCTCTACGGGCCCACGGAGACGGCCATCGATGTGATCCGCCATGTCTCCACCGAGGAGATGCTCGAGGATCCCGTCCCCATCGGGCGGCCCCAGCCCGGCACGCCGGTCTACATCCTCGACGAGCACCTCGCTCCCGTGCCGGTGGGCGTGGTGGGCGAGCTGTACATCGGCGGACCCGGCGTGGGCCGGGGTTACCTGCGCCGCGAGGCCCTGACCGCCGAGCGCTTCCTCGCGGATCCGTTCTCTCCGGGCGGGCGGATGTACCGCACGGGAGATCTGGGACGCTGGCGGCCGGACGGGGAGATCGAGTTCCTCGGCCGCCGGGATGGGCAGCTCAAGGTCCGCGGCAACCGCGTGGAGCTGGGCGAGCTGGAGAAGGCCCTGGCCCGGCACCCGGGCGTTCAGG
Source organism: Archangium sp. (assembly GCF_036277355.1). Lineage (GTDB taxonomy): Bacteria > Myxococcota > Myxococcia > Myxococcales > Myxococcaceae > Archangium. The sequence continues at coordinate 45,031 of NZ_DASUNC010000141.1, forward strand.
AGGCCATCGCCAGCGTGCGCGAGGGCGTCGGCGGCGAGCCGGAGCTGGTGGCCCACTACGTGGGACCGCGCGAGCTGGAGCTGGGTGCGCTGCGCCAGTACCTGAAGGGGCTGCTGCCCGAGTTCATGGTGCCGGCCCGGCTCATCTGGCTGGCCCGCTGGCCGCTCACGCCGAGCGGGAAGGTGGACCGGGAGCGTCTGCCGGAGCAGCCGAGCCGCCGGACGGTGGTGCCGCCTCGGACCGAGCTGGAGCGCGGGCTGCTGCCGCTGTGGCAGGCGGTCCTCGGCACGGAGGAGGCCGGCATCACCGATGACTTCTTCGAGCTGGGCGGCCACAGCCTCAAGTTGGCCCGGCTGCTCTCCGCCGTCTACGAGCGGCTGGGCCTGGAGGTGGGCTTCCGGGAGATCTTCCAGCACCCGACCGTGGAGTCCCTCGCGGCGGCGCTGGCCGGGCGTCAGGGGCAGAAGGTGGCGCAGCTCCAGCGCACGCCGGACGCGCCGTCGTACCCGGTGTCCTACGGGCAGCGCCGGATCTTCATGCTCTCGCAGCTCGAGCCCCAGGCGCACCTTGCCTACAACATGGCGGAGGGCTACCGGCTCGACGGGCCGCTGCAGGTGCCCCTGTTGCGGCGCGCGCTGGAAGCGCTGACGGCGCGCCATGAGTCCCTGCGCACCGTCTTCGCCGTCATCGACGGCGAGCCCCGGCAGGTGGTCCGTGCGTCGTTGCCTCCGGCTTTCGAGGTGCTCGAGCACTCGGCGGCCCCGGTGGCCGAGCGCGATGGCCTGGTGCTGAAGGCGCTGGCGGCGGACGCGCAGCGGCCCTTCGATCTGGAGAAGGGGCCTCTCATCCGGCTCACGGTGCTGCGCTTCTCGGCGGACGACCACGCCCTGATCGTGGCCACGCACCACATCATCAGCGATGGCTGGTCCAGTGCGATCATCTGCCGCGAGCTGATGGAGCTCTACGCGGCGGCCGTGCGCGGTGAGACCGCGGCGCTGGCTCCGCTGCCCATCCAGTACCGCGACTACGTGGCCTGGCAGGACGCGTACCTCGAGAGCGCCCTGGCGGAGAACCACCGGCGCTACTGGCTGGAGCGGCTGGCTCCTCCGGTGCCGGTGCTGCCGCTGCGGACGGACTTCCCGCGCCCGGAGCAGCGCAGCTTCCGCTCTGGCGCCCGGACGTTCTCCGTCCCCGACACGCTCCTCTCCGGCCTGCGCGCGCTGTGCCGGGAAGAGGGCCTCACCACGTTCATGGCCCTGCTGGCCCTGGTGGAAGTGCTGCTCGCCCGCCACGCTGGCACCGATGACGTCCTGGTCGCCGTCCCGGTGGCCGGCCGCTCCCGCGCCGAGCTGGAGCCGCAGGTCGGCTTCTACGTCAACACGCTCATCCTCCGCGGCCACGTCGAGCCGGCCGAGTCCCTCCGCTCGCTGCTCCAGCGCGTCCGGGGCACCACGCTGGAGGCCTACCAGCACCAGGACTACCCGTTCGACCGCATCGTCGAGGAGAGCCGCGTCGAGCGCGCCCTGGGCCGTCATCCCTTCACCGATGTCGTGGTGGAGATGCTCATCGATGATCCGCTCGCCGGCTGGCAGCCGTCCGCCTCCAGCCCGAGGCCCCGGCACCTGGAGCCCGCCGATGACCTGATGGACCTCTTCGACCTCAGCTTCAGCTTCATGGAGCGTGAGGCCTCGCTGGACATCCGCATCGGCTACAGCGCCGACCTGTTCCGCCGGGCGACGGTGGAGACGTTCGGCGAGCAGTTGCTGCAGCTCCTGGAAGAGGCGGTGAACGCGCCCGACACGGCCGTGGGACGGCTCGAGCTGAGCTCCCCCGCCGAGCGCAAGCGGCTGCTGGAGGACTTCAACAAGGAAGAGGGTCCGCCGGATCCGGACTCGACGCTGGTGGAGCTCTTCGAGCGGAAGGTGGCCGAGCTGCCGGACGCCGTGGCCGTGCTCTACAAGGACCTCTCCCTGAGCTTCGCCGAGCTCAACGCCCACGCCAACCGCGTGGCCCACCAGGTTCGCGCCCGGGTGGAGATCGTCCCCGACGAGGTGGTCGCCGTCCTGCTGGATCGCTCGGAGTGGCAGGTGGTGGCCGTGCTCGCGGCGATCAAGACGGGCGCGGCGTACCTGCCCCTCGACCCGGAGGCCCCGGACGAGCGGCTGCGGTACATCTTCTCGGAAGCCCGCGTGCGCGCCGTCCTCACCGACGCGCCCAAGGTGGAGCGGCTGCAGTCGCTCACCCAGGCCCCCGTGCTGGCCGCCAGCGAGCTCTACGCCACGGGCACCCCCGAGCAGGAGCGCAACCCGGGACCCATCGCCTCGCCGAGCCACCTCGCGTACCACATGTACACCTCGGGCTCCACCGGCCGCCCGAAGGGCGCGATGATCGAGCACCGCAAGGTGCAGCGCACGGTGTGCTGGCGCGCGGACTACTACAAGTTCGGCCCGGACCACCGCATCCTGCAGATCCCCGCCGTGTACTTCGACAGCGCGGTGAATGACTTCTTCTCCACGCTGATCGGCGGCGCGGCGCTCGTCGTCCTGGAGCACGAGCGGCGGTTGGACCTGGACAACATGGCGGCGCTGATCGCCCGGCACGGCGTGACGCACATCATGATGGTGCCCACCCTTTACCAGCCGCTGCTGCAGGAGCACGAGGCGGAGCTGCGCACGCTCAAGCAGGTGGCGCTCGCGGGAGAGCGGTTGCCTCGCACGCTGGTGAGGGATCACTTCCGCAAGCTGCCGGGCGTGCCGCTGTACAACGAGTACGGCCCCGCCGAGGCCAGCGTCGGCACCACCATCTTCGAGCTCACCGAGCCCGAGGCCGAGGTGCTCATCGGCAAGCCCATCTGGTCGCACCGGGTGGACGTGCTCGACGAGGAGGGCCGGCTGCTGCCCATCGGCGTGGTGGGCGAGATCTGCATCAGCGGCAACTGCCTGGCCCGTGGCTACGTGGGAGACCCGCGCCTGACGCAGGAGCGCTTCGTCCCGCACCCGCAGCGGCCCGGCGAGCTCATGTACCGGACGGGCGATCTGGGGCGCTATCTCTCGGATGGCAACCTGGAGTTCGTCGGCCGCGCGGACTCGCAGGTGAAGATCCGCGGGAGCCGCGTGGAGCCCGGAGAGATCGAAGTGGTGCTCCAGGAGCACCCGGACGTCGAGCAGGCCGCCGTGGTGGCCCGGAAGGCTCCGGGCCGCGAGGAGCTGGAGCTGGTGGCCTACGTCATCCACCGTGGGCCGATCGACGTGCCCAAGTTGAACCAGCACCTGCGCTCCCGGCTACCGGCCTACATGATTCCGGCCCACATCGTTCGCGTGGACGCGCTGCCTCGCAACGCCAACGGGAAGCTCGATCGGCGGGCCCTGCCGGATCCGCGCCCGGCGGAGCAGGGGAGCGATGCGCCGCGCGAGCCCCGCACGCCCCTCCAGGAGCGCCTGGCGCAGCTGTGGGAGTCCGTGGTCGGCGAGCCGCTGGTGAGCCTCGATGACAACTTCTTCGAGGTGGGCGGGCACAGCCTGATGGCCACGCGCTTGGCGGCGTCCATCCGCTCGGAGTTGGGCGTGGCCTTCTCGGTGCGCGACGTCTTCGAGCGCCCCACGGTGCGGCAGCTCGCCGAGCGGATTTCAGTGCTGGGCGGCCGGCCCCGGAGCCAGCTCGAGCCGGTACCGGTGGCCGAGCACCATCCGCTCTCGCACGCGCAGCGCCGCGTCTACACCGCGGCGGCCACCGCGACCAGCGGCGAGGCCTTCAACATCACGGACGCCTTCGCTTTCCCCGAGGCTCCCGACGCGGAGCTGCTCGAGCGCGCGCTGAACCTGGTGGTGGCGCGCCACGAGTCGCTGCGCACCGTGTTCCTCGCCGTGGACGGGGCGCCGCGCCAGCGCGTGCTGGAGGGAGTGCACCTGCGCATCGAGCGGGTGGAGCTCCCCGGGTCTCCCCAGCCGGCCGAGCTGGAGGCGGAGATCCAGAAGGGCGCGCGGGTCGCGTTCGCGCTGGATGTGTGGCCGCTCATGAAGGTCCGGCTCCTGCGCTACGCCGAGGGCAGCGCGGTGCTGACGATGACGGTCCACCACATCATCGCGGACGAGTGGTCCATCGGCCTGCTCATGGGTGAGTGGCTGGGGGCGTACCGCGCGCTGCGCGAGGGCAGGGCGCCGGAGCTGCCGCCCCTGCGCATCCAGTACAAGGACTTCGTCGCGGACGAGGCGCGCTGGGTGGCGGGCCCCGAGGGCGAGAGTGCCCGGCGGTACTGGCGCGAGCGGCTCTCCGGAGAGCTGCCGGTCCTGGAACTGCCCACGGACTTCCCCCGTCCGCCCATCCGTTCCCGCCAGGGCGGGCTCGTCCGCGTGGTGCTGGATGGGAAGCAGGCGGGCGCGCTGAACGCGCTGGCTCGCAGGCACGACACCAGCCGCTTCATGGCGCTCTACGCCGTCTTCACCACGCTCATGCAGCGGATGAGCGGCCAGCGCGACATGGTCCTCGGCTTCCCCATCGCGGGACGGAGCCGGCTCGATCTGGAGGAACAGATCGGCTGCTACGTCAACGCCGTGCCGCTGCGGCTCGAGGTGGACCCGGACGCGGGCTTCGATCGGCTGCTCGCCACCGTGCGCGCCCGCTGCATCGAGGCCTACGAGCATCAGGACTACCCCTTCGATCGCATCGTCGAGGAGCTGGCTCCCCGGCGCCGTCCGGGCCGCTCGCCCCTGTACGACGTGGGCTTCACCTGGGAAGGCTCGTTCGTCGAGTCCGGGCTGCCCGGCGTGGTGAAGGCGCTGGATGTCCGGCCGCCCGAGGTCCACGTCAACGACGACCTGTGGATCTACGCGCACGAGGCCGGAGAGCAGATCGTGTTGGAGATCGCCTACGATACGGCCCTGTTCTCGCGCGCCACCCTGGATGTGGTGGCGTCCTGGTTGCCGGCCATCGTCGACCAGGTGACCGCGAATGAGGGGGTTCCGTTGTCCGCGCTTCAGCTCGATGCTGGGGACCGGGCGGCGAAGCCCACGCGGCGCACCACCCGCTACGCACTATGAGCCAGGAGGGCGCCGCCATGGCGCGACAGGGCACCAGCGCTCTGCTGCATCACCGGTCCGTGGAGTTCTGGAAAGAGTCCCTGAAGCACGCCGGTGACGGCTTCGTGTTGAACGGGCCTCCTCCGGATGCCGGCTCGCGCGAGGCGGGTCCGCGCCAGCAGATGGAGCGCGCGCTCGGCCAGGGCGCCACGGACACGCTGCTGAAGATCAGCCAGGGCGGGGACCTCGAGTCCTTCGTCGTCTTCCACGCGGCGGCGGCGTTGCTGCTCTCGCGGTACGAGGACAGTGAGACCTGCGTCACCTCCATTCCGCCGCTGCAAGGGGCGGACTCCGAGTGGAAGGACGGACTTCCCCTCGTGCTCTCCCTGGCCCCGGTGAAGAACGCCCGGGAGCTGGTGATCGCGACGGATCAGGCCATCGTCGACGCCTACGAGCACCAGGGCGTGCCCGCCGCGTTGCTCCCCGCTGGCGCCGCGGAGCGCGCGTGGTCGAACGTGCGCCTCGCCCATGCGAAGCTGCATGCCTCCGTGACGCCGGGTCAGGGCATTGCCCTGGCGCTGACGCTGGACGTTCCCGCGAGTGGTGCTCCGGTGGTGCGGGCTTCCTTCACCACGGACGCGCTGGCCCGTTGGTTCGTGGAGGAGCTGCTGGCGAACCTGGAGCACGTCCTCGCCGCCTGGGGACAGGCCTCCTCGCTGGAGAAGGTGGAGCTGGCCTCGTTCGACGTGGTGCGGCCGGCGTCGCGCACCACGCTCCTCGAGCACTTCAATCGGGACTTCCACGAGGACCCGTCCCCCAGCACCCTGGTGGAGCGCATCCGCGCCCAGGTGGTTCGCACGCCCGAGGCCATCGCCGTCATCTCGGACGGGACTCGCCTGTCCTACGCGGAGCTCGACCAGCGCGCCGAGGCGCTCGCCGCGCATCTGGCCAACGCACATGGCATCCGCCGGGGAGACCGCGTGGCCATCCTCATGGGCAAGTCGGACCTGCCCGTGGTGGCCATCCTCGGCATCCTCAAGGCCGGCGCCGCCTACGTCCCCGTGGATCCGCGCATTCCTCCGGCGCGCGTGGGCTTCCTCCTGCGCGACTGCGGCTGCCGCCTGCTGCTCACCGAGGCCCCGCTCCTGCTCTCCGTGGAGGGCTTCGACGGCGCGGTCATGGCCCTGGACGTGGAGCCCGTTCCTCCCGCTCCCCCGGACTACGTTCCGGTCCAGGTGGGGCCGCGGGATCTCGCGTACGTCATCTACACCTCGGGCTCCACCGGCGAGCCCAAGGGCGTGTGCATCACCCACGCCGCCATCCTGAGCTACCTGGACTGGAAGCTCGCCTACTACCGCTTCGATTCGAGCTTCGTCCTGCTGCAGATCCCCCCGCTGTGCTTCGACAGCTCGGTCTCGGATCTGTTCTCCATGCTGTTGTCCGGGGCGAGCATGGTGCTCCTGCCGGACGAGGCGCGGCTCGAGGTTCCGCTCATCCGCGAGCTGGTCGGCCGCCACGAGGTGACGAACCTCACGCTCGTCCCGAGCCACTACCGGGTGCTGCTCGAGCACCTGGAGCCCTTCCGCGAGCAGCTCCGGGTCATCACCATCGCCGGTGAGCGCAGCAGCCTGGATCTGATCCAGCGGCACCAGCGGCTGCTGCCCTCCACGAGGCTGATCAACGAGTACGGCCCCACGGAGAACTCGGTGGGCGCCACCGCCTACGACTACGCGCTCGGTGCGACGGATGGTGGGCGCGTGGGCTTCCCGCAGACGAACACCCGGGTGCGCATCCTGGATCGCCAGCTGCGCCTGCTGCCTCACGGCGCGGCGGGGGAGATCTGCCTGAGCGGCCCGGGCGTGGCGCTCGGGTACCTGAATCGCGAGGAGCTCACGCGCGAGGTCTTCGTCCCGGATCCGTTCGTCCCTGGCGCGCGCATGTACCGCAGTGGAGACATGGGCCGATTGACGCCGGATGGGCAGCTGGAGCTGCTCGGGCGGCGGGACGCGCAGGTGAAGATCCGCGGCAACCGCGTGGAGCCCGGAGAGGTGGAGGCGGCGCTCCGGCGGCTGTCCGGCGTGAAGGAGAGCGTGGTGGTGGCTCGCCCCAACGCGCGCGAGGAGTTGGAGCTGGTGGCCTACGCCGTGACGGACGGTGGGCAGTCTCCGGCCGCGCTCCGCGAGGCGCTGGCGCGTGTGCTGCCGTCCGCCATGGTGCCCTCGCACGTGGTGGTGCTGGGCGAGCTGCCGCTGCTGCCAAGCGGCAAGGTGGACCGGTCCCGGCTGCCCGCGCCCTCCGTCTCCGCCAGCGATGCGCAGCGGGAGGCTCCGCGTGACGAGGTGGAGGCCCTGGTCGCCTCCGTCTGGGAGGAGGAACTGCGCAGCGGACCGGTGAGCCTCGATGCCGACTTCTTCGCGCTCGGCGGGCACAGCCTGTTGGGCGTGCAGATCGTCCTCCGCCTCCAGCAGGCGCTGGACGTGCAGGTGGGCCTGCGCGAGCTCTTCGAGAACCCCACCATCCGCCGCTTCGCCGAGGTGCTGCGCCACAAGGAGAAGCAGCGGGTGCGGCCCATCGATCCCGTGCCCGACGCCGCGTCCTACCCGGCCTCGCACGCCCAGCGGCGCATCTGGATCCTGGAGCGGCTGCGCGGGCAGGGACGTGCCGCGTACAACCTGCCGGACGCGTACGAGCTCGATGGGGTGCTCGGCGACGGCGAGGTGGAGGCGGCCCTGCGCCGGGTGGTGGAGCGGCACGAGTCGCTTCGCACCTGCTTCGGCGAAGTGGCCGGCGAGCTGATGCAGCGCGTGCTGCCGGCCTCCGCGTTCTCCCTGGAGCGCAAGGACCTGGGTGGCTCGTCCGACCCCGAGCAGGCCCTGACGCGGGCGCTGCGTGCCGAGGCGGAGCGGCCCTTCGCGCTGGAGTCGGATCCGCCGTTCCGCGCCACGCTGTACCGCCTGGGCGAGGGGCACCACGTGCTCGGCCTGCAGATCCACCACATCGCCTGTGACGGGTGGTCCGCGGCCCGCCTCATCCGCGAGATGCTGGACGGGCTGGCGGCCGGGCGCGAGGGCCGTGATCCGGGCCTGAAGCCGCTGCGCATCCAGTACCGTGACTTCGTGGCGTGGCAGGAGGCCGCGCTGCGCGAGGGCGCCTGGGAGTCGGAGCGGCGGTACTGGATGGAGCAGCTGTCTGGCCCGCGCGAGCCGCTGATGCTGCCCACGGACTTCCCCCGGCCCGCGAGCCGGCGCTTCGAGGGCCGTGTCGTCCGGGCGCAACTGGCGCCGGAGCTGAGCCGGGAGATCCGCGCCGCCGGTCAGCGTGTCGGTGCCAGCCTCTTCATGTTCCTCACCGCGGCGGTGCAGGCGCTCCTGTACCGCTACACGGGGCAGGAGTCGCTGCTCCTGGGAACGCCGGTGGCCGGCCGCGTGCACCCGGACCTGGAGGATCAGGTCGGCCTCTACATGAACACCCTCCTGCTGCGCGGAGACGTGAAGCCCGGTGCTCCTTTCTCGGCGCTGCTCGAGCAGGTCAAGCAGACCGTGCTGGGCGGCTACGAGCACCAGCAGTACCCGTTCGATCTGCTCGTGGAGGAGCTGCAGGTCGGGCGCGATCTCGGCAGGAATCCGCTCTTCGACGTGATGATCACGCTCGACGGGCGGGACGTGGATCCGCTGGTGGCTGGTGACGTCCAGGAGCTGGGCGTGGGGCTCTCCGCCCGGCGCCGGATGGTGGACTACGACATCAGCAAGGTGGACCTGACGTTCGCCTTCGCCGACACCGGTGCCGGCGAGCTCGCGCTGACGCTCGAGTACGACACGGGCCTGTTCCGCGCGGAGCGGATGGAGCGGATGGCTCGGCACCTGTCCACGCTGCTGGCCGACGCGGTGCGCGCGCCGGAGCGGCCCGTGGGCGAGCTGGCGCTGCTACCCGAGGACGAGCGCCGCACGGTGTTGGTGGAGCTCAACCGCACGCAGGTGCCGCGGAGGGACGGGGAGACGCTGCTCGGCGAGTTCCAGGCGCAGGTGGCCCGGACGCCGGAGCGGATCGTCGTGGATTCGGGTGACCTCCGGCTCAGCTACCGCGAGCTGGATGCGCGGGCCTCGGCGCTCGCGGAGACGCTGCGGACGGCGTGGGGGCTCGGGGTCGGGGACCGGGCCGTGCTGGTGGGCGGGCGCACGGTGGGCTTCCTGGAGCGGATGCTCGCCATCCTGAAGTGTGGCGCGGCCTACGTGCCCGTGGAGCGCGGTGTGCCGCCCGAGCGGCTCGCGGCGATGGTGGAGAGCTGCGGTGCGCGGATCGTCCTGGGCGAGGACGAGGTGCCCGAGGCGCCATCCAGAGCGGGGACTCACGTGCCGGCGGATTCCGAGGAGGCCCGTACTGCTCCGGATCGGCGCGTGGCGTACATCATCTTCACCTCCGGCTCCACCGGCCACCCCAAGGGCGTGATGGTGGAGCACCGGGGCGTGATGAACTTGGTGCGCTGGCACCAGCGGGCGTTCTCGCTCGGGCCCGACAGCCGGACGACCTGGTTCGCCAGCGTGGGCTTCGATGCGTCCGTCTGGGAGATCTGGCCCACCCTGCTCACGGGCGGCTGCCTGGTGCTGTTGCCCGAGGCGGCTCGGAGTGACGCCGACGCGCTCCTCGAGCTGTGGATTGCCTCCCGGGTCTCCCATGCCTTCGTGCCCACGCGGGTGGCGGAGCTGCTGGTGCGCCGTCCGCGCGCCGCCGCGCTCCCCCGGGAGTTCGTGCTGCTCACCGGTGGCGAGACGCTCCACCCGCTGGGCGCCGTGCCCTTCACCGTCGTCAACAACTACGGCCCCACGGAGGCCACCGTCGTGGCCACGTCCATCGTGCTCGGGAAGGACCCGGGCGGCGAGGTGCCCATTGGCCGGCCGATCGACAACATGCGGGTGTTGCTGCTCGACGAGCGGCTCCAGCCCGTGCCGGTGGGCGTGCCCGGGGAGCTGTACCTCGGAGGCCCCGGCCTGGCGCGCGGCTACGTGGGCGAGCCGGAGCTGACCCTCGAGCGCTTCGTGGCGGACCCGTTCCACTCGGGCGAGCGGCTCTACCGCACCGGGGACCTGGCTTGCTGGCGCGAGGATGGGAACCTCGGGTTCCTCGGGCGCCGCGATGCCCAGCTGAAGATTCGCGGTTACCGCATCGAGCCGGCGGAGATCGAGGGTGTGCTCGGTGCCGTCACGGGCATCCTCGAAGCCGCGGTCACGGCCGTGGCGAGCGAAGGTGGCGAGCCGCGGCTGACGGCCCTGCTGGTACCCGGCGAGGGCATGCGCCCCGGCCCGGAGGCGCTGCGGAACAGGTTGGTGGAGCGGCTGCCGGCCTGGATGATTCCCTCGCGCTTCGTCTGGGTGGCGGCGCTTCCCAAGAACGCCAGCGGCAAGGTGGATCGCCGCGCCCTGGCGGGTCTGGTCCCGAACGAGGGCGAGCCGGTGGGCGAGCGTCCCCGCTCGACGCTGGAGGAGCTGATCGCCGAGGTCTGGACCGCGGTGCTCCGGGTGGAGCGCGTGGGGCGCGACGACGACTTCTTCGAGCTCGGCGGTGACTCCATCCAGGCCATGCGGGTGGCGGCGCGTCTGCGGGATGCGCTGGGCCGGCCGCTGGAACTGCGAGCCCTCTTCGAGGCCCGGACGGTGCGGCGGCTCGCGCAGGTGCTCGAGGCGGCACCCTCCGTGGAGGAGGGGCTGTCGGGTCCCATCACCCGCGCTCCCGCCGAGGAGCGCACCCGCACGCCTCTGTCTTGCGCCCAGGAGCAGATCCTCGGGGTGGAGCAGCATCTCCCCGGCTCAACCGCGTTCCACATGCTGTACGGCCTGCGGCTGAGGGGTCCCCTGGATGCCGGGGCGCTCCGGGCCGCCGTGCGCGACCTGATGGACCGTCACGAGGCGCTGCGCACGCGCTTCCGGGACGGGGCCGCGGAGGTCGCATGGCCCCCGGGTGGCGCGCCGGTTCCCCTCACCGAGGCAGACCTCTCCACGACGCAGGCGGCGGAGCACGATGCCGCCATCCAGCGCGAGGCCCAGGCACTGCACGCGAAGCCGTTCGCGCTCGCGGAGGGGCCGCTGTGGCGGGTCCGGCTGCTGCGGCTGGGTGAGGACGCGCACGCCCTGCTGGTGTCCATGCACCACCTCATCGGGGACGGCGAGTCCTTCGGGCTGCTGGTGCGCGAGTTGCTGGCGCTTTACCGGGCACGTACCCAGGGCCGGGCTCCGGAGATGGGCGAGGCGCCGCTCCACGCGGGAGACTTCGCGCGCTGGCAGCGGCACATGCTGGCGTCCGGTGGTTTCGAGCGCTCGCTGTCCTACTGGCGCGAGGAACTGGGTGGAGAGCTGCCGCCCCTGACGCTCCCGATGGATTGGCCTCGGGTGGCGCGGCAGGCCTTCGTGCCCGTCGAGCACACCTTCCACATTCCGGAGGCGCTGGTGGCGGGTGTCCGGCGGCTGGCTCGCCGCGAGGATTGCACTCCCTTCATGGTCTTCACCGCGGCCTTCCAGCTCCTGCTGCACCGGCTCTCGGGCTGCCAGGACATCCGCGTGGGCACCCTGCTGGCCGGACATGCCCGGCCCGAGCTGGAGGGCGTGGCGGGCCTGCTCGTCAACACGGTGATCCTCCGCACGAAGGTGGAGCCGGAGCTGTCCGCCCACGGACTGCTGGCCCGTGTCCGAGAGAAGGTCCTCGGGGCCTTCGCCCACCGGGAGCTTCCCTTCGAGGCGCTGGTGGAGCGGCTGGCACAGGAGAAGACCCTGGATCGAGGCACGCTCTTCGAAGCGCTCCTCACGTTCCAGCGCATGCCCGCGTCCGCGTCCCCGGCCACCACGGAGGGCCCGCGCGTGGAGCCACTCACGCACCTGCGTGTCCCCACCCAGGCCATCACCACGTGCGATCTCGTGCTCGCGCTGGAGGAGCGGCCGGACGGCGTGGAAGCACTGCTGACGTACAAGAGCGAGCTGTGGCGCCGCTCCAGCATCGAGCGGATGGTGGAGGAGCTGCTGCGCGTGCTCGACGAGATGACGAACGGGGCGGAGCAACCGCTCGGTGAGCGCACCCGGGCCCCGGAATCGAGGGAGGCAAGAGGATGAAGGCACGTGCCGGGTTCGTTCTTCAGCCCACGTTGGTGGAGGGCCTCCGGCGTGCCGGAGAGGGTGAGGGGCTCGGGGTCGGGGCGTGGGTCTCGGCGGGCCTGGTGGCGCTGCTGCACCGCTACACGGACCAGGAGTCCTTCGCCGTGCGGCTCGGCGGTTCGCCGCTGACGCTGGACTTCTCGGCCGAGCCGGATCTCGGAGGGCTCGCGCACCAGGCGCGGGCGCTCGTGACGGGCGAGGCGGTGGCGCTGGAGGTGGCCTTCGAGGAGCACGGCTCGAGCTGGGCCCAGCGGCGTCTGGTGGAGCGGCTCTCCCCGGAGCAGGTGGATCTCCGCTTCGAGCTCGACACGGCGGGCGGCGAGGCGCGCATCCGCTGCCTGTCCTCGCGGGAGTGGCTGGACGAGGAGGGCGCCCGGCAGCTGGGCAGGCACCTGGAGGTGTTGCTCCAGGGCGCGGTGACGTCCCCGGAACTGCCGGTCTCGCGCCTTCCGTTGCTCACCGCGGAGGAGTGGAAGCGGCAGGTGTTCGGGTGGAACCAGACGGCGGGCGCGCTGCCGGAGCGCCGCATCCACACGCTCTTCGAGGAGCAGGTGGCGTTGCGACCGGACGCTCCGGCGATCGTGGCCGGGACGAGGACGCTCTCGTACGCGGAGTTGAATCGGCGGGCGGATGCGCTTGCCCGGCGCTTGAGGCGGTTGGGCGTGGGGCCGGACGTGCGCGTGCAGCTCGCGTTCGAGCGCTCCATCGAGATGGTGGTGGCGGTGCTCGGGGTGCTCAAGGCGGGCGGCGCCTATGTGCCTTTGGATCCGGCTTATCCCCCCGAGCGCTTTCAGATGATGGTGGAGGACACGCGGGGCGCCGCGCTGCTCACGCAGCCCCACCTGCGCGAGCGTTTCGCGGGCACGGACCTTCCGATCCTGGAGCTCGGGCCGGAGGACGGGCCTGATGAGGAAGGGGAGGCACCAGCGCCCACAACGGGAGGCCCGGATGACCTCGCCTACGTCATCTACACCTCTGGCTCTTCTGGTCGCCCCAAGGGCGTGATGATCGAGCACCGGGGCCTGGTGAACGTCATCCGCGACACGGCGGAGGCCTTCGGGGTGCGGCCGGAGGATCGCGTCCTCCAGTTCTCCTCGCTGAGCTTCGACGTGTCCGTCTGGGACATGTTCGCCTGCCTCACCTCGGGTGCGTGCCTGGTGCTGGTGGACGAGGAGATGACGCGCAACCCGCGGCTGCTCACCGAGTGGGTGGCCGAGCAGCGGGTGACGGTGATGTTCCTGCTGGCGTCGGTGATGAGCAGCCTGGAGCCGGCGGCGTTCCCCTCGGTGCGGCTGATCGTCACGGGCGGCGAGCTGTTCTCGCAGGAGCTGGTGGACCGCTGGGCGCCGGGGCGGCGGCTCTTCTACGTGTACGGCCCCACCGAGGCGACCATCTTCCAGTCCTGGCTGGAGTGCCCCGCGGGCGCCACGGTGCCTCCGCCGACCGTGGGCAAGCCGATGGTGAACCTGCGCTACTACCTCGTCGATCGTCACCTGAACCCGGTGCCGGTGGGCGTGGCGGGCGAGCTGTGCATCGCGGGTTTCGCCGTGGGGCGCGGCTACGTGGCCCGCCCGGAGCTGAACGCGGAGAAGTTCCTGACGGACCCCTTCTTCCAGGGGCCGCCCCCGTTGCCCTCCGTGACGCGGATGTACCGCTCGGGAGATCGCGCGGTGCAGCGCCCGGACGGGAACCTGGACTTCCTCGGGCGGGTGGATCGCCAGGTGAAGGTGCGCGGGTTCCGCATCGAGCCCGGTGAGATCGAGTCGTGCCTCGCGAAGCACCCGGGCCTCCAACAGGGCGTGGTGGTGGCGCGCCCGCTGTCGGCCGGCGAGGTGGCGCTGGTGGCCTTCGCCGTACCGTACCCGGAGGCGCACCTCACCCCCGGCGACATCAAGCGCTTCGTGGAGGAGCGGTTGCCCTCGTACATGGTGCCCTCGCGCGTCATCCTGTGCGAGGCCCTCCCGCGCTCGCCCAACGGCAAGGTGGATCGCCGCGCGCTGCTGGCCATGGAGCCGGCCCGCTCGCAGGAGACGCCCGCCGTGGCCCCGCGTGACGAGCGCGAGCGGGTGCTGCTGGAGATCTGGCAGGAGGTGCTCGGCACCGACGACTTCGGCGTGCAGGACGACTTCTTCGAGTTGGGCGGGCACAGCCTCAAGGCCATGCGCGCCCTGTCCCGCATCCGCCAGCAGCTCGGGGTGGAGCTGTCCGTCCGGGAGTTCTTCGTCCACCGCACCATCGAGCAGATCGCCGAACAGCTCGCGGCCCGGGCCTCGCACGGGGGCGGCTCCACCTCGCCCATCTCCCGCATCCCGGACGCGCCGCACCATCCCATGTCGGACGCGCAGCGCCGCCTGTGGCTGGTGGATCAGTCGCGAGGGGACAGCCGCATCTACAACACGCCGCTGGCCTTCGTGCTGGAGGGCCGCCTCGACGAGCAGGCCCTGGAGCAGTCACTGAGGGACCTGGTGGCGCGCCATGAGTCCCTGCGCACCACGCTCGTGCTCGTGGGCGGGGAGCCGCGCCAGCGCGTGGGAACGGGCGAGGACTTCCGGCTGGAGCGCCGGGACTGCTCCTCCGCGGCCGATCCCCTCGCCGCGGCCCGGGAGCTGGCCCGCGAGGATGCGCACCGGCCCTTCGATCTGGCGCGCGGCCCGCTCTTCCGCGCCCACCTCATCCGCTGCGGCCCCGAGCGGTTCCTGCTGGCGTTGAACCTGCACCACGTCATCTGCGACTCGTGGTCGCTCGCCGTCCTCACGAAGGAGCTCCGGGCGCTCTACGCCGCACGCGTCTCGGGCCTCCCGTCGCCGCTGGCGCCCCTGCCCGTGCAGTACCGCGACTTCAGCGCGTGGCGTCAGCAGCTCCTGGCGAGCCCCTCGCTCGAAGCCCACCGCGCGTATTGGCTCCAGAAGCTCGCCCGGCCGGCGGAGCCGCTCGCGTTGCCGATCGATCATCCCCGGTCCTCTCCGCCCTCGGGGCGCGGCACCCTCCACTCTTTCGACCTCGGCCCCGCCGAGTACGAGGCCCTCAACCGGCTGGCCGAGTCCACCTCCAGCAGCCTCTTCGTCGTCCTCGTGTCCCTGGTGAAGGTGCTGCTGTACCGCTACACGCACCAGCGGGACATCTCCATCGGCTCGGCGGTGGCGGGGCGGAGCGCGGTGGAGCTGGAGGAGCAGATCGGCCTGTTCGTGAACACCGTCGTCTTCCGGGACGTGCTCGATCCCCAGGCCAGCCTGCGCACGCTGGTGGAAGGGGTGCGCCAGACGGCCGTCGACGCCTACGCGTACCAGGACTACCCGTACGATGCCCTCGTGGAGCAACTGGGTGGCCCCCGCCATCCGGATCGGCATCCGCTCTTCGACGTCTGGGTGCTGCTGCAGGAGGAGCAGCCCCTGGTGCAGGAGCTGGGGCCCGGGGTCCTCATGCACCAGGAGGAGTGGTCGTTCGGCATCAGCCTCTTCGACCTGTCCTTCCAGTTCGAGAAGCGGAACGGCGGGCTGCGCGGGCGGCTCCAGTACGACAGCGCGCTGTACGAGCCGGCCACCATCGAGCTGATGGTGGAGCGCCTGCGGACTCTTGTGAACAGCGCGACACAACGGCCGGACGAGCCGCTGGAGCGGCTGGATTTCCTCGTGGCGGCTGAACGGATTCAGGAGCCGGCGCGTCCATTCGACGGGTTCCGTTTCGGCTGACGCGTATATGCTCCACCCTCCGTGCCCCGGTGGGCGCGGGGTCATCTCCCGAGGAACGAGAGCGCATGTCCCCTCCAGGAAAGAGCATGGGCCCGGACGAGCCGTTCGCCCCACCGCGGTTGGTCCGTTCATCGGTGCCCTGGAACGACGTGGACCGGGCGGCGCGAGCCGGCATCCGCGAGCTCGAGGCGCGCTTCCCGCACCTGCGCGCGAGCGTGCTGGTGCAGGAGTGTGACGGGCTGACCATCGACAAGGAGGCGGCCGAGGAGCGCATCGTCGCGGGCGCGCCCTTCCCGGCGGAGTTCACGGGCAGCAGCTTCGTGCTCTCGGTGACGAACGGGAGCGCGGTGGTGGAGTGGGCCTCGGACGACCTGGGGCTGCTGGAGCGCGGCTTCGAGGAGCTGCGGCCGGAGCTGGAGTCCCTTCCCGCCACGGGGATGGCATTGGATGGGGAGCCGTGCTCGGCGGACTTCGCGGTGGACGTGCGGGAGCCGCTGCACGAGGTGCCCTTGCAGCGCAAGCTGGAGCGGCTCCGCGCGGACTTCGAGCGGGCCGGGCAGCTGGCGCCCAAGGCCCAGCGCGTGGTGACGGCCTACCGCGAGACGCAGGTGGTGGAGCTCTTCGTCAGCTCCAACCGGCGCATGCGCCAGCAGCTCTCGCGGGTGACGCGCGCCGTCTACATCCTCGTCCCTGGCGTGGGAGGCCGCCTGGTGCAGGCCCGTGCCGGCCGCGACGTGCAGGGCGGCTTCGAGCAGGCCGCCATCCACCCGTACACGTGGCGTCAGCTCGAACAGGCGCTCGACCAGGTGCCGCGCGCCGAGCCGCTCACTCCCGGCGAGTACGACGTCATCGTGGACGGCGAGTGGGCCGGGCTCATCGCCCACGAGGCCTTCGGCCACGGCTCCGAGTCCGACATGCTGGAGAAGAACCGCGCCCGGGCGGTGAACTACCTCGGCAAGACGCTCGGCAGTCCGCTGGTGGAGCTGCGCGACTCCGCGGCCGAGCCGGGACGCTCCGGCAGCTTCTTCTTCGATCACCTGGGCACGCTCGCCACGGCCACGCCGATCATCCAGAAGGGCGTGCTGTCGCGGCCCATCTCCGCCCGGGGCTCGGGGGAGGGGCTGGGCTTCCGTCCGTCCTCGAACGGCCGCCGGCAGTCTCCGCTGCACAAGGCCTACGTCCGCATGACGAACACGGACATCGTCCCCGGCGAGAGCCGCCTGGAGGACATGGTGGCCGCGGTGAAGTACGGCTTCTACCTGCGGATGCCGCTGGGAGGCATGGAGGACCCGAAGGGCTGGGGCATCCAGTGCCAGGGCTCGGTGGCGCTGGAGATCCAGGACGGGCGCTTCACGGGCAAGTGCTTCGGGCCGGTCATCCTCACGGGGTACCTGCCGGAGCTGCTCTCGAGCGTGCGGATGGTGGGGCGCGACTTCGAGTCGGACGGGATGGGGTACTGCGGGAAGGGCTACAAGGAATTCGTGAAGACCACCTGCGGCGGGCCGGCGATGCTGCTGCGCGCCCGGCTGGGCTAGGACGAGAGGAACGTCATGCGAGAGTCGCTGGTGGGCTTCCTCGAGGAAGCGCGGAAGGCGGGGCGCATCTCCCAGTGGCGGGTGAGGGGAGAGCGGCGGCGCCAGTTGGAGCTGTACTACGCGGGCACGCGGCGGGAGGCCCGGCGGACGGTGGCCCGGGAGACGTTCGACGTGGAGGTCCTGAGGGATCAGGACGACGGGACGCGGGGGCACGCCAAGGTGCGGCTGACGCCCGGGAGCTCGCGGTGGCGGGAGCTGCTCGAGGCGCTCGTGGACATGGCGCGCTCGCGCAACCCGGCGTGGTCCTTTCCGGGGCCGTCGGAGCACGCGCCGGACAACCGGCACTGCTTCGATGCACGGCTCGCAGGAGCCACCCACGTGGCGATGGACGAGCTGTCCGGACACTGGCTGGAGGCCTGCCGCTCGCTGGCGGCGCGCTCGCTGGTGCCGGGCCACCTGGAGCTCTTCCTGGGGCACTCCGAGGAGTCCGTGACCACCAGTGCCGGGCTGGACGTGCGGACGGAGTCCACGGACTTCTACCTGGAGGGCTCCGTCACCACCGCGGAGCACGAGCGCTTCTTCCTGCGGCACGGCTGCTTCCTGGAGGACGTGAAGCTGGCGGAGCAGGTGGAGCGGGCGGCGAAGGAACTGCTGGAGCTGCCGGCCGCGGTGCTGGTGCCCCAGGGCCAGTACCGGGTCCTCCTGCACGCGAACGCGGTGGCGCAGCTCTTCCGGGCCGCGACGTTCGATCTGCAGGCGGAGTCGGTGCACCACGGCATCTCCCGGTTGAAGACGGGGGAGCGCTTCGGCCCCGAGGGCGTCACGGTGCGGGCCAACAGCCCCATCCGGGGACTGGGCCGCTCCGCGCTGGACGAGGAAGGCGTGGCGCTGCGCCCCTTCGACGTGGTGCGCGATGGCCGCGTGGTGGCGCTGGCCACGACGACGAAGTACGCGACGCTCACCGGCTTCCCCTGGACGGGCGGCATGCGCTCCCTCCACGTGGAGGGCGGCACGCGCTCGCGCGAGGAGCTGCTCCGGGCGGCGCTGAAGGACGGGCCGGTGCTGGAGGTGCTCGACTTCTCCAACCTGCTGCCGGACAACGAGTCCAAGGACTTCTCCGGCGAGCTGCGGCTCGGCTACCTGCACCGGGGAGGGGAGCGGCTGCTGGTGCGCGGCGGCAGCGTCGGAGGCAACGCGGTCACGGTGCTCGCGGACGCCGAGCTGGCATCGGAGCTGGCCTCGGACTACGGCAACCCGGCCATGAGCGAGCTGCCGTACCACGGCCCGGCCTACGCGCTGCTGCCGGTGATGGCGTGCTCGGGGGCGCAGGGGAGCGGCTCATGAAGCCCGTGGACGCGGTGGGCCTCACGCCCTACGGCTTCGACGAGGCGGTCCAGGCGCTCTGGAATGCCCACGAGGGCGAGGGCGACGTGTTGGGCCGCGTGGCCGCCGAGCACCGGGGCGCCTACTCCGTCTACACGGCCTCGGGCGCGTGGGACGCCGTGCTCACGGGGCGGCTGGTGCATGAGCTCGAGCAGGGGCTCGGCTCCAGGCCGGCGGTGGGGGACTGGGTGGTGCTCACCGGGCGCCCCGAGGAGGGAACGGCCGTCATCCACGGGATGTTGCCCCGGCGCTCGGTGCTGCGGCGCAAGGCCGCGGGCCGGGCCGTGCAGGAGCAGGTGGTCGCCGCCAACATGGACTGGGTCCTGCTGCTCATGGGCTGCGAGCACGACCTGAACCCGCGGCGCCTCGAGCGCTACCTGGTGGCCGCGTGGGACAGCGGCGCCCGGCCCGTGGTGGTCCTGACGAAGGCGGACCTGGCCGAGGACGTGGAGGCCCTGCTCGCGGAGGTGCGGCGGGTCTCCGGAGACGCGCCGGTGCATGCGATCAGCAGCCACACGGGGCAGGGCGTGGAGGAGCTGGAGGCCTACCTGGCCGGCAACCGCACCGTCGCGCTCACGGGCTCGTCGGGCGTGGGCAAGTCCACCCTGGTCAACCGCTGGCTGCCGGAGGATGCGCGCGCCACCCAGGAGCTGCGCGAGGACGGCCGCGGCAAGCACACCACCACGCACCGCGAGCTGGTCGTCCGCCCCACCGGGGGGCTGGTGATCGACACGCCCGGCATGCGCGAGCTGGGGCTGCTGGAGGCGGAGGAGGGACTCTCCCAGACCTTCGCCGACGTCACCGCGCTGATCGCCGCCTGCCGATTCCGGGACTGCGGCCACGAGCGCGAGGCCGGCTGTGCCGTACGCCAGGCGCTGGTGATGGGCGAGCTGGAGCAGGCGCGCTGGAACAGCTACCTGAAGCTGCAACGCGAGCAGGCGCACCTGGAGCGGCAGCGCCAACAGCAGCAGCAGAAGCAGACGCAGCGGCGCGCGCCCAAGCAGGAGAAGCCGGGCCGGCGCAGGCGCTCGTGGGACGAGGGCGAGGACGAGGCGTAGCTCAGCGGCGGACCTTGTGTCCGTCTCCCTCGAGGGCCCGGATGGCGGCCTCCAGCGTCTCCTCCTTCACCAGGAGGTAGTCGGTATCGAAGGTGGACATCGCGAAGACGCTGATGCCCGCCCGGGCCAGCGGCGCCGTGAGCGAGGCCACCACGCCCACCGACGTCAACTCGAAAGGCCCTTCCACCTCCAGGCACCGGAAGCCGGTCTGCACCCTGGCTCCCGCGGGCGCGGCGTGGGAGGGGCACATCACCGACAGCTCCTTGCCCGTGCGCGTGGCCGAGTAGAAACCCGGCCCCTCGGGGGCGGCGGGCCAGGGGGCGTTCCCTTCCATCCGACACAGCGCGTAATCTTCCGGCAGGACTCGAAGGGTCTGCATGCTCGGCATCGGGTCATGCTATCATGTTTTCCCATGATTGGCGGTTATTGACGGGTATGCTGCTTGCTCGTCGCGACCGGTGCGGGAACGGAGAGCGGAGCATGAGCCAGGCAGTGTCGTTGGTATCGCCGATGACCGGGGCGGAAGCCGCGAGCCCGATCGAGCAGGACATCCTCCAGCTCATCGAGCGCTCCTCCAACAAGCGCCAGCTGGAAGCGATCCTCGAGGGCATCCAGAGCGAGGCGCAGCTCGTGCAGTTCCTGCACCGTTTCCTGCTCTTCAACGACGCCCTGGCCGCGCGGGTGCCGCTGCTGGCGGGGCTGATCCACCTGTCGCCGGGCCTGTTCCTGGACCGGAGCGAGCCGGTGGCTTTCTGCGCCATGCGCAACGCGCGCATCGCCGCGTACGTGGCGGAGGCGGCGGCGGACGAGTACCACGTGTCCCCGCGCAACCTCGTGCACCAGCACCTGGCCCAGGAGTTCCTCCGGGGGGTGATGGACTACTTCGGCCTGAAGGCCGCGCACTATGACACCGAGCAGCGTCTCACCCCGCGCGTGTCCGAGCTGCTCACCGAGGCGCGCACGCGCTTCTTCGCCGAGCGGACGCTGGACGACGTGATGGCGGCGCTCGGCTTCCACACCGGGCTGGAGTTCTTCGCGCACGAGGAGTTCAACGTGGTGGACGCGTACCTGCGCACGCGCTACCCGGAGCTGGTGCGGCAGCTGGAGGGCACGAAGAAGGTGGAGGTGAACCGCTACCTGTGGATGTCGCTCCACACCATCGTGGAGCACCGCCACTACGAGGCGGGCATGGTGGCGCTGCGCGAGGCGCTGGCCTTCTACGCCGGCCCGCGCACCGAGAACGAGGCGCGCGAGCTGATCGTCTCCGGCTTCAAGGTCTTCAGCGATCTGCAGCGCCGCTTCTACCAGCACATCCTCGACGCGTAGTGGCATTGCCCGGGGATGCCCCATGAGCAACTCCAGTCCAGGGAGGATGCTCGGGCCACGGCCCTCGAGTTGCCCGCGAGCCCCATGATTGGGTGAACGGGCCCATTTCTCCTCGGGCCCGGCGAAAAAAGCGCGGGCCGGATGGGACGAAAATCAGGAGGGTCCGTCATCGCGGGCAATGGAACGTGGGCCTCTTCCCGGGGCCCCCGATGACGGAGCCCTCCTCCCATGCGAAGTCGAGTCCTTCTTGCCGGCCTCCTGGCCCTGTTCACCGCCGCGTGTGGGGAGACGGAGCTCCCGCCGAGCGACGAGGTGACGCAGCGCATCGATGCCGTCGCCACGGACGTGAAGCACCAACTGGGACGGGCGGCTGGAGGTGTACGTGCGGCGCTCGGACAACGCCATGGCGCATGCCTGGCACACGACGACGGCGGCAACGGCGTGGTCGGCGTGGGGCAACCTGGGCGGAGTGCTCACGGCGGCACCGTCGGCGGGCAGGAATGCCAACAGCCGCATCGAGGTGTTCGTGCGCAATGACAGGCAGGGCGCGCACCACATCTGGCAGCACACCACGACGGGGTGGACGGGCTGGGTGGAGATGGGAGGCACCATCCAGGGAGCGCCCGCGGTGGTGAACAACAACCTCAACAACCTGGAGATCTACGTGGTGGGAGGAGAGGGCTTCTACCGGCAGGTGCAGCTGCAGGTGGATGGCAACTGGACCAACGCCTGGGAGCTGCTCGGCAAGCCGTAGGCCTCTCGTCTCTCAATCATTGTCTTCGCGAGGGTTCCTGTCCCGGTGGGACAGGAGCCCTTTTGTTCGCTGTGCAATACAAATCCATTCCATGCGCGAAGGCGGAATGGATCAGCCGCTCTTGACAGGAATTGAAGACAGGCAGATAACGTTTTGCGTGATTTCGCTTCCTGAGGCGGAATCCGGCTCTTGAAGCCTCTTTTCTATTCCGTGACAAGGAGAAGACCATGAGTGATGGAATTTCGCGTCGTGACCTTGGAAAGCTGGCCGCGGGAGCCGCCGCGGTGGCCGCCACCGGGCTGCCGGGCACCAGCGAGGCGCACGATATCTTTCCGGGCGCGCACGGCCCCGTCCTCACCTACGCCCCCAACCGGGACTATGTCTGGGATTGCTACGCGCAGGGCGGCTACAACCTGATGAAGTATGTCACCGGCTGGGGCATGCCCAACCTGGGCTCCGAGATCGGCTGGTGTGTCTCCTTCCCCCGCGTCGTCATCGTCCGGACGGTGACCGGCGATGGCACCAACTCGTTGGGGACGAACAAGCTCTATCCGGACCCCAACGCGGTCCAGAACGAGATCACCCCCTGGTACAACGCGCGCAACAGCATCTGGATCGAGATCGGCAACGAGCCGAACGGCGCCTGGCTCAACCAGTACGGCCAGAGCGGAAGCACCGACGAGAACCTCATCTGGAACTGGCGCTATTGGCTGGACCAGTGCATCGCGCGCTGCCGCAGCGTGTTCCCGAACGCCAAGCTCATCAGCCCGGGCCTCACGCCCGCCGCCGCCGCGAACCCCGGCCGCTGGATGGCCATCGCCGCGGATGTCATGCGCAAGTGCGACTACATCGGCTGGCACGTCTACGGCTACAACGACTGGTACAACTCGGGTGACCTGCAGCGCATGGTCCCCCTCATGAACCAGTACTTCTCCGGCAAGCAGTGGGTGCTCTCGGAGTTCGGCCTCAACGGCAACCTCGACAAGTACACCAAGGGGCAGCGCAACGCCGGGCTCATCCACAAGTCCCAGAGCAACCCCGTGATCCCCGCCAACAACATCGCCTCGGCCTACTACCACCTGGCCACCAACCTGACGCCGGATCCCTCGTACTGCATCTATCCGGAAGGCGATCGCGGCTACAAGTCCATCACCGGGTGATGATGCCGGCGGTGGGTGTCTGATTCAGACGGCCTCCGGGGCACCAGGTCCTCGGAGGCTGTCCGCTGTGGGGTATCGCCGTGGTGTCTCGCCGTGGTGTCTCGAGGAGTCGTGCGATGGGTCTGAAGATGTCCGAGATTCTGTTGATCCTGGCGGTGCTGATGCTCCTCTTCGGGGCCTCGCGCCTGCCGCGACTGGGCTCCTCGCTGGGCAGCGCCATCCGCAATTTCAAGCGCGGCTTCAGTGGCGAGGCCTCCTCCGAGGAGGAGAAGAAGCTCCAGGAGACCGTAGGCGCCCGTCACGCCAGCCATCGGGGCTGAGGCGCGACAATCCCAGACGATTGCCCTTGGAGCCATCGGATCATGTTCAACATCGGTGCTGGCGAGCTCATCCTCATCGCGGTGGCGGCGCTGCTCGTCCTCGGACCGCAGCGGCTCCCCGAGTTCGCGCGAGTCGTGGGCAAGTACCTGCGGGAGTTCCACCGGCAGGCGGATGAGGTCCGCTCCGTGGTGCAGCGCGAGATGTACACGATGGACCAGGACCTCGACCGCGAGAAGGCGTCCTCGCCGCCGGCGCAGCCCCTGCTGACGCCTCCGGGCAAGGGAGAGGGCCATCTCCTGCACTACAAGGACGTGCCGGTCGAGCCCGTGCCCGTCTCCGGCACCGCCCAGGGCCTCGCCCCTCCGTCCGTGACGGATGTCCTGCCCGGCGTGGAGCCCCTGCCGGGCGCCGTCAGTCCTTCAGGAGCTGCGCCAGGCTGACGTCGAGCTGGCTCTGGACGAGGCGCAGCAGGCTGTTGAGCTCGTCGGGCGTCAGCCCCAGCCGCGTGGTCAGCTCCTCGCGGGTGAGCGCCAGCAGCCGCTCCCGGGCCCGGACGATCCACCGCGCCGCCGTGGAGCGGGACGTCTGGTACACCGCCCCCACCGAGTCCACGGACAGCCCGTGCACGTGGTGCAGCCGCAGCAGGTTGCGATCCTGGCCCTCCAGCCGCTCCAGCGCGGCGCGGAAGGCCACGCGGAAGTCCTCCTGGTGCCGCTGGCGCATGATGGCCAGCTCGGGGTTCACGCTGAGGCTCGCCATGAGCGCCGCCGGTGCCTCCTCCAGTGGCACCTCCCGAGGCGTGGCCCGATGCTGGTCCACGAGGAGCCGCATCGCCACCGCGCGCACCCACTGCATCAGCGGGCCGCGGCCGGAGTAGGTGGCCAGCTTCGGTGGCGCTCCGCCTTCCGGGACGAGCAGCCGCTGGCGCAGCAACTGCCGCAGCTCATCCACCCGGGAGGGCGGCTCGCGTGGCAGCCATGTCCCCACCTGGGACAGCACCCGCGCGTCGAGTGCCTCCAATGCCCGCGTGTCACCTCGCAGGCAGGCGAAGGCGAGGAAGAGATCCGCCGCGCGCAGGCCCGCGAGCACCTCACCGGCCTCGCCCGAGGAGGGCAGGTGCCCCGCCACGTGCTCCAGGAAGCTCCCGGCATCCAGGTCCACCTGCGGCCAGGCACCGCGCGCCTCCCGCACGAGGCCCTCGAGCGCCGCCTCCAGGCCGGGATGTGCCCGCAGCGCCGGGACGAGCGCCGGTGGCGCATGGGCGAGGAAGGACTCGGTCTGCTCGGACGGCATGCGCACCTCCAGCACGACAGCCTACCTTCGGGATACCGCACGGGTGGCCAGCCAGTCGCGGACTTCCCGCGACCAGGCCGCGTGGGTGGACTTGCCCCGCTCATAGGCGGCCTGGGCCTCGCGGGCCAGGGTCATGGCCCGCTCCCGCTCCCCGGGTGAGGACCAGAGGACGCGGGCGAGCGCGAAGCGCACCCGGGCCACGTCGACCGGGGCCAGCTCCAGGCGCGTGGAGAGCGCCACGGCCCGCTCCAGGAGCTCGCGGGCCTCCTGGGGCTGCCCTCCCTCCACCAGCGCCGCGCCGAGCAGGCCGAGCGTCTGCACCACCCGGGGGTGTTCCGCGCCCAGTGCCTTCTCGCGCATCGCCAGTGCCCGCCGCAGGTAGACGAGTGCCTGGCGCACCCGGTGCCGGCGCAGCTCCACGTGTCCCAGGTTGTGCAGCGCGCTGGCCACCTTCGGGTGGTTGGGGCCGAGCGCCGCCTCCCACAGCTCGCGTGCCACCTCGAAGTGGGCGCGCGCCTCGTCCAGGTTGCCCGCGTCGAGCTCCACCGAGCCCAGGTTGTTGCGCGACAGCGCCACGTCCGGGTGCCGGGGGCCGAGCCGTGCCTCCTGGAGGGCGAGCGCCTCGCGGTAGGCCACCCGGGCCTGCTCCAACTGCCCCAGGTCCGCCCGCGCGTTGCCCAGGCTGATCAGCACGGCCGCCGCGCGCAGGTGCTCGCCGTCCGCGCCGCGCAGCATGCTCAGGGCCCGCTCGTAGTGGGGCAGCGCCTCCTCCAGCCGGCCCTGTTTGGCCAGCGCGTCGCCCAGGTTCACCCGCATCATGCTGGTGCTGGGGTGGGCCACTCCGAAGTGCCGCTCGCCCAGGGCCAACGCCTCTTCCTGGCGGGCCACCGCCTCGGCCACCTTCCCCTGCAACCGCAGCGCGGTGGCCACGTTGTTGAGGTGCACCGCGCGCACCGGGTGATCCCGCCCGTACACGGCCTCCACCAGTCCCAGGGCGCGCGAGTAGTGTCCGGCCGCCTCGGCGTAGCGCCCCAGCCCGTTGAGGACCAGGCCCATGCAGGTGAGGGCGTCGGTGAGCGCCACGTCCTGGGGCCCACGCACCCGCTCCAGCAGGGCCAGGGACTGCTCGCAGTCGGTGAGCGCCCGGGCGAACTCGCCCTGCCGGTGGCTCAGGCTGGCGCGGAAGCGGTGCATCTCCGCCGCCACCTCCGGCGCGCCCTCGGGCCCCAGCCGCGCCAGGGCCGCCTCCGCCATGCGCGCGGTGCGCTGGGCCTCCGTCACCAGGCCCAGGCCATGTCCCTCGGTATAGAGGAGGCGGTTCCACGCGTGCGCGGCCGTCTCGTCGTCGTGTCCGGCCTCCGCCACGCGCACGGCCTCCTCCAACACCTCGCGCGCCTTGGCGAAGTGCCCGGCGGTGCCCTGCACCTCGCCCAGCAGGTGCAGCGCGCGCGCCAGCGTGGGCCGGTGCTCCAGTCCGCGCAGCTCCGCCACCACCTCCTCCAGCCGGGGCAGCTCGCGCGCGTAGAAGCCGGCCGCGCACCGCACGCGCAGCCCGTCCAGCTCCTGGCGCAGCGCCACCACCCGGGCCCGGGCCCCTGGCTCCTGCGGCAGCGGATCCACGCGGGCGAGCACGGTCCGGTCCTCGCACGCGGAGAGCGAGGGCAACTGCCGCGCCGCCTCGGGTCCCCGGGAGAGCGCCTCCCGCTCCCCTTCCTGCAGCAGCGCCACAAACATGTGGAGTGCCTGGCGCCGGCCGTCCAGGCACGCGGCGCGCAGATCCATCAGCCGCTCGGACTGGGATCGCCGCACGTGCGTGTCCTCGCAGGACTGCCGCTCCTGGGCCACCAGGGCCTCGGCATACGCGTCCAGGGCGCGCGCGGTGGAGTGGAAGGCCTCGCCGGGGGCCGGCAGTCCGCTCTGGAGGAAGCGCTGCTCCAGCCGGGTGCGGTGCGCCGCGTCCCAGGTGCCCGCCAGCCGGGCCTCGAAGCCGGTGCACACCCGCGCGGCGTGTCCCCGCTCCAGGACGAGACCCGTGGCGATGCTGGCCACCACGCCCGCCGCCAGTGCCGCCGCCGCCCAGCGCCAGCGGTACGCGTGCAGGGCGGAGTCGAGCCGGGTCAGCAGTGCGTCCAGGGACGCATGGCGCGCGGAGGGCTCCTCGGCCAGTCCGCGCAGCACGGCCCGCCGCACGGCTCCGGGGACGCCCAGGCCGCGCGCGGGGGGCCCCGCCTCGGGTCCTGTCCGCGTCCGGGCCGGGCTGGCCGTGGGGGGCCGCTGGCCGAAGAGCGCCTCGTACAGCGCCACGCAGAAGCTGTACTGGTCGCTGCGCGCGTCCGCGCGCTCACCCCGCCATTGCTCCGGGGACATATAGGCGGGCGTGCCCAGCCGGAGACCGACGCTGTCCCCCCGGCGTGACGCCTCCTCCGGGAGGAGGACGTTTTCCGCGGGCGGCCCGGAGGCGGCCTCGGGGGCGGGGCCAGCCCGGGCGAGGCCGAAGTCGGTGACGCGCACCTGCCCGTCATCTCCCAGCAGCACGTTGTCCGGCTTGAAGTCCCGGTGCACCAGCCCCACCGCATGCGCGGCGGCCAGGCCCCGGCCCGCCTGGAGGAAGTGCGTCAGCACCTCGCGCCAGGGCCGGGGGGTCTCCTCCAACCAGCCGCGCAGCGTCCGCCCCCGCACCAGCTCCATGGCGAGGAAGACGGTGTCTCCGTCCGTGCCCACGTCGTACACGGTGACGACATTCGGGTGGGACAGCCGGGCCAGCGCCTGGGCCTCGCGCACCAGCCGCGCCCGTGCCTCCGCGTCCGCCACCGCCCCGGGCTTGAGCAGCTTGAGCGCCACCTGCCGGTCCAGGTCCGGGTCATACGCGGCGAAGACGACGCCCATGCCGCCCTCGCCCACGCGGCGCAGCAGCACGTAGCCTCCCACGCGCTCTCCTGGTTGGAGCGCCACGCCGGGTTCGGCCGGCGCCAGGCGCCCGCTGTCCTTCACCGGCGGGGGCGTGTCCTCCTTCAGCCCCGCCACCACCGCACAGCAGGCCGCGCACCTGTCCAGGTGGGCCTCCAACCGGGCCCTGGCCTCCGCGGACAGGAGCCCCTGTGCGCCCTCCACCAGCTCGTTCTCGTCGGGGCACGCGGACATGGATGACCGGTTATCAGGGAAGAACCGTGAGAAATATTCCACGGAAATTCCGCGAAAAAAAGGGATGGGACGGCCGGGGCCGGGATCTGTCGTGGGGGGGCGGACTTCCACCCCCTCCCTTTTCGAGCAGAGGCCCTCCCTTCATGGACAAGAACTTCAGGAACTGGCGTCACGGATGGGTAACGCTCCTCGCGGTGGTGCGCGCGGAGGGCCTCTCCAATCACAACCAGCCCTACCAGTTCGACGGCATCCCGCTATGACGACGGCCGGCTGGCCATCATCGTCCGCGGCGACAACGGCCTGATGCACATCCGCACGCAGCTGTCGGCGAGCAGCGGCTCCTGGACCGCGTGGACGGTCCTGGGCGACAGCGTGGCCCGTTTCCAGGCGGGGAGGGGGGCGGGGCGCTCGCGGCCCTGGAGGCCAGCTACGTGGTGAACGCTCGGTAGAACAGAGCCGGGACGAGGGCACGAGAGCCCTACGATCCAAGCGTGAGGCGCTCAAGCCGGCGCTGGTCTGGCAGTCCGTCCCCATCCTTCCCGCCGCACCAGGAGAGGCGAGCTACCTGGACGCGTCGTGGTGACGGTATCCGCCACGGCGAGGAATGCCGGGGGACGTACACGCTCCTCCTGTGGGACGCCGAGCGTCAGCGCACCGTCCCCCCCGGGCAGCGTGACGTTCCCGTAAGGGGCCGCAGGACGGTGGGTGCCTGCCGAGCAGGGCAGCAGACACCGTGTCCTTTCGCCCGTCAGCCCCGGTGCCGCTCGGCCACGCGGTAGAGCCAGGTGAGAGAGCAGTCCAGGAGAGACTGCCGCGAGCGCATGTAGTTGCGGGCCCGGACGAAGGGAAACCACACGCGGTTGCCCACGAGGACCTGGGCCTCCTCGAGCCTCTGGCGCGGAATCCACCGGCCGCCCAGGTTGCGCACCAGCACCTCTCCCAGGTACGCCCCAATGGCGGGCACCGCGTGCTCGTCGATGGCTTCCCGGAGGCGGCTCTTGGGGAATTCCTCGCGCCAGAAGTAGAAGTCGGCATCCGTGAGCGACTCGGGCGTGGCCTTGAAGACGGACGGCACCTCCGAGTGCAGCAACGCCACGAGATGCTCGGCCAGGTTGCTGTAATGCTCGAGCGAACGCTGCGGGTTGTCCACATCCGGAGGTAGAGCGGAGCCGGCGGGGCGCCACTCCTCGGGCTCGGGAGGACACCACGCGTTGAGCTCGGCAATCCGCCGCTGGCGCTCGTGACTGGCGGCGCGGTCCACCACACGGGAGAGGAGCGGGACCAGGTCCGGGTGGAAGCGGGGCTCCACGGGGGCGAGCATGGCACTGCGCTCGTGCAAGGTGCGCAACACGGTGTCGAAATCAAGGTCCGGCCGGAGGTGGGCGTGAGCGAGGGCCTGTGCGCGCCGTGCCTCCTTGCTGGCGAAATCCGCCACGGTGGGCCGTGTCACCACAAGGACAGAGCCGTTGGGCAGTTCCTCCACCCGGTGAGCCGGAGTGGACAGCATGCGCTCGCGCCCCACGGCTTCCACCAGCTTGGGGCCAAAGACGTTGAGCCAGCACACCATGTAGATCTTGTCGAACCCATCTCTGAACAGGGTTTCATCATCGCGGCCGAAGTTGGGAGAGCCGGCCAGATTCAGGTCATCAGTGCTGTGGGCCATGGCGTGGGAGACCGGGTAGCTGGAGGCCCAGGTGCGCACCATCTCCACGAACTGGCTGCAGCGCGTCGTCTCCGAGAACAAGGAGACCGGCTTTATCTCGATGAAGACCCTCAGTCTGGGAGGCAGCGGTGGGAACCAGAGCCCGAACGACATGTCCAGCGCGGGCCACTCCGTCCGGTAGAGCCCGATGGATGTGCTGTTCTCGTCCCGCTCCTCTTCCAGCGCCTTCCAGATGGCAGCACGGGCGTATTTGCGCCGCCGCTTGCCTTCAATGACGTCCGGCATCCAACCGTCGGAGTACTTCTCAAGCGCCTGGAAAAAAGGCTCCAACTCGCTCTTCAGCGCCGCTTTCGACTCGAAAGCAGGGTCGAAAATGAGCAGGAGGCTGTCCTCCGGCTTCAGATCATGCACGCTCAGCGCCTTCATTCGACCAACACCTCCACTCCCGGGACCTTGCCCTTGGTTGCCTCCACGGCTCTCTTCAACCTGTTTAGATCGGTGGGCTTGAGCTTGCCGCCCTCGTAGACGAGGCGGACCCGCTGGACAGGCACCTTGCCATCTTCAGGGAAAAGGGACTGGAGGGAGTCCCGGCGGATGTCCAACGTCTCTCCGTACTTCTGCAAAGCTTCCCTCGCGTCCTCAATCATCTGTGTGTTCAGGGCTCTCTCGCTCAGTCCAGACAGGTCACGGCTCTTGAAGCTGAACGCCTCCACACGCCGTGGCCCTCCGCCAATTCCTCCCTCTTCGATGACGAGCACGTCCGCGAAGCGCAGGCCGGTGCCCGGCTTGCGCACGCCCACCTGCGTTTCAAGGCGGGGCCTGTCGAAGTCCCCCAGGAAGAGGCGCTCGGCCCGAGGCTTCAGCGCGTCCTCTTGCAGCAGCTTCACCATGTCGCGCTCGAAGGCCAGCCCCCGGGCAAACCACCCGCGCAGCTTCTCGTAGCCTTCCCATTTCAGCGTGCCCTTGCTGGCCTTGCCCTGCTCCACCTCCCTGAAGCGCTCGTTGTAGTACTCCATGTACTCGCGCCAGCGCGGGTTGCCCCGGGCCTCGGGCGGCGGGGCGTCGAGGGAGGGGCGGTGTTTCTCGAGGATCGCCACGTCCTTGGGCAGGCGCGGGCCCGTGGCCTCGAGCTCCGCCGCGGCGAGCTTCGCTTCCACCACCTCCCGCGTGTGGCCTACGCCCTCATCCACCAGTGAAGCCAGGGTGCCAGGGCGCTCCCTGGCAGCGGCCGTCCTGGGGGAGAGACGCGCGGCTTCGTCCGCCGCGCCAGCGGCTTCCCCGGCGCCCGCCCCGCTCTTCGCGGGCGGGGAGCCCGAGGCCCCAGGCCTGGCCTTGGACATGAGGGGCCGTGCACTGGCCACATTTCCCCGGGCCTCGTACAGCGCCAGCGCGGCGTCCGCTCCGCCCGCGGCCACGAAGCGCCCCGCCTCACGGCTGGCCCGGATGTAGCCCGCCAGGTCGCGCAGGCCCTGGAGGTTCATCACTCCCTGGAGCTGCCGCGCCGTCTCGGTCAGGGCCCGCAGCCGTGCTTGCGCGGCTTCCGCCCCGGTGCGCAGGCGCAAGCGCACGCCCGCGGCGCCTTCCCCCTTGGCGAGGTAGCGCACGCCCTTGTAACCCCCGACGAGGGCCAGCACCAACACAGGTGCCGCCTCACGCGTGCCCTCCTCCATCTCGCCGTTCCAGAGCAACCCCACGCCATGGAGGGAGGTGGCGACAAAGTGGTAGCTGCCCAGCGGCACACCAAAGGTGACGTGGTCGAACGCACTCACCGCCATGTCGTCCGCCGAGGCGTTGAGCACCCACTCCTTCTCGGCCTTCTCGAGGGCCTCCTGGTACTCCGGCGGCAGTTGGCCGCGGATGGGGTGGAATGCGAACTCCTGCCCATCCAGGGCCGCGGGTGAGCTGGAGAGCGTATCCTCGCCAAGCCGGCGGAGACCTCGGGCCATTTGCTCGAGTCTGGAGCCCCGCTCCACACGGGCAGCGGGCTTCAGCCCCCGCTTCTCCAGCGCGGCCTGGAACGCGGGCAGCAGTTTGAGGGCTTCCTCCAGCCGCTTGTCCTGGGCCAGCAGGAAGAGAATCTCCCTGAGGTCATCGTCATAGGCCGAGTCGACGATGAGGACGGAGAGGACCTGGGCGTTACGGCGCCCATAGGCTCCGGCGGCCTTCTCGAGAAGGGAGGTGCGCTTGTCGTTGAGCAGGCGGGCGGCGTCCTCGCGCGGTGGGCCCAGGGTGCCCAGGCGCACGGCACTCCAGTCGTCCAGGGCCTCCAGCAGGCGGGGCATGTCCACGCGCTGCTGCAGGGCGAGGACTTCTCCGGGCGAGGTGCAGGTGAGGAAGGGCGCCAGCAACTCCTCGGGGCTGGAGGAGAAGTCGGGCCAGCCCGGGGGCACGGCCTGCCCTCCGCACGAGGGCGGCTCCTCGGGGACTGGCCCCGTGCTGGCCACCTCGGACGCGGGCGCCTCGCCCGCGCTCGCCAGGGCGGCGTCCGGGCCCAGCCCGCGGGCGCTGCGGCGGCGGTGCAGCCGCTCCTGCCCGCCCGGCTCGGCGGAGAAGGCGTGCTTGTCCGCCTCCGTGGAAGCAACAAGGGGGGAGGCTTCGAGTGAGGGGGCCGTGGCCCCCACCTCCGGCAGCGTGGAGAGGGCGTGGGCGGCCTGCGCAGCGCCGCCGCCCTGTCGCGGCCCGAGCGTGACGCAGCCGGTGGAGAGCAGCACGGCGCCCAGCAGCGCCGCCCATCTGGACGCCCACGCCTCAGCGCGCATGGTCCACTCCCAGGCCCAGCGAGGCGAAGGCACCCGGGCGCGATGCCCCGTCCGCCTCCGGGAA
>NZ_DASUNC010000142.1:0-140767 GCF_036277355.1 Archangium sp.
GACGTAACGCTGGCCGTCCTGGGTACGAAAGGCCTGAGTAACTGGCAGCCGCACTCCTTGGAGGGGGTGCCCACGCAAGGTCACCGTCACCTGCTCGGAGCTGGGGAGTGATGTCGGGGGTGCAGTATGTGGACGCCGTCCTGCCCCGGGGCAAGTCGGCCGCGGATATTCCCGCCGAGGACAAGGTGGGCGACATGCTCCAGGAGGCCGTCACCCGTGCCGCCAGGAAGTGGGGGCCTCATCTGCTCTCGAACAACGAGCTCGTTGCCATCGAAAGGGCCGAGAAGCAGGGCAAATACTGGCTGGCCCGCCTGTTGGAGCGCGAGGCCCGGGGGCGCTTCGTGGAGAACGAGGTCAGCCGTCAGTTCAAGCACCTCTACAACTTCAGCCGGAACAAGGGCGTCGATGTGGAAGTCCCGGGAGGCTTCAAGTACGAGATTCTCTCGGGGACGGAGGCGAATCTGGCGCGGCATGGCCGGCGCATGGCGGGCGAGTTCTTCCGGATGCTCACCTTCTGAAGAGGGCGATGGATGCTCTACAACAAGGTCTTCTACGAGGACCGGGTCATCGAGAACGAGCGGCTGGAGCTGACAGACAAGGGGTCGCTCTACTTCCTTGGCTCCAACGTGACGTTCCGCAACTGTACCCTCGTCCTGAAGGTCTCCGGCGGGAACCTGATCTTCGACCAGGACACGCGGTTCATCGACTGCACCTTCGAGGTGAAGCAGGAGTTGAAGAACCACCAGCAATGGGTGTTCGCCTCCCTGAAGGGATGCCGGTTCAAGGGGCGGCTATCAGGTTGCGATTTCGGGCACTGGCCTGGCTACTCGGAGAGGGCGGGGCACGGGGGCATCGAGGACTGTGATTTCTCCGAGGCCCGCATGGACGGCTGCCGCATCATGGGCTGTGACCCCGCCACCCTCCGGTTTCCCAAGTGGCCCTGCTTCACCATCTTGGACCCTATCGCGCGAGCCCCTGCGCTGCGTGGCGTCAAATGGCCAGGCGTCCATGGAGATATCCTCCCGGATACGCTCCTCAAGAATCCACCGGCGACCCGGGCACTGACCTACTACGCTCCCGCCTCCGCCAGGCTGCTCGAGACGACCCCCGAAGAGCTTCGCGCCGTCATCGAGAAGTTCGACTGCATCGTCTACTGATGGAGCCCTGCCGTGTGCGTGCGCCGGGCGCTCCGGAACGGGTGTCACTCGTCGTCAATTACGAGCGGGCTTACATGTGCCTACATTCAGGGGACGCTTCACTCGTAGCCGACTGCGAGTGAGGGGTCTCCATCCGGGTGGAAGCCGGCCGCATCCGTCCGGAAAGCTCTTGTGTTCAAGCGGGGTTGGGCGTGTTGGGGCTGGCGCTCTAAGATGCCGGACCGCATGGCCCCCCCGAACCGCCGCTCCTCCCGCAGGTCCCCTTCCGACGAGCCGCAGCAGGCTCCGCAGGACAGCACCCGCATCAAGTCCGCCAGCGCGGTGCGCCGCAATGCGCCCCGAGACGAGGAGTACGGCGCCGCCGAGGACGAGGCGTACCCGCCCGACGAGGACACGGGCGATCAGGGCTACGACGACGAGGGCACCCCGACGCCCGGCGTGGAGGATGACGACAACCCGGACGCCACGCGCGCCGGTCCGCCCCTGACGCTGGAGATCCTCGAGGGCCCGGATCAGGGCCGGAAGAAGCGCTTCCGGAGCGTCCGCATGGTCATCGGACGGGGACAGGACTGCGATCTCATGCTCCTGGACCAGTCCGTATCGCGCCGCCACGTGGAGCTGGTGTACGGCGGCGAGAGCGGCGTGATGCTGCGCGACCTCGTCAGCGGCAACGGCACCCGCGTGAATGACGAGCGCGTGGACGAGTGCAAGCTCAAGCACAACGACGTCATCGCCATCGGCCGCACGAGGATTCGCCTCATCGACGAGCAGGAGGCCGTCCGGCAGATGCGCCTCGCCGCCGAGGAGGCCGAGCGCAAGGAGAAGGAAGAGGCCGAGCGTCAGGCCAAGGAAGCGGAGGAGGCCGCGAAGAAGGCCGCCGAGGCCGGGGCCGCCGGGACCGCGGGTGACGCTGGCGCCACCCCCGAGGGCGCGGAGCCCGACGCCGAGCGCGACAAGAAGACGCAGGTGCGCGACATCCGGGACATTCCGCGCCGCAGCCCGCCCCCGCGCACCAACCTGGGCCTGCTGGCCGCCGCCGCGCTGGTGCTGCTGATCGCCCTCATCGGAGGTGGCGTGCTCTTCATCAAGCGGGGCCCGCCGCCCCCTCCGCCGCCCAACCCGAAGGAGGTGCTCGCCCAGGACCTCATGCAGCAGGCGCGCGCCGCCTTCCGCAATGGCGACTACGCCCAGGCGGTGAAGCTGGCCGAGGAGGCCGAGGCCACCTTTCCGGGCATCCCCACCCATGGCTTCCTGCAGACGGCGCGCGCGGAGCTGGCCATCGTGCAGGCCTTCGAGCAGGTGCGCCAGCTGGCCGGCGAGAACAGGTTCGAGGAGGCCCGCGCGCTGCTCTCCAAGACGCCGCACGGCACCGTGAAGACGGAGGAGATGCGCGAGAAGCTCGACGCCGAGCTGGCCACGGCGGAGGTCGCCTGGCGGGTGAAGCAGGTGGAGATGGCGCTGGATGCCCGGGACGTGGAAGGGGCCCGCGCGCTCATCCGTCAGCTCCCCATCGAGCGCCAGCCGCTCTACCTGAGCAAGCTGGAGGAGCTGGAGGCGCTGATCGCCCAGGAGGACCGGGACGCTGCCGCCCAGGATCGCGCCGCGAGGGCCGCCGCGGCCCGCCGCGCCAAGGAGCAGCGCGAGGCCTTCATCGCCGCCGCCTTCTCCCCGGTGGAGCAGCGCTTCAACGCGGGGGACTACTCGCGCGCGGCGCTCGAGTGCGACCGGGTCATCGACGCCCACTCGGATGACAAGGAGATCCGCGACCGGGCGAAGCTGCTCAAGAAGCTGCTGCCCCAGTTCGCGCGCGTCTACCAGGACGCCCAGCGCAAGGTGCAGGCCAACGCCCTGGAGTCCGCGGCCCGTCCGCTGCGCTCGGCGGCCGAGCTGTACCGGCAGATCGGCTTCAAGGGGCCCGTGGGCGACACGCTCAACGGCCAGCTCGCCGCCTCCGCCGTCGTCGCGGGCAAGGCCGCCCTGGCGCGCGGCGACCTGGCCAACGCCAACGGCTTCTTCAACGACGCCCTGCGCCTGAGCCCGGAGGACGAGAAGGCCCAGGCGGGACTGGCATCCGTCCAGGCGAAGTTGAATGACGTGTTCAGGCAGGCCTACCTCATCAAGGACCGGGAGCCCGAGGAGGCGACGGAGAAGTTCCGGCTCGTCTTCCAGCTCGCGTCCGAGGGCTCCGAGCTGAAGACGAAGGCGGAGACACAACTCCTGGCGCTCGAACAGTAGGGAGTGGGGTAGGGTCGGTGTCCATGGTTCGTGGAGGACAGGGATGAACGAGTCATCATTGCGGGAACTGGGGCTGGACCTGCTGGAGGACCGCCAGTTCGAGCGGGCGCTCGCGGTGTTCGCGGAGGCGGTGCGCCGGCTCCCGGCGGATCACCGCTCGCGGATGCTGGCGGCGCGGTGTCTGGCGGAGCTGGGAGAGCGGGAGCGGGCGGTCACCGTCTACCACGCCTGCGCCGAGGGGCTGTTGCGGCGCGACTACCTGTTGTCCGCGATGGCGGCGTGCAAGCTGGGGTTGGAGCTGGCGCCCCAGGAGCGGCGGCTGAAGGACACGCTGGTGCGGCTGCACGCTCGAGCGGCGCGCAATGTGACGGGACGGGCCTCGGTGCCTCCGCCGCTGCCGCCGGAGACGCTCTATGACGGCAAGGTGGACACGGACCTGATGGGGTTGTCCGGCGAGGAGCTGAGCGACCGGGCCATCGAGGTGCTCGCCGCGCCGGATCCGGGAGGCACGGCCAACCCGAATGATCGGCCGCCGCTGCCGCTCTTCGCGGACCTGGAGCGTGACGCGTTCATCGACCTGGTGGGCCGCATGGGCTACCGCTCCATCAAGCCCGAGGAGGTGGTGAGCCGCGAGGGCGAGGCCACGGACCGGCTGCACGTCATCGTCGCCGGCAAGGCCGAGGTGACGCGGCAGGCGGAGGGCGAGGAGCGGACGCTGGGCTTCCTCGGGGGCGGCTCCATCTTCGGAGAGCTGTCGCTGCTCACGGGCGCGCTGACCACGGCCAGCATCACCGCGGTGTCGGACATCGAGGTGTTCGAGATCCGCCGCGAGCACCTGAACGCGGTGGCCAAGAGCTTCCCGTCGATGCCGCAGGTGCTGGCCACCTTCGCTCAGAAGCGCATGGAGCGGAACGTGATGGCGACCTCGCCGCTGTTCCAGCCCATGCCCGAGTCCGAGCGGACCGCGCTCCTGCAGCGCTTCACCTTCCGGGCCCTGCAGCCCGGGGAGAAGGTGCTGGTGGAGGGCGAGCACTCGCCGGGCCTCTTCCTGGTGCTGGCGGGCGAGCTGGTGGTGCAGAAGGAGGATCCGGCGGGAGGCACGGTGCGCCTGGGCGTGCTGCGCGAGGGGGAGGTGGCGGGGGAGATCTCCCTGCTCACGGGCCTGCGCGCGACGGCCACGGTGGTGTCGGCGCGCAAGACGGCGACGTTCTTCCTCGAGCGCGCGGCGTTCCACGAGCTGGTGAAGACGTATCCGCACATCAAGAAGTACCTGGAGCAGCTCTCGGATCGCCGGCTGAAGCAGATTGGCGAGGCGTTGCGGCCCGCGGAGATCATCGACGCGGACGAGCTGCTGACGGACGGCGGCGCATGATGACGTTGTCGAGAGGGCAGGTACTGGGAGTGGTGCTGGGGCTGGTGGCGGCGGGGGCGGTGCTGGCCTTCTGGCCTCGGGAAGAGCCCGGGGTGAAGGAGGCCATCACGCGCAAGGTGGTGCAGATGACCGACGCCGCCGAGCGCAAGGACATGGCCGAGCTGATGGAGGGCGTGGCCGAGAACTTCCAGACGGGCGAGGGGTGGGACAAGCGTCAGGTGAAGAGCGTGCTGCTGGGGCAGGTGCTCCGGGGCAACTGGGTCCGCATCTTCGTGAAGGACCTGAACGTCACCGAGGTGAACCCGAGCCGCGGTGAGGTGCAGATGAAGATCATCTTCGGACGCTCGGAGACGGATCAGCTCGAGACGCTGGCGCAGGAGAGCGTGCTGAGCGCCTACCTGATCGAGGGCACATTCGAGAAGCAGGACGACGGCGAGTGGCGCATCGTGCAGGCGAAGCACCGCTCCCTGAGCCCCACCGAGCTGTTCTGAAATCCTCTCCCTCGCCCTCCGGGAGAGGGTCGGGGTGAGGGTGCCACGGGCCCCTGGTCGAGCCCGTGCCCCTACTGCAGCAGCGCGTCCGTCTCGGTCTTCCAGGCCTTGGCCATGGCGGGCTGGCCCTCGGAGGCCAGGCGCTTCTCCACATTGGTGGCCTTGGCCTTCAGTGCCTCGACGGGCGTCCCGTTCAACTGGGCGCGGCTCAACCCGAAGAAGTAGTGCTGGCAGCCCTTGGCGAACTCGCCCTTGGCGAAGAGCAGCTCACCCATGGCCTCGTATGCCTCGGGCATGGCGCCCATGCCGTTCTCCGGAGCCACCTCGGTGAGCAGCGGCCGGGCCGCGTCGTAGTCCTTGCGCGCCAGCAGCAGCGCGGCCTTGGCGTACTGCGCACGCGCCATGCCCACGCCCTTCACCGCCAGTGCCCGGTCGTACGCCGCCATCGCGTCCTCCGAGCGCGCCAGTGCCTCCATCACCTGGCCCCGCGCCAGCCAGTACCGGTCATCCCGATCCAGGGCGGCCACCGTCTTCCCCTCGGGGGCCGGCACCTGCACGTCGCGGAAGACGTTCTCGTAGCCGTCCAGCAGCGCCAGGGCGCCCTCGCCATCCCCCGCTTGCTGCAGCGCCTTCGCGCCATCCAGGTAGAGCAGGGTGGCCGTGCGCCGCTTCGCCACCGCTTCCTGGAAGGCCGTGCGCGCGCCCGCGTCCTTCTTCATCGCCAGCGCCCGCGCGCGGATGAACAGCGCATGGTGCTCTTCCGGCGACGCGGCGAGTGCCTCCCCGGCATCCTTCAGCGCCTCGTCCGTGTTCCCTCCCGTCAGCGCCAGCGCGGCCCGCACCGTCAGCGCCCGGGCCTTCAGTGCCGGGGAGAGCTCGGCCTCGCGCGCCAGCACGTCCGACACCGTCTTCGCCGCCTCCTCCCGCCCCGTGCCCTGGTACAGCCGGGCGAGTGCCAGCGAGAGCCGTGCGCGCAGGTGCTCCGGGTTGGCGGCCGTGGCCTTCTTCAGCGCCTCGGCGGCCTGGCCGTACATGCCCTCGTCCATCAGCGCCTCTCCGTGGGCCACCGGGTAGCGCGGCTCCCTCCACGCCGCCTCACTGGCCCGCGCGAAGGCCTGCCGCGCATCCGACAGCCGTCCGCGCGCCCGCAGCGCCTGCGCCTCGGCCAGCGCCAGCTTCGGGCTCTTGGCGCCCTGCGTCTTCAAGTCCTCCAGGTACTTCTCCGCCTCCGCCGCCTTCCCCTCGGCCAGCAGCACCATCGCCCGCGTGCCGTAGCGCTCGCCCGAGCGCGAGTCCAGGGCCTCGGCGCGCGCCAGTTGCTCGCGGGCCTTCGCCTCGGCCTCCGGCTGGCGGTACTCCAGCCACAGCCGCATGTTCACGTCCGCCGCCAGCGCCCGGGCATCCTTCGCGTCCGGCTCCACCTGGAAGAGGGCCTCCAGCTCCTCCAGCGCCTTGCGCAGGTCCGCCGGGTTGTCACGCTGGGCCTGCGTCCGCGCCGCCTTCATCCGCGCGTCCACCTGCTGGCGCACCTGTCCCCGGTGCACCACGTACGTCACCGCGCCCGCCAGCATCACCGCCACCACGCCCAGCTGCACCAGCGCGCCCGGCAGGCTCTCCCGCCTCCTCCCGTCCCGCGGTCCGCCGGGGCTTCCATTCGTCGGGGTCATGGAGGCTGCCTCCTGAAATTTGAATGGTTTCAGACGTTTATGGATGAGACGATGGGGTCGGCCGTAGATAGGCACGGCACCCCGAAGCGTCAACGCGGGGCACCCATCCGGGGCGGCGCGTGTGCCGCGGGGAGGACATCATGGCGCTCTACACCACCATCGACGCGGAGGCTTTCAGCCGGCTGGCGGAGGCCTACGGACTCGGCACGGTGCGCGAGTTCATCGGCATCCCCCAGGGCTCCATCAACTCCAACTACCGGCTGGTGACGGCCTCGGGCCGCTTCTTCGTGCGGCACACCACGGTGCGCTCGGCGGAGGTGCTGCGCTTCGAGGCGGAGCTGCTCGCGCTGCTCCACGAGTCCCACTGCCCCGCGCCGCGGCTCCTCCTCACGCGCGAGGGCGCTCCCTTCCTGGAGATGGAGGGGGGCCGGGTGAGTGTCTTCGCGTGGCTGGCGGGCGAGGAGCTCACCCGCGCGCAGCTCACCCCGGAGCACCTGGAGTCGCTGGGCCTGGAGCTGGGCAAGCTGCACCGCGTCACCCTGTCTTTCAGCGGCTCGCGCCCCAACCCCTACGGCCCGGAGGTGGTGGGCGGCTGGCTGGAGGAGCTCGAGCGCCACCCGGACGCGGAGCTGTCCGCCATCGCCGGAGAGCTGCGGGGCTACCTGGCCCGGGCCGAGGCGGCGCGCGGAGGCCTGGAGCCGCGCGGCATCATCCACGCGGACCTCTTCATGGACAACGTGAAGTGGCTGGGGGACCGGGTGAGCGCCTTCTTCGACTTCGAGATGGCGTGCCGGGACTTCTACGCGCTGGACGTGGCCATCACCCTCAACGCGTGGTGCTTCGACAATGGCGCCTACCGGCCGGAGCTGTGCCGGGCGCTGCTGCGCGGCTACCAGGTGGAGCGCTCCCTGGTGCCGGTGGAGCGCGAGAGCCTCTTCGGCCACGCGCTCTTCGGTGCGGTGCGTTACACCGCCAGCCGCATCCGGGATTTCCACCTGTCCGGGCTGCCGCCTGACAAATTGGCACCGAAGGACTTCCGCACCTACCTGGCCCGGGCCCGCACCCTGGCGCACATGGGGCCCGAGGGCCTGCGCGCGCTCGTCGGTGTCTGAGCGCGCGGGCCGGGCCTACCGGCTCAGAAGCCGGTGACGATGCGCCACTTCCCGTCCTCCTTCTGGAGCACCATCTGCTCCAGCTCGGAGTCGCGCTGGGGCTTGTCCAGCAGCCCCGGCGCCCGCCACGTGGCGTTCCAGTAGTAGATGACGGTGGCCACGCCGTTCTGCTTCACGTCCACCTTGCGGATGTCCATGGTCACCCGGGGCGAGTCAATCCGGGCGAAGAGGGCGGGGAGCGCCTGGGGCAGGTTGTCATAGGTGAGATCGTCCGACGGGTCCTCGGTGCCGGCGTTGTCCCGGAAGGACTTGGAGACGAGCTCCTGGAGGGCCTTGG
Source organism: Archangium sp. (assembly GCF_036277355.1). GTDB lineage: Bacteria > Myxococcota > Myxococcia > Myxococcales > Myxococcaceae > Archangium. The sequence goes on from NZ_DASUNC010000142.1 coordinate 8,372, forward strand.
CATCCCGGGCCTCGAGGGCCGCGCGGAAGCGCTCCATCACGTTGATGATGGCGCGGTTGTCTTCGGTGTCGGCGATCTGCGTGCCGGGAATGTTGCGGGGGGTGCAGGCGGCGAACACCAGCAGGGCACAGACGAGCAACGGACGGACATTCATGGTCGTGGAGTCTCCGTGAGGGGCAACCGCGCACGGGAAGGTGCATTCCCCGTGCCGGGAGCGAGGGGATTGAAGCCGGGTGGCTGGCGCGTCTATCGGAAAGCGTCGCGGGGCACCAGGGGGCCCCCGAAGTGGCGGTCCTCGAAGTCACAGCGCTCGGCCCACTCGGAGGTGACGGCGCGGAAGGCGGGGCCGTAGTCGGGCAGGGCGCCCACCTCGTGGCGGACGGTGCCGCAGTCCCCGGCCAGGTAGGCCGCCTGCACCCGGAGGCGGAGGGCCTCGCGGCGCAGGGCATCGGGCAGCTCGCCCTCCAGGGCCCGGGAGAGGTGGGGCAGGGCGTCCACGGGCGCGTCCACCTGGAGCAGGCGCCGGCCGAGGAGGTAGTTCAGGTAGGGGTCCTTCGGGGTGCCCTCCAGGGCGGTGGCGAGCCGCAACAGGCGCAGCTCCTCCTGTGTCTCCTGGAAGTAGGAGCGGATGGGGCCGGCGCGGGACTCGGACTCGAGCGCGGCGAGCTTCACCTGGGCGGTGCGCGTCACCTCCGGGCTGGGGGCGAGCGCGAGCACCCGCTCGAGGAAGGCCCGTGCCTGCTCCTTGTTCCCCCGCCGTGACACCGTGTCCGCCTGGGCCAGGGCCACCTCCGCCTCCAGCGAGGGCTGGCCCTTCACCTGCTCGGCGAGCGCGGCCAGCACCTGGGAGGCCTCGTCCGGCCGCTCCAGCCTGTCCAGCGCGGTGGCCTGGCCCAGCAGGAAGGAGGGCTCCTGGGGCTGGAGGCGGGCGGCGCGCTGGTACAGCTCGAGGGCCTGCTGCGGCTCGCTGGCGAGGAAGTCCCGGGCCTCCTCCTGGAGGAGGGCCACCTCGCGGGCACAGGCGCGGGAGAAGAGGCTGCCGGTGCGGAAGCGCTGGAAGGCGCGGCTCACCGTGGCCTCGTCCAGGGGCAGCGAGTCCAGGAACGTCTCCCACTCGGTGGCGAGCGCGTCCAGGGGGCGGCCGTAGGCGGCCTGGAAGTCGGCGTGGGCGTAGAGGGCGCGCAGCTTGTCCGGGCCGTAGGTGTCGGCGAGGTAGCGCAGGAAGGAGCCCACCAGCGTGTACGCGCGGGCGGGGGCGGACTGGTAGAAGCCCTCGGGGCCCACCAGCTTGCGGATGTCCGGGGCCAGCTTCTGCCGGCGCATGCCCGCGGCCCACTGGTGCAGGGTGAGATCTCCCTGGACGGCGTTGTCCGCGCCCACCGCCATGCCCTCGATGACGCCCATGAGGGGCCACACGCCCAGCCGGGTGGTGACGCGGAAGGGCGCGCTGCCCGCCGGGGCCGCCATCACGTGCGCCAGTTCGTGCTTGAGGACGGAGTGGGGGAACTCGCGTCCGTTGATGTGCAGCTCCAGGCGCCAGGGCTTGGCGAACTGGGTGCGGCCCGCGCCCACCAGCGCCTGCTTCTCCTCGTCCGAGCGGTACAGCCACACGCGGATGCGGCCCTCGGGGGCGGCGCCGAGGAAGCGCGCGAGCTGGGCGTAGCGGAACTCGATGTCCCGCGCCATCCGCTCCACCTTCTCGCGGGGCAGGCCCCGGGGGTAGACGAGCTGGACGTGCTCCGTGTCGCGCACCCCGCCGAGCCGCGCCAGCAGGGCCTCGTCCGTCATCCGCAGGCCCAGGTCCGTGCCATGCGCCTCCAGGAGGATGATGGGGACGAGCACCCCGCCGAGCAGCACGAGCGCCCCGGCGCGCAGGCGGGGGCGGCGCAGGCGGGCCTCGGGCACGTCCAGGCAGAGCACGGTGAGCGCGAGGAGGGCGAGGGAGAGGAGCAGCGTCTCCAGCCGGAACCAGAGGAGGGCGGAGGAGATGGAGAGCGCCTCGTCATAGAGGGGCCCCGGCATGTGCCCGAGGAAGTGGTTGAAGGCGTAGACCTGGGGCCCGAAGACGAGCGGCCAGGCGGTGGGCACCGCCGAGAGGAGGAAGAGCCCCAGGTAGAGGAGGACGGCGCGGCCCCAGCGGCGGGTGGCGAAGCCGCAGAAGACACCGGCGACGGCGGACAGCACCGCCGAGGGGACGGTGAGCAGGGGGTAGAAGCCCACCAGGGAGAAGGGGTCGCACCGGGTGCCGACCAGGGCGTACAGGGTGGCCGCGAGGAAGGGCGGCACCAGGACGGCCAGGTCGAGGAGCAGGGCGGGGGCCAGGGCCCTCCAGGCCATGCGGCCGGGGGTGTCCTGGCGCGGTGCGTCCGGAGCCTGCCCGGGAGCCTGTCCGGCGAGCAGGCGGCGCTCCTGGTGCACCGCGGCGATGCCCACCCCACCCCCGAGCAGACCCACGGCGATGGAGAGGGTGAGGCCCAGCTCGAAGCCGGGCACCCCGAAGAGGGGGAGGAACACGAGGGCCGAGCCGCCAGCCGCCAGGGCCCCGGCGAGCACCAGCACCGGGGGGCGCCGGAGCAGCTCTGTGGCACGGAAGAGGACTTGCCGCATGGCCTTCTCCTATACTCCCCCCAGCATGGCCGAACAGAAGACAAGCGCCGAAATCCGCCAACACACTCGAGCGCCCATCGAGTTGAAGGTGGACTACAAGAAGCTCAACTCGTTCTTCGCGGACTACACGAAGAACATCTCGAAGGGTGGCACCTTCATCAAGACGAAGAAGCCGCTGCCCATCGGGACGCGCTTCCTCTTCAAGCTCACCGTGCCCCAGCGCGAGGCGCCCTTCGAGCTGCTCGGCGAGGTCGTCTGGTCCAAGGGCGACGCCGAGGAGCCCGGCATGGGCATCCGCTTCATCTACAACGACGACCGCCAGCGCGGCGAGTTCGAGGGCGTGGTGGAGCGGTTGATGGCGGACAGCCTCGGCACGCAGCTGACGGAGAAGCTGCTCAACAAGCAGCTCCACCAGGGTTGAGCCGGCGCTGGCCGCGCGGGCCGTGGGCCGTGCTGCTGTTGCTGATGGCCTGGGAGGCTCCCGAGGCCAGGGACAAGCCATCCCCGCCAGTGGGTAGGGGCCGGAAGGTGTTGGACGTGGATGCGAAGGAATACGTAGGAGCCACGCTGCCGAGGGCCTGGGTGCTGCTCGAGGACGCCGCGGGCGGTGTGCACCGGGTGGACGTGGAGGTGGCCGCCACGCCGGAGTCGCGCACGCGCGGGCTGATGTGGCGCCAGGAACTGCCCGCCGGGCAGGGCATGCTCTTCATCTTCCCGGAGGAAGAGGTCCAGAGCTTCTGGATGCGCAACACGCTCATCCCGCTGGACATGATCTTCATCGACTCGGCGGGGAAGATCGTCGGCATCGTCGAGAACGCCCAGCCGCGTACGCTCACCTCGCGCTCGGTGGGACGGCCCGGACGCTACGTGCTGGAGGTGCCCGGCGGTTGGAGCAGGGCCCACGGCCTCGAGCGCGGTGGCACCGTGCGCTTCCAGGGCCTGGAGTCCATTCGCGTCGTGCCGTGATGAAGATGTGACCCCCTTCTCAAGGGAACGCCACACGGTGCTCGCAGGATGCGCGCGCCCGTGCCCGAACGGCGGGCGTTTCCACGACTCCGAGGAAGGTTTCACTCATGTCTTCTCGTTTTCTGGGGCTCGCCACGAGCGCGCTCCTGCTGGGTAGCGCCCTGGCCGGAGTCGGCTGCCAGGGTGTGCAGGGTCCCCCGGGCGCCGATGGCAGGGATGGCGTCAACGGCACCAACGGCGCTCCGGGCACTCCGGGAGCGGACGGTGCTCCGGGCACTCCGGGAGCGGACGGTGCTCCGGGCTCGCAGGGCCCCACGGGTGCCGAGGGCCGTACGCCGTTGGATCCCACCACGCCGCTGTCCTCCATGGTGGCCGTCAACTTCGTGGGCGGGGAGGGCGCGACGAACCTGGTGGACCTGGTGAAGCGCCGCGTGGACCTCCAGGCGCGGGGCACGGCCACGGACGGCTTCCCGCTGACGGCCGCCGCCACGGACACCGTGCGCACGGTGCCGGGGCTGAGCTCCAACGTGGTGGTGCGCTGGCTGGAGCCGCTCACCTTCAAGAGCTACGACGCGAAGACGTCGCCGCGCTTCGGCGCCAACGCGGACTACATCGCCTACTTCGGTGACGGCTGGCAGGGAGCGGGCGCGCCCCAGTTCAACGGCAGCGGCGGCGCGGGCTGGGTGTGGGTGAACCACGAGTACATCTCCAACAGCCGTCCCACGCCGAGCACCGGCGCGTCGGGCCAGCACCACGTCCTGGCGCGCTTCCTGCGCTACGTGGGCGTGCTCAACAACGACGTCAACGCCTCCCGGTGGGCGGACGCGGACCTGCAGACCTACACGCAGCAGTACAAGCGCCAGGTGGGCGGCTCCTGGTTCCGCGTGGTGAAGGACTACGCCACCCACCAGTGGCAGGTGGATCGGGGCGCGGCGGCGAAGCGCTTCGACGCCACGAGCGGCACGCTGCTCAAGGTGGTGGGCCAGCCACTGTCCGGCCTGGACCACAAGGACGACGGCACCGAGCTGCCCGAGGGCGTGGTCGTGGGCACCCAGGCCAACTGCTCCGGCGGCCAGACGCCGTGGGGCACCATCTTCTCCGGCGAGGAGAACGTCCAGGACTACTACGGGGACCTGGAGTCGGGCTGGAGCGGCCAGAACTTCCGGCCCCGGACGACGGACCCGGTGACCACCAACCCCTTCGCGGCGGGCGCCAACGTGTCGCCCCTCTTCGCCGCGGAGAAGTCGGGTCAGTTCAGCCCGACGCCCAACGAGGACACGGCCTCGAGGAACGCGCGCCACGCGCGGGACATGAACGGCTATCTGGCGGAGATCGATCCCGAGGCGGCCCCGGATGAGTACTACGGGAAGACCACGGCGGGCGTGGGCCACCGCAAGCTGGGCGGCATGGGCCGCGCGCATTGGGAGAACGCCACCTTCGCGGTGGGCGCGGACTGGAAGCTCCTCCCTGGCGAGCCCATCGTCGTCTACGGCGGTGACGACCGGCGCAGCGGAGGCATCTACAAGTTCGTCAGCAAGGGCGTCTACACCGCGGGCATGACGCGCGCGGAGATCCGCCAGTTGCTGGATGAGGGCACGCTCTACGTGGCCCACTTCGCCAACCTGGACAACGCCAGCGGCATCGACACCGTGGGCGGCGCGCCGGGCGAGGGCAGGTGGATCCGCCTGTCGGTGGACAACGACGAGGACAAGGCGCCCAACGCCGGCCAGGCCATGCCGTACGCGGGCAACGCGGAGGAGCTCACCCTGCCGGACCTGACGGTGGGCCAGGCGCTGCGTGACGTGAGCTACAACGGCATGGGCGGCTTCCCCACGGACGCCGACGTCCGGCGCGCGCTCTTCACCGCCACCATGAAGATCGGCGTGAAGGAGCTCAACCGGCCCGAGGATCTCGACTGGAACCCGAAGGACCCGAGCGGCACGCCGACGCTCTACGTGGCCTTCACGCAGCACGGCCAGCAGACGGCGCTGCGCCAGAACGGCACCCTCATCACCGCCGCGCTGGACAAGGCCAACAACACGTGGGTGGCGCGCACGCGCACCACGTACAAGGGCGTGGACGAGACCAAGGCGCGCACGGACACCACGGGCGCCATCTTCGCCATTCGCGAGACCGACGCGGCCCACCCGGGCGCCTCGAAGACGTTCAGCTTCGAGCGCGTGTGGAAGGGCTCGAAGGTGACGCCGGGCACGGACCAGACGTACGTGGCGGCCAACCCGGACAACCTCGCCATCGACCGCGAGGGCGGCGTGTGGTTCGGCACGGACGGCAACTACGGCGCCAGCGGCAACAGCTCCGCGGACGCGCTCTACTACCTGGACCTGGATCCGGCCCACAAGACGGGCGCCGACGGCGTGGTCGCGCCCACCTTCGGCAAGGCCTTCCGCGTGGTGGCGACGCCCAGCGATGCCGAGGCCACCGGCCCCGCGTTCAGCTCGGACATGAAGACGCTGTTCTTCAGCGTCCAGCACCCGGGCGAGGACACCTTCAGCAGTTGGCCCGCGAAGTAGGCGGTCACGCAGTCACGCGGCAGGGAGCTCGCTTCGGATGTTCCGTCGTTTCGTGAAGAGCGGCGCGCGAGGGGCCTTCATCGCCCCCGCGCTTCTGGCGGTGCTGGCGGCCGGGGCCCTCGTGGGGCGGAGGCCGGCGTACGATCCGCTCGCCCAGGCGAGGGCGGTGGGGATGCGCATCGAGAACCGGGAGGCTCCGATTCCCTCGATGTGCTACACGAAGACGGACGGCGTGGCGAACCCCTGCTGGACGTGTCACACGGGAGGCGTCGGCCTCAACGGCATGGACGATGCCGCCCTGCAGTCCGAGTACGCCTTCTCGGACGTGGGGATGACGAACCACTGGACGAACCTCTTCGCGGACCGCTCGGCGGCGGTGGCGCGCATCTCGGACGACGAGGTGCTCGCGTACATCCGCGAGGACAACTACTCACCGCTGCGCGAGGCGCTGGAGCGGCTCGAGGGCTACCCGGGCTACACGCCGGACCTGGACTTCGCGAAGGGCTTCGACGAGGACGGCTTCGCGCGCGATGGCAGCGGCTGGCGGGCGCTGCGCTACAAGCCCTTCCTGGGCACCTTCTGGCCCACCAACGGCAGCACGGATGACGTCTTCATCCGTCTGCCACCGGCCTTCCGGCGGGACGCGGCGGGCAGGCCGTCGCGGGACGTGTACCGCATCAACCTGTCCATCCTCGAAGCAGCGATGACGGCCGAGCCCACCGAGTCGCGGCCGGAGAAGCTGCGCCGCACGGTGGAGCCGCTGGACGAGCGCGTGGCTGGAGTGGACCTGGACCGGGACGGGCAGCTCTCCGCGGAGGTGACGGAGCTGATCGGCCTGCCGGCGACGTACGTGGGAGGCGCGGGGAAGGAGCCGGTGGCCACCAACGTGTACCCGGGCGGCACCGAGTTCCTCCACTCCGTGCGCTACGTGGATCCGGACGAGCCCGCGCTGCTGGCCACACGCATGAAGGAGCTGCGCTACATGCGCAAGGTGGGGGGCTCTGACACCTGGCGCACGCTGAACGTGTACGAGGAGGAGAAGGACAAGAAGATGCGCGGCCTGCTGCCGGTGTACGCGGGCACGCCGGACGTGGGGCTGCTCAACGACTTCGGCTGGCAACTCCAGGGGTTCATCGAGGACGCCGAGGGCCGGTTGCGCCTGCAGACGATGGAGGAGCACCTGTACTGCATGGGCTGCCACGGCAACCTGGGCGTGACGGTGGACCAGACGTTCGCCTTCGTGCGCAAGGTGCCGGGCCGGGAGGGCTGGCGGTACCAGGACCTGCGCGGGATGAAGGACGTACCGCAGCGGGGCCACGTGGACCCCGAGGTGCTGACGTACTTCCAGCGGGTGAAGGGGGGCGACGAGTTCCGCGCCAACGAGGAGATCCTCACGCGTTTCTTCCCGGGCGGGGTGCTGGACGAGGCCACGGTGCGCCGGGCGGCGAGGGGAGGGGACAAGGACCTCGCCTTCCTGGTGAGCCCCTCGCGCGAGCGGGCGCTGGCGCTGGACAAGGCGTACCTCGCGTTGGTGCGGGAGCAGTCCTTCATCAAGGGCCGGGACACGCTGCTGGCGCCCCCGAGGAACGTGCACCAGACGCTGGAGAACGGCTCCACCGGCCTGGAGGACGCGGGCCGCGTCTATCCGGACGGGCGGCTGCACCTGGACTGGGAGTGAGCAGGCGGGCTCCGTGACGCGGATGTCACCCGGGGCTTGTTGCGGCAGCAGGACATTCGAATATTGTGATGTCGTTATGTCCGCCGCTGTCTCCACGTTGGATGTCCGTCAGGCCTCCCGCTTCTTCAAGGCGCTCGGGGACGAGACGCGGCTGCGCATCGTCGCGCTGCTCTCCCATGGGGAGCTGTGCGTCTGTCACTTCGAGTCGGCGCTGGGCCTGTCCCAGCCCAACGCGTCGCGGCAGCTCGGCGTGTTGCGCTCGGTGGGCATCGTCGAGTCGCGCCGGGAGGGCAGCTGGGTCTACTACCGGCTGGCCCCTCAGTTGGACGAGTTCTGCAAGCAGCAGCTCAAGACGCTGGTCTCCGCCTTCGGCCGGCGCGAGGTGCTGAGGCAGGACGTGGAGCGCCTGCTGGCGGCGCGAGGCCCCGATTCATGCCGGTGAGGCGCGCCTCGCTGGCTCCTCTCTCCTGGAGCTCCTTCTCACCATGACCACCACGGCGGCGGCCTCCGACAGCATCGTCAGGAAACTCTCCTTCATCGACCGGCTCCTGCCGGTGTGGATCTTCGCCGCCATGGCGCTGGGCATCGGGTTGGGGAGGGCCTTCCCGGACCTCGGCGCGAGGCTGGACACGGTGAAGCTGGACACGGTGTCGCTGCCCATCGCGCTCGGGCTGCTGTGGATGATGTACCCGGTGCTGGCGAAGGTGCGCTACGGCGAGCTGGGCCGGCTGCGCTCGCGAGGCAGGCTCTTCGGCGTCTCGCTCCTGCTCAACTGGGTGGTGGGGCCGGTGCTGATGTTCGCGCTGGCGTGGCTGCTGCTGCCGGACCTGCCGCACTACCGCACGGGCCTCATCCTCATCGGCCTGGCGCGCTGCATCGCCATGGTGCTGGTGTGGAACATGCTCGCCTGCGGCAGCAACGAGCTGGCGGCGGTGCTGGTGGCGCTCAACTCCGTCTTCCAGATTCTCTTCTACTCGGTGCTCGGCTGGTTCTTCATCACCGTGGTCCCTGGCTGGCTCGGGGCCGAGGGCTCCGCCTTCGATGTGTCCATGTGGAGCATCGCGAAGAGCGTGCTCATCTTCCTCGGTGTGCCGCTGGCCGCGGGAGCGCTGACCCGCATCGGGCTCTCCCGGCTCAGGGGCGAGGAGTGGTACGAGACGAAGTTCCTCCCCCGCCTGGGGCCCACCGCGCTGCTCGGGCTGCTCTACACCATCGTGCTGATGTTCGCGATGCAGGGGGAGAAGATCACCCGCCTGCCGATGGACGTGGTGCGCATCTCCCTCCCATTGCTGCTCTACTTCATCATCATGTTCGCCTCGGCCTTCTTCCTCTCGCGCAAGCTGGGCTTCAGCTACGAGGAGACGGCTTCGCTGTCCTTCACCGCGGCGGGCAACAACTTCGAGCTGGCCATCGCTGTGGCGGTGGGCGTGTTCGGCATGGCCTCGGGCGAGGCGCTGGCGGGGGTGGTGGGGCCGCTCATCGAGGTGCCCGCGCTCATCGCGCTCGTCTATCTGTCGCTGTGGCTGCGGCGCCGGTTCTTCCCGGGGGCGGAGTCCACCGTGCTGCCCCGCCGCTTCGGTGGCCCGAAGTAGCCCCTGTCCAGGAGAGAGCATGAAGACGGTCATCTTCGCCTGTGTCCACAACGCCGGCCGCTCGCAGATGGCGGCGGCCTTCTTCAACGCGCTGGCCGATCCCCAGAAGGCCCGGGGTGTGTCCGCCGGCACGCAGCCCGGGGAGCGCGTACACCCGGAGGTCCAGTCCGCCATGGCCGAGTTGGGCATCGACCTGTCGGGAGCGAAGCCCCAGCGGCTCACGGACGAGCTGGCCCGGGACGCGCAGTGGCTCATCACCATGGGCTGTGGCGAGGCCTGTCCGCATGTGCCCGGGCTGAAGCGCGACGACTGGCCGCTGGAGGATCCCAAGGGCAAGCCGGTGGAGCGCGTGCGGCGGATTCGCGACGAGGTGCGCGCGCGCGTGTCGGCCTTCCTGGCCCGTGAGGGCTGGCTCGTACAGGAGCGCACCCCGCGGGGGACGCTGACGGCCTATCCTGGAGATACTTGATTTTTCAGGAACACTCGTCTTGGCTCTCCGGCCGCAATCCGCCTCCCTCCGGAGAATCCATGATGAAGCGGTTCCAGGCAGTTGCATTCATTCTCAGCCTCGCCGTGGGAGTGCTCGTGGCGCCCACGCCCGCGCGGGCGCAGCAGTACACCCACCGGGTTCTGCGCGCCTGCAACGCCTGGGGCTACTCCAGCACCAAATTCTACGCGGCCAACGGGTGGGAGAGCCGCGAGCTGGGCTGGTGGCAGATTCCCGCCGGGTCGATCATCAGCGTCACCGTCTATACCAGCAACAAGCAGTGGTCCGACTATGGCTATTCCAACCAGCGCGCGCCCATCGAGCGCTGGAACAACGGCGCTCCGCTCCATGTCTATAGTTGGGACTCGGGCTCAAGCGCGTCCGTCCAGCGTGCGAGCCACCACTGGCGTCAGGGCAAGGCCAAGGACAAGAAGGGGCGCATCTTCAGCCAGACCGTGCAGGTCTCGGTGTCCGACTACTACCGGGTATGGCCGGGCACCCGCGGGTACGGCACCGACTATGTCACCGCCTGGGTGAAGGTCTACCCCGCCGCGGGACACGCTGGCTACGACGCCGACTGTGTGCAGTTCTGGCGCAACGACAATCACGACAACGACATCGCGTTCGACACGCTCGATTACGCCCACGGTCTGGCGGGCGATGGCCAGAACTGCGAGGCGGTGTTCGGTGGCCTGCTCGGCAGGACGTGTCCCGCTGACGGCAATGACCCGACGGGCTTCATGCGGGATGCCTATGGCTGGACGGCGATGAAGGCGAACCCGGGCGCCCACGCCCACGACACGTGCTGCACGAAGAGCCACGCGGCCGTCACCGGTGTGGGCGCCGACGTGTGCGCCGGCAGCGGAGGCTACGGTGAATCCAAGTATCCGCTCGACCACGCCCAGTCCAGGCCGGATCTCTGTAGCTGGGAGTGGGACCGCGCCGTCGAGTGCCAGAACAAGGGCGACTGCGCGCGCTGGCTCTATACGGATCCCGCCGAGGGATGGGCGTTCGGCCACGACTTCGCGTACACCGGGGGCTACCGCACCGCGCAGTGGGGCTCGGGCAGTGACGGGCCCTCGGGAACCGACATCGAGACGAGCGGCTATTTCTACGAGCGCACCGGGGCGCAGGGCTACAAGACGGGCGGCACCGTGTCGTCCGCCTACGCCTTGTTCGACTGGGCGTGCCAGGGCGGCTACTGCGATGCCAACCAGTACGAGCTGAACCCGGCGTGGTGGAGCGGCAATACGTGCAAGTGCACGTCGTCCTCCGACACCTACCGGTGGGGATGGGTTCACTGATGCACTTCATGAGCAGCCGCCGGAACAAAGCCCTCCTCGCCCTCGCGGGCTTCGCCGCGCTCGCCCTCCTGAGCTGGTTCTTCCAGCGCGAGGAGCAGGCGGTTCCACTGTCCGCCGGGCCGGTGGACACCTCGCCTGTCGAGCCGCACGCTGGGAGGGAGCCGCTCTGGCAGAAGCCCTCCATGCTGGCACCGCGTGGCCCCGGGCCGCAGCCCTCGGGAGAGCCGGTGCCACCCATCGCGAGGCTGCCACCACCGGCGGCGCCGGTCATCGAAGAGGTCTCCGCCGACAAGACGTCCGTCTGCTTCAACGAGGACGTCCTGGTGACCGTCAAGGCGCGCACGCCTGGTGGAGCCGATGATGCCTTCCTCCGCTACCGCGTCGGCGGCGAGGCGGGCCCCGTCGTCTCCCTGCGCCGCCTCTCCCTGTCCTCCAAGGGGGGGCTTCCCGAGCGCGGCGGCTACACGGTGAGCGTGACGGGCCGTGACGGCACCCACGCCACCGTCCCGCTGCCGGACATCGAGGTGAAGGACTGCCGTCTCCCCAATGAGTTCGAGCTCGTGCACTCCCTGGAGCCCGGCAGCGGGGACGTCGTGCGCCTGACGGCCTCGCCGATCGGCCACAACCCCGACATCGACTCCTTCCTGGCGAAGGGGCGGGATGAGAATCCGCGCTTCCACCCGGTCCGGTACGTCTGGTCATTCGATGATGGCACGACGGTGGAGACCACGGAGGGCACGGTCGTCCACGACTTCAGCGCGCGTGCGCAGACGGCCCTGTACTCGTACTTCCTCGTGCGGTGCGAGGCCTTCGACGCGAAGGGAGACTCGCTCGGTGCCAGCAAGGCCCTCGAGCTGAAGAATCCCGCGTTCGAGGTGTTCATGACGAAGGGGACGGTGCGGCTGCTGGCCCAGCCGGGGCCCGCGACGGCGGACGGCGAAGGGCGGCTCACTGTGCCGGTCCGGCTCTGGCACCAGTGGGGCACCCCCATCACCGTGAAGGCGGTGAAGCTGCGCCGCCACCGGGGCCTGGAGCTTCAACACGCGGACGAGCGCAACCCACCGTCCAGGCCGGCCGTGGAAGAGCTCTTCCCGGACCACGTGCTCGGCGCCTCGCGGATTGCCTCGGGTGGAATCCTCACCCAGATCCAATTCGAGCCGGAGCGCGACCGGGAGGTCGTCGCCAAGGAGTTCCGGCTGGAGGGAGAGACGGCCGAGGGGTGGCCCGTGAAGGGGAGCTTCATGGCCATTCGCCCCGGTTTGGACCCGGTGGTCCGCCGCATGCTGGTGGATGGCGAGTGGCGTTCGAAGGTGCTCCGCGCCCGCGCCCACCTGGACAAGGCGGACGTCACCGAGAAGGAGGTGATGGACCTGGAGGGGGAGGGCCTCTACGTGGAGCTTCCCCGGGCCTTCCGCGGGACGCCGCCGCCAGGCTTCTCCGCGCCCGTGCCGGTCGCCCAGGCGGAGGAGTGGTAGGGGGGGATTTACGTTGCAGTCGTCGTCAACCTGATTGGGAGTACAACGACAGAAACAGGGCTACGCATTCAGGCGGCACTCGATACGCTCGATACGGAGGAATACCCGACGGGCGTGAAGGTGAGCGATGAAGACATGCAGTCGCTGCACCTCGAACGCGAGAGCTTGTTCCCGCGACACCCAAAGCACCCACCCCCCTCCAGGTGCGCGACCTGCTCGAGCGTTCCGCGAAGGATCTCGGGCCTCCGGGCCATGACGCGGCGTTCGGCTTCGGCCTGGTGCAGGTCCGGGCCGCGTTGGAGCTGATGGCACGGGAGGACCCCTGACAGGACAGAGGTGGTGAAGCGGGCTCGTTCCAGTTGAGGCACGAGGGGCTGGAGGGCGCTCAGGCAGGCACGAGGCTGGCTGGTGTGCGTCCGAGGCCAGCGAGCGCTGCTCGAATGCATCGGTTGGCAGCCCGCTGGGGGCTCGACGGACGGGCGGTGTCACCTGCCGTGAAGGTGCACAACGTCGCGACATGCGAGCTCTCACCCATGACGGACCGTATCGAGTCTCCGTACGCAACAAACCCGAGCCGAAGATCGAGCATCCCCAGGACGGCATCGTCCGCGTGACGAGCGCGGCGATCTGCGGCTCCGACCTCCACCTGCTGCACGGGCTCGTCCCGGACACCCGCATCGGGTTCACGTTCGGCCACGAGTTCACGGGCATCGTGGAGGAGGTGGGCCCGGGGGCCCAGGGCATCAAGAAGGGCGACCGGGTGATGCTGCCGTTCCAGATCTTCTGTGGCGGCTGCTACTACTGCACGCGGGGTCTAACGGCGTGCTGCGAGAACACCAACCCGGCCACCGACGCGGGCACCGGTATCTACGGCTACTCGCACACCATGGGCGGCTACGACGGCGGCCAGGCCGAGTATGTCCGCGTGCCCTTCATCGGCGTGGACGCCGAGAAGATCCCCGAGGACGTCGAGGACCTGGACGCCCTGCCCATCACGGACGCGTACACCACCGGCTACCAGGCCGCCGAGATGTGCGATCTCAAGGGCGGTGAGACGGTCCTGGTGCTCGGGTGCGGCCCGGTGGGCCTGTTCGCGATGTGGTCGGCCTGGGCCATGGGCGCGGGCCGGGTCATCGCCGTCGACCATGTCGACTACCGGCTCGAGTTCGCCCGGAGCTGGCTGGGCGTCGAGACGCTCAACTTCAAGGACCTGGACCTCGTCACCACGGTGAAGGGGATGACGGAAGGCCGCGGCGCGGATGCCACCATCGAGGCGGTGGGCTGCGAGGCCGCGGGCGGGCCGATGCATCGCGCGCTGGGCATCCGGGTCGACTCGTGGAGCCACCACACCCGCCGCGCGTTGCCGGTGTTGATCCCCGCGGTGGTGATTGGCTTGCTCGGCTCCCGCGGACAGCGCTGAGCTCCTCGGTGCGCAAAATGTCCAACCTTTGTCTCAACTTCAGGTGAGTGGGGACGGACGTGGGGGCGCCTCGGGAGGGGCGTCCCCTTGCGCGCCTACACAGAGTCTAGACATCCTGGGGTTTCACGGACGAAGTCACTGCTCTCTCCTCTCCGTGAATGGACGCCCGAATGGAATTGCTCCTGCCAGCGGCTCGGTTGCTGCCCAAGACGGTCTGGGCCGAGGGCCTCGAGCTCAGCACGCTGGAACGCATCACGGATGCCTTCATCGCATTCGATCGCCAGTGGCGCTTCACCTACCTCAACGCCGAGGCGGAGCGGTTGCTGCAGCGCTCCAGACAGGAGCTGCTGGGCCGCGACGTCTGGGAGGAGTTCCCCGAGGCGGTCCACTCCGCGTTCCATCGCCAGTACCACCGGGCCATGGCCGAGCAGGTGCCGGTCTGCTTCGAGGAGTACTACCCGCCGCTGTCCGTCTGGTTCGAGGTGAGGGCGTACCCGTCGGAGGACGGGCTGTCGATCTTCTTCCGGGACATCCAGGAGTGGAAGCGGGCCGAGCGGGTGCTGCGCGAGTCGGAGCAGTTCCTGCGCTCGGTGCTGGACTCGTTGTCGGCGCACATCGCGGTGCTCGACGAGGCCGGTGTCATCGTCTCCGTCAACGAGGCCTGGCGGCGCTTCGCGGCGCGCCATGGGTTGGTGGCTGGAACGTGCCGCGACTGCCATTGCGGTGTGGGGGAGAACTACCTGGCCGTGGCGGACGCGGCCGCGCGGCAGGGGCTGGAGGACTCGCGCGCCGCCGCGCGGGGCATCCGGGACGTGCTCGCCGGGCTCCGGGAGGGCTTCGAGCAGGAGTACGCCCTGGGCGGTGACGCATCCGCGCCGCAGTGGTTCCAGATGCGCGTCACCCGCTACGTGGGACCCGGGCCCATGCGGGTGGTGGTAACACATGAGGACATCACCGCGCGGCGGGTCGCCGAGGAGGCCACCCGGCGGCTGGCGCGGGAGGAGGCCGCGCGCGAGGAAGCCGAGGCGGCCCGCGCACGCCTGCACGCGGTGTTCGAGCGCATCACCGATGGGTTCCTCGCCTTCGATCGCGACTGGCGCTCCACCTACGCGAACCAGCACGCGGAGCGGTACCTCTCGCTGAAGCGGGAGCAACTGTTGGGCCGGCACCTGCGCGAGTGCTTCCCCGGAGAGGCGGGCGCGCAGCTGGAGGAGCTGATGGTCCGGGCGGCGCGGGAGCAGGTGCCGCTCGAGGCCGAGGTGCCCTCCGCCATCCCGGGCCGGTGGTCGCGGTTCGTGATGTACCCCTCGCCGGAGGGGGTCTCCGTCTACTTCCGTGACATCACCGAGCAGTGGCGCACCCAGGAGGCGCTGCGGCACTCGGAGGCGAAGCTGTCGGGGCTCGTCTCGCTGGCGGCGGACGCGATCATCGCGGTGGACGAGGAGCAGCGCATCCGGCTCTTCAACGAGGGGGCGCGGCACACCTTCGGGTACCAGCCCGAGGAGGTGATGGGCCAGTCGCTGCACCTGTTGCTGCCGGAGCGGGAGCGCGAGCCCCACGCCCAGCACTTCCAGGGCTTCGCGACGTCCGCGGAGAAGGCCTCGCGCCGCATGGGGACGCGCCGGCGCGTGGAGGGCCGGCGCAAGGATGGGGAGCTGTTCCCGGCGGAGGTGTCCATCACCCGGCTGGAGCTGGGCGACGAGCGCATCTACGCGGCCGTGCTCCGGGACGTCACCGAGCAGCGCAAGCGGGAGGAGTCACAGCGCTTCCTCGCGGAGGTGGGGGCCTCGCTGGCGCGCTCCCTGGACTACATGGAAACGGCGCGGGCGGTGGCCCGGCTGGTGGTGCCGGCGCTCGCGGATGGGTGCGCGCTCCTGCTCGGGGAGGGGCCCCTGGAGAAGCGGCAGCGGGTGGTGGCCGCCAGCGAGCCCACGTGGGAGGCGTCTATGCGGGGCGATTCCCTCGGGGAGGCTATGGAGCAGGCGGTGCGCACGGGGGAGCCGGTGCTCGTGCCCGGCGGCCGGCTCCTGGCCCTGCCCCTGGTGGTGCACGAGCGCAGCCTGGGCGCGCTCGTCCTGGTACTGGGTCCGGCGCGCCAGGCGCAGGGCCCCGAGGAGCTCGTCCTGCTCCGGGCGCTCGCCCACCGGGCCTCGCAGGCCCTGGAGAACGCGCGCCTGTACGTCACCGCGCAGCAGGCCATCACGCTGCGCAACGAGACGCTCAGCATCGTCTCGCATGATCTGCGCGCGCCCCTGAGCGCCATCTCCCTGCTGACCACCCTCACCGAGCAGTATCAGATCCCCAAGGGGGAGGCCGGCAACGGCGCCCGCGAGTCCCTGGGGCGGATCCGCCAGTCCGTGCTCGACATGAACCGGCTCATCGAGGATCTGCTCGCGGTGGCCAGGCTGGAGGCGGGGCGCCTGTCGATGGACATGGAGGAGGTGGAGGTCGCCCTGCTGCTGACGATGGCCCGCGAGACGAACGAACTGCTCGCCGCGGACAAGTCCCTGCGCATCGAGGTGGAGCTGGCGCCGGGGCTGTCCCCCGTGCGCGCCGATCGCGTCCGCATCCACCAGGTCCTCCAGAACCTCGTGGGCAACGCGCTCAAGTTCACCCCGGCGGGAGGCCTCATCCGCCTGCGCGCGGAGCCGGGAGAGGGCGTGGTGCGCATCTCCGTCTCGGACACGGGGCAGGGCATCGAGCCCGAGTACCTCCCCCACGTCTTCGATCGCTTCTGGCAGGCGCGCCATGCGCGCAACGCCGGGGCGGGGCTGGGGCTCGCCATCGTCAAGGGCATCGTCGAGGCGCACGGGGGGCGCATCGACGTGGAGAGCCAGCTCGGTCAGGGCACGACGTTCACCTTCACCCTGCCGCTGGCCTGAGCGGAACTCCTTCTCCCTCTGGGAGAGGGCCGGGGTGAGGGTCTACGGGTGGGGCTTGTCGCGAGAAATAGGCCCCACCTTGCCCCGGGTGACGCGCAGATAATCCGCGGGAGCGAGCACGAGCTGCGTGCCCCGCACGCCCGCGGACACGGCGATGACGTCGAAGAGCTCGAGCGTCTCATCCACGAATACGGGGTAGTCCTTCTTGCCCCCGATGGCCGTGCAGCCGCCGCGGATGTACCCGGTGAGCGGCTGGAGCTCCTTGAGTGGCACGGTGTCCACCTTGCGGTCCCCGCTCAGCCGAGCCAGGGCCTTGAGGTCCAACTCGCCGTTGCCCGGCACCACGGCCATGAGCACGCCGGTGCGATCCCCGCGGGCCACGAGCGTCTTGAAGACCTGCTCCGGAGGCATGCCCACCTTGGCGGCCACGGTCTCGGCGGAGAGGTCCTCCAGGTCCACGTCGTAGTCGCGCAGCTCGTAGCGGATGCCGAGCGAGTCCAGCAACCGTGCCGCGTTCGTCTTCACGGTGTCACGCTCCCAGGGCCTGGCGGGCGGCCTTGATGCGGGCGAGCGCCTCCTCGGGCGTGGTGCCCACGGCGGACAGGTGCCCCATCTTCCGGCCCTTGCGCGCCTCGCGCTTGCCATACAGGTGCAGGCGCACGCCCGGCATGGCCAGCACGGACTCGAACCTGGGCCCACCCTCGTTCAGCCACAGGTCGCCCAGCAGGTTGACGATGGCCGCGTGCCGCACCACCTCCACCGAGCCCAGGGGCAGGTTGCACACCGCGCGCACCGCCTGCTCGAACTGGCTGGTGAGGCAGGCGACCTCGGTGGCGTGGAAGCTGTTGTGCGGACGGGGCGCCAGCTCGTTCACCAGCAGCCGGCCGTCCTTCAGGAGGAACATCTCCACCACCAGCAGGCCCTCGACCTCGAGCGCCGTGGCCATGGCCCGGGCGATCTCCGTGGCCTGGGTGCTCACCTGGGGCGGCACCTGGCCCGGCAGCAGGGACCAGTCCAGAATCCGCTCCTCGTGGTGGTTGTAGGCGGGCGGGTACACCGCCACCTCGCCGTTGGGCGAGCGCGCCACCAGCACGGACAGCTCGGCCTCCAGGTCCAGCGCGGCCTCCACCACCACGGGGCGCTGGCCCAGCTCGCGCCAGGCCTCCGGGGCCTCGGCGGCGGACTTCACCTGGTACTGGCCCCGGCCGTCATAACCGCCCTCGCAGGCCTTCACGAAGCAACGGCCGCCCAGCTCGGTGGCGGCGGTGGCCAGGGCCTCCTGCAGGTCCGCCTGCCTCCACGGACCCTGGGGGAAGCCGTGCTTCGCCAGCCAGGCGCGCTGCCGCCCGCGGTTCTGCACCACGTCGAGCACTCCGGGGCCCGGCCGCATCGGCGCGTGCTGGGCCACGGCGCGCAGGGTGTCCATGGGGATCTTCTCGATCTCCAGCGTCACCACGTCGCACGCGCGCGCCATGCGGGTGGCGTCGCCCACGTTGCCGAAGTCGGCCGTGTAGCACTGGTCCACCACGAAGCGCGCCGAGCACGCCGGGTCCGGATCCAACGCCTGCACCTGATAGCCGAGGGTGCGCGCGGACAGCGCCATCATCCGGCCCAGCTGCCCACCCCCGAGGATGCCGAGCGTGCCGCCCGGCAGGATGGTCCTCTTGCTGTTCATGCGATCTCCCTGTCCCGGAGCACCTCGTCGGTGCGGGCCTGCCGCCAGGCGGCGAGCCGCGCGCGGAGCTCCGGGGACTTGAGCGACAGGATGGAGGCGGCGTACAGCGCGGCGTTGATGGCCCCCGGCTTGCCAATGGCCATGGTGCCCACCGGCACGCCCTTGGGCATCTGCACGATGGACATCAACGCGTCGAAGCCGTTGAGCACCGTGGCGGGGATGGGCACGCCGAGCACGGGCAGCAGCGTCTTGCTCGCCACCATGCCGGGCAGGTGGGCCGCGCCTCCAGCCGCCGCGATGATGACGGACAGGCCGCGGCTCTCGGCCGTCTCCGCGTACTCCATCATCCAGTCCGGCGTGCGGTGGGCCGACACCACCCGCACCTCATGCGGGATGCCCAGCTCCTTCAGCACGTCGATGCCGGGGCGCAGATGCTCCAGGTCGCTCTTGCCCCCCATGATGACGCCCACCCACGGTGTGTCCGCGCTCAAGCTCTCGCCTCCGGTGCGCCCTCCTGGTGATGCCCAGGAGGTGCGGGGAACGCGGAGATAGGGTGGGGCGATTCCGCAGGTCAACCGGAAGCGTACGGCCAGGCGGCGAAATCCGGGGGGGGAGGGGGCTCAGTAGGTGGAGCCCAGCTTGCCGAAGCTCTTCATGGCCTTGCTCTTCGTGCGCTTGACCGCCGCCCCCACGGACTCGTCGTCGGACGCCTGCTCGTACTCCTGGAGCACCGCCCGCTGCTCCTCCAGGTCCGCCGCCACCGCCGCCGGGCTCGCCACCGCCCCCGCCTCCTGGAAGAGGGCCTGGTTCTGCATCACGTAGCCCTTCGCCTCCTCCTTGCGCCCCTCCCGCAGGGCCTGCGCCGCCATCTTCAGGTTCTTCGCGCTCAGGGCCCGCGTCGCGTACACCGTGGCGTCCTTGTCCTGCCGCGCCAGCACCTCCTCCCGCCGCTCCGTCACCATGGCGGACAGGCTCGCCGCGCTCTCCACCCCCGCGCTCTTGAGCAGGTCCGTGTACGCCAGCTTCAGCCCCGTGACGTCCACCGCGCTCCCCGCCCGCGAGCCCACCACCGTCACCCGCGCCACCACGCGCTCCACCTGGCCCGAGGAGAAGTCCGGCAGCGGCACCCGCACCGTGCGCCCCTCCTGGTGGAACCGGTAGCCCAGCACCTCGCCCAGCGTCACCCCCTCGGGCAGCTGGAAGCGCAGCTCCACGCCCCGCGCCACGCTCGTGGACGCCTGCCGCAGATCCTTCTGGAAGAGCGAGGCCAGCTGCCCCGCGTCCTCCAGGAAGCCGTACGCGCCCGCCCCGTACTCGGCGAAGCCCTGCATCAGATCCTCGTTGAAGTCCGTGCCCACGCCGATGGCGCTCACCGTCACCCCCTCGGCGCGGATGCTCTTGACGATCTCCGTCAGGCTCGCGTCGTCGGTGATGCCCTCGGTGGCCTGGCCATCGCTCAGCAGGATGATGCGGTTGACGGTGGAGTCACCCCGGGCGGCCGCCACGTGCGACTGGCCCGCGTGCAGGCCCGCGCCGATGTTGGTGCCGCCATCGTCCCAGATGCCTTCGATGTACTGGAGCATCCGCTCGCGGTTGGCGGGCGTGGCCGGCAGGCTCGGCTGGCTCTTCACGTCCGAGCCGTAGTGCACGATGGCCAGCCGGTCCTCCGGGCCCAGCAGCCCCACGAGGTGCCGCGCGGCCTGCCTGGCCTGTTGCAGCTTGTAGCCGCTCATGGAGCCCGAGCGGTCGATGACCACCGCCAGGTTCACCGGCGTGCGCTTGGAGCCCGGCACCTCCACGCCGGTGACGTCCACCGTGACGAAGAGATCCGTGCTGCCCGGGGTGATGTAGGGGTGGGACAGGCGGCTCGTCATGGTCAACGAGCCGTTGGAGGCGGTAGCGGGCCGGGGCGGCTCCACCGGGGTGGCGGGGTGGGGCGGCGCCACGTGGGGCAGGCCCAGCACCAGGGCGGTGAGGGCGAGTCCGGCGGCCAGGGAGACGAAGGCGACCGTCTTGTTCATGACAGAGGGCTCCTTGCGGCGAGGGCCCCTCTGTCGACGTACGGCGCGCGAAAAAGTTCTACGCCCGTCTCACGGGGTGATCTTGTTGCCCGCGCAGAAGTAGGGCGAGTTGCTGTCGCCGAAATAGGAGCGGTACGTCGCCGGGTCCTTCTGGCGCAGGTCGTCCAGGGCCTGCTGATCCAACAGCAGGGCGCGGCAGCTCATGCGGCTCTTCACCGACTCGATCGCCTCCGGGTCGGTGACGGGGCAGGGATCCACGAGCTCGTCCGGCACGCAGGCGCTGCTGCAGTAGCCGAAGACCTGCCCGTTGTCGGCCGTCTCCACGGGCATGTCCGCGTCCTTCACGCAGACCAGATCCTCACAATCCAGCGAGCCGAAGGAGATGAAGTCCTGGCCCGCGGACAGATCATTCACCACCACGGGATCCGACTCCCGGCTGGGGTCCGTGCTCTTCTTCACCAGAAGGCACCGCTTCCCGATATCGGAATTGACCTTGCAACCGCCGCACAGCAGCACGGCGCTCACCAGCAGGGCCAGACGCGAAGACATCGACGTGCACCTCACGAGACTCATGTGGGCGGCCACCGTAGCACAGTGACTCGCCCTGCCAACCGGACCCTGGTTGCATGGATGCTCCCTCTGCGAGAGCGCCGGACACTCCCCCTGCAACTGTACCGGGTGGATACACAACGGGGCCCTTTCGTCGCGCTCGCCATGCAACAGAGGGAGCAGGCGAGCGGAGTTAGGTTGATGGGTTGCGAGCGTGACGGATAGGATGCGCCTGCCTCAGCCTCCGATTTCGAAGGTGTATCGGTGGGCGGACGCCCCCATGACACGGAGCTCCCGGAAGTGAATCGCCTCCAGGCCATCGTGCTCGCGCTGTGCATCGCGCCAGCCTCTGCATTTGCCCAGAACCAGGAAGACACGGGGCTCGGACTCGATCTGAGCAGCGGTGAGCAGAAGCCCCAGGAAGAAACCGACACCAGCGCGGAGACGCCCACGGAGGAGCCGCCACCGCTGCCCTCCACGGTGGCGGAGCCGCCCCCGGCCGAGCCGCTCTCGCCGGCGGAGCGCGACGTCACGCTCGACGACCGCGTCAAGAGCGTGCAGCGCAAGGTGTACCTGAAGAAGGGCCGCTTCGAGCTGGCGCCCGCCGTCACGCTGTCGGTGAACGATCCGTACTACACCAAGTTCGGCGCCGGGTTGCGCGGGGCCTACTACCTGGCGGACACGCTGGCGGTGGCCGGGCGCTTCTCCGTCATGCAGGTGCTGCCCGAGGATGACGTGCGCATCGCCAAGCGCACCTTCGACAGCCGCATCTTCTTCTCGGTGCCCCAGTGGTCCGCCATGGGCGACGTGGAGTGGAGCCCGCTCTACGGCAAGGTGGCCTTCCTCAACGACATCCTCCACTTCGATGCCTACCTGCTGGGCGGCCTCGGCGTGGTGAACACCCAGACGTCCCAGGTGCTGACGACCAGCAGGACGCCCCGCGGCCCCAACTTCGCCGCGGACCTCGGCGTGGGCGTGCGCTTCGTCGCCCGTGACTACCTCGCGGTGAACGTGGCCCTCATCAACACGTCCTACGTGGATCAGCCCCTCAACACGAGCAAGGGCGCCACCCAGAACCTCATGACCCTCAATGCCGGCATCTCCTTCTTCTTCCCGATGAAGTCGACCGGTCGGGAGTCCGAATGAAGACCGCCACCCGTCTGCTGATCGCGCTCTGTCTGGCGCCCGTGCCCGCCCTGGCCCAGGACGCGGCCCCCGCGCCCGCTCCCGCCGCTCCGGCCAGGCCCGCTCCGTCCGCGTCCGGCTCCTCCGAGCAGGAGGCCGGCGACGTGTCCGAGGTGGACAAGGATCGTCTCGGCCCCCTGCGCGAGCGCGTCCGTCCCGTCTCCGGCCACCTGTTCCTCAAGCAGGGCCGCTTCGAGTTCAGCCCGTCCGCCACCCTCTCCATCAAGGATGCCTTCTTCTCGAAGTACATCCTGGGCGGCACGCTCACCTACCACCCCTCCGAGACGCTGGGGTTGAGCCTGCGCGCCGGCTACGCCCTCAACACGGTGGCCAGCGCGGCGCAGATCTGCACCTTCACCGGCGATGACGGCAGCACCCGCGGTTGCCGCCGGCCCACCTATGAGGAGCTGGATGGGGAGGCCCCCGGCCAGCTCACCCTCATGGGCGGCGTGGACGTGCAGTGGGCGCCCATCTACGGGAAGATCTCCCTGCTGGCCGAGCAGTTCCTCCACTTCGATCTCTACGGCGTGGTGGGCGCCACCGCGGTGCAGTACCGCGGGCCCGCCAAGACGGCGGAGCTCACCGGTGGCGGCAACGTCGGCGTCGGCATGCGCTTCTTCCTCAACCGCTGGGTGACGGTGCGCACCGAGTTCCGTGATCTGATCTACGTCGAGAAGGCCCTCAACCCGGCCACCACGCTGCGCAACCAGCTCATGTTCGAGCTGGGTGTGTCCCTCTTCTTCCCCTCCGCCCATCCCGAGCCATGAAACGTCTGCTCCGGCCCCTCTGTCTCGCCACCCTCGGGCTCTCGCTGGCGTGGGCGACGCCCTCGCCCGCTCAGAGCTTCGAGGGACTGGATCTCTCCCAGCCTTCCAAGAAGAAGAAGAAGGCCTCCCGCAAGCCGCCCAAGGGCAAGAAGCCCACGGCCACCCAGGCCTCCGAGGAGGACTCCGACTCGGACTCGGGTGACACCTCCGCCACCACCCCGGCCGACACCGGCACGGCGACGGCCACTCCCGCGGCTCCCGCGGCGCAGGATGCGTCCGCCAACCCGGGCGGCATGGGGTTGGATCTGACGGCGGAGACGCCCAGCCAGCCCAAGGCCGCGCCCACCATGTCCTTCGACGCGGTGGACGTGTCCGGCAAGAGCGGTGACCGCCAGCGCCTGGACGTGGCCATCTCGCTCTTCAAGAACGAGGAGTACGAGAAGGCGGCGATGAGCTCCTTCGAGATGCTCCAGGACGCCAGGCTCGCCGGCCTCCACCTGGAGGCGCGCTACGTGCTGGCCAAGGCCCTCTACCGCATGGGCCTGTACCACTCGTCCCTGGGCGAGTTCTCGAAGATCCTCGCCGTCGGTCCCGAGACGAAGTTCTTCCGCACCAGCCTGGAGTGGCTCTTCTTCATCAGCCGCAAGACGAAGAACGAGACCGTCATCCTGGATGAGATCGCCAAGTACGCCAACCAGGAGTTCCCCGAGCGCTTCCGCACCGAGTTCCACTACCTGCTGGCCCGCTACCACTTCGTGCGTGGCAAGGCGTTGGATCAGGTGGGCCGCACCGAGGACGCCGACAAGAGCTTCAACGAGGTGAAGCGGCTCACGCTGCTCATCCCCAAGACGGACGTCTTCTACCCGCGCGCCAAGTACCTCGAGGGCCTCTCCTTCTTCCGCTTCGGCAACCGCGCCACCAGCGCGGCCGCCCGGCGCACGGACATCAACACCGTGGGCGCCATCGAGGCCATGAAGGAGATCATCCGCGTCACCCGCTCCGGCGCGGGCCTGGACGCCGAGCAGGCCACGGCCAACCAGAAGCTGCGCGAGCTGGCCTTCATGCAGCTGGGCCGTACCCACTACGGCATGCAGCAGAACCGCTACGCCCTCTTCTATTTCAACAAGGTGGAGCGCGGCACTTCGCAGTGGCTCGAGTCCATGTTCGAGTCCAGCTGGGCCAACTACCGCGTCGGCCAGTACGAGCAGGCCCTCGGTAATCTCATCACCTTGTCCTCGCCCTTCTTCCGCGAGGAGTACTTCCCCGAGGCGATGATCCTCAAGGCGGTCATCTATTACGAGAACTGCCGCTACCGGGAATCCAGCCTCATCCTCCAGGACTTCGAGCGCACCTACCTGCCGGTGCATGATCAGCTGGAGCTGATCACCAAGAAGCAGCTGGAGGCCAGCGAGTACTACGGCGTGCTCTCCGACGTGCAGAAGAAGAACAAGGAGGGGCTGGAGAAGGGCGAGACGGACGTCATCCTCGAGCGCATCCTCCGGCTGGCCCTCACGGATCAGGACCTGAAGAAGACGAACGAGTCCATCCTCGAGCTGGAGACGGAGATGGACACCTTCGGCGAGAAGGGCGACACCTTCCGCTACTCCGAGCTGTCCAAGCAACTGCTCGAGGGCCTCAAGGTGCAGCGCACCAGCCTCATCGAGAAGGCCGGCATCATGGCCAAGGGCAAGCTGGAGACGGAGCTGGTGGCGCTCAAGCAGCTGCTGGCCAACGGTTTGCGCATCAAGTTCGAGACCGTCACCAAGGAGAAGGAGTTCCTGGAGGAGCAGCTCAAGGCGGGTGGCAAGACGGCCGTCGTCAAGAAGTACAGGTTCTCGGTGGCAGTGGCGGATGACCAGCTGTACTGGCCGTACGAGGGCGAGTACTGGCGCGACGAGCTGGGCACCTACCAGTACACCCTGACCAAGGGCTGCATCCAGCGCGACACCGCCAACCGGACCATCCAGGCCAGCGAGAGCAACTGAGCCCGGACTCCCAGTAACTCAGGGGCTGGATCCGAGTGGATCCAGCCCCTTTGCGTTTGCCACGAACGTGTAAGATGGTGCTGTCATGGCCACCAAGCTCATCACCATTGCGTTCGACGTGATGGGGAGCGACCACGGCCCCGCGGAGGTAGTCAGGGGCGCCGCGCAGCTCTCGCTGGAGTCACCACACATCCACGCGCTGTTGGTGGGGGACAGAGCCCTCATCGACGACGCGCTCGCCGAGACCAAGCACAGCGGGGAGCGCATCTCCGTGCAGCACGCCTCCGAGCACGTGGGCATGGACGAGAAGCCCGGCGAGGCGCTGGCGCGCAAGCCGGACGCGTCCGTGTCCGTGGCGGCGCGGCTGGTGGCCGAGGGCGAGGCGGATGCGCTCGTGTCCGCCGGCAACACGGGGGCCTGCGTGCTCTCGTGCGCCCGTCACTTCCAGCTGCTGCCCGGGGTGCGGCGCGCGGCGCTGGCGGCCGTGTACCCCACCCGCGACAGGCACGGACAGAAGGCGGATCCGTTCTCGCTCATCCTGGACGTGGGGGCCACGGTGGAGGCCACGGCCGAGGACCTGGTGACGTTCGCGGTGATGGGGGCGGCGTACGCGCGCATCATCTCACGCAACGAGAATCCCAAGGTGGCGCTGCTGTCCAACGGCACCGAGCCCAACAAGGGCCCGCGCCAGGTGGTGGAGGCGCACGCGGCGCTGTCCGCCATGCAGGGGCTGCAGTTCATCGGGAACGTGGAGGGCGTGGACATCCCCAAGGGCACCGCGGACGTGGTGGTGACGGACGGCTTCGTGGGCAACGTGTGCCTGAAGATGCTCGAGGGCGTGCACGATACGGTGGTGGAACTGGCCCAGTACGCCTACAAGGAGAGCCTGCGCTGGCGCGCCGGCCTGGCGATGCTGTCCGGGGGCATCCAGCGCATCAAGGACATCACCGACTGGGAACAGTACGGGGGCGCACCGGTGCTCGGGTTCGATCGCATCTTCATCAAGGCGCATGGCCGCTCCAAGGCGCGGGCCATCTCCAATGCCGGCAAGGTGGCCGCCAAGGCGGTGGCCCATGACCTGGGCAAGGCCATCCAGCAGGGTCTGGCGCGGTGAGTCTTCCGGATCGCATCGATCCCAGGCCCCCGCGCCGCATCTACCGCTGGGACCTGGACAAGACGTACCTGCAGACGGAGTTCGACTCGCTCCGGGACTTGCTGCGCACCGCCTTCCAGAAGGCCCACGAGAAGCAGGCCGTGCCGGGCGCGTCCGCGCTCATCCGCGAGCTGGCCTCCAACGGGGACTCGCGGCTGTGCATCGTCTCCGGAAGCCCCAAGCAGCTGCGCTCGGTGCTGGAGGAGAAGCTCAAGCTGGACGGCGTGGTGTGGGACGAGTTCGTCCTCAAGGACAACGTGGGCAACCTCATGCGCGGGCGCTTCCGGGCCCTGCGCGGGCAGGTGGGCTACAAGCTGCCCGCGCTCCTGGAGAGCCGCGCCAACGCCCCCGTGGAGGCCGAGGAGGTGCTCTTCGGCGATGACGCCGAGGCGGATGCCTTCATCTACTCGCTCTACGCGGACATGATCGCCGGGCGCGTGGACGAGCGGGTGCTCCAGCAGATTCTCGAGGCGGCCGCGGTGTACCCGGACGAGGCGAAGCGGGTGCTCTCCGCGTGGAAGAAGACGCCGGTGGCGGACCCCGTGCGGCGCATCTTCATCCACCTGGACCGGCTGACGCCGCCCGCGCACTTCGCCAACTACGGCCCGCGCGTGGTGCCCATCTTCAACTACTTCCAGGCCGCCCTGGTGCTGCTGGCCGACGGGCACCTGACGGCCCCCCAGGTCATCAAGATCGCCGTGGAGATGGTGCAGTCGGCGGGGCACAACATCATCACCCTGTCCAACTCGTTCCAGGATCTGCTGCGCCGGGGCCTGCCGCTGCAGCAGGCGGCCACGGCGCTGGTGCAGGCGCTGGAGGGGCCCAACACGCTCATCCAGGCGCTGCGGCCGGTGCCGGACATCATCTCCGCCTTCACCAAGCGCCTGGCCGCGCTGGGCACGCCGCCCCCGCCGCCTCCGGCGCAGACGGTGGACTACCTGGAGCTCATCCACCACGCGCTCCCGCGCACGCACAAGGGACGCAAGACACCATGAGGGCCCTCGTCACGGGTGCCACCGGCACCGTCGGCTCACGGCTGTGCGAGGACCTGCGGCGCCACGGCGTCGAGGTGTCCTGCTGGGATCGGGACAGCGTCCCGGTGGACGACTACTGGGCCATGGAGCGCTTCGTGCGCTCGGTGGCGCCGGACGTGCTCTTCCACCTGGCCACGGCCTCGCGGCCCTCGGGGCGGGCCAACGAGTCCTGGCTCATCAACTACGAGTGGACGAGCGAGCTGGCGTGGATCACCCGGCAGCTCGGCGTGCGCTTCGTCTTCTCCAGCACGGCCATGGTGTTCTCGAACCATGCGCGCGGGCCCTTCACGGTGGACTCGGAGCCGGAGGCGCCCGAGGGCTACGGGTACGAGAAGCGGCGCGCCGAGACGCGGGCCTTCGAGCAGAACCCCGAGGCCCGCGTGGTGCGGCTGGGGTGGCAGATCGACGAGCGGCCCTCGGGCAACAACATGGTGGCCTCGCTGGAGGCGCAGATGCGCGAGCGGGGCAGGGTGGAGGCGAGCACGCGGTGGTTTCCCGCCTGCTCCTTCCTGGATGACACCGTGCGGGCGCTGCAGGCGCTCGCGTGGGCCGAGCCGGGGCTCTACCTGCTCGACGCCAACGAGCGGTGGACGTACTACGAGATCGTCCAGGCGCTGAACGAGCGGCTCGGAGGCCGGTGGCAGGTGGAGCCCACCGAGCACTTCGTCTTCGACCAGCGGATGATGGACGACCGGGTGGTGCTGCCCTCGCTCAAGGCCCGGCTGCCAGGCCTGCGCTGAGGCCCGGCAGGGGGGCGTTACTCGGAGACGGCTACTCCGACCAGGTCTGGAACTCGACGTAGCGCACGAAGCGGCGGTCCGTGCTGACGGCGGCCACCACGAAGCCACCCAGGTCTCCCGGGGCGCCACGGCCGTACTCGTTCTTCCAGCTCGCGATGTAGATGCGCTTGCTGTTGCCGGCGATCTGGTTGATGTAGGCCACCGCGCCGTCGATCTCCGCCTGCGTGGCGCCGGGCAGCGCCAGCTCGCTCCTCAGCTCCGCCTCCGACTTCGGGTCGAACGTGCCCACGTTCGTGATGTCGAACGAGCTGTAGTACGTCCACTGCAGCGTGTACTGGTTGGCCACGCCCTGGTTGGAGGGGATGAAGCCCTCCTGGATGGCGGCGCTGTTGGACAGGACGCCGCTGACGCCGAACGCCTGGGCGGGCGTCTCGTCCACCGGGTAGACGGACAGCGGCGCGCTGCTGGTGGCCGCGTCGTTCAGCTCGTAGAAGCTGGAGAAGTACGACCGCGCGTCGGTGGTGAAGCCGGTGAGGAAGGTGGCGTCGTTCACCTTGGGGGCCAGATAGGCGCGCTCGCCGCTGTCCACCAGGCTGTCGTCATACAGGAAGCTGCCCAGCGCGCCGCGGATCTCCGAGCGGTTGACGACAGCGCCCTCGGGGCTGGTGGCCGAGCGCGCCGTGCTCATCCGCGACTCGAACATGGGCTGGGTCATGCTGAGGCCGGCCAGGGCCGCGGGCGCGGCGACGACGGCCAGCACTCCGAGCATCGTCTTCAGGGACTTGGACTTCATGCGGCACTCCTTGTCGAGAGCCCCGAGAGGCCCTCCTTGGGGGGACCGCGCTCTTAACATGGGGGTCTGACAGGGATTCCGCGTTACGAGGGATGTTCCGGAATCGTCACGCGGGCATCGCGTCCTTCGACCCGGGCTCGCCCGAGGAGGCCTGGGGAATGGGCAGGGTGATGCGGAACGTGCTGCCGCGTCCCAGCTCGCTCTCCACGGAGATGTCGCCTCCCATGCCCGTCACGATGCCGTGACAGATGGAGAGCCCCAGCCCCGTTCCCGTCCCCACCGGCTTGGTGGTGAAGAAGGGATCGAAGATGCGGTCGCGGACCTCGGGGGCGATGCCACACCCCGTGTCCCGCACCTCGATGACGACCCGCCCGGCGATGGCGCGCAGGCGCACGCGCACCTCGTGCTCGGTGGGCCGTCCGTCGGGAACCGCCTGGGAGGCGTTGATGAGCAGGTTGAGCAGCACCTGCCCCAACCGCCCCTCGCTCGCCCGCACCAGCGGCACCGGCTCGAAGTCCTTCACCAGCCGCGCGCGGTGGCGCAGCTCGTTGCGCACCAGGCCCAGGCTCGATTCGATCACCGCGCGCACGTCCACGTCGCACAGCTGCTCGCCCTCATCGCGCGAGAGCGTCCGCAGGTCGCGCACGATGTGCCGCACCCGCTCCGCGCCCTGTTTCGTCTCGCGCAGCACGTCCTCCAGCTCGCGCAGCCGATCCTCCGGCAGCAGGTCCTTCAGCAGCTGGCACTCCTCCTCGAGGAAGCCGAGGTTGGAGAGCACGAAGGCGAGCGGGTTGTTGATCTCATGCGCCACGCCCGCGGCCAGGGTGCCCACGCTCGCCAGCCGGTCCGCGAGCAGCAGGCGCGCCTGCATCTGCTTGCGCTCGGTGACGTTGCGCGCGCTCACCACCGTGGCCGGCTCGCCGTCGAAGAGCAGCCGCAGGGCGCTCAGCTCCGCCGTCATCACCTGGCCGCCCGCCCGGAGGAAGCGCACCTCGCGCATGGTGGCGGGGCCCTGCTCGAGCGAGCCCTCGAGCACGTTGGCGGCGGCTCCCCGGTCATCCGGGTGGATGAGCTCCAGCAGGGAGCGTCCGGCGAGCGCCTCCACCGAGCGTTGATCCAGGAAGGCGAGCCCCGCCGGGTTGATGTAGAGCAGGTTGCCCTCGCGGTGCGCGAAGATGGCCTCCGGCAGCCCCTCGATGAGCGCGCGGAAGCTCTCCTCGGAGCGGCGCAGCGCCTTCTCGGCGTGCTTGCGCGCGGTGATGTCGATGGACACGCCTCCGAGCAGCCGGCGGCCGTTCGCATCGCGCAGGGTGAACTTGTGGTTGAGCCAGTGGTGCAAAGACCCGTCCGGAGAGGGCACCACCTGCTCGGACTGGAGGGGCAGCCCGCTGGCGAGCACCGCCCGGTCCTCCCGCTTCAGCCGCGCGGCCGCCGTGGGCGGCAGCAGCTCGGCGTCCTCGACTCCCCGCATCGACTCCACGTCGCGGTGGAAGAAGCGGGCGTAGGGCTCGTTCACCCAGGTGCGCCGGCCCTTCTCGTCCTTCATGAAGGCCAGCACCGGGCTGTGGTTCATGAAGGAGTGGAACAGCTCCTGGCTCTGCTGGAGCGCGGCGAGCGTGGCGGCGAGCTCGTCCACCAGGGCCTGCTTGGCCTCGAACTCGGCGGCGTTGCTCAGCGCCGCGCCCAGCAGCCGGCCCATCATCTCGAGCGTCCGGACGTCGAGGGCATCGTAGGCGTTGGGCTCGGGGTAGCTGACGTTGATGGCCCCCACGGTGCTGCCCACCCGGTACAGGGGGACGATGATCATCGAGCGGATGCCGGTGGCGCGCGTGGCGGTCACGTTCACCCGGGGATCGTCCTCGGTGTCCCGGGTGTGGAGCACCTCGCCGCGCAGGATGCTCATCCCCGTGATGCTCTGGGCGAGCTTCAGCCGGAAGCCGCGATGCGGCATCGAGTTGCCGTGTGTCACCTGGTAGACGAGCTCGTCGCCCTCGGCCAGGGCCACCGCCGTTCCGGACGCACCGCACAGCCGCATGGCGCGCTCGGCGATGAGCGACATCACCTTGTCCAGCTCGAGGCCGGCGTTGGCGATGTCGCTCTGCGTCTGGATGATGGCCGAGAGCCGGTCATGCACGCCCCGCGAGCGGGGAGCCTCCAGGGGCGCCTGCATCCCCACGCGCCTGCGCCGGGAGAGCCACTCGAGCCGGGTCTGGAGCTGGGCGGGCTCGAAGGGCATGAGCAGGAAGTCATCCACCGCCGCGGCGAGCAGCGCATCCAGCGGCACCTGCTCCGCCGACGCGGTGACGAGCGCCAGGAGGAAGGGCCGGGGCCGCATGTCCGCGGTGCGCAACCGGGCCATCTCCTCGGCCACCGCATGGCCGGTGCCCACCACCAGCACCCCTTCCACGCCCGGGAGCAGCGCGGCCGCCTGCCCGGCCGCCGGAGCGTGGCGCACCGCGTGCCCCCAGTCCGAGAGGAGCTGGCCCATGGAGCACCCGGGGTGCGGACTGACGAGGAGCAATTCCATGTGCTCGCGATGGGCAGGCATCCAAGCCGTCCGGGTCCGCGAAGGCGGGCGGTGCCGGGTGGTTGTCATTCTATCTCCAGGGCTCCAGGAGGAATAGGGCTTCCCTTGGACCCGCGAGGGAGGGCGTGCGAGCAACCGCCGTCTTCCGGGCAACAGGTGTGCGGAACTGGGACGACCGGGCAGGCGGCGCTTCGCGGATGATGTCCGCGCGGTGGCGGCACTTTCCGAGGAGGGGTGGATGGACTTCCTGCAAACGCTGGGGCTCGGGCCCGTGGGTCTGGGCACGGGCATCGTCTTTGGAGCCGTGGGCTGGTTCGTGTTGCGGTGCGTGATCACCGGTTTCTTCACGGTGGACCAGAGCGAGCGAGCGGTGAAGGTGCGCTTCGGCCGCGCGGTCCGGCTCGCCGGAGAGCCCACCACGAAGCGGGGTCCCGTCAGCGAGGGGCTCGCGCGCACGGACGAGGATCGCTACGTCTACCCCCAGCTCGAGGTCATCCAACCCGGGGGCCCCTACTTCAAATGGCCCTGGGAGCGCGTGGTGAAGGTGTCCGTGGCCACCCAGACGCTCAGCCTGGCGCATGACCCCGAATCCCCCACCGCCAACCAGGGCGGACAGGTGCTCGAGGCCGTCACCAAGGATCAGCTCAACACCGGGCTCACCGGGCAGCTGCGCTACCGCGTGTCCGAGCAGAACCTCTACGCGTACCTCTTCGCGGTGAAGAACCCCATCGCGCACGTGATGGGCTACTTCATCTCCATCCTGCGCGAGCGCATCGCCAGCTTCGAGGCGCCCCCCGAGCCCGTCGTCGAGGGCACCCTGCAGGCCGTCGAGGTCACGGCCGTGTCCGGCGTCTCCATCAACGACCTGCGCAAGAACCTGAGGGATCTCAACGAGCACATGGAGCGCGAGTGCCGAGGCAGCCTGTCGCGCTACGGCATCACCCTGGAGGCCACGCTCATCACGGGCATCGATCCACCAGGGGATGTGGAGTCGGCGCTCGCCGCCATCAACACCGCGCACAACCACGTCTCCTCGGAGATCAGCCTCGCGCAGGCGGCGGCGGACCAGAAGATCGTCCAGTCGCGCCGCGCCGTGGAGATTGAAACCCTCCGGGCCCAGGCCGAGGTGGAGCCCCTGAACGCCCTGGCCGCGCAGCTCACCCTGCTCCACCAGAGCGGACCCGGCGCGCTGGAGTCCTACCTGCGCAACATCCGCCTCGGCCTCTTCTCCAAGGCCAGCCGCGTGGTGCTGGGGGTGAAGTCATGATGGGCTTCTTCGTGGGTGCCGTGCTCGGCTTCGTCGCCATGGGGGTGGGCGTGCCCCTCTTCCTGGGCTTGTGCCGGGTGTTCGGCCTCTACGTCACCGTGGAGGAGCGCACGTGCCGCGTCTACGTGCTGCTCGGCAAGGTGGTGGCCGTGCTGGACGAGCCCGGGCTGCACCTCCTGTGGCAGCGGCTGGGGTGGAAGGCGTTCCTGGTGAACTGGGTGGGCCGCTGCTACGTGTTGGATCTGCGCCTGGACCAGCAGTACCTGCGCAGCCAGGCGGTGAACTCCGAGGAGGGCGCGCCCATGGGGATCGGCATCTGGTACGAGATGTTCATCTCGGATCCCCTCAAGTTCCTGTTCGAGAACGCGGATCCGCGCGGCTCGCTGGCGGCCAACGTGAGCAACGCCACCGTGCGCTGCCTGTCCAACATGAAGCTGGCCACCATGATGGAGAGCCGCCACGCGATGAGCCGCACGGTGAGCACCGAGGTCTCCCCCATGTCGCACGCCTACGGCTACCAGCTCGGCTCCGTCTACATCCGCAAGGTGCACTTCCGCGACGTGGGGATGATCCGCCAGATCGAGGAGAAGGTGGTGAACCGGCTGCGGCAGGTGACGTCGGCCATCCGCCAGGACGGCGCCAACCAGGTGAGCATCATCACCAGCACCGCCGAGCGTCAGGCCGCCATCGAGTTCGCCAAGGCGGCGGCCCTGCGCCCTCGAATCGTGGGCGCGGCGCTGCAGCGCATCTCCCAGGACCCGGCCGTCGCCGCGGCGATGTTCGAGGTGCTGGAGCTGCAGCGCATCCAGGAGGGCAGCGCGAACGTGACGCTCATCCCCGAGGGACAGAAGAGCGACCTGCTCGCGCAGCTGCTGGTGGCGTCCCCCGCCACCCCCTCCCGGTGAGGCCCGCTCACGCCGCCTGCTGGGTGCTCTTGCGGTGCGCCTCCATGGTCCTGTGGCGCCCGAGGTAGTGCCCGAACGCGTTGAGCATCCCGTCCGGGTCCTGCAGCTTGCTCAGGCAGATGGAGCGCTTGCCCTTGAACAGGCCGCCGCCCTCGAGCTGCAGGTCCAGGTACTTCTTGAACAGGCGCTCCTCGGTGGTGGCGGTCTTCACCTGCTCGAGCCGGACGGGCTCCTCCCACTCGGTGCAGCTCACCTGCGCGTAGTCCAGGCGGACCTCCAACTTCTCCTCCTTGCCCTGGAAGGTGAGGGGAGGGAAGTGCTTCTCCACGTGCTGCCGCTCCGCCTCGTTGGCCGGCTCGTAGCGGTAGGCGAGCGCCAGATCATGCGCCCTCGCGAAGCGCTCCTCGTACGCGCCCCACAGCCGCGCCTCGATGGCCTCCGCTTCCAGGATGGCGCTCACCCAGGAGGAGTGGGTGGGCTCGAGCAGCACCTTCACCACGTCATCCGGCGAGAGCGCCTCGCCCACGTTCTCCAGGCGCGCGGCGAGCGGAGGGTGGGAGTCGAACGGGTGCGGCGTCACCGAGCCATTCAGGTCTCCGTGCACGGCCTCGGAGCCGGCGTACTGCGCGAAGCCGAGCGCGACCCGCTCCGCGATGGCCACCGTCTGCTGCTGCTCGCCGCGGTTGAAGAGGTCCGCCTCCACGCGGTCCCGGAAGCTCGCGTACGCGCCCACCTTGACGAGCGAGCGCGCGATGTCCCGGCCCGACGTGACGCCCGCGGCGAGCCGGTCCGCGGCGAGCTCGCTCGCGCGCCGGCTGCGGCCGAGGGACAGCTCGAAGAGTCCGCGGTAGGCCAGCATGAAGTGGAAGATGGGCAGCGTGAGCCCGCCCTCGCGCAGCGCCTGGAGGTAGTTGCCGAAGCGCGCGAGCATGGGCGCGAGCCGCTTGCCGTGGCCCGTGTCCCCTCCGAGCAGGTGCCCCATCTCGTGCGCGAGCACCGCGTCCGCCTCGGACTTCTCGAGCAGGCGCAGCAGGGACAGGCTCACGAAGAGCGTCCGGCCGGTGAGCGTCCGCCCTCCGGCGTGCACCTCGCTCTCGGTGACGAAGAAGTTGGTGTCGATGCCGGCGAGGATGTGGTCCGGCGGCTGGGTCTTCAGCTGCTCGCACAGCTGGCGCACGTGGGCCCAGAGCTCCGGCGCCTTCGACGGCTCGAGCACCTCCGCCTCCACCTCGAAGTCCATGGCGGGACGGCGGAAGATGGCGGCCACCACCTGGAAGAGGGCGAAGGCCGCGAGCAGGCCGATGATGCCGATGAGCTTCGGGATGTAGATCTCGAACCACACCGCCGTCACCCAGTAGGACAGCCACACGGCCAGCACGCCCTGGGCGAGCACCTGCAGCGCCCCGGTGATGCGGAGCACGTTCCAACCCACCACGAAGCTGCCGTACTGGAAGGGCCGCGAGATGAACGCCGCCAGCGCGCACGCCAGGGCGATCATCCCGGAGACGAGCCCCAGCAACACGGCACCCAGCGCCAGCAGGCCCATCAAGTCGAACTGCTCCAGGTCCGAGCACGCCTCCCCGAGCTTGTCGCGGAAGCCCGCCAGCTCCTCCGACGTCGAGAGACAGGCCTCCGAGGCCGGGACGGCGCGGAAGAACTGCAGCAGCTCCTGCCGCGTCCCTTCTTCGAGCGAGGTGTCCTCGGAGAGCTGCCCCTCGACGGCGGAGAGGAATGTCTGGTCGAAGCGCGAGGTGGCGTGGCTGGAGAACCAGAGGCCGAAGACGGGGAGCGCGAAGAGCCACAGGGCGGGCAGCGCGTAGACGCGGAGGAATCCGGGGATGGTCAGAGCGGATTTCATGGCGGGCGGAGGGTGGAGGGAGGTCCGACCCTACCGCGCCGACTGTCGCCCTGGGGAGCCCCTTGACTCCGGACTACTTGTGCTCGGGCTCTGGAGCGGATCCGGAGCCGGGCTCGGACATCAGCCGGTGCATCTGGACCTTGGCGGGATCCGGAAGGACCCGGGCCACGGCGGCCTGGAGCCGCGTCTTGACCGAGCCGGCGAAGACCTTCTGTTCGCCAGCCATCATCGCCTTGAAGCCCTGGCGCGCGACCTGGGCCGGATCGTCCTTCTTCTGCTGGCCCACCCGCGTGTCATCCATCCCCGCGCGGTGGAAGAAGTTCGTCTCCGTGGGGCCCGGCAGGAGCGCGGTGACGCTGATGCCCGCGTCGGCCAGCTCGTTGCGCAGCGCCTCCGAGAACGAGAGCAGGAAGGCCTTGGACGCGCCGTATACCGCCTCGAAGGGCGCGGGCATGATGGCCGCGATGGACGAGGTGAAGAGGATCCGGCCGCTGCCGCGCTTCACCATGTCCCGGGCCACCCGCTTGGCCAGGTGGACCGCCGAGGTGACGTTGAGCTGGATGAGGTTGAGCTCGTCCTCCAGCTTCGTCTCCGTGAACTCTCCGCCCACGCCCACGCCCGCGTTGATGGCGATGGCATCCACGGGACGGCCGAGCGATTGGATCCTCGCGTAGAGCCGCTCGACGCCGTCATAGGTGGCGAGGTCGACCTTCAGGCTCTCGATGTGCGCGCCGTTCGAGAGGCTCCGCGCGGCCTCCGTGATGCCATCGTCCTCGGCGGCGATCAGCACGTCGAAGCCGTTCTGGGCGAACTGCCTGGCCAGCTCGTAGCCGATGCCGCTGGAGGCACCGGTCACGACGGCGAACTGTCGGGTGTTTCCTTGTTTGGACGAAGCCATCAGCCCTCTCCTGGTGGGGAGCAAAGACGCTTCGCTCAATGTTTGGATGGCCCCTTGCGCTGGCTACGCCGCTGTGTCCGCCAGCCGGGCGGGCGGACGGGGGAGCAGGATCGCGGCCGTGCCGTGGCACTGACGCATGCAGAGGGTGGTGATGGGCGGTTGCACGTACTCCATCGTGTCGCGGATGGCGAGTGACGCGGCGACGGAGCCCCCTGGCGAGTTGAGATCTCCAGCGCCTGGGCAGCCCTCGGGGTCCGCGGCGGAGGAGGTTCCAGGGCAGTGCCCGACCAGTCCGACAGAGTTGAAAGGGGGCCACTTGAAAGGGGAACGGAGCTACCCTCCTTTCTCAGGAGTCTGCTCGGCGGGCTATCTTCTTGGGCGTTTGTCCTTTCGAGGGACCACTCCACATGGCGAAACACCACGCGCTCGTCGCCGGGAAGCGCCCCTTGCCGGGCAACCTCGGCGCACTCGTCCCGCCCCTCGAGGCGCCAGTGCGGTGGAGCAGGTCCGCCCGCGGGCGTGCGAGGAGCGCGCCGGCGCCAAGCCGGCCGGGCCCTCGTGTTGGGCAAGGCGATGCAGCGCGGGGCCGGTGTGGGCGAGAAGAGAGCAAGAGCAGAAACAGGCTCCACCCGCTCACGGCAGGCAGCCTCCAAGTCCTCCTGGCGGTGAGCTGCCTCGTCGCCAGCATGAGCGCGACCGGCGAGGAGTCGAGACGGGGGCGGGTGACGCTCTCGGCCGAAGCGCATTCGCGAGCGGAAGCCCTCAGCCCCCGCCTGGAAGACTGGAGGGAGGGCGTGCTCGCCCTGCGTGTGGTGGACCCTGGCCGTTTGGTGGTGAAGGCAGGTGCGGAAGTCATCGCCGCGGCGGCGCTCGGTTGGGGCGAGGACCAGCGGCTGCGGGTGGACTCGCTCGAGGCCTACCCGCCCGAGGCCTTGCCCCGGGTCGTCAACCGTGAGCGCGGACGGGAGGAGGTGGAGGTAGACGTCCCGGAGGGAGTGGGCGCTGGAGAGCACCTCACGCTTTCTTATGAGTGGGACTGGAAGCACGCGGGGGAGCCCGCCCTGGTGCGCTCCTGGCGCCTCCCCCCTGCGGAGGAGATTCCACCCGAGTGGTTGGAGGACGAGCCGTCCGAGCCCGAGCGAGAGGACATGCTCGAAGACGAAGCCGGCGCGCAGGCCGTCATTTCGCCCGAACCAGCGCCGCTCCCCGTCCAGGTGGACCCGGCTCGGCCCGAGCTGCTCTGGGTTCCCGGGTACGCCTCGCGCGAGGACATCGCCTCGCGGCTCTTCGGGGACGCCGCGGCGGCGGGCGCCTTCGACTTCGAGCCCCGAGCGTCTCCCTCCAGCGCTGAGGAGGGCCTCCAAGCCTGTGTGCGCGTGCGCCACCCGTCAGCGCTCGCGCCGGAGTTGCTCGCCACCCTGCGCCGCGCCCTCGAGGCTCAGGTGGAGGCGGATGTGGCGTGGAGCCGCTCCCAGCTCTCGGCGTCCTCCCTGGAGAGGGCCGGGGCCGCCGCGCTGGTGGAGCGCGGCCTGCGCTGGGCTCAACGCTCGGACATTCCAGATGGGGCAGGGGAGAGCTACTTCGATCGCTACCTCCAGGCGCTCGAGCCCTTGAGGGACGAGTCGCAGCGCGGGCACCTCCTCGGCGAAGCCGCCGAGCCCCTGCGGAAGGCCATTGCGCTTCGCTCCAAGCGCTTCAAGGCCAGCGACAACGTCACGGATGGCGCGCCCGTCCTCACCCCGGGCAGCGTGGTGGGCCGCTTCTATTTCGCCGACGGCTCCAGCGTCCAGGTGCGTACCCTGCTGCTGCTCACCGACGAGAGCTCCATGGCGCGTGCGGAGCTGCGCGTGCGCAACGCTCCTCGTGGAAGCCCGCGCGTCATCATTCCCGGGGAGGACGGCCGTTGGCGGGGCTACAGCGCCGAATTCAACACCGCCGCCGGAGTTTCCGAGCCGCTCGAGGACCCCAAAGGCAACGTCTACTGGTACTACCCGGGCACGCTCCTCATCCGCCCGGGAGACTGGCGGCCGGGGCTCCCCGGTACGGGCGGGTTGGCGGCCCTGCGACGGGAGCTTCTCCAGACAGCCCTCGCCACGGCGACACCGCAAGCACCCCAGCCCCTCGTCGCCCTCGACCATGACGTGCTCTCCCTCCTCACCCCGGACGAGCGCCTGGGCGTCTTCAACACCCTTCTCACGGGCCCCGCGCTCAGCTCCGACATGAGGGAGGACGCGGTGCACCTGCTGGCGCGTGTGCTGCTGTCCACGCCCGACATGGAGTTTCCCCCGCTGGAGCGCAAGCTCACTTCCGGTGGGGCGCTGGAGAAGCTGCTTGGCAGCAACGCGCCACACAGCAAGGTGACGCTGGGACAGGCCTTCACCCAGAAGGCACTCGCCTCGTTTCCCCTCACGCTGGAGCTCCTCGAGTCCCTGCCCACCTTCCACCTGGGGCGTGAGGGCGAGAGGGCATACCTGCTCAACGTCCCCTCTGGACTGGTGTCCACGACATTGGTGGCGCCGGAGGCGTGGGAGGAGCAGCAGGGGGTGCGCCTCGGGGCCGAACCCGCTCTGGCCGGAGAAGTGGCGGGGCCCTCCAGGCGCATGGCCCTGTACTTCCAGCCGGTGCGGCAGGAATTCCAGGCCCGCTACCTGTCCTCGGTGGACGAGG
Source organism: Archangium sp. (assembly GCF_036277355.1). Lineage (GTDB taxonomy): Bacteria > Myxococcota > Myxococcia > Myxococcales > Myxococcaceae > Archangium. Next base: position 47,338 of record NZ_DASUNC010000142.1, read on the forward strand.
CGCCGCGCAGCCGGGCTCTGCACCCACTGGAATGGGTGCGGGTGGAAGTGCATGGGCCACAGCCGCGCTCACACCTGATGACGGCCATGGAGCTGGCCTTGCTCGCTTCCACACCGGACACGTCGCCTGTCTGGTCGGCGGTGGGCCGCATCAGCGAGATGCACATGGTGTACGGCGCCGTGTCGGCCCTGGCGCGGGCGCCGCTGTTGACAGGAGTGCCGGCCACGGCAGCGCAAGGCGGGACGCTGGCGGCGGCACGGGGAGCGGCGGTCCGCCTCTTCGTGGGCCGCATCTCGTTGGTGGCGGCCCTGGCGGTGGTGGACACGTACCGGGACGAGCTGTCGCGGACGCCAGCGGGACGGGACTTTCTCGCAGTGCACGACGCGGCCATGGTGGCGCTGGCTGCCCGGGACATCTACAAGCTCACCACCTCGGGCATAGGACGCGAGCTGGTGTACCGGGGAGGGCTGGTGTTGAGCGCGGCGGGTGCCCGGGCCTCGTCCGGGCTGCGCGAGTCGGTGGAATCCCTCCAGGCCCTGGTGAAAACGCTGGAGCGGATGCTCGCCGAGGGCAAGGCCGTTGCGACGCCGGAGGGCTTGCGGTTTTCCCTTCCTGGCGGCGCGGAGGCCTTCAAGCAGGCCTTCTTCGCCGTCCGCGGAGAGATGGCCGCCGCACGGGCCCTCGGGGGCATACGCGGCGCGGGGCTCGCGGCCGAGGAGGCCGAGAAAACGCTGGAGGCGCTCAAGCAGTTGTCGGCGGAGAGCCAGGAAATGGCGAGCGCCTACGGTGCAGTGGCGCGGCGCGCGGCGGCCTTGCCGGCGGACAAAGCCCAAGCGTACCTCGCCGCCGTGGAATCACTGCGCTCCTCCGCGCGCAGTGCGGCGAAGCCTGCGCTGGCGCAGTTGCTGAGGCGCTCTGGAGCGCCGAGCCTGGTGGACTCGCTCGCCTTCATGAAGGAAGCCGAGTGGCTCGTCAGCCACCCGGAGCTGGACGCCGAGGCCGTGGCCAAGCTTGCGGGGAAGGCATGTAGGGACAGAGTGGATCTGGGCTGGCTGCGCTCAACGGGGCTTCCCCTGGAGTACCTCAACTTCTTAGGCAGGAACGAGAAGACGGCTTGGAAACTGTTCCAGCAGGCGGCAGCGGAACCGTGGAACTTAGCGGTGCAACGACGGGCGCGTGAGCAACTCCGAGGCATCGCAATGGAGATGCTGACAGAGCGCAACGCACAGAAGCTCTTCCCGGGCTTCCGGCTCACGGGGCGACAGGTTCCATTGAAAGGGGGGCACGTCATCGACAATGAGATAACGGCAATACTTGGCTCGCGGCTCCAACATGGAGTGGAAGCAAAGGGCTGGAACAAAGACAGGTGGCGCATGGCGCTCAATGCATGGTATGCCAAGCAAGGCGCGCAACCAATCAGCGACCAGCAGGCTGCACTAGCAGATCAACTGCAGCGCCTACTCGAACAACTCGCCGATGCAGCGAAGGCGCCCCGGGGGAAACCCTTTCTCGTTATCACCGACAAGCTAAGTGGGCCGACCAAGGCCAAGCTTCAAGGCTTTCTGTTGAACCACTCGCCGAGCACACAGGTCATTGAAGTGGAGGAAGCCCGAATACTGGAGCAGACGAAGCAGTTGCGCGCCGCATTCAAGCTTCCCGAGGATTTGTCCGGAGGTGCGCCATGAACCGGTGGCCTATCTGGGCGGTCTTGGCTCCAGGCGAGCCCACACGGCTGGAGAGCCGCGCCCTAGCCCTTGCGATGCCGGACTGGGACGAAGAGGACGGAGAAGAACTGCCTTTCGAGTTCGTCCTGGGCAGTGGCCGTTACCATGCCATTGTGGGAGCTGACCCCATCGACATCGGCGCCGAGATGCAAATCGCCAAAGCCCTGTCGCTCGAATGCGATGAGCCGGTGTACTCGATTGAGCGCGCCAACGACCCCTGGACCGTCATGTCGTGGCGAAACGGTGCGCTTGAAATCTTGGAGGTGAGCCCAGACGGCTTGGCGAAGTCTCTTGGTTGTCCGCTGCCAGGAGGCGAGGAAGCGGCTAACCGCAGCGCGAAAAATCCCCTGCGGAAGGTCTCGGTGGTGGAAGGAGTCCGGGCACAAGAGGCGATTCGGGTTCTGGAGGAGGATGTTGGCGAGCCACTCACTCCGGGGCGCTATCGCTTCGAGGACACGCCGCAAGGGCTCCGGATCTCCAGCGGAACTGGCGACGTAGGCTTCGCTGACATCACCCTCTCAGAATGGCTTCCACATGTAACGGCCTATGGAGTAGTTGCCTCACCAGGCCTGGATATGTTCTTTGTCACCGTTCTTCGGGGCGGAGAATGCATCGGCCTTTTCTCGCTGCCGCCTCGTGAGGATTCATTCATGCCGGCGGTGAGTACCATCAAAGACGAGCACTCGCCCGAGCGGATCCTCGCGGCGCTGGGCATCTCTCCGGAGTTGTTCCGAAATGAATGACGGGTGCCGGGGCGGCCTCGCCCTGGCGCAGGCACCCGTCCGAGCGAATGCTCGCGGTGCGGGCCGGACATGCCACCGCTCTCGAGTACGGTCTGCTCCAGGATCGGTTCCTGCGTTCCACACGAATCCCTGGTAGGTAGCTCCACGCCCTTCTGCTCCTGAGGGCCTACGCCGCCTGTTGTGCCTCGGGGGCCACGTCGCCGTGCCCGCTCTTCCCGTGCGAGGCCGCGAGCTGGCCGCTCAGCACTGGCAATGCCACCTTCACCGCCACCGTCAGCACCATCAGTCCGACGGCCCAGATGCCGGCGGTGATCTTCCACTCCGTCAGGGTGGGGACGTACTCCACCACCTCGTGCAGGGTGCTCGGGACGAAGCCAGGGATGATGAGGCCCATGCCCTTTTCAATCCACACACCCGCGAAGGCCAGCGCGCACGCCAGGTTGAGCAGCCCCACGTGCTTCCGCGTGGCCGGCAGGTGCACCAGCACCGCCGAGGCGATGTTGAGCGCCACCGCCGACCAGATCCACGGCACCAGTGCATGGTGTCCGTGCGAGCCGAAGAACAGGTAGCGCACCGCCGTGGCGTGCGAGCCGCCCGTATAGAAGGCGGTGAACAGCTCCGAGCCCAGCATGAACAGGTTGAGGAGCACCGTCACCCGCATCACCGACGTCAGCGTGCGCAGCGGGCCCTCGCCGATGGGCAGCCCCGTGAAGCGGCGGATGACCTGCAACAGCACGATGACGAACGCCGGGCCCGTGATGAACGCGGACGCGATGAACCGTGGCGCCAGCAGCGCCGAGTTCCAGAACGGCCTGCCCCCGAGCCCGCTGTAGAGGAACGCCGTCACGCTGTGGATGCTGATGGCCCAGAAGATGGAGAGGAAGACGAACGGCAGGTACCACTGCTTGCGCGGCTTGCGGCCCAGGAACCGCATGTAGAGGAGATAGCCGCAGATGTGCAGGTTGATGAGCAGGTAGCCATTGAGCACCACCACGTCCCAGGAGAGCATGGACACCGGCCAGTTGAACCGGCCAATCCCTGGCATGATGTGCCAGAAGCGGTCCGGACGCCCCAGGTCCACCACGATGAACAACAGACAGATGGAGATCGCCGCGATCGCCAGCAGCTCGCCGATCAGCGTGACGTCATGCATCTCGTGGTCGTGGTACAGGTACGCGGGGATGACCATCATCACCGCGCCCGCCGCCAGTCCCACCCCGAAGGTGAAGTTGGCGATGTACAGGCCCCATGAGACATGGTCGCTCATCCCCGTGAGGGCCATGCCCCCGGCCAGCTGGTGTGCCCAGGCATTGGCACCCACCAGGGCAATCGCGGTGAGCACCGTCATCCACGTGTAGAAGCGCCAGCTCCCATCCGTGCTCATCCACAGGAGCCGGCCCAGGAACCGCGGGTAGTCGAGCAGGTGTCGGGTAGCGGCCATGGCTCACTTGTCGAAGAAGTAGAAGAAGCGGGGCCGCGTCCCGAGCTCTTCCTTGAGCACGAAGACGCGCTTGTTCTCGAGCACCCAGCGGATGGGGCTCTTCGGATCCAACAGGTTGCCGAACACCCGCGCCCCCGTGGGGCACGCCTCCAGGCACGCCGGCAGCCGGCCCGCCCGCGTGCGGTGCAGGCAGAAGGTGCACTTCTCCACCACGCCCCGCGGACGCACGCGGTTGGAGAGGTAGCCCTGGTCCGGGTTGAGCTCCTCGGGCGGAATCTCCGGCTTCGTCCAGTTGAAGCGCCGCGCGTGGTAGGGGCACGCCGCCTCGCAGTACCGGCAGCCGATGCACCAGTTGTAGTCCACCACCACGATGCCGTCCGGCTCCTTCCACGTCGCCTGCACCGGGCACACCTTCACGCACGGCGCGTTGTCGCACTGGTGGCACTGCACCGGCAGGTAGTACTTCCCCTCGGCCGGCACCGGATGGTCGTAGTTCGCGTTGCCGTGCTCCAGGTCCAGGCTGCCCTGCTGCATCTCCAGCACCCGGATGTACGAGTTCCCCGTGCTCCGGTCGTGGTTGTTCTCCTGGTGGCACGCCTCGGCGCACCGGCGGCAGCCGATGCACACGCTCAGGTTCAGCGCGTAGCCGAACGACACGCCCTCCTGCGGCGGCAGGTCCTGGATGTCCACGTCCCGGCCGTACTTCTGTTTCGCCTCGGCCTTCAGGTGGACCAGGATTCGCGCCATCTCGTCGCGCGTCAGCTCCTTGTAGTGCTTCTGGAGGAACGCATCGACGCTCAGGTCCTGTGTCCACTCGGTGAGCGGCGCCATCGCGTGCGCGAAGGCCGCGGCCCCGAGCGTGGCCCCGGCGCCCTTCATCACGGTGCGGCGGGAGAAGATGTCACTCATGGTGCTGGGGCTCCTTCGTGTCCGGCTCGCCCTGGGCGGACGGGTGGCGCGGAGGCATCACCGGATGCCCGCCCGCGTACTTCGGCGAGTGTGGGTCGTGGCAGCTCACGCAGTGGTTCCGCGTGCGGTCTCCCTTCGACAAATCCCAGTAGCCCGTCATGCCGCCGTGCGCCCCCGCCTTGAAGTCGCGGTACTGCGGCCCGTGGCACTGCGCGCACAGCGTCACCGCCTCCGGCATCGGCAGCGGCTCGCCCGTGGCCAGGTGCAGCGAGCGCGGCTGGCTGGCCTGGTGGCACGAGGTGCAGGCGAGCTCACCGTGCCGGAACTGGAGGCCCTGGTGGAACTCCTTCAGCTCCTCGGGCCGCGAGGGCATGGGCTTCGTCTCACGCAGCGAGTGGCAGCTCTCGCACGCCACGCGAAGCGGCCGGCCCAGCGCGTCCTTCTGGTCGCTCTCCACCGAGGTGAGCTTCGCCGGCTGGTGGAGCGTCTCCTTGCCGGTGGGCGCCCCCGGGGGCGGTTGGAAGCGAGCGGGCTGATCCTTCCCGCACCCGCCGAACGCGAGCAGCACGGCGGCGAACGCCGGGCGCATCCATCTGTCGAGAGGATTCTCCACGGGTGCTTGCGCAAAGCAGCGTCCGTGCCAGCACCTCCCGTCCCTGTGGGCCCACCGTGAAGACGTCCCGGTCCGCCCGCCTGCCCGCGAAAAACCTGCATCAGCGAGGCAGCTTTGAACGCAGGCTTTGCGTCACCTCCGCCGGCTCCTCTCGGGGGCCGGGGTGGTCCACCTCTTGCTCCTGGGGGTCATGCCCGAATGGACGGAGCCTGTATGCCCATCAGCAGTCTGGTGCTCACCCTCGATGCTTCTCCCGAACGGAGGGCGAGCGCGCTTCGTGAAGTCGCTCGAGATCCGCGCATCACCCTGGGGACTCCCCTGGAGGAGCGCTGGCTTCCGGTGGTGACGGACACCGGCAGTCTTTCCGAGGGCGAGGCGCTCGCGGAGTCCCTGAGGGATCTCCCCGGAGTGAGCTTCGTGGACGTCGTGATGGTGGATTTCTCCGAGGAGGAGCGCTGAACCATGGATCGCCGGGACTTCCTCAAGGGCACGGCCATGACGGCGGCGACGCTCGCCGCCAGCCGCCTCGCGTATGGCCAGGACAAGGCGGCGGGGACTCCGCCCGCTGTCACGGGTGGCCAGGGCGTGCAGTGGAACAAGGCGCCCTGCCGCTTCTGTGGCACCGGCTGTCACGTGCAGGTGGGCGTGCAGAACGGCAAGGTGGTGGCCATCGCGGGTGATCAACAGGCGCCGGTGAACAAGGGCCTGCTGTGCGTGAAGGGCTACCACGTGGGGCTCGCCCTCTACGGGAGCGACCGGCTCACCACGCCGCTCCTCAAGAAGGGTGACACGCACGTGCCCATCAGCTGGGAGGAGGCGATCGACATCGTCGCCCGCCGCGTGCTGAAGGACCCCAAGGGCTTCGGCCTCTACGGCAGCGGCCAGTGGACCATCCCCGAGGGCTATGCCGCCTCGAAGTTCGTCAAGGGCGGCCTGGGCTCCAACCAACTGGATGCCAACGCGCGGCTGTGCATGGCGTCCGCGGTGACGGGCTTCCTCGCCACCTACGGCGTGGACGAGCCCGCCGGTTGCTACGACGACCTCGACGCCTGCGACGTGCTCATCATGTGGGGCAACAACCCCGCGGAGATGCACCCGGTCCTCTTCTCGCGCGTCATCGATCGCCGCTCGCGCGGGGAGAAGGTGACGCTCATCGACATCGGCACGCGCAAGACGCGCACCAGCGGTTTCTGCGACCACTCGCTGCGCTTCAAGCCGAACACGGACCTGGCCATCGCGTGTGGCATCGCCCACCTGCTGGTGGAGAACGGCACCTACGACAAGGCCTTCGTCGAGGCCCACTGTGCCTTCCGCGCCCCCAGCGAGCCCGCCGCGCTCGAGGGCAAGGCCATCACCTTCGAGGAGTACCGCGAGCTGCTGAAGCCCTACACCCCGGAGAAGGTGGAGGCGATCTCCGGTGTGCCGGCGAAGGACCTGCGGATGCTCGCGGACCTGTTCGGCCGGCGCGACGTGCGCATCACCAGCCTGTGGTGCATGGGGATGAACCAGCACACCCGGGGCACGGCCATCAACAACCTGGTCCACGGGCTCCACCTGCTCAGCGGACACTTCGGCAAGCCGGGGGACGCGCCGACCAGCCTCACCGGCCAGCCCTCCGCGTGCGGCACCGTGCGCGAGGTGGGCACGCTCGCCCATGCGCTCCCCGGTGGCCGCGTGGTGGCCAGGCCCGAGCACCGCGCCCAGATGGAGGAGATCTGGAACGTCCCCAAGGGCCGTCTCCACGACAAGCCCGGTTACCACACACTGGAGATGTGGAAGCGCTTCTCCACGCCCACCGAGCAGGGTGGCGACATCCACACCCTCTGGGTCCAGGTCACCAACCCCGCGCAGACGCTGCCCAACACGCACAAGCTGGTGGACCCCAGCCGGAAGCTGGCGGACAAGTTCCTCATCGTCTCGGATGTCTACCCCTCGGCCACCGCGCGCATCGCGGACCTCATCCTCCCCTCGGCCATGTGGGTGGAGAAGAACGGCATGGTGGGCAACTCCGAGCGGCGCACCCAGCAGTGGTTCAAGATGGTGAAGCCTCCCGGCCAGGCCCGTGACGACGCCTGGCAGCTCATCGCCGTGGCCCACCGGCTCCTCGAGCTTGGCTTCGAGGGCATGAAGGACAAGGACGGCCGCTTCCTCTTCGAGGTGAAGGGCAAGGACGGCAAGCCCGTGCCCCTCTGGGACTTCGCCCACTACTACGACGTCAACGTGGACGAGCACCTCTTCGAGGAGTACCGGAAGACGACCCGCATCAAGCACAAGGACCTGGCGCCCTATCAGGAGTACGTGAAGGCGCGCGGCCTGCGCTGGCCCGTGGTGCAGCAGCCGGACGGCAGCTGGCGCGAGACGCGCTTCCGCTTCGCCGGCTTCGATGACCCCTACGTGAAGAAGGGGCGGGACATCCAGTTCTACCACTCGACCACGCACGACGACCGGGCGCAGATCTGGTTCAGCCCCTACGAGCCTCCTCCCGAGTCCCCCGACACCGAGTTTCCCTTCTGGCTGTGCACCGGCCGCGTCATCGAGCACTGGCACTCGGGCACGATGACCATGCGGATTCCGCAGCTCCAGCGCGCCATGCCCCAGGCGTATGTGGAGATGAACCGCGCGGATGCGCGGCGGCTCGGGGTGGGCAATGGGGACCAGGTGACGGTGGAGACGCGGCGCGGGAAGTTGGACCTGCCCGTGTGGGTCGGCGGCCGCGGTGAGCCGCCCGAGGGCTCGCTCTTCGTTCCGTTCTTCGACGAGCGGCTGCTCATCAACGGGCTCACCCTCGACGAGCATGACCCGTTCTCCAAGCAGCCCGATTACAAGAAGTGCGCGGCCCGTGTGCGACGGCGTGAGCTCGTCGCGGAGAAGCAGGGATGAGCCCCGAGGGTGGACAGGGCAGTGGTCTCGGAGCGCGTTGGCTCCACGTGGGCGCCGCCGTGGCGGTGGCGCTCGCTGCCACGGGGTACTTCGCGGGCATCCGCGCGCCGGAGATGCCGGAGCGTCCGGTGGCCTCGGATCCCCACGCGCAACGGGCCGAGCGTGCTCCGAGCTACGGCGAGTTGCGAGAGCAGCGGCGAGGGGCCAATGCGCGCATGTACGAGGGGGCCATCGGCGCGTTGGCGGAAGAGCCGTTTCCGGTGAAGCCGCTGCCCGTGGCCACCCCCGAGCAGCGCGCACAGGCAGTGGCACAGCGTCAGGGCCATCGCGCCTATGACGGAGCGCCGCCCACCATTCCCCATGAGATTGATCAGCGCGAGGTGCCCGGCTGTCTGGCCTGCCATGGCGAGGGGATGAAGCTGGGCAACCGGGTGGCTCCGAAGATCAGCCATCCGCCGTACCAGAGCTGCACGCAGTGCCATGTGGTGGGGGACTCGCCGCGTCCGTTGGCTCCGTACAAGGACTCTCCGAGGAATGGTTTCGTGGGACTGGCCTCGGCGGGGAAGGGCGAGCGGGCGTGGCCAGGGGCTCCGCCGACCATGCCCCACCCGACGCTCATGCGGGACAACTGCGCGAGCTGCCACGGTCCGCGCGGTCTCCCCGGGCTGCGCACCTCGCACCCCGAGCGGCAGAACTGCCAGCAGTGCCATGGCTCCTCGGCGCGGCTCGACCAGCGCGTCAGTGGGGCAGGGGGGCCCGGTCTGGCCATGGAGGCTCGGCCATGAGCTCCCAGGTCACGCTCAGCCGCCGTGCGTTCCTCGGGTTTCGTCGGCGCCAGGAGGAGCCCAAGCCCCCGATGGCTCCGGCTCCGGCTCCGGCTCCCGTGCCCGCTCACGCCGCGCCCGAGCCCGGCTTCTCGCTCGAGGCGTTCTATTCCTCCCGTGCGCGCTCGGGCGAGGTGACGGGCCGCGAGCTGCCGGTGTTCTCCTTGCGCGAGGGGCTCGCCGTTCCGCAGGAGGGCATCAGCCGGATCGGAATGCCCGTGGCCGGGATGACCGTGCGGGTGCGTCCCCAGCTCTGCCTCGCGTGGCAGGGTTCGTTCTGCGGTACCTGTTCCGAGCGCTGCCCCGTCGAGGGCGCCATCACCCTCGAGTCGGGCCGTCCGAGCGTCGTGGAGTCGCGGTGCAACGGCTGCGGCCTCTGCGTCCAGGCCTGCCCGGCTCCGCTCAACGCCCTCGAGTTCCTCCCTCCCCGCCAGCAGGTCCCAGGTCCATGACGACAGGTATCCGCCTCGCGAATGCTTCTCCCGAGAACGCCGCGCTTCCGCAGTTGCAGGACGCGATCCTCGACCCGGAGACCCTGGCGCAGTTGTTCCGGGACATCCAACGCTGTGCCGTCGTGGACGAGGTGCTGCTCAAGGGCGGCGCTTCGTTGATGGCCTCCGAGAAGTCCGTCCCGCTCTCCGAGGCCGAGCTGGCACTCCGGGAGAAGCGCGTGGTCGGCGTGCAGATCCGTTACTGGTACGACGGTACGAACTGGTGGGACACGCTGATGCACACCCCCCGAGGGGTCCGGTTGATCCGCATCGAGCACAGGGTGGGTTGAACACGGGCACGGATACCCTCACCCCGTCCCTCTCCCGGAGGGCGAGGGGAGATTGGCTCAGTGTCACCTCACTCCGCTCCGGTTGTACGTCAGTGTTCTCTTCGCCCGCGTTACAGCGAGATCTCCCACTCCTCCGCTACCGCGCGCTGCGCCTCCGCCTCCTGCTCCCGCCCCAGCTTCTCCAGCAGCGTGGGCCACAGCACCGGATGCGGCAGCCCCTCCGCGCACCGGCGCAGGCCCGCCTCCACCTCACCCAGGTCCGCCTCCGGCGGCACGGCCAGCAGCGCGAAGAATCCGGGCACCTCCTCACCCTCCGGACTCGTCAGCCGGTACGTCTCCGAGGTGCGCACCGACAGGCGCGCCCCGCACGCCCCCAGCGTCTCGTACATCCGCTCGATGGCCTCATCGCCCGGGCCCACGCCATCCAGCGCGAAGACGCTGTACCGGCCCGGCCGGAGCACCTCCACGACGGGGTACAGCCAGGAGTGATCTTCCTCCTCTCCCTCGGCGGGTCCCTCGTTGAGGGGCGTGGCGTCGAAGGCCACGACATCCCCCACGTGCTGCGCGGAGTCGGGCATGGCGATGGAGACCACGCGTGCGGTGACGGGGCCGGTGCGCCGTGCCCACACCTCCGTGAACGTGCCGTCCGGCTCGGTGTAGCGCAGCCGGCACGGCTCCCACTCCTCCTCCACCGGGCCCGAGTCCCCGGACAGCTTGATCCCGAGCCGCGCGGCGGACGCGCGCACCACGTCCCAGCGCCCGAGCAGGGTGGCCACGAGCACCCGGTCCCAGTCGTGCGGCCCCGGCTCCGGCCAGCGGGCCACGGCGGCGTCCAGCCGCGCCAGGGCCTGCTCCCGCTCGCCCGTGTCGCGCTCCACCGCCGCGAGCGCCAGGGTGGTTCCGCGCAGCTCCGGGTCGAGCTCCAGCATCGCGCGCATCGGGGCCTTGGCCGCGGCCTTGTCACCCGACTCGAGCGCGGCCCGGGCCCGCAGCCGGTACGCCTCCACGCGCAGGGGCGTGTCACCGGACGTGGACAGCACCGAGTCGGCGAGGGCATGCAGCTCCGTGAAGCGCCGCCGCTCGAGCAGGTTCATGCCGAGCTCGTGCACGACGTCGGGCGTGGGGTGCGCGTCCGCGTCCAGCAGCGAGCGCAGCGCCACCTCCGCTTCCTCGCCGCGGCCGAGCCGCTCCAGTGCCTTCGCCTGGGCGCGCACGAGCGTCGCCCGCTCCCCGGGCCAGCGCGTCCGCGCCGCGTCGAGCATCCGGAGCACGTCCTCGGGGCGCGCCTCCGCCAGCTCGAGCAGCGCCGCGGCCGACTCCGGCGGCTCGGGAGGGCGCTCGGACATGAGGGCCTCCGCCCGCGCTCGCAACTGGCGCAGTGTCTCGTCCGCGCCCAGCGGCTTGCGCAGCCGGGGCACGAGCGCCTCAAGCCTTTCGCACGCGTGCAGGGCGGAGTGGGGCTGGCCTCGCTCCAGGGCGGCCTCGGCGCGCTGTACCTCGATGCGGACCGCTCCGCGGATGGCTCCCGTGCTCGCGAGCCGCCCGGCGAGCTCCAGCAGCGTGCGCTCCAGGTTCGCGTCGTTGCCGATGCCACCGGCCTTCCTCAGTTGCGCGAGCGCTCCCGCCCACGAGCCGTAGTGGCCGGGCGTGGCGCGCACCGCGGACAGGGAGGGCAGGACCTCGAGGGCCTCGGAGGTTCGTCCCATGCGCGCGAGCACCCGCGCTTGCAGGATGCGCGCTTCCACGCGGGAGTGGTCCGAGGAGGTGGTCGCCTCGTACTCCTCCGCCGTCGCGAGCGCCTCCGGCAACCGGCCCAGCGCGAGGAGCACGTCGCCGCGCTCGCCCAGGAGGTACTTGCGCTTGTGCCCCTGGCCCGCCGCGACCAGGGCGGCTTCCTGCTTCTCGAGCCACGCGAGCGCCTCCTCGAAGCGCTCCTCGTCCAACAGGCCCAGGAAGTACTCGGTGGAGAGGCACGTGAAGCACGGCCAGCTGGGATCGATGCGCGAGAGCGTCTCGAGCACGACCGCCTTGCGCTCGGAGGCCCAGCCCGGGCCGTCCGCGCGCCCATAGCACCCGGCCACGTCCTGCGTGGAGCAGACGCTCTGGGGGCACTCGCGCGTCTCCTCGCGGTGGGCGAACTCCAGGAGCGAGATGGACTCGGAGAGCCACTCCCCCGGCTCGGAGCGGTGGAAGATGCGGCTCTGCAGGTTCCAGTGCCGGAAGAAGACCTCCAGCCACGGGCTCTTCGCCTGCCGGGCGAGCGCGAGCGCCTCGGGGAAGAGGGCGTCCACCTGCGTGTGGGCGTCCTCCGTGACGACGGTGGGCAGCCGGTCGATCAGCTCGGCGAGGCGGGTGTTCCCCATGCGGCGTGCTTCGGCTTGGGCTTCGTTCACCCACTTCCAGATGTCCATGACGGGTGTGTTTCCTCGTGAAGGGTGGGTCAGGCGGAGGGCGGGAGCAGCGCGCACAGCGCCGCGGAGATGCCTTCCAGGGCCGAGGCCACGCTCGGTGCCCCGGCGCGCTCGTCACGGTGCGAGAGGAGCGTGCACAGGCCGGAGAGGAGCCGCGCGGCGGAGCGAGCCCGGTCCTCGGGAGCCGCGAGCAGGGCCTGCAGCGTGGGGGCGTCCACGTTGAGGTAGAGGCGCGCCTGGGCGCGGGAGGAGAGGGTGGCGGTGAAGCCGCGCGCCAGCGACAGCACCGCGGCGCCGATGCGCTTGTCCGCCGTGTCCGCCTCGAGCTTCGCCTTCAGCTCGGCCTCGCGGTCCGGCACCAGCACCAGCGGCAGGGCGGGCGGGGAGAAGCGGCTCGGCACCAGCTCCACGCCATCCTCCGCGAAGAGGGCGCGCAGCCGCTCCTCCTGCGCGGGCTCGAGCTGCACGCGGGGGAAGAGGGCCGCGTTGCCCTCGCGCGTGCCGAGCTGCAGCACGGGCAGTCCCTGCCGCTCGGCCCACCTCCGGGTGAAGGGCAGCGCGGCGTAGCGGCCCGAGTCCACCACGGGCACGCCGAGCGCGCGGCAGAGCACCTCCTCGGGCCCGCCGCTCTCTCCGGTGGAGGCGTGCAGCCGGCCTCCGCTGCGTCGGCGCACCGCGGGCAGGGTGAGGTCTCCCTCGGTGGTGGGCACCTTGAGCGCGTCCGCGAGCAGGGTGAAGAGCCGCTCGTCGCACAGGGCCGCGCCGAGCAGGGCCTCGTTGTGCCGCTGCAGCAGCCGCCGCCAGGTGGTTTCGTCCTCGCGCGCCAGCCGCGACAGCCCGTCGATGAGGCACTCGCGCACCTGCTCCGCCGTCACGTCGAAGGCCGCGTCGCGCTGGACGTCCTCGCGGCTCGCCGTGGGGGTGAGCGCGTCCGCTTCGAGCACGCCCCCCACGAAGCCGGCCCACTCCGGGAGCAGCTCGCGCGCGTCGCGGCTCACCAGCATGCCGCGCACGAAGACGGAGAGGTTGCGGTTGTCCGAGGTGCCGTACGTGGCGCCGTCCTGCAGCCACAGCAGGCCGCGCGCACTGCCTCCGTTGCCGGAGGCGACGGGCAGCGTGCACAGCGGCTCGAAGCGCTGCTCGAAACGGGCGGCGAAGGCCCGCTCGAGCGTGCGACGGCGCAGGGGCGAGTGCGCCTCCGTCTCGCGCCACGGTGGAGGGGGACGGTTGATGGCGGGCCGCTCGGGGCTGCCCACGTGGATGGCCATGGGCAGCAGGCAGCAGTAGCGCTGCAGCAGTGCCTCCAGCGTGGGCGCGTCACACAGGGGCCGGAAGCGCTCGGAGAGCTGGAGCACCACGCGTGTGCCCACGTCCTGCGCGGTGTGCGGGGCCACCGTGTAGCGCTCGCCCCCGGCGCTGGAGAAGTGCCACGCCTCCTGGGGCGTCTGGAAGGAGGTGGTGTAGAGGTCCACCCGCGTGCTGACCACGTAGGCGGAGAGGAAGCCGATGCCGAACTGGCCGATGAGCCCCGCGTCCGCGCCCGCGGCCCGGAGGCGCCCGGTGTAGCCCGCGCCCACCGTGGCCAGGTAGCGGTCGATCTCCTCTCGGGTGAGCCCCGCTCCGTTGTCCACGATGGACAGCGTGCCCGCGGCCGCGTCCGGCACCACGAGGATGCGCGCCTCCGGGGCGGACGTGTCCTCCAGCCTCCGGCGCGTGCAGCTGTCGTGCGCGTTCTGCACGAGCTCACGGACCACCACCTCGGGGGTGGAGTACATGTTGTTGGCCAGCACTCGCATCAACCCACCCAGGTCCACCTGGGTGCGCACCAACTCGGCAACAGGACTCACGCGCTCTCCGGCAAGGAACGGAGCCCGCACGGTAGGCGAGCCCGGCGGGGGAAGGGAACGCGGAGGAAGGCCACTTCCGCACGCGATCCGCGGCTCCAGGGACGTGGTGCCCCAGCTCTCCTGACCGATGCTCTTCGTCCGTGTTGTCCGATACTCGCCTACACGAGGGTGTGTCGCGCCCGCCCGCGTTTCAACCCATGCCTTCCTCAGGGCTGGAAGAAGCCATCCGACAGGGTTCGGAGGAAGGCGACGATCGCGGCCTCCTCCTGCCCGGAGAGTCCAAGTGCTCCCAGCTCTTCGGTGTTGACGTTCAACCCCACCTCCGGCGGTGGCCAGCAGTCGTCGCTGGCGAGGCCGGGAGTCTCCGGCAGGCAGACGGGCAGAACGTCTCGTGTGTTGTAGAAGTGGACGACGGACTCGAGGCTCTTGAAGTAGCCGTTGTGGCCGTAGGCCTTCACGAAGTCCGGCCGGGGCCGCTTGTCCACGTTGCGCAGGGTGGGGACCTTGTGCAGTCCGAGGTTGGCTCGCACGAACGGCCGGAAGTCCGGGCGCTGCACCAGGAAGGCGCCCAGGCCATGGTCCACCCAGGCGGCGCCGAGCGGGTTGCGCTCCGTGAGGGTGTACCAGGGGTTCTCCAGGTTCCGTGGCAGGCCCAGGTTGTCATACGAGTCATCGGTGAAGAGGGGGGGCTCGCCTCGAGGGCCGGGCTGGCTCGGGTGGCATTGGGCGCACTTCGCCTTGCCCTCGAAGAGCTGCAGGCCCTGCTTCTCCACGGCTGTCAGCTCGGCGCGCCCGGCCAGGTACGCGTCGTACTTGGAGGAGAAGGCATTGACCTCCCGGGAGCCCTCGTAGGCCACGATGGCGCGGGCGATGGCGTCATAGGCCCGGTCCACGTGGGCGCCGTCGCAGATGGCCTGCCCGTGGACGTCACGGAAGAGCTTCCCGTACGGCGCGGCGCACACCTTGGCGACGACAGAGGCGGCATGGGGGTTGTTCTGCTCCACGGGGTTGAGGAGGGGCCCCTGGGCCTGGTCCGCCGCGGGGTTGCCCAGCTTCTCACCCGTGGCGCGGCCGTCCGAGAAGCGGCCGCCCTGGAAGGTGCCCTCTGCTTCGATGCGGTGGAAGACGGGGGCGCGCGTGGCGTAGGCGGCCGAGGGCGGCTTGCGGTTGCCGAACCGCCCTGGCACGGCGCCCTCGTAGACGGCCCCGTGCGCGTTGACCCTGGCATTCGGGCCCGTCCAGCCCGCCGCGGGTGCATGGCAGGAGGCGCACGACTGTCCGGGCGGCTCGGACAGCCCGGTGTCGAAGAAGAGGCTCCTGCCGAGTTGCTCCACGGACGTGAGCGCCGGTGGCCCGGCCTTCTCGCCCGGCGGGCTGCCGCCACCGGCGAAGCCACCGAGTGTCAGCAGTCCGAGCAGTGCCACGAAAGCCATACGCACCTTCCGGGAATGGACAGACACTCGAAGCACGGCGTCAGTCCCCCGGATTGAGGAACAGGTTGACGACCGGATCGTTGCTGGCGTCCCAGCCCAACACCGCCACGTACATTCCCCGGCGGCCCCCGGTGTCTGTCTGCGAATTGAAGCCGGACGGGCAGGGGCTGCTGCCGCACAGCCAACCGTGGAAGAAGATGCGCTGCCCGCCGTCGAGCGCCGCCGCGATATCCCCGCCGCCGGGGCCGCACACCCCGCTCGTGCTCGCGGGGGTGAGCAGCGTGTTCTGCGTGACGGTGTTGAAGGCGTTGGCCGCCAGGCTGGAGGCCCGCATCCAGATGGTCTCGTAGCTGCACTGGTTGTAGGGGCCGCGCGAGGCGAACAGGACGTAGGCCCCACCGCGCTTCACGAGGACGGGGTTCTCCACGATGCGGTCCGAGCGCAGCAACTGGCGGCTGGTGGCACCGCTGAAGACGTGGGTGCCGGCCGCGTCGAGCCGGACGATGCGCAGCGATGATGGCAGTTGCTGCGTCTTGTAGAGCAGGTAGCGCGCGCCGTCGCTGTCCTTGAAGCCAGACGGATCGATGACACCGGCGGTCGAGATGGGACGGTTTGGAACGGTGTCGTCCGCGGTGGGGGTGTCGGCCAGGCCCGGGCAGACCAGCGGCCCGCCGGCCACCGGGGTGAAGGGGGCGCGGCGGCGGAGTGGCTTCATGGGTTCTCCCGGGTGGGGGTTGTGTCGCGCCGGCGATTCGCGGCTTCACCCACTTTCTTTGAGGGAGGCTTTTTCCCGGAATCCCAAAAAAAGATTTAAAATCAATTTCTGGGATTCTCGCGGGCACGTGCCCTCCGAAGAACATGAGGGTACGCGCCAGGGTGGAGGATTTTCCGATGCGCAAGGGGCTCGTCGCGGGGGGCGCATTGCTCGTGTTGCTGGCACTCCTCGTGAGCACCTTGTCCGGCGGCTCCGATGAGCGAAGGGCCTCCGAGGAGGCGTGGAGCGCCGGTACCGGTACGAGCCCGGGCGCCTCCACGCCAGACCGGGCGGCCAGCGGGAGCACGGCGCTGCGCGGATGGGTCCAGGATGCCCGGGGGATGCCCGTGGCCGCCCAGGTGCTCGCCTTCGAGGCCGGGCCCGCGGAGACGCAGGAGGGTCTGGCGCGGCACGTGGCCGCGGACGCGCTGGAGGCACCTCCGCGCGCCACCGTCACCACGGGCCCGGACGGAGACTTCCTGCTGCGCGTCCCCGAGGGCCGCTACCACCTGCTGGCCGAGGTGGAGGGACGGCCCGCCGCGCTCGCCCTGGACGTGCGGCCGGGCCCTTCCGAGGTGCGCCTGGTGGTGATGGACGGAGAGCGGCTGAAGGGCCAGGTGGTGGACGGGGAGGGGCGCGTGGCCCGGGCCCGCCTCACCGTGGTGAGCCTCGCGCCCGTCCGGCGTCTGCGGGAGGTGGAGAGCGACGAGACGGGCGCCTTCGAGGTGGAGGGGTTGCTCCCCCAGGCGCGCTATGGCGTGTGGGCCCGCGCGGCGTCCCATGGCGAGCGGGTGCTGCTCGTTCCCGCGTCCAGGCCCGTCACCGTGGTGCTGCCCTGCGCGGTGCGCGTGGAGGGCCGGGTGCTCGAGCGCGGCGTTGCCGTTGCCGGGGCCCGGGTGCGGTCGCGGGGGAGGGAGCCGGGCGTGCGGACCGACAGCGCGGGCCACTTCGTGTTGGAGGGGCTCGACTGCGGACGCACCGAGCTGCTCGCCGAGAGCGCCACGGGCGTGGGCGAACTGGCCATCGAGCCGCTGACCGAGGACACCTCGGGGCTCGAGCTGTCGCTGACGGCGGCGGGGGGGCTCCTCGTGCGGGTGGTGGAGGAGCGCTCGGGCCGGCTGCTCGAAGGCGCCAGCGTCGAGTCACCGGCCACACCGGCGCTCCACTGGCGCGAGGAGAGCGTGGCCCACTTCCGGGCCGCTCCGCTGGTACCGGGCCCCCATGCGCTCGTCGTCCGGGCTCCGGGCCATGGGGCCGTGCAGCGGACCCTCGAGGTGGGCGCGGGCCCCGAGACGGTCGTCGAGATCGCGCTGCGGCCGGAGCTCGTGCTGGCGGGCCGCATACTCGGACCCGAGGGGCTCGGGCTGGAGGGCGCGCGGATTCATCTCATGGGACCCGGGCGGAGCGGGGCAGCGGAGGTGCGCACGGGCCCGGATGGACGCTTCGAGGTGCGGGAGCTCTCGGAGGACACGTATACGCTGCGCGTCGAGCGCCCGGGGTACCTGTCCGTGGTGCGGGAGCTCCAGCTGCCGCGGACCGAGCCGCTGGAGCTCTCCGTGTTGCCCGCGGCGGCGGTGACCGTGCTGGTGCGTGGCATGCGCGGGGAGTCCGTGGAGCAGGCGTCCGTCACCCTCTCGGGGGTGGGCGAGGGGCGCGGGGAGACGGTGCGGGAGGAGGGCACGGGCGCCCGGGGTGCGGCCTCCTTCGGGGGCCTCGTTCCAGGCAGCTACATCGCGCGGGCGCGTGCCCCGGGCTACCTCCCGTCCGAGCCCGTCCCGGTGGAGGCGTGGGACGAGGAGTCCGTGCCCGTCACGTTGGTGCTGCGCGAAGGCGTCACGCTGTCCGGCCGCGTGCGGGACGAGCGGGGCATGCCGGTGGGCAATGCGGAGGTGGGCCTCCTGGGGGATGAAGCGGGCGTTGGCAGCGTCCGCACGGATGTCCAGGGCCGCTTCACCTTGTCGGGCCTGGCCCCGGGACGCGCCCGGTTGCGGGCGGAGAAGTCCGGCCACCCGATGCGAGAGGTGGAGGTGGAGGTGCCCGCGTCGAACCTGGAGCTGATGCTGGAAGGCCCGCGTGCCAGGGATTGAGTGCGGCGCGGATTTTTTTGCATCATTTCCCATGTCGTCGTCTCCACCCTCCCGGGGGCCTCCATGAGGACCCGCGGATGCGATACCCAGGAGGGGGGACGCCGTGAGACCAGCGCAGAGGAATGGCCGGAGTGTGGGAGCCGCGAGGTTTGCACGCGGGGGCGGGCTGACGTGGCTGGCCCTCCTGTGTGTCTGGCTGGGCTGCAGCCAGGGTGAGGAGCAGGAGGCGGTCAAGGCTCGCGCCACCGAGGGGGGCTGGGTGGCGGTGGGGCACCCGCGGGAACTCCGGGTGGAGGCCGCGCGGGAGGTCCTGCCGTCGCGGAAGGCGCCTCGCGTCTCCTGGCCTCAGGCTCCGGCGCGAGCACCTTCGGCGCGGGCGTGGCAGGAGGCTCCGAGCGAGGAGAGCGCGCTCCAGTTGGCGCGGGCGTACTTTCCGGAGCTCGTGGGCAGCCCGGAGCCCGAGCCACGGCGGATGCCCGTCCATCCCGAGGCCGCGCTGCGGGTGAGGTTGCCGGCCACGGAGAACGGCGAGTTGGAGGTGGCCACGCGGGGCTACGTCTTCCGGGCCAGGCCCCAGGCCTCCAGCGCGGGAGCGGCGTCGAAGCCTGTCGCGGGAGCGGCCTTCTACGGACCCAGGCACTTCTGGTCGGCGGAGGGCGCGCAGGGGTTGGAGGCGCGGGGGCTGACGCTGACGCAGCGGGCGGAAGAGTTCGTGGTGATGGAGGCCGGAGGGAGGCCGTACCGGGCCACCTATGAGGTGGAGGTGCCCGAGGGCATCCAGGTGCTGCGGGACGCGGGCGAGTACCTGGAGTTCCTGGACGGCTCGGACGTACCGGTGGTGCGGCTGCACTACGTGGTGGCTCGGGACGCGGCGGGGCGCAGCCGCCAGGGCGAGGTGAGGCTGGGGGGCGTTCTGCCCGCTGGCCGGGGTGGACCGGGGAACCTGCCTCGGCTGGCCCTGGTGGGGCGGACCCTGCGGGTGGAGATGGAGGTGGGGTTGGAGGGCTTGGAGGGCCCCGTGGTGGTGGATCCAGGCTGGAGCTCCACGGGCTCGATGGTGGCGGCCCGCTACCGGCAGACGGCGACGCTGCTGCCCAACGGCAAGGTGCTCGTGGCGGGAGGTGACAGTGAGGGCGGCCGGGGCGTTCAGATGGCCAGCACGGAGCTGTACGATCCGGCGACGGGCACCTGGAGCGCCGCGGGGACCCTGGCCAATGCGCGGGAACACCATACGGCGACCCTGCTGCCCAATGGCAAGGTGCTGATCGCCGGAGGCTACACGCCTGGCTCGACCCGGAGCTGCGAGCTGTACGATCCGGTGACGGGCATCTGGGGCCTCACCGGCTCGATGGACACCTCGCGTTTCGGCCACACGGCGACGCTGTTGAACAACGGCAAGGTGCTCGTCGCCGGCGGTGTGGATGGGACGAGCATGCCCTCCACCACCGCGGAGCTGTATGACCCGGCGACGGGCACCTGGAGCTCCACCGGCTCCCTGGTCAAGGCCGTGGTCTCCCACACGGCCACGCTGCTGAGCACGGGCAAGGTGCTCGTCGCGGGAGGCTACGCGGGAAGCAACACCGTCACCGCCGTCGCGCAGCTGTACGATCCGGCCACGGGCTCCTGGAGCAGCACCAACGCGCCGATGCTCTCCGCCCGCGACGACCACACGGCGACGCTGCTCCCCAACGGCAGGGTGCTGGTGGCCGGAGGCTCCAATGGAAGCTTCACCGCCAACACCCTCGCGAGCGCGGAGTTGTACGATCCCCAGACGCAGACCTGGAACGCCACCGGCTCGATGGCCAAACCGCACCAGTACCATGGGGCGGTGCTGCTGCCGAATGGCAAGGTGCTGGTGGGGCCCGGGTACATGTACAGCTCCTCCAGTGGCGGGGCCTTCATCGTCAACCCGGAGGTGTATGACCCGGCCGCGGGCACCTGGAGCACCACCGGCTCCCTGGAGGTGCTCCGCGACGACTACTCGATGACGCTGCTGCCCGATGGCTCGGTCATGGTGGCCGGAGGCTATTCGGGCCCCACCGCCGCCTCGGAGCTCTACTTCCCGGCGACGGGGACCTGGAGCACCACGGGCTCGCTGACGGCGGGCCGCTCCTCGCACACGACGACGCTGTTGCCCAATGGCAAGGTGCTCGTCGTGGGAGGGCAGGGGGCCTCGGGGTTCCTGACCCGCGTGGAGCTGTATGACCCGGCGGCGGGGACCTGGAGCACCACGGGCGCGTTGAGCACGGCTCGCGCCCGGCACACGGCGACGCTGCTGCCCTCGGGCAAGGTGCTCGTGACGGGCGGAGAGGGGGCGAGCGGTCCGATCACCAGCGCGGAGGTGTATGACCTGGCGGCGGGGACCTGGAGCAGCGCGGGCGCGTTGGGCACGGCGCGCACCCGGCACACGGCGACGCTGTTGCCCGGAGGTATGGTGCTGGTGACGGGAGGCCAGGGCGCCTCGGGTCCGCTGCTCAGCGCCGAGCTGTACGCTCCCGCCTCGGGGACGTGGCTGTCCACGGGCTCGCTGGGCACGGCGCGCTCCGGCCACACGGCGACGTTGCTGAACACGGGCAAGGTGCTCGTGGCCGGCGGTCAGTCCTCCTCGGCGCCGCTGGCCAGCGCGGAGCTGTATGACCCGGTAACGGGCACCTTCCGGGGGACCGGCACGCTGTCGAGCGCGCGGGCCGACCACACGGCGACGCTCCTTCCCTCGGGCAAGGTGCTGCTGGTGGGTGGAAGCGGCGCCTCGGGCGCCGTGGCCTCGGCCGAGCTGTATGATCCGGTGGGCGGTACCTTCAGCGCCACGGGCGCCCTGGTCTTCGCTCGCTCCCGCCATGTGGCGCTGGCGCTGCCCTCGGGCAGGGTCCTGGTGGCTTCGGGCCTGGGGACCGCGGGCCGTCTGACCAGCGCGGAGCTCTACGCTCCGTCCACGGGGACCTTCAGTTCCGTGGGGGCGTTGGGGACCGCCCGCGCCGACTTCACCGCGACGCCGCTGCCAGCGGGCAGGGTGCTCGCGGTGGGAGGGAGCGCGGCCACGGGAGCCCTGGACAGCGCGGAGGTGTACGAGGATACGGGGGCCGTCGAGGCGTGGCGGCCCCTCGTGACTCCCCCGGCCTCCCTCCAGTCGGGAGCGGCGGTCACCGTGAATGGGATCGGCCTGCGTGGCATCTCCGAGGCCCACAGTGGCACCACCCAGAACTCCGGCGCCAACTTCCCGCTCGTCTCCCTCCAGGCGTTGGAGGGAGGGAGGCGGACCTCCGTGGTCTTGCAGGACTTCTCGAGCACCTCGTTCGTGATGCGGGTGCCGTCCGTGCTGGACGGGTACTACCTGATGAGCGTGACGGCCAACGCCATTCCCGGGGGCGCGGTGGTCTTCGTCGATGGCCCACCGCCCGCGCCGGTGCTGACGGCCCCGGCGGCGCTCGTCAACACCGCCACGCCCACCCTCGCGGGGACGGCGGAGGCGGGAAGCACGGTCACGGTCATGCTGGATGGTGCTGCCATCGGGACGGTGAAGGCCGATGCCATGGGGACCTGGAGCCTCACGCTGACCTCTCCGCTCGGCCAGGGGCCCTACACCGCCACGGCCACCGCCACGGATGCTGTGGGCAACACCAGCCCCGTCTCCGCGCCGCGCGCCTTCACCGTGGACTCGGTGGCCCCGGCGGCTCCCGAGATCACCGCTCCGGCCGCCATCGTCAGCAACGTGACGCCGGTCATCTCGGGCAGGGCGGAGGTGGGGAGCTCGGTGAGGGTGACCCTGGACGGTACCGAGGTGGGAACGGTGACGGTCAATGCCTCGGGGACCTGGAGCTTCACCCCGGCGTCACCGCTGGCGCAGGGGGCGCACACGGTCACCTCCACCGCCACGGACGCGGCGGGCAACACCAGCACGCCTTCCGCGGCCTATGGCTTCACCGTGGACACGGTGGCCCCGCCGTCCCCCGTGATCACGGCTCCGGCCGCGCTCATCGGCACCACGATGCCGATCATCTCGGGGACCGCGGAGGCGGGGAGCACGGTGGCGGTGCGGCTGGACAGCGGAAGCGCGAGGACCGTGGTGGCCAATGCCTCCGGGGACTGGAGCCTGGCCACGACCGCCGCGCTGACGCAGGGATCTCACACGGTCACCGCCACCGCCACGGATGCGGCGGGCAACATCAGCGCGCCTTCCGCGGCCCGCGGCTTCACCGTGGACACGGTGGCACCGTCGGCTCCCACGCTCATGGGACCCGCCGCCTTCGTCAACACTCCGACCCCGATCATCTCGGGCACCGCCGAGGCGAGCAGCACGGTGAGTGTGAAGCTGGATGGGGCGAATGCGGGGACGGTGACGGCCAGTCCCTCGGGAACCTGGAGCTTGAGCGTGGTCACGCCGCTGGCGCAGGGAGCGCACACGGCCAGCGCCACCGCCACGGATGCGGCGGGCAATACCAGCTCCGCTTCCTCGTCGCGCAATTTCACCGTGGACACGGTGGCGCCGGCTGCCCCCGTGCTTACGGCTCCAGCGGCCTTCGTCCGCACCACGACGCCGATCATCTCGGGCACCGCCGAGGCGAGCAGCACGGTGAGCGTGACGGTGGATGGGACCAGGGTAGGGATGGTGACGGCCAATACCTCGGGAACCTGGAGCTTCACGCTGGCCTCTCCGCTGACCCAGGGAGCACACACGGTCACGGCCACCGCCACGGATGTGGCGGGCAATACCGGCGTGCCTTCCGAGGCCCGCGGCTTCACGGTGGACACGGTGGCCCCGAGCGCACCGGTGCTGACGGCCCCGGCGGCGAGCGTCGGCACCACGATGCCCACCATCTCGGGGACGGCGGAGTCGGGCAGCATGGTGACCGTGAGGCTGGATGGCACCGTGGCGGGGACGGCGACGGCCAGCGCCTCCGGGGACTGGAGCTTCACACCGGCCTCGCCGCTGTCCCGGGGCTCGCACACGGTGGCGGCCACCGCCACGGATGCCGCGGGCAATACCAGCGTGGCTTCCGCGACCCGTGGCTTCTCGGTGGACGTGGAGGACACGGTGGCGCCGGAGGCTCCCGTGCTCACGGCACCGGCGGGTGTCGTCACCACCGCGACGCCAACGATCTCGGGCACCGCGGAGGCGGGCAGCCTGGTGACCGTGAGGCTGGATGGCACCGGGGTGGGGACGGTGAGGGCCAATGATTCCGGGGCCTGGACGTTCACCGTGGCCTCGCCGCTGGCACAGGGAGCGCACACGGTCACGGCTACCGCTACGGACGCCGTGGGCAACACCAGCCCTGTCTCCTCACCTCGTGACTTCGTGGTGGACAGTGTGGCCCCGGCTCCGCCCGAGGTGCTGACGCCCACCACTGGCGCGACCGTGAGTCCCAGCGAGCTGCGCTTCTCGGGGCGCGCCGAAGCGAACAGCACGGTGGTGGTGACGGTGGATGGGCTCGTCGTGGGGACGACCCGGGCGGATGCCTCGTCGGCATGGAGCGTCAACTCGCTCTATCAACTGGCACAGGGCCCGCACACGGTGAGCGCCACGGCCAGGGATGGAGCGGGCAACGTCAGCGAGGCTTCGGCTCCGAGCACCTTCACGGTGATGGAGCCTCCGGAGGAGGAGGAAGAGGAGCCGAGGGGTTGCGGCTGCACTTCGTCCCCCACGGGAGGGGTGGCCTCCCTGCTGGGCCTGCTGGCCCTGGCGCGGATGGGGCGCCGCGGCCGCCTCTCGTCGCGGTAGGAGTCACGGGCCCGCCCGAGTGATGGACGGGCGGGCCTGGCACTTCCGGTAGACTCCTGGCTTCTCCGGAGCCTCTACCCATGCAACCTCCTCGCATCCACCTGCCGCCCTTCCTCCAGCTCCACCAATGGGTCGCCCATCCGCTGCGGTTCATGGAGGAGTCGGTCCAACGCCACGGCGACAGCTTCGTGATGCAGTTCCCCAACACCCCGCCGTTCTTCTTCACCCGCGACGTGGAGATGGTGCGTCAGCTCTTCACGGGCAAGCCGGAGGACCTCTACGTGGGGCCGGTGAACCGGGTGCTGGAATCCGTGGTGGGGAAGAGTTCGCTGCTGTTGCTCGATGACCAGGAGCACATCCGCGAGCGGCGGATGATGACGCCGCCCTTCCACGGCGAGCGGATGCTGTCCTACGGGCTGTCCATGCGCGAGTCCGCCAGCCGCTCCATCGACGGATGGGCACAGGGCAAGGCCTTCACCCTCCACGAGGTGTTCCAGGACATCACCCTGGACATCATTCTCAAGACGGTCTTCGGCCTCGCCGAGGGCGAGACGTTCACGCACTTCCACGAGCTCTTCGCGCGGATGCTCGACATGGGCTCGCACAATGCCGTGCTGTACATGAGCGCCCTGCTCCCGGCGGAGCGGATGCTCGCGCTGCTCGCGGTGGGGAGGGATCCGATTCAGCTCGGGCCCTGGAAGGTCAACGTGAGCCGCGCCCTGCCGTGGACCCAGCTCAGCCGCCTCATGCAGGAGGTGGACGCGTACCTCTTCGCGGAGATTGCCCGGCGGCGCGCCGAGGGGGTCGAGAAGCGCGAGGACGTCCTGTCCCTGCTCATGCAGGCCCGTGACGAGCAGGGCCAGCCCATGTCCGACCAGGAGCTGCGCGACGAGGCCATCACCCTGCTCGCGGCCGGACACGAGACCACCGCGACCACGCTCGCGTGGGCCTTCCACTTCGTCCTCCAGCACCCCGAGGTGGAGGAGAAGCTCCGGGAGGAGCTGCGGCAGGTGGCGGGAACGGGGCCGCTCTCGCCCGAGCAGGTGAACCGCCTGGAGTACCTGGACGCGACATTGAAGGAGACGTTGCGGCTGGTGCCCGTGGCTCCCGCGGTGGGCCGGGTGCTGCAGCGGCCCATGAAGGTGGGCGAGTGGGACGTGCCCGCCGGCATGGCGGTGATGGCGTGCGCCTACCTCACCCATCGCCGCCCGGACCTGTGGCCCGAGCCCGAGCGCTTCAACCCGGAGCGCTTCGTGGGCAAGCGCCCCAGCCCCTACGAATACTTTCCCTTCGGCGGAGGGGCCCGGCGCTGCCTCGGCATGGCCTTCGCCACGTATGAGATGCGGATTGTCTTCGCCGAGGTCCTCCGCCGGGTGAAGCTCCGGCCCGCCACCCCCTACACGTTCCAGGTGTCGCGGCGAGGCGTCACCCTGGCGCCTCGCGGGGGAGTGCCCGTCATCGTCGAGTCACGGAACTGACGGCGGGAGCGGGGGATCACCCCCTCATTCCGGCATCGGCCCCACGTAGCGCGACGCGGGCCGGATGAGGCGTCCCGTCGCCCGCTGCTCGGAGATGTGCCCGAGCCACCCGGCGACGCGGCCACAGGCGAAGGTGGGCGAGAACATGGTGCGGTCGAGGCCCACCGCGTCGAGCAGCACGGCGGTGTAGAACTCCACGTTCGCGCGCAGGGGCCGGTCCGGGTAGCGCTGGCGCAGAAGGTCCTCGGCCGCGCGCTCCACCGCTCGGGCGAGGGCGAGCCGCTCGGTCCGCAGCCCCCCGCGCTCGAGCCGCTCGAGGGCTCGCTCCAGCACCGCCGCGCGGGGATCCCTCACGCGGTAGATGCGGTGGCCCATGCCCATGATGCGGCGCCCGGCCCGCAGCTCCTCCTCGAGCCAGGACGTGGCCCGCTCCGGGCGGGCAATGCCGTCGAGCATGTCCAGCACCGGCCCGGGAGCGCCGCCATGCAGCGGCCCCTTCAACGCGCCAATGGCCCCCACCACCGCCGACACGGCGTCCGAGCCCGTCGAGGCGATCACCCGAGCGGTGAAGGTGGAGGCATTCAGCCCGTGGTCGGAGACGGTGACCAGGTAGGCGTCGAGCCCGGCGGCACGCTCGGGATGGTGCTCACCGGTCACCATGCGCAGCAGGTCCGCCGCGTGGGACAGCGTCGGGTCCGGGCGTACTGGCGCGAGCCCGCGTCCGCGCCGCCCCCACGCTCCCGCGAACACGGCGAGGGCCCCCGTCAACAGGAGCTGCGTGGCCAGTTCTCCCTCGGGGTGCTCCGGCACGTGGGCCGCCGCGGCCCGCAGGGCGTCCATGCCGTCCTTCGCCGAGAGCGCATCCCCCAACCCATCGAGCAGCCCGAAGGCACGCACCCGGGCCTCGCCCAGCGCCGCCTGGAGCGAGTCCGGGAGCGGCTGCTTCGCGTAGGGTGCCCAGAGCCGCGCGCACACCTCCTCGAACGAGCGGGTTCCGGCGAGTGACTCCACGTCACCGCCGGCAATCACCAGCCGCCCTCGCTCACCGTCGACTTCGCTCAACCGTGTCTCGGCGACCACCACGCCTTCGAGTCCCGCCTGCACAGCCGTTTGCGTCGTGCCCATGTTGGTGCCCTCCGATACAGGCTGTAACGCGCCGCCCACGGGCCCAAAACTCGATTCGACAATCGACATGTCCCTGGCTGCACCACGCCAGACGTCCTCTTGTCCAGCACCACGTCTCCGGTCACCTCGTGCACGGCTCCGGCTGACGGGCCGCTCCAGGAGGCACCTGCGCGCGGGCTGGCCCGGGCGACACGCTTCTTGGACGGCATTCGCGCACCACCAGATACTGGGGCGCATGGAAATGCGTGAACTGTACGGCCTCGATGAGGTGCGCGGTCCCGGACTTGAGCACGCGAACCCCAGGGCCCCCTCTTCCCGGCGAATCCACTCTCCTGGCTCGATGACCGCACCGCAGGGGGTAAAGGCGCTCGCACGGGAACTGAGCCGCAAGGAACAGGCGCTCGCGGAGGCTCGCGCACTGGTGACCCTGTCGAGGAACGCGAAGGGCCTCGTCGTGGGGGGGCGGGGGCGGCTCCACACTCCAGACGTCCGGCTCAAGGTCTGTCATCTGGTGGCGCATGCCATCGCGGATGGCGCGCGGTTGTCCCTGGCGTGCCGGTTGCTGGGCGTCTCGGCGCGGACCGTGCAACGTTGGCGCAAACCCGAGTGCGTCCAGGATCGTCGGCGCATGGCGCGTCGCTGCCCTGCCAACCGCCTCAGCGATCAGGAGCGTAGGCTCGTCCTGGAATTGCTCCACTCCCCCTTCTTCGAGGGGCTTTCCCCCAGACAAATCGTTCCGAGACTCGCGGATCAGGGCATCTATGTGGCCTCGGAGTCCACCATGTATCGCCTCCTCCGCGCGTACAAACGCGAGTGGTGCGCCAGGGACTTCAGCACCAGACCGCAGCCCGGACACGAGCGGCGTGTCTCGGCGCCCAATCAGGTCTGGAGCTGGGACATCACCTACCTGAATGGCCCGGGCCGGGGCTCCTTCCTCTACCTCTACATGGTGATGGATGTCTTCAGCCGGCGCATCATGGGATGGAGGATCCACCGCGAGGAGCGTGCGGAGCATGCCGCCAGCTTCGTCCGCAAGGTGTGCGAGGAGAACGGAATCAATCCGGCGGGACTCGTGTTGCACTCCGACAATGGCCGGCCGATGAGAGGGACCACGATGCTGTGCACCCTCCAGCGGTTGGGAATCGTGCCCTCGTTCAGCCGCCCCCAGGTCAGCAACGACAATCCCCATGCCGAGGCGTTGTTCAGCACCTTGAAGAGACACAAGGACTACCCCGTCACCTTCTCCTCCCTGGCGCTCGCGCGGGCCTGGATGGGCCGGTTCGTCTCCTGGTACAACCACGAGCACCTCCACGGAAGCTTGTCTTTCGTCTCTCCCGACGACAGATATTTCGGGCGCGATGCCTCCGTGCTCGCGAGGCGGCGCACGGTCTACGAACAGGCCCGGCTCCGCTCGGGTGTCCGGTGGTCTGGGGGTCCCCGGCGCTGGCACCCACCTGTTCCGGTCCAGATGAAGGTCTGGCCCTTCTGGGGCGTGCGCGTTCATCAGGGAGGGACTCTATTGAGGGAACCTCCGCAAGCGCGGCCTTTACCCATCAGGCGACAACTCCCTTGACACAGAACGTCCCGTGGCGGGCGATGGGTCTTCGCATGAGATCCATGCCCTGCCACGAAAGCACGTCCTGCGGTGGCAGCATTGTTGTCGCCTGGTGAGCGCTCATCCCAGCAACCCGTAGAGGGAGGTTGGGCAGCCGCCGGGCCGGCAATGCAGTCAGCAGGGGTGTAACGGCCATCCGCACATGTCCCAGGGCCGTTCTCCTGCGTCGCCGATACCGCGGAGAAACGAGGAACGTCGCTTGATACGCGTTGGATTGGTTGGCATCGGGGCGCAGACGAAGGAAAACCTCCTCCCCTCGCTGTTGCAGATTCCCGAGATTCAGATCGTCGCCGCTTGTGATGTGTCGCTCGAGCGCGCGGAAGAGGTGAAGGGCTACGTCCGTGACGTCCAGGTCTTCAAGGATGTCGCGACGATGATCAACATCATGGGCCCGGACGCGCTGGTGTTGGCCTGTCCTCCTCAGGCCCATCGGGACATCTCCCTGATGGCCATTGAGCGCGGCATCCATGTCTTCGTCGAGAAGCCGCCGTGCTTCACGCTCAATGAGCTCAAGGACATGATCGACGCGGCGGCGCGCAAGCGGGTGGTGACCGGCGTGGGCCTCAACTTCCGCTTCGCCCGCCCGGTCCAGCACCTGCGGAAGATCGCCGCGAGCGAGAAGTTCGGCCGGACGATGCATGTGCAGATCAACCACTACGCGGGCAAGCCCCGCGCTCCCATGTGGGGTCTCTCCTCCACCCTCCGCTCGTTCCTGCTCGCCCAGACGATCCACTCGATCGATCTGACGACGGCCTTCGGCAAGGACGAGCACGTGACGGACGTCCACTCCACCGTCCAGCACGGGACCGATGCGATGCTGGCGCGGATCGACATCACGTTCTCGTCCGGGCGGTCCGCGTCCATCCTGACGGGCAGCATGTTCCCCTATTTCGAGTTCGACATGAAGGTGATCGGCGACAGGTCGAGCATGATCGCCCTCGACAACCTGTGGAACATCACGCTCCACGACGCGGAGATCTCCTCGCAGGTGGTGGGCGGAGACAAGCGCTGGCGCAATGCCTGGCAGCCGGGCCCCCTGGACTCGGGTTATGTCCGCAGCGGCTATTTCACCGAGCTGACGGGGTTCTTCAACGCCATCCGCTCCGGTACCCGCTTCGAGGCGGATTTCGAGAGCATGATTCCGACCTACCAGGTGATCGAGCAGGTGTGCGCGGCGGAGGTCCAACCGGGCGTCGTGGCGGCGCCGTCCTTGAGTGTCACTGGGGTGCAGAAGAGGAGTGTGGCCAATGGCTGAGGCATCCGTGAAGAACAAGCGAGTCATCTCCGACAAATACCGCGCGAGCTACGAGGATGATCAGCCCGCCCTGGCCGCGGCCCTGGCCAGTGGCTTGTCGGGAACCTCCGACATCGTCACCGAGTACGAGGCGGCTCTTCGCGCCTACTTCTCGAACCGCAACGCCATCGCCATCTCGTCCGGCGGCGCGGCCATCACGGTGGCGCTGGCGGCCGCGGGCGTGAAGGCCGGTGACGAGGTGGTGCTGACGCCCACCTGCCCGCTGTGCACCGTCTACCCGATCATGGACATGGGCGCCAAGCCGGTGTTCGTGGACACCCGTCCGGACAGCTTCAGTGTGGACCTCGAGGACCTGGCGCGGGTGATCACCAAGAAGACCCGCGCCATCATCGAGATCCCGATGTGGGGCATGCCGACCGAGGTCGACGAGCTGCAGCAGGCCGCACGCAAGGCCGGCATTCCGCTCATCCTGGACCTCGCCCACTCGCACGGCTCCACGCTGCATGGACGCTCGCTCTCCGCGTACGGAGACCTATCCTGTTTCAGCACCCACGAGCGCAAGCCGCTGGCGACGGGGGAGGGGGGCTTCATCCTCACGGACAACGATGACCTGGCCAGGCGCTGCCGGGACTACAGCCGGTTCGGCAACCTGAACGGCCGTGACTTCGGCCTGAACTTCAAGCTGGGCGGGCTCGCCGCCGCGCTCGGCAAGAACCGGCTCAAGTACCTGGATCGGCAGCTGGAGGGCCGCCGCGAGCACGCGGAGCGGTTCCTGTCCCAGCTCACCCATCCGTCCGTCCGTGAGTTCACGCGGATCACCGGCGCGAGGACGAACTACTACTTCCTCACCCTGCGCACGAGCTTCGCCGACAACCGCCGCTTCATCGACTACCTGGACGAGCACGGCATCCCGTCGGACATCAAGCGCTATGGCTGCCGCTGCCTGTACGGGTTCCCGGCCGTCGAGCAGTTCCGCCGCCCGTGCCCCCAGGGTGAGCGGCTGCTCAACACCATGACGACCATCCCCGTGCATCCGGCCCTGTCGGGTGAAGACATTGATTACATGGTAGGCGTCGTCAATGCCTACCAGGAGAGGTAGGCCGGCGTGAACACCATGGATCCTCGCTTGCCCAAGCAGTGGACCGCGTCGGGTTTCGTTCTCCATCCGGATCGCAAGGTGCTGTTGATCCACCACCGGAAGCTCGGTGTCTGGCTCTACCCGGGTGGGCATATCGAAAGCACGGAGTCACCAGATGATGCCGTGCTTCGCGAGATCAGCGAGGAAACGGGGATACAAGCGAGGATCCTGGGTCTTCTCGACACACCGTTGGCTGACCCCGAGGCCGACGTCCATGTGCTGCACACGCCCTACCGGGTGTTGTGTGAGCGCATCAATGATCCCAAGGGCCACCACTACCACATCGATCTGATCTACCTGTGCGTGGCTCTGGATACGAACTGCATCGCCAATGGCGAGGTCCATGCGGCCCGCTTCTTCAGCCAGGAGGAGCTCGCGGACCTGAAGCTGTTCCCCAACTTCCGCGTCCTGCTGCGGCGGGTGTTCGAGGACGAGGAGATCTGGCGGGCCATGGACACGCTGAAGGAGCAGGTGGCGGCATGAGCACGCCAGGAGCCGCGTCCAGGGGCGCGCGGGAAGAGCTGCCCCGCCGGCGGATCAACGATGCGTTCCGGCACCGTCATCCCGATGACGAGCTGTACCTGCGGCAGGCCCTGGAGACGGGCCTGACCGGAACCGCGCCGATCGTGGAGCAGTACGAGCGGAAGATCTCGGAGCGCTACGGGATGCGCCACGTGCTGGCGGTCTCCTCGGGCGCGGTCGCGGTCTCGGTCGCCCTGGAAGGCATCGAGTGGCAGGTGGGTGATGAAATCATCGTTCCCCCCAGCTGCCCCATCTGCACGGTCCTGCCCGTCATGGCGCGCGGGCTCGTGCCGGTCTTCTGTGACGTGCGCCCCCATGACTTCGGGCTGGATCCGGAAGACCTGGCAAGGGTCATGTCGCCACGAACGCGCGGCATCATCGAGGTCCCCATGTGGGGATACCCGTCGAGGGCGGATGAGCTGCGGACCCTCGCTCACGCCCATGGCGTCCCATTGATCCTCGATCTGGCCCATTGCCATGTGACGCGCCTGCAGGGGAGGTGGCTGGCGGAGTTCGGCGACATCGCCTGCTTCAGCACCCACGAAGGCAAGTTCATGTCCACCGGCGAGGGGGGCTTCGTGATGACGAACGATGCCTCCCGGGACGCGAAGATGCGGGCGTACACCCGGTTCGGAAACCTCGATGGCCAACGGGTGGGCCTCAACTACAAGCTGGGTGGACTGCAAGCGGCCGTGGGACTCGCCCGGCTGCAGGCGCTCGACTGGCAGCTGGAGATCCGTGCGCGCAATCGCCGGTACCTCCTCGAGCGCATCCACAACCCGCTCGTCCGGGAGCTGCCCATCGTCGAAGGGGGAACCATCAACGGTTACGCCCTCCTCCTGCAGGTGGTGAAGGGGGACGGCCGGCGCTTCGTCGAGCACCTGGACAGGAAGGGTGTCCCCTCGGACGTCAAGAAGTACGACAACCAACCCCTGTACAACTACCCGCTCCTGGCGGACCGCCGGCGGGACTGCAAGAACGCCCGGGAGTTGCTGCGCTCGCTGACGACGATTCCCCTGCACCCGCAGCTCTCGGACGAGGATCTCCAACATATCGTCGCGGCGGTGAATGCCTATGAGGGATGATTCCTTGGACAGATCTAAAGGCAGACATGCCATCGTGCTTGGCGGCAGTATTGGTGGCTGTCTCGCCGCCGAAGTGCTGTCTTCGGAGTTCGAGCGGGTCACGATCATCGAGAAGGGCGACTTCGAGGACGGCCTGGGTGATCGGCGCGGCGTCCCGCAGGAGAAGCACGTCCATCTGCTGCTGCTGCGTGGCAAGCAGGTCATGGAGGAGGTCTTCCCGGGTCTCCTGGCCGAGCTGGTCCAGGCCGGCGCGGACATCGCGGACCAGGGGCATGATGTCAAATGCTTCCACTATGGTCAGTGGAAGAACCGGTTCAAGACCGGGGTGAGCGCGCACTACTGCAGCCGGGGCCTGCTCGACAACATCGTCCGCCGGCGCATCCGGGCCAATCCGCGGATCACCGTCCATTCCAAGACCCGGGCCATGGGCTTCCTGTTGCGCCGGGAGGGCGCGCCCCGCGTCCACGGGGTGGTGTTGGACGGGTCCGCTCCGGTCCGGGAGTTGTCGGCGGAGCTGGTGATCGACGTCAACGGGCGGGGCTCTCGCGTGGCCGAGTGGCTGGCGAAGGAGGGGCTGGGCGAGGTGAAGAAGACCCTCGTCGAGACGAAGCTCGGCTATGCGTCCCGCATCTACCGGCGGCGGCCCGAGTTCGCCGATCGCTGGAAGGTGCTGCTCGTCCTGCCAAGGCCTCCCCATGGCCGGGCCATGGGGGTGATCAGTCCCATCGAGGGGAATCGTTGGCTCGTCACCACGGGCGGGTGGTTCGGTGAATTCCCCAAGCCGGACCCCGAGGAGTTCCTCCGGTTCCTCGGGAAGCTGCCGGTCCCGGATATCCAGGAGATCATCCGGGAGGCGGAGCCCCTCTCGGACGTCGCGGGCTTCGCCATTCCGGGCAGCTTGCGGCGCCACTACGAGGACATGCCGGTGTGGCCCGAGGGGCTCGTGGTCATGGGCGACGCGTTGTGCAGCATGAACCCGTTGTACAGCCAGGGCATGACGCTCTGCTCGCTGGAAGCCGACGTGCTGAGGCGGCAACTTCCCGTATGGAAGCAGGGAGGCACCAGCGCCCGTGCCATCCAGGCGTTGATGGCCCAGGTCGTCGAGCCCGCGTGGAACATGGCGGTGTCCGAGGACATGCGGTTTCCGGAGACGCAGGGCCGCCGCTCGCTCGGGCTGCGGTTCCATCATTGGTACGGCTCGGGGCTCTGCGAGCTGGCCGCCTCCCACCGGCTGGCGCTGCAGACCCAGGTGGGAGTCACCAACCTGGTGGTTTCCCCGAGTCAGCTCTTCCGGCCTGAAATCGCGGCCCGGGTCGTCCTCCACAAGCTGCTCCCGCGTTTGGGCAAGACGGTGAACGATGATTCCCATGCGTAAGGTCTGGAACCAGATTCAACATGTCGTCTGGGATTGGAACGGGACGCTGCTCGACGACGTGGACCTGGCCGTGACTGGGGTCAACCAGGTGTGCGCCCGGTTCGGTGTCCCCGCCGTCACGCGGGAGTTCTACCGTGCCCGGTTCCAGTTTCCGATCTCCGCGTTCTATTCCTCGCTCGGCTTCGATCTGGAGCGGATTGCCTTCAGCGACATCCTCCGGGAGTACCTGGCTGTTTTCGACGCGCGGGTGCGGCACTGCGCGTTGAACGAGGGCGCGCTGGAGTTGCTGGAGTGTCTGCGTGAGAATGGCATCGGGTCATCCATCCTGTCCGCGTCCTACCGGCCCACCCTGGTGCGGACCCTCGAGGCGAAGAGGCTCAGCGGGTACTTCACCCATGTGTGTGGATTGGGGGATGAAAAGGGGACGAGCAAGCTCGAGGAGGGGCACATCCTTCACGCGAAGCTGGGGCTGCCGGGCGAGCGCATCCTCTATGTGGGAGACACCACCCACGACGCGGAGGTCGCCGCGGCCCTGGGGTGGAACAGCTGCATCCTGTCGTGCGGGCACCAGGACGAGGACCGCCTGGGCGCATGCAATTCCCCGCGGATGACTGGAATCCCAGCCCTGTTCGAGGACCTGCCTTGGGGCAGGGTCGTGCCCAACCGCTGAGGTATTCATCCCATGCTTCCCACTGAATCGTTGCCACTGCTGCTCGCCGCGCTGCTGTGTTCGACGCTGTTGTTCCGCGCGGCCGTGTCCCTCTATTACTCGGACCCGGAGCGGGTTCTGCGCATCTCCCGGCTCCGCCCGCGTCTGGAGGGGACGCGGGAGCTTCTGTACAAACCACTGGATGAGTGGTTCGCGCCCCTCCCGTTCGTGTGGACGTGGCTCGACATCTTCATCGCGCTCCTGCTCGCACGGTGGGTTGACCATCCCCTGGCCTGGGTGGCGGTGTGCTTCTGGGTGGGAGGCCGCTTCCGGGCCCTCCAGGAGTTCGGGCACAACGCGGTGCACTACGCCCTGTGCCGCTCGCACGCCTGGCAGTGGTGGCTCTCCGATGTGTTCTATCAGTTCCCGGCGTTCAAGCGGGACATGCACAGCCGGCAGATCACCCATACCCAGGAGCATCACCGCCACCCGAATCACGAGAAGCTCGATCCGAACCGCGCGCGCGTCCGTGACGGCGGGATGCGCAGTGGCATGACCCATGCGCAGTTCATCGGCCGGCTGTTCCATCCGCTCTCGCCCTCGGGAATGATGGTCAACCTCAAGACGATGGTGCGCAACAGCCTGCTCAACCATCGGCCCATCACCGCGGTGGCCCGGGTGGTGACGCTGCTGGTGCTCTCCGCGCTGCTGTATGCCGCGGCGGGCTGGAAGGCGATTGTCTGGGGCTGGCTCGTTCCCCTGGTGACCACCTACTCCCTGTTCGCCTGGGTGTCGCTCCTGACGGAGCATCGTTGGTTCAAGACGCCAGGCTGGTCCGAGGACCGTCTGACCCGGGAGTTCCTGGCGGGACGCCCCACGGACTACCGGGGGTTTTCTGGCTGGCTGGTCCGCGTGTTCCTCTGCCCGACGTCGGATGCCTATCACCTGGCCCATTCCCTGTACCCGGGCGTGCGCTGGAACTACCTGCCGGCGATCGACCGGGTTTTGAAGGTGGAGGAGCCGCGCTACACAGCGCATGCGAGCGAAGGCCTGCTGTTCTCGCGCGACGGCATTCCTTCCGCGCTCTCCGAGCTGAAGGAGCGCCTCGTCTCGGCCGAGACCCGGGTTGAACCCACTTTGTACATCCAGGAGGAGCGGTGACGGACAAAAGCGTGAAGGTCCCTCGTATCGGTATCATTGGCGGGAGCGGATTGAGCAAGCTGCTCTCCCTGTCCAGCGTCCAGCGGGTGAAGGTGGAGACCCCCTTCGGGGAGCCCTCGGACGAGGTGATCCTCGGGACGCTCGGCCGCGCCCAGGTCGCCTTCCTCCAGCGCCACGGGCCCGGCCACCAGACTCCTCCCTCGCAGATCAACGTGCGCGCCAACATCGCGGCGTTGAAGCACGTCGGCTGCACGCAGTTGCTCTCGCTCAGCGCCGTGGGGAGCCTGCGGGAGGAGTGTCCGCCGGGCTCGTTCGTGCTCGTGGATCAATTCATCGACCGGACGATCCAGCGGGAGAAGACCTTCTTCGGACGGGGGCTCGTCGGGCACGTTCCTTTTGGCGACCCGGTCTGCACGCGGATGCGGACGGCGCTGGCGGACGTGGCCTCGAAGTTGAAGTTGACGTATGTCAATGGCGGAACCTACGTGGTGATGGAGGGGCCGCAGTTCTCGACGCGCGCCGAGTCCAATCTGTACAGGAGTTGGGGCGGGACGGTGATTGGAATGACGGCCATGCCAGAAGCCAAACTGGCACGTGAGGCGGAGCTCTGCTATGCGATGGTCGCCATGCCCACGGATTATGACTGTTGGTATGACAGTCATGAGGCCGTGACCGCCAGCCTGGTCAGTGAGCGGATGGAGCGGATCGCCGTGCAGGCCAACTCGCTTGTGGAGCATGTGTGCGACGTGCTGGCGGACCACCAGGAGTCATGTCCTCAGGGTTGTGAGCGTGCGCTCGACACGGCCATCATGACGCATCCCGCTTCGCGCAGTCCCGAGATGCTCAGCCGGTTGGGGTTCGTCGTCCCCCGTATCATCCAATCCCGGGATGGAGGTTCCAGATAATATGAGTGGCGAAACCGCGCGCGGCGTCCGCGCCCCCGAAGACATGCGAGACCGCATCCGGATCAAAGACGTTGTCGTCCTGTCGGATGATTGGTATGTCCTGCGAAAGACGACCTTTGACTTCAAGCGCAAGGACGGCTCGTGGCAGCAGGTCAGCCGGGAGACGTACGACCGTGGCAATGGCGCCACCATCCTGCTCTACAACCGTGAGAAGAAGACCGTCATCCTCACGCGGCAGTTCCGGTTTCCCGCGTTTGTCAATGGCCACCATGGGATGCTGATCGAGACCTGTGCCGGCCTGCTGGACAAGGATGACGCGGAGACGTGTATCAAGCGCGAGACCGAGGAGGAGACCGGCTTTCTGGTCAACAATGTCAGAAAGGTGTTCGAGGCTTTCATGAGCCCGGGCTCGGTCACCGAAATCCTCCACTTCTTCGTGGGGGAGTACGCCGATCGGGACAAGACGGGGGAGGGCGGCGGGGTACATTCGGATGGCGAGGACATCGAGGTCCTCGAGCTTCCGCTCGCTCAGGCGCTGCGGATGATCTCCACGGGCGAGATCATGGACGGCAAGACCATCATGCTCCTGCAACACGCCAGGCTGGCGGGGCTGCTGGACTGAGCGCAGACCCGGGGGGAATGCCCGTCTGACCCGGGTCTGCTTTCATGAGGACATCGAATGACAGACGTGCATCAGAAGCAGACCGTGGTGGCGTATAGCGCCATGGAGGAGTACGAGCTGGCCGAGTATGTCCAGGGCATCGAGGCGGCGAATCCGGATCTCCGGATCCGGATGGAACGGATGTCCACCGCCGCCCTGCTCGAGCGGCTCCTCGCCGAGGGACCGAACGGCTCCTGGGACATCATCCTGGGATGGGCGCTGACGACGATGTTGGCCCCCGAGTTGCGCGGCTGGTTCGCGCCCCTGGAGTCGGAGCGGGTGCGCCGCCTGCCGGCGTCGGCCAGGGATCCCGAGTCGCGCTGGTTCTGTCCCTCCGCCTTCGTTCCCGCGTTCTGCGTGAACGAGGCGCGCCTGGCCCGGCGGGGCCTTCCGATACCGACCCGCTGGGAGGACCTGGCGGACGTGCGCTACGGCGGGGAGCTGGTCGTGCCAGACCCGACCTACTCCGGGGCGGGTTTCCTCCACCTGACGGCCCTGCTGCAGATGACGGGGGAGGCCAGGACGTGGGAGATCCTCCGCGGTGTGTCCGCGAACCGGCCGCTCATCGAGCGCTCCGCGTTCGCCCCCTGCCTGGCGGTCGCGGGAGACGAGGCCGCCATCGGCGTCACCGTGTCCATTGCCGCGGAGCGGATGGCGCGCATGGGGCTGCCCGTCAAGATGGTGATTCCGGCCGACGCCGCGGGCTCGGAGCCCGAGGGCTTCGCGCTGCGCGCCGGCTCCGCCCGCGGGGAGCCGGCGTCCAGGGCCCTGGAGTGGATGCTGTCACCCGAGGCTTGCTCGATTTACAGGAAATACAAGAAAATCGTCCTGGTGGGTGAAGCGGACCCCCTGCCGAAGGAGCAAGGGCTCCAGGTCCACCCCATCAACGCCGCCCAGGCGGCTGCTTCAAGGGCGTCCGCGTGCGAGGGTTGGCGCCGCATCTTCACGCCGGCAGCCGTTTGAGGAACCTTCATGACCACGTCGTCCGCGCCAGGAGTTGCCGCGAGCCAGGTGAGTCCGTTGCGCCAACGCAACGTCCAGATGGTGTTTCTCGGCCGTCTGGCGGTCTTCATGGCGGACGTCATCCAGGATGTCGCCCTGATCTGGATCGTGTGGGAGCTGACGCACTCGTCGACCGCCACCGCGATCGCGAGCATGTCGAGCCGCACGCCGCTCTGGCTGTTCAGCCTGCCCGCGGGGGCTCATGCGGATTCCGCGCCGCCCCGGCGCACGATCATCGCCGCGAACCTGGTGTGCAGCGTGCTCGCGTTGCTGGTGGCGGGCCTCTCGAAACTCGGCTGGGTGGACGTGCCCCTGCTGTGCCTGTTCGCCTTCGCGATCTCCACCTGCCGCACCTTCGAGGCGCCCAGCTTCTACTCGCTCGTGCGAGGTCTGTCGCACGAAGGGGTGGATACCCAGCAGCTCAATGGGATCGCCGACACGGCGAAGCGCACGGCTCGCCTCACCGCTCCGTTGCTCGCGAACGCGCTGCGCAGTGTGACCTCGCTCTTCAACCTCTATGCGTTCATCGGGCTGTTCTACGCGGGCATGGCCGTGGCGGGACGCCGTCTCGAGGTCCGGGACTTTCGCAGTGAGCGCAAGCAGCGCAAGGGGCTGGTCGCCGACCTGAAGGAGGCGATGGGGGTGATCCGCCAGCAGCCCGCGCTGCAGTACATCATCGTGGCCGAGTGCCTCTTCAACGCCGCGTATGGCGCCTGCTATTACGTATTCCTGCCGCGCCTGACCCTGGACACCACGGGCGGCGGGACTTCCGGCCATGCCTCCGCGGTCACCGCCTTCGGAATCGGCGGGCTGGTGGCGGGCTTCTTCTCCACGCGCCTCAAGATGGGCCGGCACGCGCTGGCCTACGCGACGGCCGCCTGGATTTCGATCGGAGGTGCGTTCGGCTTGATGTCCTTCGCCACGAGCCTGCCGGTGATCGTGCTGCTGACGGCCGTGGCTGGAGCGGCGATGGCCATCCAGACCATCGCCTTGTGGAGCGGGCTCCATGCCGCGTGCCCCGCGGAGCACTCGGGGCGAGTGTATTCGATCTGGCGTCTGGGCGCGGATACGGCCATCACCGTGAGCACGCTGACCGCGGGTGTCGTCGCCGATGCCTTCGGTCCCTCCATCCCGATTGGTGTCGTTGGCATCTATGTCTTCTTCGCGATCCTGCTCGCCCGCCGGTTCACGGTGGGGCGGGAGGTGAAGCTGTCTCCAACCCCGTAGTGACGAGACGTTCGTCGTCTCGAGACGAGGTCCCTTGCTGGAGGGCATTGACTGCCCGGGCATGGGTCTGCCTCGCGAACGAAAACCCATGCGCTCGAATGATGATGGTTTGAACCGGGAGCCGGGAGCTCCGGAGCCCGGTTCATCGTCCACGGTGGTGGCAGCCGATGGTGCGCGAATCCAGTTCTCCGCCCATGGCGGGCAGATCTGCTCCTGGAAGACCGCGGATGGCATTGAACGTCTGTATTTGAGCCCATTGGCCGGAACGCACGCGAATGCCGCGATCCGCGGCGGAATTCCTGTCATCTTTCCCCAGTTCGCGCACGAGGGGCCGTTGCCGAAGCATGGCTTCGCCAGGTCCAGTGTCTGGCGGGTGTCGAGCAGCGGGCCCCTTTCCGATGGAAGTGGTTCAGTCGAGCTGCGGCTGTCGGACGACGCACTGACCCGGGCTGTCTGGCCCCATCCTTTCGAGCTCGTGTTGCGTGCGCGCTTCAAGGCTCTGGAGCTGACGGTGTCCCTGGCTGTCGTCAACACCGGGAGCCTTCCGTTCGGCTTCACCAGTGCGTTGCATACCTATCTGGCCGCGAGCGCGACCGAAGCCGTCATCCATGGCCTGCGGGGAGCCCGCTATCTGGATTCCGCGGACCATCGCCGGATGGGTGTCCAGCAGGAGGCGCTTCTCCGGATTGATCGGCATCTGGACCGGTTTTTCTTCGGTGTGACCGCGCCCGTCGAGGTGCGGGGGAACGGCACCTCGATCCGGGTCGGTCAGGACGCATTCCCCGACGTGGTCGTCTGGAATCCCTGGCAGGAGCTCTCCAGAAAGCTCGCCGACCTTCCGGATGACGGATACAGACATTTTGTCTGTATCGAGTCCGCCGCGGTGGAACGCCCCGTTTCTCTCGGGCCTGGGGAGGAGTGGTTGGCCTCCCAGCACCTGAGCGTCTTCTGAGTGTTGCAGCTCTTTCCCCGCCGTCCCCCTCGGGAGTCCCTCCATGATGCAGACGCTCTCACCGTTCTCCCTTCCGCAGGATTCCTCGCTCCGGGAAGAGGTTGTCGCCCGGCTGCGGGACATCCCGGACTTTCCCAAGCCCGGTGTCCTCTTCAAGGACATGACGCCGATCCTCGCGGAGCCCCAGCTGTTGGGGCGGGTCGTGGACGCGATGGCCGCGCCCTTTCAGGGCCAGCGCATCTCCCGGGTGGTGGGCGTGGAAGCCCGCGGCTTCCTGTTGGGGGCGCCCATCGCCCTGAAGCTGCACGCGGGCCTGGTTCCCGCGCGCAAGCCGGGAAAGCTGCCCTGGCGCACGCGCACCGAGCGCTATGCCCTGGAGTACGGCGAGGACGCCTTGCAGGTCCACGAGGACGCCGTGAGACCGGGTGACCGGGTGCTCATCGTGGATGATCTGCTGGCCACGGGCGGTACGGCGGATGCCGCCGCCCGGCTCGTGATGCAGCTGGGGGGCGAGGTGGTGGGGTTCAGCTTCCTCATCTCGCTCGATTTCCTCCCAGGGCGTGAGCGGTTGGGCCGCGACAAGGTCTGCGCCCTGCTCTCCTACTGAGCCTCGTGTCCCCGACGGGATTCGAACCCGTGTGGGCTCATGCGACCGGGCCGCATCGAGCATCGGCTCGAGGAAAACGATCTTACGCTTCAGGCAGGGGGCGTGTTGCTGGAGCGGGGTAGAGCTCCGGGTGCAGGAAGGGCATCAGCGCGCACGCCAGCGGCCCCTGCCACATCTCGGCCCGCGTGAAGAGGCCGTTGGTCAGGATGCCCACCGCTCCCTGCTGCTTCTTGCTCTCGGTCCGGCCGGTGACCTCGTCCATCACCCGGCTCAGCTCCTCGCCTCGCAGCACCCGCGTCACCACCGCGGGTGGCAGCGGGAAGCTCACGCCCCACGTGAGGTTCTCCCGGCCCCCGGCCTCCACCACGGCCACGCAGTTGATGAGGTTCCCTTCCTCGTCCACGCCCCCTTCCAGCCCCATCCCCATCCGCGCCCCCGGCACCGCCGCGAGCGCCGCTCGGGCTCGGTTTCTCGCTCCCGTCGACGTCTGGTCCGGGCCAATGGGTTGTTCGGGCACTCCGCTGGGGACCTCGACCGCGGCCACCGTGCAGCCCGGGAAGGCCCGCTCGCACATGGTTCTCGCTGCCGTCGTCTTGGCCGGGTTCGTCGAGCCTACGGCGATGGTGATGGACATGGGACTCGGTTCTCCTGGATGGTTTTCAACCCACGACGCCTCGGGGCGTCAGGGGGCGGTCCCTCGGGAGCATTCCTTCCTCCTGGAACCACCTCAGTGCTTCTCGGATGCCGAGCCGCACCAGCCTCGGCTGGTACCCCAGCTCCCGCATCGCCTTCGCCGAGGACTGGTACGCCGGCAACGGCAGCGCCTGCAGGAACGCCGTGTTCACGAATTTGAAAAGGTCCGGTGACAAGCGGCCCACCACGTCCCCCAGCCTCCCCACCGCCTGTACCACCCCGTCCGGCAGCGGAATCCTCGGCGGTGGCACCCCCGCCTCCTCCGCGCAGATTGTGAGCAGCTCGCGGTAGGTGAGGTTCTCACCCCCCAGGATGTAGCGCTCCCCCGGGCGGCCCTTGTCCATGATGAGCTTCAGCCCTCGCGCCACGTCCTGCGCGTTCACCACGTTGATGCCGCCGCTCGGGTACGCCACCCCCAGCCCCTTCGCCGCCAGCAGCAGCAACTCCCCCGTCGAGGGCCTCACGTCGTAGGGGCCCAGCACGAAGCTCGGGTTGCCCGCCAGCACCTCCAGGCCCCTCCCCG
This sequence comes from Archangium sp., assembly GCF_036277355.1. GTDB lineage: Bacteria > Myxococcota > Myxococcia > Myxococcales > Myxococcaceae > Archangium. The sequence goes on from NZ_DASUNC010000142.1 coordinate 89,474, forward strand.
AGGCCGCCAGCGCCAGCCGCTCCGCTTCCCGCTTGGACTCGTGATAGGGGTTGTCCCCCGCGTCGTTGTACGCGCTCTCCTCGGTCGCCGGCTCGGCCAGCGTCCCATGGCCGACCGCCGCCACGCTCGACACCACCACGACCCGCCGCGCGCCAGCCGCCAGCGCCGCCTCCAAAACGTTCCTCGTCCCCTGGGCGTTGGTACGGGAGACGTCCTCCCGTGTGAAGGGATCGAACCGGACGATGCCAGCGACGTGGTAGACCTGATTTACACCTTTCAGCGCCCCCCGGAGCGACTCGGCGTCCAGGACGTCGCCGAGCACCTCGTCGTAGCGCAGCCCCCGCAACCCCCGGCGGTCACTCCGCTCCCGGACGAGCAGCCGAGGGTGCTCCCCCTGCTCACACAGCAGGTGGGCGAGGTTGGCCCCGATCAGCCCCGTTGCTCCCGTCAACAATGTCTTCATGCGCTACTCCCTTCCGGGGAGGATGCGGTATAGGTCGCCCCTTAGATGCGCCCCCCAAGGGGCGTCAACCGCGAGATGACGCGAGACTCCACTGAAACACCGCCCGCCGGCGGACCGACGCTCCAGCCTGCGCCCGATGACGCGCGCGAGGTTGCTGCCTCCGAGGATGGGTCCCAAGACCCCCTCGAGCTGCTGCCGGTCCCCGAAGCCGCGGAGGAGAACCCCATGGCCATGTCCGCTTTCACGGAGACACTTCCCGAGGACTCCCTCCCCGAGACTGATTTCCTCCCCGAGTCCACCCGCTCCGGCAGGCCCGCGGAGATAGACCCGGAGAAGCTCGATCCGGATGCCCTCAAGGTCATCCACCGCCTCCACTCCCATGGCCACCAGGCCTACCTCGTGGGCGGCTGCGTGCGCGACCTGATGCTGGGCCGCACCCCCAAGGACTTCGACATCGCCACCAGCGCCCACCCGGGCGAGGTGCGCGCCATCTTCCGCAACTGCCGCCTCATCGGCCGGCGCTTCCGGCTCGCCCACATCTACTTCAAGGGCGGGAAGATCATCGAGGTCTCCACCTTCCGCGCCAACCCCACCGAGCTCGACGCCGCCAACGGCGTGAGCGCGGCCGATACCGGCGCCGAGAACGGCGAGGAGGAGGGCGCCGAGGCCGAGGAGTCGCAGGATCTCCTCATCACCCACGACAACGTCTTCGGGACCGCCGAGCAGGACGCGCGCCGCCGCGACTTCACCATGAACGGCCTGTTCTACGACGTCGCCGAGGGCCAGGTGATCGACTACGTGCGGGGCCGGCGCGACATCGACGAGCGCTACATCCGCACCATCGGCGACCCTGAAATCCGCATGCGCGAGGACCCCGTCCGCATCCTGCGCGCCGTGCGGTTCGCCGCCAAGCTGGGCCTGGACATCGAGTCGCGCACCTACGCCGCCATGGAGGGCGCCGTCGAGGATCTCCCCCGCTGCGCCCCCGCGCGCCTGCTGGAGGAGACCTTCCGCCTCATCCGCGGCGGGGTGGCCGCTCCCACCCTGCGGCTGCTCGCCGCGCTGGACGCGCTCAAGGTGCTGCTGCCGCCCGTGGCCGCGTACTTCAAGGAGTACGGCCGCAGCGGCCAGCAGACCTTCTACGCCTTCGCCGAGGCGCTCGACCGGCGCGTCTCCACCGGCGAGCCGCTGGATGACGCCATCCTGCTCGCCGCGCTGCTCGTCCCCATCGCCCAGGCGGCTCCCGTCGTGGAGAGCCAGGAGCAGGCGGAGCGTCCCTCCGTGGCCCAGGCCATCGAGGACCTGCTCGCCGAGTTCGTCCAGAGCGCGCGTCTGCCGCGCCGCATCGCCGAGCGCTGCCGGTTGCTGCTCATCGCCCAGCGCACCCTCACGGGCGAGCGCCGCCGCCGCACGGGCGCCTTCCGCCGGCACCCGCTCTTCAACGACGCGCTCATCGTCTTCGAGATCTCCGTCGAGGCCACCGGCCAGCACCGCGAGGCGCTCGAGGCGTGGAAGCGCGGCGAGCTGCCTCCGATCAAGTCCTCCGAGAGTGCCACCGAGGGCGGGGAGGCTCCGCGCAAGCGCCGCCGCCGCCGCCGCCGGGGTGGGCGCAAGACGGGAGCAGGCGAGGGGGCTTCCGCCTCCGCCGCCGGAGCGCCCGCGGGCCCGGGTGTGGAGGCCGCGGACGCGGGTGACGACGAGGGGGACGACGCCGATTCCGGCCCGGACTCCGACGGCGATTCCGAGTCCGACGAGGGTTGACCCCCGGCCAGAGGGGCCTGGGGGACGTGAGGGGCTGAACGATCGGCCGAGCGGGCTCCCCCCGCCTTCCTTGCGAGCGAGCGGAGGTCTCACCACCTTTGCCCTCAATGGGGCGAGGCGCCTTCTCGAGGGCGGTGCTGTTCATCGTGGCACTCTGGGGGCTCCCGTCCGGCGCCCAGGTCCTCGAGCTCTATCGGCCGCTCGCTCCCCCTCCCAGCATGCCGGAGCGTCCCGCGTTCGAGGAGCTGCTGTTCTCCTTCGCGGATCCGGATCGCGCCCTGGAGGGGGGCTTCCTCGTTCCCTCGCTCTCCCTCGCCGTGCGCTCGCGGGCCTGGGCCTTCATTCCGTCCAGGCAGTACGAGCAACGCGACGCCCTGGACACGCTGTCGCAGCCCGCGCAGGACCTGACCCTGTCCGAGCTGCCGGCGGGGCGGCACCTCGCCTCCCTGCTCGCCCTGGGCCCGGAGGGGGGGCAGGTCCGGATACGGGACCTCGGCCCCAGACTGCGCGGACCGGATAGCCCGCTCCAGAAGGGTTTTCAATCCGCGCTCGACTACTTCCACGTCCCCAAGCCGGCGGCGATGGTCTCCGCGGGTGTGGCGGTGCTCGGGCTCGTGCACCAGTTCGGCACCGCCCAGGCCAACGAGCTCGGGCTGCCCACCTCCGTGAGTGCCACCACGCTCGGCGGCACCCTGAACGGGTCCATCCAGCTGCACTCCGAGCCCCGGTTCAAGAACGCGCGCGCGGACATGTCGGCGCGCTTCCGGTTGCCGGAGCTTCCGTTGACCTCCCTCCGCTTCGAGCAGATGGAAGTGGGGTGCGCGGCCGCGCGCTCTCCCGAGGGGCTCCTGCTCGACACGCGCTGGGCCACCCTGCGCAGCCGGTTGGCCTGGCTCGAGCTGTCCATGGGTGTCCACTCCACCCATGCCGAGCCGCAGCTCTGGACGGACCTGGAGACGAGCGTGCAGCGCGAGGGCTTCAGCGTCCGGGCGGTGTTCAGCCGTCAGTGGGAGACGGCGCGCTTCCGCTCGCTGGCCACGGCCACGCTGCGCACGGGCCCGGTGTTGTCCGGGCTCTTCATGGGCCTCCAGGACAACGTGACGCGCACCTTCGGCCTGGTGGGCATGGGCTCGTTCTAGTTGGGGCGCTTCGGCTTCTGGGGGCGCGTGGGCTCCGGCTCGAGCTCCTCGGTGTCCGCGATGTCCGCCGTCGTCACCGCCTTCGTGCCGAAGCGCGCGGCGATCCGATCCAACGCCGCGTTCAGCTTGTCGCTCTTCTTCGGCTTCTCCGGCTCGCTGAACAGCCCCAGTTGCCGCGTCTCGCCTCCGCCCGTCCCCAGCTCCTGCATGGAGACGCCCGTCAGCCGCACCGGCTTGTCCTCGTGCGCCTTCTCCAGCAGCTCCTTCGCCACCCGGTAGAGCGTCTGCCCGTCATCCGTCGCGGAGGGCAGGGTGACCCGCCGGGTGATGAGCGTGAAGTCCGAGAACTTCAGCTTGAGCTGCACCACCCGGCCCTTCACGCCCGCGCGCCGCAGCCGCCGCGCCACCCGCAGCGCCTGCGAGTGCACGTGCGGGCTCAGGGCCTCCATCCCCGTCAGGTCCTCGTCGAAGGTGTCCTCGGCGCCCACGCTCTTGGCCTCGCGGTCCGGCACCACCTCGCGCGGATCGATTCCCTGCGCCAGCTCCCACAGCTGGCGTCCGCTCGCGCCCCACCGGGCCTCCATCCACGCCGCGTCCCGCTTCGCCACGTCGCCGATCGTCTCGAGCCCCGAGCGCTTCAGCGCCTCCTCCGTCTTGGGCCCCACTCCCCACAGCCGTCCCACCGGCAGCCCCGCGAGGAACGCCACCGTCTCCTCCGCCCGCACCTCCCGCTGGCCATTCGGCTTCGCCACGTCCGAGGCGATCTTCGCCACGAACTTCACCGCGGCGATTCCCGCCGACGACGGCAGGCCCGTCTCCGCCGAGATCTCCTTGCGGATCCGCCTCGCCATGTCCGCCGGGGCTCCGAAGAGTCCCACCGAGGCCGTCACGTCCAGGAAGGCCTCGTCCAGCGACAGCGGCTCGATGAGCGGCGTGTAGCGCTCGAAGATGGAGAAGACCTGCTCGCTCGCCTCGCTGTACGCGTTGAAGCGCGGCTTCACCACGATGGCGTGCGGCGCCATCTTCATCGCCCTCGCCATGGGCATCGCGCTGCGCACCCCGTACTTGCGCACCTCGTACGAGGCCGCCACCACCACCCCGCGCCGCACGTCCCCGCCGACGATCAGCGGCTTGCCCCGCAGCTCCGGGTTGTCCCGCTGCTCCACGGACGCGTAGAAGGCGTCCATGTCCACGTGGATGATGGCCCTCATCGGATTCACTCTACTGGACCTCTCTGACGCTCACTCCCCATGAAGACCCTCACCGAATACCTCACCTTCCAGACCCGCCAACGCCGGGAGCTCGTTCGCATCACCGACTCCGTCGCCGAGCTCGTCCGCAAGAGCGGCATCCAGGAAGGCATGGTGCTCGTCTCCGCCATGCACATCACCGCCGGGGTCTTCGTCAACGACGACGAGCCCGGTCTCCACGAGGACATCTGGGACTGGTTGCAGACGCTCGCCCCCCAGGGGTCAACCCGGGGGCCGGGCACCCTCACCCCGTCCCTCTCCCGGAGGGAGAGGGGATCTGGTGTTTCCCGAGAACCTCGAGGAGCTCTTGGGGGAGGGGACTCTCGACTCGCAGGGGTTGCTTCGTCACCGGGTGGGTGAGGCCCAGGGCCTTCGCGTGCAGGAAGAAGCGGCTCAGGCCGGGTTCCTCCCTGCCTCCGTAGAGGGTGTCTCCCACGATGGGCGCTCCCACCGCCGCCAGGTGCGCTCGCACCTGGTGCAGCACCCCCGTGTGGATCCGCACCTCCACCAGGCTGTACTCCCCCGCGCGTCCCAGCACCCGGAACTCCGAGCTCGCCTCCCGCGCTCCCTCGCCCCCGTCCAGCGCCGGCTCCACCCGGTCCGGGTGTCTCGGGTGGTGCCGCAGCGGCAGGTCGATCTCCCCCTCGTCCGCCAGCGGCCCCGTCACCAGCGCCCAGTAGCGCTTGTCCACCTCACGCCCGCCAAACGCCTCCCGCACCGCGCTCCACGCCTCGCGCGTGCGCGCCGCCACCATCACCCCGGATGTCTCGATGTCCAGCCGGTGGCACAGCCCGCCCTCGCGCTCGTCCTCCGACGCCTCCGCGCACTCGGGATGCCGCGCCACCAGCGCGTTGGCCACCGTGCCCGTCTCTCCCGGCTGCAGCGGGTGCGAGGGCTTGCCCGCGGGCTTGTCCACGAACACCAGCGCCTCGTCCTCGTGCAGCACCGTCAGCGGCGCCTCCGGCTCCGGCACCACCTCGCGCCGCTCCTCCGGCACCACCACCGTAATGCGCTGCCCCACGGCCACCAGCAGCCCCTTCTTCGCCGGCCGGCCTCCCACCTTCACCGCGCCCGCATCGAAGAGCTTCTTCAACTTCGCTCGCGACAGCCCCAGTGCCTCTCCGATGAAGAGGTCCACCCGCTGCCCCGCCTTGCCTTCCTCCACCACCAGCGTGTGCGTCGTTCCGGTCTCGTTCACTCGGACAGTGCCTCGTACACTTCCTCCGCCGTCTGGATCCGGTCGTCCGGTTCCTTCCGGATGAGGCGATGGGCCACCCGCGCCAGCTGGGGATCTCCCCTCTGGTTGATGGCCAGCACGGGCGGGGGCTCGGTTTCCAACACCTTGTGCCACAAGTCGACCGGCGACTTCGCGTCAAAAGGCGGCCGGCCCGTCATCAACTCGTAGAGGATGACGCCCAGGCTGTAGAGGTCCGCCCGTCCGTCCAGCGGCTCGCCCAGAATCTGCTCCGGCGGCATGTAGCGGAACGTCCCCACCATCCTCCCGTCCAGCGTCATCCCCGCGTCGTCCGCCAGGAACTTCGCCAGGCCGAAGTCCATCAGCCGCACCTGCCGGTCCTCGTCCACCATGATGTTGGACGGCTTCAGGTCCCGGTGCACCAGTCCGTGCGCGTGGATGTACGCCAGCGCCTCGCACACCTGCAGCAGCGCGTCCTTCAGGCGGCCCACCCGCTCCGGCCGGTTCAGCTCCTCCAGCCGCGCCGCCGACTCCCGCTTCACCATCACCGTCTCGGGCGCCCCCATGTCGTAGGGCAGGTCGAACTCCATGGAATCCATCTCGTCCGAGTCCGAGCCCAGCCACGGATCCATCGCCACCGGCAGCCGCGCCGCCGAGCCGGACGTGCCGAAGCGCATCCCGCCCGAGCCCCCCGACACCATCTCCTCGCTCGGCGCCTCCTCGGCGAAGGCCGACAGATCGAACAGCTCGCCGCCGTCCTCCGAGTCCGCCTCCCGGCTCGCCGAGGCCGGAGCCTGGGGGCGCCGGAACGAGCCCGAGTCCGAGAGCGAGCCCGGAATCGAGCTGGAGAGGGAGCCGGACGAGCCGCTCAGGGACGACACCAGCTGATCGCCCTTGAGCGACAGGTAGTCGCGCAGCGTCAGCCCCTCGATGAGCTCCATCACCAGGTAGGGCGAGCTCTGGTACACGCCGGTGTCGTACACCTTGACGACGTTGGGATGGGACAGGTCCTCGAGGGCCTCGAACTCGCGCACCAGGCGCTTCGCGGCCCGCGAGTCCATCGCCGGACCGCCCGACAGCAGCTTGAGCGCCACCGGCTCGTTCGTCCTGTCGTCCAGGGCCCGGTAGACGGTCCCGATTCCACCACTTCCGAGTGTCTCGAGGACGCGATAGGGACCGATGACTTTGGGACGCATCAAGTCGTCGATCCTAGATACCCTGTCGGGTCAGGGTCAAACGCCCGCCTGGAGGAGATGGGTGTTGAATGACCGTCATCCGGGCATTCCCCCTGCTCATGGGGCCCGGTAGCCAGGGTGGGGTAGGTCCAGCACTCACTGACAGCCGGGGAGTTGCGCTGGGGCGGGCCGGTGCCGTTCCACCCGGCGGCGCGACCGCTCGGGCCACGGGGGCGACCACTCCCGCACACGCCCGTGGACGTGGAGGGGTGGTGCCTCTACATTGCGCAGCCTCATGGAACGCCCTGTGTCACCGCCCTCTGTGGCTGCTCTCGAGCGACTCGTCCAGGAACGGCCCCTGCCGCGCCACGTGGGTATCATCATGGATGGCAACGGCCGGTGGGCGGAGATGCGCGGCCTGCCCCGCGTGGAGGGCCACCGCGAGGGTTCCACCAGTGTGCGCGAGGTCACCCGCTGCGCCCGGCGCGTGGGCGTCCAGGCCCTCACCCTCTACGCCTTCTCCTCGCAGAACTGGGCCCGCCCCGCCGAGGAGGTGGCCGCCCTGATGGACCTGCTGCGCGAGTACCTCGAGAGCGAGCGCGCGGAGATTTTGGAGAACGGCATCCGCCTCAACGCCATTGGCGAGGTGGAGAAGCTGCCGCGCTTCGTGAAGGAGCCGTTGGACCGGCTGCGGGCGGACTCGGCGAACAACACGGGGATGGTGCTGACGCTGGCACTGTCCTATGGCGGACGCGAGGAGCTGGCCCAGGCGGCGCGCCGCATGGCCGAGGCCGCCTGCAAGGGCGAGCTGACGCCGGCCCAGCTGGATACCCAGACCTTCGAGTCCTACCTCTGGACGAATGGGCTGCCCCCGCTGGACCTGGTGGTGCGCACCAGCGGCGAGCAGCGCATCTCCAACTTCCTGCTCTGGCAGCTGGCGTACGCGGAGCTGTGCTTCAGCGACGTCCTCTGGCCGGACTTCCGGACCGAGGCCTTCCTGCGCTGCCTGGCTCAATACCAGCAACGCGAGCGGCGCTTCGGTCTCACCTCCGCGCAAGTGAAGCGAGAGGACTCCCACCGGGCCAAGGCGTGAACGAGAAGAACAAGAACCTCGTCATCCGGACTGTTTCGGCGCTCACCCTGCTGCCGCTGGTGATCTTCCTGTTGTTCAAGGGAGGTCTGTACAGCGCGGCCCTGTTGAGCGTCGCCGCCGCCATTTGCGCCAGTGAGTACTACCTCATCACCCAGAAGACGCTCTCACCGGCGGCCTGGGTGGGGATCGTGCTCGCGGGCGTGCTGCCCGTTTTGACGCTCAAGGAGCCCGAGCGCACGGGGGCCGGCGCCTTCTGGATCCTGGTCTTCTATCTCATCTTCGCCTTCACCTATCACCTCATCCGGGGCCCGCTGCAGGACGCGCCCATGCGGGTGGCCCACCTGGTGACGGGCATGCTGTACGGCTCGGTGGGACTGACCTCCGTGGCCGCCCTGCGGCTGATGCCGGACGGCATGGCGTGGTCCATCTCCGCGCTCGTCATCACCTGGTCCAACGACACGTCCGCCTACTTCGCCGGCCGCTTCCTCGGCCGCCACAAGCTCTACCCCGAGGTCAGCCCCAACAAGACCTGGGAGGGCTTCTTCGGCGGCATGCTGGGCTCGGTGGTGGGCATGTTCATCACCCGGGGTTTCTTCTATCCCATGCTCACGGTGACGGACTGTCTGGTGCTGGGAATTTTCGGCGGGATTCTCGGTCCCATCGGGGACCTGTGCGAGTCCATGCTCAAGCGGGCCTACGGGGTGAAGGATTCCGGTGTGGCCATTCCGGGCCATGGCGGCATCCTGGACCGCATCGACGCGCTGCTGTTCAACGCGCCGCTGGTGTTCGTCTACGTGACCTTCATCCGCGGGCTGCTTCCGTAGCGGCCGCCGATTGTCCGGTCGGCAGGACCGCGGGCCGCGATGCGCATTGTCGGGCATGAGTCCCACGGTTAGTGTTGGCACCATGCTTCAAGGTCCCGGTCTGTTCATCGTCCTGCTCGGCGTGCTCATCACGGTTCATGAGCTGGGCCACTTCCTCGTGGCCAAGGCCTGCGGGGTGAAGGTCATCCGCTTCTCCATCGGGTTCGGGCCGAAGCTGTTCGGCTTCACCAAGGGGGAGACGGAGTACCAGGTGGCCCTGCTGCCCCTGGGCGGCTACGTGAAGATGGCCGGGGACACCCCCCACGAGGAGCTGAGCCCCGAGGACGCCCAGCGCGGCTTCCTCAACGCCGCCCCGTGGAAGCGCGCCCTCATCGTGGTGGCCGGGCCCGTCTTCAACCTGGTCTTCCCCGTCCTCATCTACTTCTTCGTCTTCTTCGGGCCGCACGAGACCATCTCCACCCGCGTGGGGTACGTGGACCCGGCCATGCCCGCGGCCGCCGCCGGCATCCGGCCCGGAGACCGCATCGTCGCCGTGGACGGGGACAAGGTCCGCACCTTCGAGGAGATGCGCGAGGCCTTCATCGGCCGCTTCGACCGCTCCATCCCCCTCACCATCGAGCGCGATGGGAAGCAGCAGATCGTCAACGTGACGCCCAACCGCATCGTCGAGTCCTCTCCGGTGGACTCGGTGGAGCGGGGGCAGATTGGCGTGGCGCACACCAACCGGCCCGCCGTGGTGGGCGTGCCCCCGGGCTCGCCAGCCGCGCAGGCCGGGCTGAAGACCTTTGACCGCATCCTGTCCATCAACGGGGTGGCCATCCCCGACGAGGCCGCGCTCAACGAGCAGCTGGCGAAGATGGAGGGGACGCTGGAGCTCACCGTGCAGCGCATGGATCCGGTGCCGGTCGGCGTGGTGACGGGGCATGCGCCCTCCGTGCACAAGGTGACGGTACAGAAGCAGCCCGGCGCCGAGGGTTTCGCCGCCCTGGGGGTGCATCCCTCGGACATGTACGTGGGCTCCGTGTTCCCGGACAGCCCGGCGCAGAAGGCCGGTCTGCGGGTGGGGGATCAGCTCGTCTCCTTCAACGGTGAGCCGCTGAATTCGTTCAACGTCCTGGCCGGCAAGCTCAGCACCCTGAAGGAGCAGTCCTTCCAGCTCGGCTGGCGCTCCGCGGACGGTCAGGAGCGCACGCAGACGATTGCCCAGGCCAACCACACCAGCAAGGACGAGATGGGCCAGGAGTCCTCCCGGCTCGAGCTGGGTCTGCGGCCCTGGTTGCCCTCCTCGGCGGAGCTGCTGCCCACGGACAAGGTGACGGTGACGCTCGGGGTGGGCGAGGCGCTGCGCGAGGCCGCTACGGTGGTTCCGAAGATCGTCGGGCAGATGGTGAAGGTGATTGGTGGGCTCGTGACGGGCCAGGTGTCGCACAAGACGCTCGGCGGACCGGTGATGATGTACCAGCTGGCCTCCAAGAGCGTGGACCAGGGGTTGGACTACTTCCTCAACCTGATGGCCATCATCTCCATCAACCTGGGCGTGATGAACCTGCTGCCCATCCCCATCCTCGATGGTTTCCACCTGCTGTCCGCCTTCTGGGAAGGCATCCGCCGCCGCCCCATTCCGGTGCGCGTGCGCGAGGTGGCCAACGTCGTCGGCCTCGTGCTGCTGATGGCGCTGATGGGCATGGCGTTGATCAACGACATCACCCGCTGAGCCCCGTCCGCGAAGGTGTGCCCCGGAGAAAAGTGCTGACACCGCGGCCATTTCCCCTCTCCCGAGGGGAGAGGGGATATCGGTCACATTCCTGAGAAGGATTCGTGAGGTGCGATGCGACGGTTGCTCGTGGGGTTGATGGTGGGGCTGGGGTTGTTGGTGGGCTGTGCACCGCGTGCCGCCCGGCCCACGAGGGATGACGAGGACCGCGAGGTGGTTCGGCCGGAGAAGCCACCCCCCGCGCGCGCCTGGCTGGAGGAGGGGCTCGCCTCGTACTACGGCCCCGGACTGGCCGGCCGGCCCACCGCCAGCGGCGAGAAGTTCAACCCCCAGAAGTTCACCGCCGCCCACAAGAAGCTGCCCTTCGGCGCGTGCCTGCGCGTGGTGAACATGGAGAACGGGCGCTCGGTGGAGGTGCGTGTCAACGACCGGGGGCCCTTCGTCCGGGGACGGGTGGTGGACGTGTCGCTCGCCGCGGCGAAGCAGCTGGGCATGCTGGACAAGGGGCTGGCCCGGGTTCGCCTCTACCGCTGCGCGGACAAGACCGGGTAGAAGCCTCCCCATGTTCCTCGCGCTCGATACCTCCACCCTCACGTTGTCGCTGGCCCTCGTGGAGCGGGAAGGGGAGGGTGTGCGTGTCCTCGAGCACGTGGTGGTGGGCCCTCCGAAGAAGCAGAGCGAGGCGCTGCCCGGCATCGTCGGCGAGCTGCTCGCCCGGCACGGCGTGGCGCTGAAGTCCCTGGAGGGCATGGCCATCGGCCTCGGCCCGGGCTCCTTCACCGGCCTGCGCATCGGCCTGTCCTGCGTGAAGGGGCTGGCGTATGCGGCGGGCCTCAAGGTGGCCGGGGCCTCCTCGCTCGCGGCCATTGCCCTGGAGGGCCCCGAGGATCCCCCCCTCTTCGCCCTCGCCGTAGCGCGCAAGGATGACCTCTACCTGGGGCCCTACCGGCGCGTGGGCCAGCGGGTGGAGGCCCTGGGGCCCGAGGAGGCGATGAGCCCGGAGGAGGTGGCCGCGCGCATGGCCGCCGAGCCCGAGGCGCTCGCGCTGGGACCCGCACTGCCCGAGTACCGCGCGGCCCTGGAAGCCCAGGGCGTGGCGCCCTCGCGGCTGCTGAGCGCGCCCTCCTTCCCCTCGGCGGTGGCGCTGGCCTCGCTGGTGCGCTTCCCCGAGACGCAGCCCCTGGAGGCCCTCTTCGCCTTGGAGCCGCACTACGTCCGCGCCTCCGAGCCCGAGCGCAACCCCAAGTTCCCCCCGCTGCCCGGGCCTCCGCCCACCGCGCGCCTCAAGGAGGACTGAGGGTGTAACCGCGAGGGGTCCTCGCGCCGCCGGGGTAGACTGTCCCGGCCGTGAGCGCCCCCGCCCCCCGTTCCGCCTCCGACGCGTCTCTTCCCTCGCACTGCCCGCTCTGTGAAGGCGAGCTGGCGGAAGGACGGTGCGTGCTCTGCAGCGCCGCGGCCATGCCCGGAGGCTACCGGGTGCTGCGCCTCCTCTCGCAGAGCCCCCATGGCCGGCTCTACGTCGCGCAGGCGCCCGGCGGCGGACAGGTGGCCCTCAAGGAGCTCGTCTTCTCGCTGGTGCCCGAGGCTCGGCAGCTCGAGGACTTCGAGCGCGAGGCCCGCCTGCTGCGCCAGGTCTCCCATCCGCGCATCCCCCGCTTCGTGGACTCCTTCCAGGAGGGCAGTGGCGTCCACACGCGCCTCTACCTCGCCCAGGAGCTCATCCAGGGGACCTCCCTGCGCGACCTGCTCCGCAAGCGCCGCCTCCGTGACGAGGAGGCCTTCGAGGTGGCCCGGCAGGTGCTCGACGTCCTGCGCTACCTGCACGAGCTGTCGCCGCGCATCGTCCACCGCGACGTGAAGCCCGCCAACCTCGTGCGCCGCGACGATGGGGCCGTGTTCCTCGTCGACTTCGGCGCCGCGAGAGATCTCTTCGGCTCGGGCACGGCCGGCGCCACCATGGTGGGCACCTTCGGGTACATGCCCCCGGAGCAGCTCGGCGGGACGCTCGACGAGACGTGCGACCTCTACGCGCTGGGCGCCTCGCTGCTGCACCTGCTCAGCGGCAGGTCTCCCGAGGAGATGCTCGCGTCGGACCTCTCGCTGGACGTCGCGGCCCATGCCTTCGTCTCTCCGCGCATGGAGCGCTTCCTCCTCAAGCTCATCGCGCGCGACCCGGCCGAACGCTTCCGCTCCGCGCTCGATGCGCAGCTCGCGCTGGAGTCGTCCTCGGGGGACAACCAGCCGGTGCCCCTCTGGCGCCGTGCCACCCTTCCGGTGCTCGCGTTGGGTGCCGTGGTGGCCATCACCGTGTGGGCCGCGCGTCCGTCCGCCAGGGCTCCCGATGCTCCACCCGAGGCGAGCCCTCCAGTGACCGAGCCCGTGAAGGTGGAGCCACCCCGTCCCGCTCCGTGGGAGCCGCACCTGCCGCTGCTGCCGGACTTCCCTCCGCACGCGCGCTGGCGGTTCGACGAGGACGACCCCGTGCTGCGCAAGACGCAGGGCGAGGACCCCACCCTGACGCGCCTCGCGCGCGACGATCAGCGGCGCTTCGACCTCGCCACGCCCGTGGGCATGCGCGACACCGGCCTGCGGGGCAGCGCGCTCCGGCTCGGGCAGTCGCTCACCGTGGAGGTGGTGCGGGACTCCGCGAGCGCGGGCTCCGAGCAGCCCTTCGTCATGGAGGGGCTCGAGGAGGGCTCGCTCTCCGTCTGGCTGCGGCGCAACGCCTTCCTGGACACGCTGGGAACGGTGGTCGCCTCGAAGGGCACCTCCGGTGGCGGTAGCCCCGCGGGCCCGCACCTCGAGCTCGTCGTCAACGGCGGGCACCTGGAGTTCAGCGCCGAGGGCTCCCGGTGGCTCAAGCCGCGCGTGCGGCTCGCGCCGGACGTCTTCCACCATGTCGTGGCCACCTGGGGGAAGAATGGGACGCGCCTGTACATCGGTGGCCGGCTCGTGGCCGAGGACCCCACGCCCGTGCTCGCTTCCCGTCAGGGCCAGACGCTCTGGCTCGGCAGGAACCCGCTGGAGCCGGACGCGAGCGCGCCGCCCCGGGTGTCCCTCGATGACCTGACCCTCTATCGCGGCGTGCTGCCCGAGGAGGCGGTGGCGGCGCTCGCGGCCCTGGAGCAGGGGAGCCCCGGCGCGGCGGGCGAGTACACCCCGGAGCCGCCGCTCTTCTCCGAGGACTTCTTCCGCGGACTCCGCCGGTGGGAGCCGCAGCCGCTCCCCGAGGGCGTGGAGCAGGAGTTCACGCTCGTCGAGGAGGCGGGGAACCCGCACCTGTCGCTCTTCCATGCGGGCCCCGGGACGGAGCGGGGCGTCTTCCTGGTGACGCAGCCCCGGGAGCACGGCGTCTACCGGGCGAGCCGCTTGTGGCTCGAGCTGGACGTGCAGCTGACGCGGAACGCACCGGGCGCGGGCCTGTCCCTCTGGATGAGCTTCCATATGGAGTCCAGCCCCGGGACGAAGGCGCTCTTCGTGGAGCTGGGCTCTCTTCCGGCGCAGTCCGCCCTCCGTGGAGACACCGCCGTGCACTTCGTGCCGGTCCGCCCGGGCAAGTGGCAGCACGTGAAGGTGGAGCTCAACGAGCTGCTCGTCCCGTTCAAGGCAGGGCCCATCCGGGCCGTGAAGAGCATCGCGATCCTCGGGTATGGCGCGAGCGTCGAGGGCGCCATCGACAATGTCACCCTGGTGGAGGAGTAGGGCGTGAGCGCTCCCGTTGGCAGTGCCCCCGGCTCGTGCGTGGCGTGTGCCCGTCCCTGTGCGGAGCCTCGCTGCTCCTTCTGTGGTGCCGCGCGGGCTCCGGGCGGGCTGCGGGTGCAGCGGGTCCTCTCGCAGAGCGTGCATGGCCGGCTGTACCTGGCGCTCGATGCCGAGGGCCGCTCCGTGGCCATCAAGGAGCTCGTCTTCGCGCACGCGCCGGACGCGGACAAGGTGGAGGCCTTCGAGCGCGAGTCCCGCCTGCTCCAGGCGCTCTCCCATCCGAACATCCCCCGGCTCCACGCCTCCTTCGCCGAGGGCGAGGGCGCCCAGGCCCGCTTCTACCTGGTGCAGGACTACGTCTCCGGCGAGTCGCTGGCGGCGCGCCTGGAGCACCACCGCTTCGACGAGGCCGAGGCGCGGAAGATCGCCCGCGAGGTGCTGCGCATCCTCGGCTTCCTGCACTCGCGCCAGCCGCCCGTGCTCCACCGCGACGTCAAGCCGGCCAACCTCATCCGGCGCGAGGACGGTCACATCGTCCTGGTGGACTTCGGCTCGGCCCGGGCGCTGCGCGAGGGCCGCACGCACGAGGCCACGCTCAACGGCACCTTCGGCTACATGGCCCCGGAGCAGCTCGGGGGCAGCGTCTCGCCGGTGAGTGATTTGTATGCGCTCGGGGCCTCGCTGCTGCACCTGCTCAGCCGGCGCCCGCCGGAGACGCTGCTCAGCGGAGACTGGGAGCTGGTCTTCACGCGGGAGATCCACGTGTCCGAGCAGTTCCGGGCCTTCCTCCGGAAGCTCGTGGCGCGCAGGCCCGAGGACCGTTTCCCCAGTGCCGCGGATGCCCTGCTGGCGCTCGATGCGCCCCTGCCGAAGACCGCTCCACGCTGGCCCCTGGCCGCCGCCGGAGCCGCGCTGGCCGTGGGCGTCGTGGCCTTCGTGTCGGCGAAACGCGAGCCCGCGCCCGCTCCGGCCGTGGTGGCCGCCCCGCGAGCGCCGCCGAAGCCCGTGGAGTCTTCCAGGCCCACGGAGTCTCCGGAGCCGCCCGCACAGGAGTCACCCTCCGGGGAGACGCCGGCCGGCAAGGTGCTGGCCCACTGGTCCTTCGAGGACTCCGGCAGGGCGCTCCTGTTCCAGAGCGCGGAGCGAGGGCCCGCGTTGAAGCCGTTGGAGGTGGACCTGGTGCCAGGAGCGCGGGGACGGGGCGTGCTCCTGGGGGGCACGGGCTCGCTCGGGGTGGTGCGGGAAGAAGGGCACCCGGGGTTCGCGATTCCGTCCGAGGGGGCCCTGTCCCTGTGGCTCAGCCGCGAGCGGCCGGGCGCCGGTCCCGTGCTGACGGCGTACGCGGGCATCCAGCGCACGCTCCAACTCCGGCTGGACGAGTCGGGACGGCTGACGTTCGCAGTGGGCCCGCGCGAGCTGGTGTCTCCCCAGCCGCTGGAGCTGGGCCGCTTCATGTACGTCGCGCTGGAGTGGGGCGCCACCGGCATGCGCCTCTGGGTGGAGGGGGGGCGCGTGGCGGAGGACGTGGAGCCCGTGCCGGAGGGCGGGCTCGGTGAGGGACTGCGCATCGGCTGGGATGCCCTGGTGCCCGGCGAGCTGGCTCCGGCGATGGCCCTGGATGAAGTACGTCTGCGGACCGGCCCGGTGCCTTCCGAGACCTGGTCTCGTGAGGCCGGGGACCTCGGACGGGACGGCCGTGTCTTCTCTCCTTCGCGCACCTCCTCCCCGGAGCCGGTCCGGCCGAGCCGGTCGCACGACACTCCTTCCGTGGAGCTGCGGCTGGAGACGCCTGGAGACATCGATCTCTCCCAGCACAAGCAATGGTTGGGGAGCTCGTCGGACTGCCTTCGGGGTGCGCGGCTCGCGCTGGAGGGGGTGGAGGTCGTCACGGGCGAGAAGGTGCATCTCCTCGCGTCCTTCTCCTTCAGCACCCGCACACGGTGCGGCCTGAGCCTCCCGCTCTTCCTGGAGGACGAGGAGGGAGGACAGTCGAGAAACGCGCATCTCCTCTTCCAGCTGGAGCGCGGGGGCGTGGAGCACGCCCGCGGCGAGTTCACCTTCTCCGAGGGCGAGCGGTACGGCGTGCTGGGAATCGGCTCTCGCTCCGCGCCGCTCGCGAAGTTCCGGATCGACTGGGAGACGCTCGGCGTGCGGCGCGTCTCCCCGCTGGAGCGGAAGGATTGAGCGGCCCGGGACTCAGGCGCCCTCGAACTGGATCCGTGCCCGGCGCATGACGTGGTCCACCGCCATGAGGTGCCAGGCCACCTGATCGATCCGGGCCAGGTTGCGCGGCTCGGCGCGCAGGGCGTCCGCCAGCTCGTCCATCGTCAGCCCGGCGGCGTGGGCCTGGTCCCGGAGGACCTTCTCCACCACCTGCGGCGTGAGCGTCAGGCCATCGCGCTTGCAGATGGCGCCCAGGGCGAGGCTGATGCGCAGCCGGTGCTCCACCTCGGCGCGGGTGTCCACGTCCTTCAGCCACGCGCCGAGCGACTCCTCCCGCTCCGGGCCGTTGAACTGGAGCTCGCTGGCGGAGCGGCCCTCGCTGGTGCTCCAGCGGCGGCGGATCTCCTCGTCCACCAGCTCGCGGGGAATCTCCACCCGGGTGCGCGCGGCCACCTGGTTGAGCACCTGCTGCTGGGCCTGGACCAGGAGCAGCTGCGCCGCCTCGTCCTCCATCTGCCGCACGACGTCGCGCATGGCCTCCTGCAGCGTGTGGCCCCGGCCGAAGGCCATGAGGAACGCCTCGCTCTCGAAGTCGGGGTACCTCACCTCGCGGGCGGCCTGCACCTGGAGGACGAAGCGGGCCGGCGTGCCGCGCAGCGACTCGACGGGGTACTCCGCGGGCAGGGTGACCTCCACCACCAGTCCCTCGCCGGGCGAGCGGCCCACGAGCGTCTCATACAGGCCGGGCAGCAGCGGATCCGGCTGGACGGGGAGCCACTCGCCGGTGCGCAGGCTGAAGGGGATGAGGTGGCCCTGGGAGTAGCCCGCGATGTTGAGGAGGACCTCGTCCCCCCAGGCGATGTGCTCGGTGGGGTAGCGGTGGTGCTCGGTGGCGTGGGGCCGCGCCAGCTCCAGGAACCGCTCCTGGACCTGCTCGGAGGTGAAGCCCTGGGGGGAGGGGAGGGTGACGGACAGCCCCTCCAGGGAGGGAGCCTCCACCTGGGGCAGCACCACGGGGTGACTCCGCTCGTCGCGCCAGGTGGGCGAGATCCGGGGCAATCCGAACGACTGGGGACTGGAGGTGTGGGAGTTCATGGTGCGTGCCTCTGCGAGGTGGGGACCAGGGGGGGACGACTACCAGCCGCTGAAGAAGTTCTTGATGCCCTCGCCGACCTTCTTGGCGCCCTCCTTGATGGCGCCGAAGTTCTCGACGACCGCGCCGGCCACGGAGGAGGCGGTGGAGACGGCCGCGCCCACCTGCGAGACGATGGGGATGTTGGTGGCGGCCACGATGGAGCCGGCGGCGGTGATGCCGGACGTCACCTTGGAGGCGATGCTCGCGTTGGGATCGGCGATCGTCTTGGCGGCCAGGGCCGTGTCGAGCGCGGCGATGCCGATGTTGACGCCCGGGGCGAACCGGCCGGCCGCCTTGGCCGCCGTGCTCGCGCCCTTGGCACCCAGCTTGGCCGCGGCCTCGGCGCCCTTGGCGGCGTCGACGATGGCATCGCCCGCCTTGAGGCCCGAGGCGACCTGCTGGCCCGCCTTGGCGATGCCGCCCTCGAGCTTCCCGGCCAGCTTCCCGCCACCCACGGCGCGGAGTGCATCGGCGGCGCCCTGCTTCAGGGTGGTGCCGATGGTGGCCCCGAAGCCCTTGGACTTCGCGAGCTCGCCCAGCACGTCGATGTCACGCAGCGGCTTGCCGGAGAGCACGGACTCGGCGACCTTGCCGGCGATGTTCTTGCCCACCTCGCCGTGGGCGCCGAGGGCCGCCTGGGCCGCGCCCTTGAGGTTCTTGAACTCCTTGCCGGACTGGATCATGGCGGCCACGTCGAGCCCGCCCTTGACGGTGTTCAGCACGCTCTTGCCCAGCAGGAGGGCGCTGTCGGTGGCCTGGCTGCCGTCACCGTTCTTGATGGCGCTGGCGAGACCCGCGGCGTTGGTGCCGATGCCGGCGACACCGGCGGCGACGCCACCGCCCGCCTTCAGCTTGCCGAACGCACCCGCGGCGCCATTGGCGTGAGCGGCGTCGGTGGCGCTCTGCACGTACTTGCCGAGCAGGTTCTGCTTCGCGGCGGCGGCGGACGTCTTGGCGGCGGGCTCCAGGGTGTCCTGCGTGTGGAGGGACTGGGGCTTGGAGGCCGCGGGGGCGCTCCTGGGCGGCGTGGTGAGGTGGGGCGCCGAGTTCGTCCGGGTCAGGGCCGGCTTCTCGCTGGCGCCGAGCACGGGGGCCGAGTTGGAGCGGTGCAGCGAGGGATGGCTGTTGGAGACGGGCGTGGTCATGGAAGGCTCCTGCGAAGATGGGGGTGGGTGGCGCGGCGGCTGTTCGCCGTTGATGTGCGCCATCCAGAGCAGGAGGTGTGCCAATGCCTACGCGACCCGGCGGGAACGAGTGAAAGGCCCGTCTTCCCTCGGGAAATGCTCGCGAGCCGGGGGACTCGCGAGGGATTCCGGGGCCCGGCTGATGACCGGCCCCTGGTGACTCCAGTTTCTCCTGGTGACTGCTGTCACCAGTCGAGGAAGCGCCTCCACCAGCGTCGCAACTCCTCCTCGACGGAGGGGTCCGTGAAATGAGTGAGACGCCAGGGGAATGGCTCCATCCAGGGCTCCAGCACCCTCGCGAGCTCGCGGTATGCCGGAAGGTCCTGGCCTCGATCCAAGTCTCCCGCTTCGGGGCAGGAGCCTGTCGATACGACGACGCGCTGCTCCTCCATCTCCTGCACGGTGGTCGTGGGGCACTGGAGCCGGGCCTGGAGGACTGATGCTCCACCCAACGCATTCAGCACGGGCTGCCCGAGAAAGTTCAGCCAGTGGATGCCATCCACCCGGGTGCCCATGTTGTCGTGGATGCTGGCGTTGCGGATGTCGAAGCCGGGGTGACGGAATATCACCGGGCGAAGCCGGTCCAGCTGCTCGTCCACGGGGTACCAGCAGGAGAGGGCGAGGCCGGCATGTCCCGAGGCAAAGGGCAACCGGGAGCCCATGTCGAGCGCCAGAGCGCGCACAGCGTCCGCACCACGCTCCTCGAGGTACTCCGTTGGCAGGGTGACCTGGAGCACACTCACGCTGTGTGGTGGCGGCTCACGCCAGGCAAGCCGGGCGTGATAGCTGAAGGCGTAGCCGCGATCGTCATCGGCGTAGATGCTGAAATACGGATCCGCACCCTCCTTCTCGGGATGGAAGGCCTCGTCGGGCGTGTAGTCGTCGAAGTACCTGCGCTCCTTGGGCCGCAGGCTCTCCCGGATGAGCTCCCAACCCCGCTCGCTCAGGTCTCGCGGTTCCCAGTAACAGCAGGTGTAGCGAGAGAGCGCCTCGGGGTGTCCTTCCACGGCGCGGAGATAGCTGTCGAGCGCATGCGACACGCCCGCTGAGATCTGGAAGTGGTCGCAGGGGACGAAGAAGACGATGCGGACCAGGTCACGGATGAGGAGCCGGTCCTCGATGCGCTCGGTGGCGCCCGTCTCACGCGTCCAACTCCTGGTCCTGACCGGGCCCGAGATGCGGATACGAGGGGAGGGGTTCATGACCATCGGCAAGCACTACCGGCGATCAACACCAAACTGGGGAGTGACGAGGGCGGGTTTGCACTGACCACCGAGTCCTTCGTACGACTTCATCTGCCTCACGGCTTCCGCGTTCCAGGGGTTGCCCACCTCATAGCCACAAGGGAACTTGAGGTCGTAGATGCACTGAATCCGGGTGGCATTGCGGGTGAAGTGGATGACGATATCGGGCCGGAGCGAGCCGGTGCGCCTGTCGGTGAGCAGCACTTCTTTCGTGATCTCGTCCTTCCGGTAGCGCGGCTCCACGGCGAAGTTGTCGGGGAACTTCTCCGCGAGCTTCCTCTGGATGCACTCGAAGGCGACCGCGTGCTTCAGCTTCCCGAGGTGCCGCGCCCAGGAGGGGGCGAGCTTGTCCTTGACGGTGGGCTCCTTCTCGCATTCCGAGTCGGGCAGGGTGCGATCCTTGCCGAAGAGCTCTTCGTCCACCTTCCTGTTGGCTGTATGCACGCACTGCTTCAGGACGTCCTCGACGACGCCCCTCTGGGCCTCATCGAGGAACCTGGTGACGTGGATGAATCCCTGGAGGGCTTCGGTGGCCTGGACGACTGTTTCGAACACCTGGCCGGCCCGGGACGCAGCGGGCGCGAGGATCTCCCCGGTGCTTGCATTGACCGGGGCCGCGCAGGCCGCACCACACGACTGGTTGAACTGAGCTCGGGTACCGGTGAGTTGCCCACCCCCATGGACACGGGGATGGACCATGGAGCAGGAGAGGCAGAGGAGCGCGGCCACCGACACGGTGGCGAGGAACCGCATGCCCTGGACTGGCCGGCCCCAGCGCGAGCCTGTGTGAAGGGAGGACATCACGTGTTCCCTGGCGTGTCGGGATGGAACCCCGCCCTGTCTCGGGACAGAGCGGGGCAGGTGCACTAGGCCCGGTAGGTGCGTGCCACCGACTCCATGCGCTCGGCCGCTTCGCGCAGGGAGCTCGTGGCGCGCGTGGTGGCCTGCACTCCCTGCATCGTCTCTTCCATCAGCGACGACAGGTCCGACACCGCGGTGAAGATCTGCGAGATGCCCGCGTTCTGCTGGCTCACCGCCACGGCGATCTGCCTCGCCGCTCCCGCGTTGTCCTTCACGATCGACGTCAGCTCCCGGAGGCTCTCGCCGCTGGCCTTGATCTGCGCCAGCCCGCCCTGCATCTGCTGCTGCCCCTTCTCCGTCATCGACACCGTGTCCTGGATGGACTTGCCGATATCGTCCAGCAGCTCCCGCACCCGGTCCGTCGACTCGATGGACTGGTCCGCCAGGGCGCGAATCTCGCGCGCCACCACGCCGAATCCCTTGCCGTGCTCGCCCGAGCGCACCGCCTCGATGGCCGCGTTGAGCGCCAGCATGTTCGACTGGTCCGCCAGATCCTTCACCGTCTGGGCGATCTCTCCAATCTGCTGCGTCCGGTTGCCCAGCATCAGGATGGTGCTGGCCAGCCGCCCCACCTTCTCATGCAGCTCCTGCAGCCCCGCGATGCTCGCTCCCAGCGTCTGCTCGCCCAGGCGGCCCACCTCTTCCGCCCGCTCCGTCACCTGCAGCACCGCCCGCGAGCGCTCCTCCGCCATCTTCGACGTCTGTTGAATCTCCTGCGCGGTGACCTGTGTCTCCTGGATGGCCGCCGCCTGGCGCGAGAGGTTGCGCTCCTGGTGCTCCGCCGCCTGGCTCAGCTCCGCCACCGCGCCGGTGAGCACCCGCGTGCCCTGCTGCAGGCCCACCGTCGTCTGGCGCAGCTGCTCCATCATCCGCGAGAAGGCGTGGGCCAGCTCCCCCACCTCGTCCCCGCTGTTCACCTCCACGCGGTGCGAGAGGTCTCCCTCCTCGAGCACGTGCGTCACCGCCTCGCTCAGCGCGGAGATGGGCCGGGCGATGCCACGCGCCAGCCACCACGAGCCCGCGACGGCCAGCACCAGGAAGAACCCCAGCATCCCGAGCGCCACCGTGGCCGCCTGCGCCAGCGGGGCATACGCCTCCCGCGCGTCCAGGGTGGCCACGAAGTGCCAGCCGTCTCCCACGTCCTTTACGTCCGTGCCGTTGATGGCCTCCTGCGACACGGGCCGCACCAGCGGCGCCGCATCCGCGGGACGTGAGTTGAAGAGCACCGTGCCCTCCTCGCTCCGCACCTCCAGGGCGAAGCTGTCCTGGGCGCGCTCGCGGGCCCGCTGCATCGCGGCCTTCACCACGTCCCGCACCTGGCTCCAGTCATACGCGGCCAGCAGCACGCCGATCCGGGCGCCACTGGCCGGGCTCTTCACCGGCGCGGCCAGCGGCAGCACCCGCTTGCCAAAGGCCGCGTCCTTCTCCCGCGCGAGCGCGTCGGCCGTGAAGCGCCCCTCGAGCGCCGCCCGGTACCACGCCGTCTCGCGCACCTCCCGCTCCCGGCCCTGGAAGCTCTTGAGCAGCGCCTCCGAGCTGGCCGACACCGCGCGGCCCTGCTCGTTGAAGAGCACGAAGCCGCTGAGGGAGGGGTGGTGCTTCACCAGCCCCGCCAGCACCGCGTCGCTCTTGTCGTAGGTGTCGAAGAGCAGCGCCCCGCGCAGGATGGCGTCCTCGGACCAGCCGCGCACGTTGGCCTCGCGCTCGGCGAGGATGCGCTCCACCAGATCCTTCAAGCCCTCGGCCTCGGCCCTCAACGTGGCGTGGATCTGCTTGGACAACGTGCGCCGGGTGAAGGACAGGCCCACGCCGGTGACGGACAGGATGGCGAGCGCCGAGAGCATCGCCACCGACAGCGTGATGCGGCCGCGCAGCTTGAGGCCTCGCGAGAGGGGGAGGTTCATGGTTTCAGAGCTCGAGCAGGGAGAGGGACACGGTGAGGGCGCCGATGACGCGGGCGCCATCCTTCACCGGCAGGGACACCTGGACGACATAGGACTGGGAGGAGTCGTCGAAGAAGGGTTTTTCACGCAGCTCCCCACCCCGGCCTCCATTGAAGGACTGGCGCCACTTGGGCTCATCGCCCTGCCAGTAATCGGACGTGCGCCGCGTGGCGCCCACCAGCGCGCCCTGGTTGTCCATGACGAAGGCCTCGGCCACCACCCGGCCCAGCCGCTCCCGGTAGCCGCCGAGCGTGCGCGCGCACGGGTTGCCCAGCAGCTGGCGCTTGAGCGGGGTGAGGGCCGGCGTCGCGCGCCACTCCTCGTCCCACTGCCGGATGCTCTCCAGGGACACGCGCCGCGCGTTCTGCTTCTTCACCTCGCGCACCACCGACGGATCCGTGGCCATGCGCCGCAGCTCGGGCATCAGCCCGTCCACCTTCTTCATCTGCGCCGCGCCGTCCGGCGGCACGTTCGCGAGCAGCAACAACGAGACGAGGGTCCACATCGACATGTCCCACCAGTCTACCGGAAGGGGACGCGCGCACCCGTGTCGGGCCCGCGCCCCTGCTCCCCCTCCATGCGGACACGGTGGGACAGCCCCCGGCGGGCGCCACGGTGGTAGACGTCTACCAGTGATGTCGTATTTTGTCCTACCTGAGTGGTAGACGTCTACCACCGAAGGCCGCGCGCCGGGCGGGGGGCTGGGGTAAAGGGACCGCCATGAACGAGAACCTGCGAATCGCCGTGGTGGGCGCCACGGGCGTGGTGGGCACCGAGGTGCTCTCCACCCTGCTGCAGCGGGACTTCCCCGCCGAGCAGCTCAGCGTGCTGGCCTCGGAGCGCTCCGAGGGCGAGGAGGTGGAGTACGGCGAGGAGACGCTGGAGGTGGAGCCGGTGTCCGCCGAGACGCTCCGGGGCACGGGCCTGGTGCTGCTGGCCACCCCGGCGGACGCCTCGCGCACCCTGGCCCCCCTGGCCCAGGCCGCGGGCGCCTGGGTGGTGGACGCCAGCAACGCCTTCCGCGCCGAGGGCAACGTCCCGCTGGTGCTCCCCGGCTTCAACTCCGAGGTGCTGGGCGCCTCCTTCAAGGGCCGCATCGTGGCGCTGCCCTCGGCGGTGACGACGGCGGTGGCCACCCTGGTGGAGCCGCTGCGCCAGGCCTTCGGCGTGGCCCAGGTGCAGGTGACGGCCCTCATGGGCGTGTCCTCCTCGGGCCAGCGGGGCCTCAAGGAGCTGGAGCAGCAGACGTCCGCGCTGCTGTCCGGCCGCGAGCCCGAGGCCCACGTCTTCCCCCACCGCGTGGCCTTCAACCTGGTGCCCCAGGTGGGCCCCTTCCTGGCCAACTCGCCCTGGACGGAGGAGGAGGCCGGCTGGACGCTGGAGTGCGCCCGGCTCTTCGCCAGCAAGGGCGAGGTGCCCGTGGTGGCCGGCACCGCCGTGCAGGTGCCCACCTTCTTCGGCCACGGGCTCAGCCTCCACGTGCGGCTGAAGAAGCCCGCCCCGGTGGACCAGGCCCGCGCCGCCCTCAAGGGCTCGCCCGCGCTCAAGGTGCTGGATGCTCCCACCGAGAAGGTCTACCCCCTGCCCAGCCTCGTCACGGCGGATCCCACCATCCATGTGGGCCGCCTGCGCTCCTTTCCCCAGGCCCCCGAGTGGCTCACCCTCTTCGCCACCGTGGACAACGCCGGCCGGGGCGCCGCCCTCAACCTGGTGGAGGCCGGCCTGCGGCTCGCCGAGTCCTCCGCCTGACAATTTGGCAACGCCGCCGGGCCGCTCCTGCCCATTTGACCGGGGGCGGGGGCCTGTCCCCCCCGTCACCCCCCGGAGGCGGGCCGGGTTTCTCCTGGCCTCGGGCTTGCTACCCTCCTTCCCGCCCATGCGTAACCTCCTCTTCACCGCAGCGGTCCTCCTGTCGTCCGCGGCGTTCGGACAGTTCGGGTCCCAGGTCCAGGTCACGGTCCAGTCCGCGACCAATACGGCCAGCCTGAGCGTCGGTCCGAGCCAATGTGGATCGACGAGCACCTTCAACTGGCGGGTGGCCGGCACGCCCTGTACCGAGCTCTCCCTCTGGATCACCACGGACACGGACTGCCGGGACTCGGCTTCCGCGCAGACGTCGGGATCCACCCGCTCGCTGTCCTCCATTCCGCTCACCACCATCACCTCCTCGGGTGGCACCGCGACGGCGACCTTCCAGGTGTCCAACCTGCCCATCTTCTCCACCTCCGGCTCGGATGCGGGGACGGGCTCGTGCGGTGACCCGGGGATCGAGTCCACGATGCGGCTGTGCGCCGCGACGAAGACGGCCGATGCGCTGGGCTCGTGCAGCTCCAACGTGGTGAAGGCGGCGAAGCCGTTGGAGATCACCTACGACACGAAGAGTCCCGATGCGCCGTCCATCTCTGGCGTGGCCGCGCTGGACAAGGCGCTGAAGGTGACGGTGGATGCGCCGGAGGACGCCCTCCAGGTGAAGGTGGTGGCGTTGCTGGCGGGCGTCGAGGTCTCCAATGAGCAGCAGGGCGTGGCGGCGGGGGCGGTGCGGGTGGCGAACCTGCAGAACGACGTGACGTATCAGCTCGAGGCCTATGCCATCGACGAGGCGGGCAACCAGAGCCCGGCGTCGGTCGCGAGCGAGGGCACGCCCACCCGGACGTTTGGCTTCTATGAGCGGTACCGCGAGGCGGGCGGCGAGGAGACGGGGTGCGGTGCCACGGGCGGAGGTTTCGCGGGCGGAGGCATGCTGGCCGCCCTGGGTTTCTGGCTGTTCTCAAGGAGAAATCGTTCATGACTCGAGCAGTGGCCCTCGGCATCGCGGTGGTGCTCACCGCGCTCCCAGGCGAGGCGCAGGAGATGTCCGATGTGCCCACCCAGACGCCTCGCAGCGGTGCCGTGGAGATCCGGCTCGGAGGCTACAAGCCGGCGCTCGATGCGGAGGAGGCACTCGCGGGGAAGCGGCCGTACGCGGATACGTTCGGCGCCTCCAGCATGCTGCTCGTCGAGCTGGAGATGCAGCGCTTCTTCTACCAGGGCATCGGCACGGCGGGCGTGAGCGTGTCGCTGGGGTACGCGGAGAAGTACGCCGCCGCCCTGACGGATGCGGACGTGCCGTCCGCGGAGCGCACCGGCCTCCACGTGCTGCCCATCCGCGTGCGCGGCGTCTACCGGTTCGACTACCCGGCGTTCCGCTGGGGCATTCCGCTGGTGCCCTACATCAAGCCCGGCCTCGTCTTCACGCCGTGGTGGTCCACCAAGGGCGGGGAGATCGAGTCGCCGGAGGTCGGCGGCACGGGCAAGGGTTTGAGGTTCGGCTGGGAGGTGGCGGGTGGTGTCGCCTTCCTGCTGGACGTGCTGGAGCCGCGGCTGGCGCGCGACTTCGACTCGGACCTCGGGGTGAATCACAGCTATCTCTTCGCCGAGTACACGTACGCGAAAGTGAACAACTTCGGCAGTAAGGGATTCGATCTCTCCGACGGGTACTGGATGTTCGGACTGGCGCTGGATTACTAGACCGTACATGAAAGCGCATGTGCGAACCTTTCCTCGAGCCCTGACAGTCCTCGTGGTGGTGGCCGTGGCCCTGGCGGGTCCCGGCTGCCGGAGGGCAGTGAAACCGGAGGCGGGGGGAGCTCGCACGGTGGAGGCCGGCGTGCCGGTGGGCTTCGGCTCCGAGGCCCGGGACGCGCCGGAGGTGACGTGGGACTTCGGAGACGGCTCGCCGCCGCGGCAGGGCGCGCGGGTGTCCCATGCCTTCCCGCGCGCGGGCAGCTTCCAGGTGCGCGCGCTGGAGAAGGACGCGGTGCTGGCCAGCGCCTCGGTGACGGTGGTGCCGCGGCCGGTGCTGCGCGCCATGCCCGCCGACGCGGAGGTGGCGGTTTTCTTCCCCCGGTTGCGCGGCAACGTGGAGCCGCTGGTGGGCTTCTTCGCGCGGATGTTGGGCCAGGCCCAGACGCGGCAGGCGCTGGAGGAGGCGCCGCTGTTGTCGCTGGTGCTGCGTGAGCTGCGGGGCGAGCCCCGGCTGGTGGATCCGGAAGAGGGCGTGGGCTTCTTCTCTCTGCCCGGCTTCGAGGGCACCGTGGCGCTGCTGGGCGTGACGGACGCCGAGGCCGCGCTGGAGGCGGTGGTGGAGGAGCTGCGCTCCGGTGGCGCGCGTGTCGTGGGGCGCGAGCCCGGGGGCAGCGTGCGCTTGGAGCGCGAGAGTGGGACGCCGATGCTGCTCTTCGCGGACCGGGGCTACCTGTACCTGGTGGTGCCGGACTCGCCGGAGGAGGCGGGCGGGGACGAGGACGACGAGCAACAGGCGAGCGGGCGCATCGAGAAGGTGCTGGCGCAGGAGGGCGGGACGGCGGTGGCGGACGAGGCGGCGATCCGGGCGCGGATCACGGGCATGAGCGGCCCGGGGCTGTCCGAGCAGCCGCTGCTCACGGAGCTGAGGCCGAAGGTGGGCGCGGGCAACGTGCACCTCTTCGCGCGGGCGGAGGACGGGGACGACTCCGAGGGGATTCGAGGCCTGTGGGCGGCGCTGCGGGTGGAGGAGGCGAGGGCGGAGCTGGAGGGCTGGGTGGCCTCGGACAAGTCGCTCTTCGCGGGCAAGAGCGGGCCGGGCTCGGAGCTGCTGGGCAAGGCGCCCGCGGATCCGATCGCCGCGCTGATGGTGTCCATGCCGCCGGAGGAGATGACGAAGCTCGTCTTCGGCGCGCCCGGCTCGGAGCGCCGCGAGCGGACGTTGCTGCGGCTGAAGGAGCAGGGCTTCGACGCGGCGGGCGCGGATGAGCTGCTGGGCGCGCTGCGCGGAGACATGACGCTGCTGGCGTACTTCGACGCGGTGGCCTTCTACCGCAACTTCTTCCTGGGCAACCGGCAGCCGGAGCCGCGCGGCACGCTGCTCTTCCAGGCGGGACTGGTGCGCTCCGAGCCCGTGCTGGAGTGGCTCACCGGGCGGCTCAAGGAGCGCGGGCAGCCCTATGAGGTCTTGAAGGGCGCGGACGCCACGCGCCTGCGCACGCGGGTGATGGATCAGCCCGTGGAGTTCGCCGTCTCGGCGGACCGGCTGACGGTGAATGGCGGCGAGTCGCTGGGGGCGCGGCCCTCGGGCGACGTGGGCGTGGCCCTGCGCGAGCGTTATGGCGCCCAGTCCTTCGAGCCGGGCCACCTGTCGGCCATGGTGGACGTGGGCCGGCTGCGCGCCGAGCTGGAGGCCCCGAAGGAGGTGCCCGGCGTGTCACCGCAGCAGCTGCCCGTGGCCCGCTCGCTGGTGGGCACGCTGATGGATCAGCTGCCGCCCGTGGAGAATGTCTTCATCGACTTCGCACCCGAGGAGGGCGGCGGTCGCTTCCGGGCGCGCGCCGAGCTCCGGGAGCGGAGCAGGTAGGGAGCCGTGTCCAACACCATCACCGTCCTGTATTTCGCCGCGGCGCGCGAGCGCGTGGGGCTGCCGAGAGAGCCGCTGGAGTTGCCCCCGGGAGCGCGCGTGTCGGACGTGCTGCGCCTGCTCGCCACGCGTCACCCGGCGCTGGCGCCCCTGTTGCCGCACCTGCGGGTGGCGGTGAACCAGGAGTTCTCCGACGCGGAGGCCGAGGTTCCCGCGGGCGCGGAGCTGGCCCTCATTCCGCCGGTGGCCGGAGGCAGTGGCGGCCTGTTCCGCGTGGTGGACCGGCCACTGCGGCTGGACGAGGTGGTGGAGGCGGTGTCCGGCGAGGCGTATGGCGGGCTCGTGACGTTCTCCGGCTCGGTGCGGAACCAGACGCGGGGCCGGCGGGTGCTGCGGCTGGAGTACGAGGCCTATCCGCCCATGGCGGAGAAGAAGCTGGCGGAGATCGGCGGCGAGGTGGCCGGGAAGTTCAACGGGACGCGGCTGGCGATCGTGCACCGGGTGGGGACGTTGAAGCCGGGCGAGCTGGCCGTGGTCATCGCCGCGGCGGCGCCGCACCGGAAGGAGGCGTTCCTCGGGTGCGAGCACGCCATCGAGCGGCTCAAGCAGGACGTCCCCATCTGGAAGAAGGAGTTCTTCGAGGACGGTGAGGTCTGGGTGGGTCTGGGTCCATAATCTTCCCTCTCCCCTCGGGAGAGGGGAAATTGACGAGGGACACGGCCGCGGGTCGGCGCATGTGCCCGGGGCACGCCTTCAGTGGACACCGAGATTGGCGGGCAGCGTCTTCACACCCGCGTCGGGCTTCTGCGCGTCCGGTGAAATGGGCCGGGCCGGCTGGTCCACCCCGAGCCTCTTGCGCTCGGCCTCCTCGCGGTCGCGTGCCGCCTTGAGGGCGCGGGCGTTGGACTCGGCCATCTTCTCGGGAGAGGGCCCCGCGAACAGGAATCCCACCGGCAGGCTGAGGAAGAGGGCCGCCCCCATCGCCACCCAGCCGAGATCTCGCAGCCGCACGGCCGCCTCGCGCTTGCCCGCGACCGAATAGGTGATGTGCAGGGCGAGCTCGCCCTCGCACAGGCGCAGCAGATCTCCCTGCAGGAGCTCCACCGAAATCCGGTCCCCGGTCCGCTGCAGCTCCGCTTCCGGGATGGGACGGAAGGCATCGCCGCGCCGGCTGCGCTCGACACGCGAGGCGGGAGGCACGAAGACGCGGTAACCCTTCTCGGTGCGCTCGGCGAGCAGGAAGGGCTCCTCCGGCAGGGTGAAGCCGTAGAGGGGCAGGGCCGTCTTCTCATCCTGCGCGGCCAGCACGCGCGTCTGCTCGGGGGCGAAGCTCCACACCTCGTTGCGGGTGGTGCCCCAGAAGAGCTCGCAGAACAGGCCGTCGTGCTTCGCCTCGGTGCTCTTCGCCTGGGTGCTCATGAGGGACGCAGCATAGGCCCTTCCCGGAGCCTTGGCGCCGTCTTCGGGCGGGCGAGCGTCGTCCGGGGGGCACTTCCGGCCGGGTGGACAGCGGCGGGCCGGGCACGGACGCTCACTCGCCGAGCCCGTCCGCCCGCGGGGGCAGTCCACCCTCCGAGGCCGCGGGAGCGGGGAGGGTGGCCGCCGCGGGGCTCGAGGGGCCCGCGTCGGGCGGGGCCACGGCGGCGGTGCGGGTGAGCCGGATGTGCTGGCGCAGGTCCGCGAGCGCCACCGTCAGCACCACGCCCAGCAGCACGAGGAAGCCCACCGCGTGCACCACCGTCTCCACGCGGGGCGGCACCTTGCGGCGGCTCACCGTCTCGATGAGGACGAAGAGCATCCGTCCCCCGTCCAGCGAGGGCAGGGGCAACAGGTGGAAGAGGGCGAGCGCCATGGAGAGACTCACCACCACGCGCAGGAAGGAGCCCCACCCACTGCCCGCCGCGCCCGAGGACTGCTTCACCAGGCCCACGGGGTTCGCGTCCGCCATGCTCCGCCGTCCCTGGAGGAGGCCGCCGAGCATTCGCGAGCCCTCGGTCACCAGGTTGCCCGTGTGCGCCACGGCCTGCAGCAGCGCCTGGCCTGGACCATGGACGCGGTACACGTACTGCTGACTCACCCCGATGCGGCCCTCGCCCCGCTCGTCCGGACGCGGGCGCACTGTCACCGCGCGCGGCTCACCCTGGCGCTCGACGCCCAGCTTCAACTCGCGGCCGGGGTTCTGGGCGATGAGCTCCACGAAGCCGCTCCAGCTGTCCAGCGGCTGGCCGTCCACGCTGACGATCCGGTCCCCCGGCAGCAACTGGGCGCGCGCCGCCTCGGAGCCGGGGTTGATGGTGCCCACCGTGAGGGGCACCACCACATGCGTGCCCGAGGTGTAGAGCGCGAAGAGGACGCCCAGGGAGAACAGCCAGTTGGCCAGCGGCCCCGCCAGCAGCACCAGCAGCCGCTTCGCCGGGCGTTGCGCCGAGAAGTTCGTGGGATCCGCCGCGTCCACCCCCGGCTCGTGGGGGTTCATCCCGTGGATGCGGGTGGAGCCACCGAGCGGGACGGCGCCGAGCACGTACTCGGTGCCGCGGAACTTCCAGGAGAAGACGGCGGGGCCGAACCCGAACGTGTACCGGTCCACCCGGACGCCGAGCAGCCGGGCGGCCACGAGGTGTCCCAGCTCGTGCAGCGCGACGAGCAGGCCGAGGGTGAGGAGGAGGGGGAGGTAGTGCATCCGGGAGTGCCGAGCCTCAGAGCTTCCGCCGCTGGCCCGTCCGCTTGTAGGCCAGGTAGTCGGCGAGGATGGTGCCGTGGTCGAAACACAGCTCCGCGGGCAGGCCATCCACCGGGAAGGCGCGGGCCTCGGCGGCGTCGTCCGAGCCCGTGGGCTCTCCCGAGGCGCGGCAGAGGTAGACGGTGGACGCGGTGTGCTTGCGTGGGTCTCGGGACGGGTCCGAGTAGGTGAAGAACTGCTCCACCACCTCCACGTCCAGGCCGGTCTCCTCCCTGGCCTCGCGGGCGGCGGCGCGATCGAACCGCTCGCCCTCGTCCACGAAGCCGCCGGGCAGGGCCCAACCGAGGGGCGGGTTCTTGCGGCGGATGAGCACGAGGCGCTCCCCTGGCAGCTCGATGATGCAATCCACCGTGGGGAGGGGGTTCTTGTACGTGGCCATGGAGCGGGCAGTCTAGCCGCTGGTCCCGCCATTGCACCCTGCACGTGTGCGCGGGCTGAGCTAGCCTGCACGCCGTGGCCGCCCACCGACTGTTCCGTCCGCTCCTGCTGTCCGCCCTGGCACTCGCCTCTGGCCTGGGCTGCACCAACGCCTACCTCCAGAACGAGGGCCCCTATGTGTTCACAGCCACGGAGGTGATCCGCGACGACTGCGGACTGCTCGCCGCGTCCTCGGTGCAGGACAGCTGGGACTCGGGTGAGCTCATCATCACCGGCGACGTCGTCCGCATGAACTACGAGCTGATGGACATGCAGCTCATCGGTGCGTTCCTCGAGGGCGGCTTGACGGAGGATGATGGCTTCATGCTCGATGGCAGCGTGGCCAACGCGCCGCTGAGCGCGAAGGGGACGCAGTGCACGGTGGATCAGGTGGCGGTGCACCTGGAGGCCACGACCCGGTGTGCCACGCAGTTCGACGGGGTGCTGCGCGTGCGCTACGAGCCGCGAGTCGAGCAGCCCGAGTGCGCCTGCCAGGTGTGGATGCGCTATCAGGCCGTCCAGAACGCCCGGCCCTGCATCCTCCCCGCCCCCGCGCCTTGAGCAGGGACTACGGCCTTCCGAGGAGTGGCACCTTCTTCCAGTGCTGCTCAATCCGTTGCTTGTAGCTCTCGGGAATGGGGAGCCCGGCGCGGAGCGTACTCCACGAATCCAGCGTGGCCTGCACCGCTTGTCTCACGGTCGGGAGGACTTCCTCGTTGCCGAGCTTCAGCTTGCGTGCGAGTCGTTCAAAGCTTTCGAGGGAGACATCCTCGAAGCGCTTGGAGCGGGAGAGATTCAAGGCCAACGTTTCATTGGGCATGTACTGGATGGTTGATACGAGGTCATAGGCGGGCGAGAGCGTGGCGTGGATGCCATCCGGGTACAGGAGGGACCAGTTCTTGTGGTGGGCATCTCCGTTGCCAATGGCGATGATGAAGATGAGCCGGCGAAGGAACTCCTGGAACGCATCGGGTCCAGCCACGTTGAGCAACACGTTCGCGGTCGTCTCGTAATTGTATTTCTTGTACTTCTCGTCCGAGTAGAGCCCCAGCACCTGCGCCATGTCCTCCATATGGACACGCTGGCCGGGTGCCGGGCGGTCGAAGCGGCGGATGGCGAAGGCCATTCCCTCACGGAGTGCGACGCCCTCGGGAAGGCCCTTGAGGTCGGTGACCGCTTCCAGATGGAATTCGGGCACGGTGATGCCAGCGGCGCGTGCCCAGCTCATCATCGAGAATTCGTTCTCGGGGACGAGGTCGTAGCGATTGTCCGGCAGCTTGACGATCCAATCGCCACCCCGGCCACTCGTGGGCAGGGTCATACCCCGGTCCTGGCGCAACATGGAGAACTTGAGCTGCACGCCCGCCAGGGAGAATCGGAGCTGCTCCTGCAGGGGCGCGGCTTCTTCCTCGGCTCCCAGCAGGGGCTCGGAGGCGTCTCCACCCAGTGCACCCGCCGGAGTGATGATGAGCGCGCCGGGAAGGTCCTCACCCAGCCGCGCGATGAGGAAGAACTCCCTTTGGGGGTGCACGCCCAGTTTCTTCGCGATGAGCTCCCGCAGGGGGCCCTCCGGGAGGAGATTCGAGAAGAAGGGCAACAAACGCATCCGGCTCGAACGCCGCCGGGTGAGGTCATCCTCGAAGGCCTGTCCGAGAATGGGCCGCGGATACCTCTGGCGGTACTCCTCGGAGATGACGAACTCCGTATACTCATCCTCCAGGAGGTTCAGCGTCCCGACGTGGACGTCGCCCAGTCTGACATCGAGGATGCCAATCTCCTTGCGCAGGAGTTGCATGTCAGGCCTCGTCCTCGTTGGGGATGAGCAGGGATTGGAGCGGTTTGCGATCCGATTCCAGCCAGCGTGCTTTCGAGTCCAGGAACGTCGCGAGGTGTTGCTCCAGGAGCTTCAGACGGAGGGTCAGGAATCGCAGCCTGTCTCCTTGCTGGAGGGCCTTGAACGCAGGCGGTGAGATGCCATGGCTCCCGAGGACGTCTGGGGAGGCGTGCTCGAGCGCGGCAAGCAATGACTGCCCGGGGGTTTCCGGATGGAACATCCGGTTGGCGAGTCCTTGCATCAAGCTCTTGAGCTGAGCTGACTCGTCATCAGGGCGCAGGCGAGGGGCCTCGGTGAGGATCTGCCCGAGGGCGTTGGAGCCCTGCGTGCCAATGATGGCGGGGACATCCAGGACTTCGCCGGAGTGGAGCTCTCGTGGATGCAGCCCGAGCAACGCGTTGATCTGCAACCTGGTTTCCGCGGTACGGTACTTGAATTCACGCAGGTCGGGTGCCCGGGTGAGGAAGTGGGGGAGCTCGGCGAGCAAGGCTTGGATCGACTCATCCTCGTTCTGCCCGATGACCGTCAGGCTCTTGCGCACCGCGGGAACGAGCTCTCCCCGATGCGCGCCGGTGATGGCACCACGCCAGAACCAGCGTGCAAGCAACTCGCGTGAGCGTGCGGAAGGCTCGGGGTGGAGATGGAAGAAGCGCGCCAGGATGACGAGGGGGTGCTTGTGTGGCAGGAGCTCGACGTGAGGAATTCCCGCATCCCGCTTGAGGAAGACGATGGTCTCGCGCAGGGCGCGTTCCGTTTGACGGAGCGCACCTGGCAGGTCATGGACGCCCTCGAGTTGATGCCACCTGCCTCGGGTGATGTCGAGACCTTGGGTGGCGAGGACGGATCTGCGCAACCATTTCTCTTCGATGGTGCCAAATCTCATCTCCTCCAAGCCGCGGGACAAGGAATGGAGATCCGAGGGATGCTCTAGATGCCGGCCCCCAAGAATCGATTGGAGCACCTCCGCTTCGGAAAGGGTCTTGCTCCTGAAGTTCAGCCGCTCGACGATGACGGGGAGGGTTTCCTGGGCATCGGCTTCGACGATGTACGCCGGTAGCTGGTACTCCCCGAGCAGCTTGCCGAGTCCGACGGCGGTCCTGGTGTGCTCTGCCGGGCCAGGATGACGGCCCAGCCAGCCGAGCAATCGCTCACTGTCCGCCACCACATTCATGGGCAGCCAGTGCGGGGGCGTCGGCCCCCGGCGGGCAGGCCGGACGAGCTCCTTCTGCTCCAGGTCGAAGTAGAGCTCGAAGTCATCGGAGCCCCCTTCACCCTCGAGAGTGGGGTGAAGCAGTACCCCGGCCAGAGCGGTCACACGATGTTGGCCATCCACGACCCACAGGGCTTGAGCAGTCTGGGGCGCGTCCAACTTCACCGGACCGATTTCGATGTGTGCCGCAGGCGCCTCGTGCTGCCAGAAGAGCAGCAGTCCGATGGGATAACCACGGTAGACGCTATCCAGCAGCTCTTGAATCTCCTGGGCCTTCCATTTGAAATGCCGCTGGATTTCGGGGATTCGGATGCTCCCCTGTCGAACGCGGTCCAGCAGCTCCTTGACGCTGAAGGAGGTTGCTCTGGGACGTCGCGTGAGGGGCGAGAGAGGTCGCATGGCGGGTGCTTACCGACGAGCCCGAGGGATGTTACCTGACAGGTGGGCCGAACGAGGAGTAAAACTCCTCGGCTCCCTCACCGCTCCAGGTGGGTGATGCCGGCCTCGAGCAGCGCGGCCACGCCTCGCCGGGCCACGTGCACCACCTTGTGCCGGTGGGGCGTGCCCGGCTGTGTGTAGTGGCTGCTCACCTTGTGGTGCAGCTCCGTGGCGCCCCAGACGAGCACCAGGTCTCCCCACTCCAAGTCACTCTGCGCCTTCACCGCCGTGCGCCGCTCGGTGCCGTCCACCATGCGCAGCTCGATGCTCCCGCCGAGCTTGTCCTCCAGCTCCTCGCGCACCGCCGGCGAGCCGCCCACCACCACCACCCGGCGCACCCCATGGCGCCCACACGCCTCCAGGAAGGCCGTCTCCGCGCGCTGGTTGTTCGAGCCTCCGCAGTGCTCACAATGGCTGCGCGGCTCCACCAGCAGCGGCTCCCGGCCGCTCGACTTCGCCACCTGCTGGCACGGCGCCGCCGCGCACACCCGGTAGAAGCGCTCCGCCAACACCTGCTCGGCCTTCGGCAGCTTGGGCTCGCTGATGCGCACCTTGCGCGCGCTCGTGAGCCCCGTCTCCTCCAGCGCGGCCCGGGCCCGGGCGCGTGACTCCCCGGAGGTGATGCCCCGTTCGCCCAGCCACCCGTCGATGTCCTTGTCCGCGCTCACTGCTGCCCGTTCTCCGAGAAGAGATCGCCCTGGATGGGCCCGCCCACCTGCGGGGGTGCACTGAGTCCCAGCGCCTCCCGCACCGGCCCGAAGCTGCGGCGGTGGATGGGCAGCACGCCCTTCTCCCGGATGCACTGCACGTGCTCGGCCGTCGGGTAGCCCTTGTGATCCGCGAGCCCATATCCCGGGTACTGCACGTCCAACTCCCGCATCAGCCGGTCCCGCGTCGTCTTCGCCAGCACCGATGCCGCGGCGATGCTCAGCGAGAGCGAGTCTCCCTTGATGATGCCGCGCTGGGGCAGGGTGCACTCGGGAATCGTGAAGGCGTCCAGCAGCACGTAGTCCGGCTGAGTCCCCAGCCCCTGCACCGCCCGGTGCATGGCCAGCAGACTCGCTCGCCGGATGTTGAGCCGGTCGATCTCCTCCGAGTCCGCCTGACCCACCGCCCACGCCACCGCGCCCCGCTTGATGGCCTCGGCCAGCTCGTCGCGGCGCGCCTCGTCGGCGATCTTCTTCGAGTCGTCCAGCCCCTCCAGCTTCCAGCCCCGGGGCAGGATGGCCGCCGCGGCGACGACCGGGCCGGCGAGCGGTCCCCTGCCTGCCTCGTCCACCCCGGCGATGTGCGTGTGGCCCTGCTCCCACAGCTCGCTCTCGAAGCGCAGCAGGTGGCGCAGGCGCTGGCCCTCGGCACGGTTCTTCCCCTTCAGGCCTCGAATGCGGCGGGCGAGTGCCTTCGCCCCCTGGCGCGGATCCGCTTCCAGCGCCTCCAGCAGGCCCGTGGGCACGGAGCGGGACTGGGTCACGAAGCGCTCGGTCAGCTCCGTCAGGGAGCACCGGAGGAGGTCTTCCACACTCGACATGGCGTCCTCAACCTAGCGAGTCGGGACGCGCGGGACAAACGCCGAGTGAGGAAGCAGCCGCCCGGAGGGGCTTACGGGTTGAGCTGGAGCTGTACCGAGGTGGGCTCGGGGTGGCAGTGGCACTCGTCGCACGTCCAGGCCACCTCGGCCGGGGCGCTCACCTTGGAGCCGGCGGTGGCCGTCAGCCGCACCGTGCCCTCGCCGATGTCCTCGTTCACCGCCGTGGTGACTCCCCGGTCTCCCGTCGTCCCGGTGATGGTGCGACCCGTGACCACGTGGGTGGCCGTGACGAGGGCGTCCGGTACCGGAGTACCCTGTGCGTTCACCACCTCCACCCGCAGCGTGATGAGTTTCTCGGTGCAGGGGTCCCCCTGCCGGTTCACCCGCAGGCCCCCGTCACACGAGACGAGGGACGCGAGTCCCAGCAGAAGCAGCAGTTGGCGTGCCCGAAGCATGCGGAGGGATTGCGCACGGCCCCTGCAAGCGGCAACGCCGGATGTCAGCTGGTGGGCGGAAGACGGCCCCGCGCGAAGCGGGAAGCCTCCGTATCCGGGTACCGGTCAACGATGTACCGGTACACGTCCTCGGCGCGCGTCTGCTCCTGCATGCGCTCGCCCAGCACGCGGGCCAACAGGACGAGGGCGCGCGGGGCCAGCGGATCCTCCGGCGCCGAGTCCGCCACGGACTCCAGCGCCCGCACCGCCAGGGCGTTGTCCCCCTGCGCCGCCGAG
Organism: Archangium sp.; assembly: GCF_036277355.1. Classification (GTDB taxonomy): domain Bacteria; phylum Myxococcota; class Myxococcia; order Myxococcales; family Myxococcaceae; genus Archangium. The sequence continues at coordinate 126,586 of NZ_DASUNC010000142.1, forward strand.
GCCTGCCCGACGAAGAGGTGCACCGCCGGAGGAATGCGGGCCTTCGGCAGGAAGCCCAGCGCGGTGTAGAGCGCGAGCGCCTGGGGGATGTCGCGGGCCTGGACCGCCGTGGAGAGCTCCTGCAACCGGGCCTCGGGGGAGGGGGCCGCGGCTTCCGCCGGGCTGGGGGCCTGGAGCGCGGTGGGGTCCACGCGCAACGTGGTCCTCGGCGTGGCCTCCGCTGGCAGCACCGGGGTGAGGTAGTCGCTCGGCGCACCGTACCCGAGGGCATCTCCGCGCGTGTGGATGAGCAGCCCGAGCACCCGCGCCATCGTGAAGACGACCAGGCACTCGAGCACCTGGGCGAGCCAGCGCGAGATGACGAGCTCGAAGGGGAGCTCCCGCAGGCTGGAGCTGACGGAGCGGACGGCGAGGTAGACGAGGCCCAGGGCGAACAGGGTGACCACGGCCACCGCGTAGTCCCGTCCGAGGCGGAGCATGCCCCTCACGGCCGGCAGCGGGTTGAGCGTGTCCAGGAGGCTGTTGCTCGTCACCGCCATCATCAGCGCCATGGGCAGCCAGGCGAGGCTGGTGAGCCCCAGCAGCCACGCGAGGGGATCTCCGAGGAGCCGCTCGGTGGGGAGCGAGTGGAACCTGCCGGTCATGTAGAACATCGAATCGCTCAGCAGGCGATCCACGTACTGGGAGACGTCCCAGCCTCCGGCGAACGCGAGGTAGAGCAGGAAGGTGAGCCACACCACGCTGGTGGCGAGCAGGCCGCGCAGCGCCGGGAGGAGCCAGTCGTTGAAGACGTCGCCGTAGTCCGGGAGGGGCACCTCGTTCTCGCCGCGCACGCTGGCGCGCATGATGGAGAAGAAGGCACCCCAGAAGAGGCCGGCGCCGATCGCCGCGGGGGCCAGCCGCGCCACGATGAGTGTGATCTGCGTCATGAAGTCGACGACGGCCATGACGGCTCCGAGCCCCGCCGCCACCATCAGCCCTTGCCGGGTGAAGGGATAGCGCCACACCTGGCGCAGCCGCTCCGGGAAGGAGGCCAGCTCCGAGCGGTGCAGGAGGATCGTGTCGGCCCGGCCGCCGCACGCGCGGCAGAAGAGGAGATCCACCGTCTGCATGCGCCGGGCTTCCACGCACTCGGGGCAGAGCGGGGCCGCACAGTCGGTACAGCGCCAGCCGGCGGTGGCGGTGGGGTGGCGTTTGCAGCGGGCGAGGCGTCTGGGCGGCATGGCGCTCCTCTGGAGCGGGAGCCTATCCGGTCGGCTGGCGGGGGTGTACGGTGGGGGGCTAGCCAGGCTCCTCCCAGGGGGCGCCCAGCCAGGCCTGATAGGCGGCCTTCTGCGCGTCGGTGGGCTTGTCCACCCGGGCCAGCCATACGGCATCCGCGGGCTTCTGGCCGAGCGTCACCGGCACCTCCACCAGCCGGTCCCGGCGGAACACCGTGAGGCGCACCGTGTCCCCCGGGGACTTGTCCTCGGTACGCGACAGCAGCCCCGCCGCATCCACCCGCCAGCCGTCGAGCGCCACCAGCTCGTCGTCCACGTACAGCCCCGCCTCCTGCGCGGGTGAGCCGTCCAGCACCGTGGCGATGGTGGCGCTGCCCTTGGTGGTGACGCCCAGCCAGCCCTTCGGCTTGGGCTCGCCCTTCACCCGCGGCGGAGGCGAGCCGCCCTTGTCGCTCGAGGACTCGCGCGGACGGAAGCGCACCTCCAGGCCCACGTGCCAGAAGACGGAGTAGTCCAGCTCCTCCGTGCCGCGCACCGCCCGGTCGAAGAAGGCGCCGAGGTCCTTGCCCGCCACCTCCGAGGCCGCCGCCTCCACGCCGTCCTCGGGCACCCCGGACTCGTCGCCGTAGCGCTGCCACAGCAGCCGCATCAGATCATCCAGGCTCCGCGCGTCGTTCGTGGCGCGGCGCAGCTCCAGGTCCAGCAACGCGGCCACCACCTCGCCCTTGAGGTAGTAGGAGATGGCGCTGTTGGGCGAGTGCTCGTCCGGGCGGTAGTGCTTCACCCAGCTCACCAGCGAGGCCTCGGCCAGCGTCTGCGTCTTGCGGCCCGGCGTGGCGTGCAGCGCGGAGAGCGTCTCGCCCAGGCGCGTGAGGTAGCGGCCGTCGCTCATCAACCCCGCGCGCAGCACGAAGACATTGTCGTAGTAGGACGTGCCCCCCTCGAAGGCCCACAGCAGCGAGGTGTAGTTCTCCTGCGAGTAGTCGAAGGGCACCAGCGCCCGCGGCTTCACCCGCTTGATGTTCCACAGGTGGAAGTACTCGTGGGCCGCCAGCGTGAGGAAGTCCTCCCAGCCCCGCGCGTTCTGCAGCCCCGCGCGCGGGAAGAGCAGCGACGTGGACGCCTTGTGCTCCAGCCCTCCGCGGCCCTTGTCCGTGAGGTAGACGAGGAAGAGGTAGCGCCGCATGGGCAGGCCGCCATACATCCTCGCCTGCGCCTCGACGATGCGCTGCAGGTCCGAGCACAGCCGGCTCGCGTCCGGCACCGAGTCTCCCCACACCACCACCTCGTGCAGCACGCCCGCGGCGGTGAAGGTGTGCGGCGTGTGGGGCCCCACCTCGAAGGGGCTGTCCACCAGCTCGTCGTAGTCCCTCGCGACGAAGGCCTCGCCCCGGCGCTCCAGCGCGGCGAAGGCCCTCCAGCCCGCGGGGGCATCCACGGTGACGAGGTGCTCCTGGCCGCGCGTGGCCTCGGTGTAGAGGAAGAGGGTGGCGCCGTTGAAGTAGCCGTGGGTGCCGTCCAGGTGGCTGGTGCGCACGGTGAGCTCGTTGGCGTAGACGCGGTAGCGCAGCGTCACCGCGTGCCCCCGGGCCTGGACGCGCCAGGTGCGCTTGTCCACGCGCCGCACCGCGAGGGGCGCGCCTCCCGGGCCCATGGCACTCAGGTCCTGCACGTGCCGGGCGAACTCGCGCACCAGGTAGCTGCCCGGAGTCCACACCGGCAGCAGGGCCTCGAGCACCTCCGGGCCCGCGGGGAAGGTCGCCTCCACCTCGAAGAGGTGCGAGTGCGGACGGAGCATCGAGACGCGATAGTGGACCGCTTCCGGCATTCCGGGCCCTCCAGGGGGCGAGAGGGGGACAGCATCGCCAGGGGACGGGCCCAGCCGCCCCCCGGCTTACAGGCTACTTCGCGCGCACGAGGATGGCTCCGAAGAATCCATCCGTGCCGTGCAGGTGCGGGGCGAGCCGCAGGTAGGGCCCCGGGCCCACCTTCGCGCCCAGCTCCGGCCCGAGCTGCTCGGCCACCGGACGCACCGAGTAGTCCGGGTGCCTGGCCAGGAAGTCCTCCACCACCTGCTCGTTCTCCTCGCGCAGCACGCTGCACGTGCCGTAGATGAGCCGGCCTCCCGGCTTCACCATCTGGGAGAAGCGCTCCAGCAGCCGCTTCTGCCGCGCCACGTGGTCCGCGAGCATCTCGGGCGTGAGGCGGTAGCGCGCATCCGGCTTGCGGCGGAAGGTGCCCGTGCCGCTGCACGGCGCGTCCACCAGCACCCGGTCCGCCTTGCCCTGGAGGGGGGCGATGGCCGCGTCGGCCTCGGGGCCCTCGGGGGGGATGACCTGGGTGCGCACGTTGTGCACCCCGGCCCGGCGCGCGCGCTTGCGCAGCTCGTCAATCCGCCACTCCTCCACGTCCAGCGCGTGCAGATCGCCCCGGTTCTTCATCTGCACGGCGAGCTGCAGCGTCTTGCCGCCGGCGCCCGCGCACGCGTCCACCACCTTCGTGGGCGGCGCGTCCACCAGCATGCCGAGCAGCTGGCTGCCCTCGTCCTGCAGCTCGAACCAGCCGTCGCGGAAGGCGTCCAGCGAGAAGGCGTTGGTGCGCGTGTCGAGGATGAGGCCGAGCGGCGACAGCGGGGTGGGGGAGGACTGCACGTCCTGCTGCTCCAGGAGCGTGCGCAGCTGCTCGCGAGGGCCCTTGAAGCCGTTGACGCGGGCGGTGAGGGGGGCGCGCTCGTTCATGGCCTCGGCGGCGCGCTCGGCGTCGTTACCGAAGACGGCGCGGAAGTGCGCGGCGAGGAAGTCCGGCAGCGAGGCGGCGATGGGGAAGCGCTTGTCGCGGGGCAGGGCCTCCAGCGCCCGGGCGGCCTCGGGGAGGGCGGCGAGCACGTCGGCGTCCGAGCCATTCAGCGAGGAGGTGCGGGCCACCGCGTCGATGGGCTCGCCGTGGAGGATGCGCGAGGTGGCCAGGCGCAGCACGTCCTGGCGCGTCTTGTCGAGGCGCGGGAAGCCGCGGTGGGCGCGCTCGAGGAGGAAGTCCACCGTGAGCTGGCGGCGCAGCAGGGCGTACACCCGCTCGGCCACGGCGCGGCGCTCGTTGGAGTAGAGGTTGCGCTTGTGGCGCAGGGTGAAGTCCAGGGCCCGGTCGGCCAGGCGGCCCTCGTGGCGGATGAAGCCGTAGGCCTCGAGGCTGGCCTGGAGGACGAGGTCCTCGCGCAGGGGGCGGGCCGCGCGCGCCGCCTCGGACTCGGAGGAGGGCGGCTGACGTCGGGACTGGGGCGCCCGGGGGGGCGGGCGAGGGTTCTTCTTCATGAAAAGCTCCGGGGGGCCCGGGATGCGGGCCTGCTCTGTCGGCAGGCGAGCGAATCGCATCCCGGGCGCTCAATGACAAGGGTGGAGGCGTTTCGTCGCGTTTCCAGGGCGCCTCCGCCCCCTCCCCCGGCCTGCCGGCTAGCGGCGGCGACGGCGGCGCAGGGCCCCGGCGAGCACCAGCATGCCCGCGGGGAGCAGCGCCATCGCCGGGCCGGTCGAGCAGCCCGGGGCGTTGGGGTCCAACCCCTCCACGTCCTCCGAGCCGCCGGGCAATCCGGGGTTCCCGGTGACGGGGCCCGGGGTGGGGGTCGTGGGCTGGGTGATGGTGCCCGGCTGCTCGGTGGAGGGGGGCGACGCGGGGTCGGTCACCACGGGAGGCGCCTCCGCGGCGGGCGGGAGGTCCTTGGTGAGGGAGAAGCTGTCGATCAGCTGGCCCGAGGGCGTCAGCACCTGGGCGGAGAGGGTGCCCTCCTCCACCTTCACGTCGAGGTAGCCGTGGTTCCGGTCGTTGCGCACCACGGTCCACGAGGGCTTGCTGGTGGCGAAGGGGCGCAGGGACGCGCCACCGCCGCCCACCACGAGGTAGGTGGGGTTGCGCTCGCCCGAGGGGCCCACCGCGTTGCCCTTCATGGGCTGGCTGCGCTCGTAGTGGTGATCGTGCCCGGTGAGGACGAGGTCCACCCCGTACTTCTCGAAGAGGGGGGAGAACTCGCGGCGGATGAGGGGCTGCGAGCCGTGCTCGCCGCTGCTCCAGGGCGGGTAGTGGAGGAAGACGATCTTCCAGGGCGCGTCACTGGCGGCGAGGTCCTGCTCCAGCCACTTGCGCTGCGAGGCCAGCGAGCAGCGGTCCTGCGAGGCCATGCCCAGGGCGCAGTTGGCATCCAGGCCGACGAAGTGCACGTGGCCCCAGTCGAAGGAGTAGAAGTGCTCGCCGCCGGTGGAGCTGGTGGGCAGGTAGAGGTTGTCGAAGTAGGGCTGGGCCCGGTTGGTGACGTACTCGTGGTTGCCCGGGACGGCGACGGAGGGCACCTGCGCGAGCAGGGGGGCCATGGGGACGAAGAGGTTGTTCTGGAACTCGGCCTCGGTGCCCGACTCGTAGGCGTTGTCGCCGAGCATGAGGAAGAGCTCCGGCTCGCGGGCGAGCATGGCGTTGGCCACGGCGCGCTGATCGGCGTTGTTCATGCCGAAGTCGCCCACGGCGGTGAAGTGGACGCCGCGGGTGCCGGGGACAGGAGCGGTGGAGAAGCGCACGGGGTTGGTGCGCGCGCCACAGGCGTCGACGAGGTAGGTGTACTCGGTGCCGGGCTGGAGGCCCGAGAGGACGATGGCGTGGTTGCGGCCAGCGTCCGCGGACTGGGCGGACTGGCCGGTGGAGCCGTGGGTGCCATAGCGCACGGCGGGGACACAGTTGCCATCGAGCCGGAAGGCGATGGTGGCGGTGTCCGGGCCCACGCGCTGGAGGTAGGGCTGGCGGGTCAGGCTCGCTGCGCTGGCGCTGCTCGCGGAGAAGGTGAGCGCCGCGGCCACTGCGCCGAACGCCAGGGAATACAGTCGGTGCATGGTGCCTCCTGTCCGAGCCATTCGGACGGGGAGTGCAACCCTCCACCGTTGGACATCCATCCAATTCTCGACGGCCGCCCGCCTGCCCCTCGGCGGGTGGGCGAGGGGTCGTCGAGCTTGGCGGGGATGGATCTCTCACGCTCGTGGAAATGGGATAGAAGGCCGTTTTACTGATGGGCTACGACATGGCTCCTTCTTCGACCGTCCCACGGAGGTTCAAGCAGTTCCACGTACGTGGGGGAGCGCTGGCTCTATCGGTGCTGATGCTGTTGAGCGCGTGTGCCACGGGAACACCGCCTGGACGAGCACGGGAGTCCTTGAGCGTTCGTGCACAGTTGGCGAACGGGGAGTCGATCGAGGGCGAAGCGGTCTTCATCCACCTGCCCACGGATTTCGAGCCAGTGCGGGTGTCTGATGCGCAGTTCCGTGGCGCCCTGACGGAACTGGTGCTCGACATGCCGCTGAGGGTGGTCACGGACTGCCCTCGGTTGTACGTGGGCCGGAGGCTGGCGCTGGTTTCCGAACCCCTGGTCGGGGATGCGTGGCATTCGGAACTGGCGCGAGCGTACGGGCGCTTTTGCGACCGGCGAGGCAGTCCGGGCGACTGCCTGACGCTGTTCGATGATGGGCCCTCCCTTCAAGCCGATGACAAGCGCAGCATCGCCCTGGCATTGGCCGTGGGTCCAGCCCTGGAGGCACGCGATGCGGAGCTGCGGGCCATGCTCTCCTCCACGCAGTTGTGGACGGCGGTGAGTGTTGCCATCTCGGGTTGGTTGGCGTTGCTGGTGATGCCCGAGCCGGTGTCCAAGGGGGTGGCCGCCGCGTTCGCCATGATGATGTGGGGTTATCTCGGTTGGGAGTTCTTCGATTTGCTCCGGGCTTATGTGCAACTCGCGGAGGACTCGGCCCAAGCCACCACCTTCGAGGAGCTCCGCGAGGCGGGCGCGCGGTTCGGGAAGGTCATCGGCCCCAACAGCGTGCGGATTCTTGTCTTGTTGGGCACGGCGGCGTTGGGCGAGACGGCAGCTCTGCTCTCGAGAGGACCGAAGTTGCCGGGCTTTGGGCAGGCTGCGCGCAGGGTCGAGACCACGACTGGCATGCGGATGATGGAGGCTTCGACCGGGGCTGAGCGGATCATCGTCTCCGTGCCCGAGGGCACGATCCGCGTCGTGCTGCCAGCCAATGCCGTTGCCATGGCGCCCCAGGATGGAAAAGGCGGGCGCTCCAGGCTCATCAGACAGGGCAGGCTGCTCTCCAATGGGCATCGCGCATTCAAGTCCTTCGACGACTTCAAGGACGTCATGGGCTCCGCGGGCAAGGGCAAGCAGTGGCATCACATCGTCGAGAAACACCCACACAACACGGAGAGGTTCGGGGCCGAAGCTCTGCACAATACGGAGAACGTCATTCCCCTGGACGAGGCAATCCACACGAGGATATCCGCCTGGTACTCCTCGAAACCGCAAGGCTGGAGCATGACCGTTCGCGAGTGGATAAGGCAGCAGTCTTATGAGGCGCAGCGGGAGTATGGGATTTCCGTGCTGCGCAGGTTCGGAGTCGTTCCGTGAAGCGTGTTTCGGGAGAGGCTCATGATGACGTGGGGAGCTTGATAGACAAGTACATCGAACTCGCGAAGCTTCATGGGGTGGCGTTGAGCGAGTTCGATCACAAGAAAGCGAATCGCCTGCATTCTCGCATCATGCAAGTGCATCGCGACTTGCTGGTGCTGGGGCCCAATACTCGAAGCAGATTGCTCGAGCTTCTCGAGCATCCCGACATGTCGGTCCGCTCCTGGGCCGCGTCCCAGTCGCTCGATTTCGCTCCTGAGCGTGCGGAACCCGTGCTCGAGCGGATTGCCGCGGAAGGGCCCTTGCCTTTGAACTTGAACGCCGAGACCGTGTTGATGGGCTGGCGTTCGAGATCATCATCTTGATCAGCGAGAAGCGAGGCAGGGGGAGGGGCTGGCCTCAATCCGCCCCTTCGCCCCTGCCCGTTGATGCAATGAAGTCTGTTCAGGGCTTCTTCACATCGTAGGACACGAGTTCCTCCAGCCGCTCGCCGTCCTCCTTCACCTTGCCGATGCCGGGCGCCAGCCAGTACGTGCGCTCCTGGTTGTCCTTGTCCCCACGCTCGCGCTTGATGCGGATGACATTCGTGAAGGTGCCCGCCGGTGTCACCACCGTCTCGTTCACCGCCTCCACGCGCCAGATGTATGTCTTGTCCTTGTCCTCCGTCGTGCCGTCGCCCAGGCGCGTCAGCTCCCGGATGTCCGAGTCGTAGCGCCAACCCACCGGCCGCTCCGTCGCGATGGCCTTCACCGTCGCGGGATTCCAGGTCGTCACCCGCGCCAGGGTCTCCCCCTTGCGGTCCTCCTCGCGCAGGCGTACCACCACCCCGTTCACCTCGAGCTGCCAGGACAGCTCCTCCAGGTGTGGCTGCGTGCTGCGCACCGCGATGGCCCGCATGTTCGTCTCCGGCACCGCCTGCTCTCCCAGCACCTCCACCCGCTTCTCGAAGGTGCCTTTCACCGGATCCGTGATGCGGTACGTCCACGTGGAGCCCGCCGTCAGCGGCCAGAGGCTCGTGAACGGGGCCGGTTGCTCCGGGTCCGTCGTCCCTCCGCCCGTGCCGGGAGGAATGTCCGGCAGGTCCACCGTTCCATCCTGGTTCGTCGTGGACGGCGGCCCCTGGTCTCCCGTGGGCAGGCTTCCACCTTCCCCGCACCCCGCCCAACACATCGCCGCCACCAGTGCGGCCCACCCCCAACGCCTCATCCCCGCTCCTCCCAGAGCCCCTTGTTCGAGGGCATCTCCGACCACCTCAGTCCCCGGATCGGGCTGCCCGCCGGGCGGCTCAGCGCCGACGCGATCATCCCCGGCTCCTTCTCCTCCACCTCGAGCTCCAGCCGCCGCCCGTCGAAGTCCAGCGCGCAGCTGCGCACCAGCACGTTGCGCTCGCCGAGCCGCTGTCTCAGCCACGCCTCCGCGCCCGCCAGGTCATCCGCCTGGGCCGACACCAGCACCCGCTGCTTCTGAAGCACGGGCGCCTTCTCGAAGAAGTCCAGCACCAGCAGCAGCGCGGCGACGAAGGCCGTGCCCACCCCGGCCAGCTCCAGGCTGCCGTGTCCGCACGCCATGCCCAGGCCGATCATCAGGAAGAGGATGGCCGCGTCACGCGGGTCCTTCAGTCCCGAGCGGAAGCGCACGAAGCTGCCCAGGCCCACCAGTCCAAAGGCCTTGGCCGTGCTGTCGCCGATGACGGCGGTGATGACGGCGGCGGCGGTGCACAGCAGCACCTGGGCCTGCATCATCTCCGCCTTGGGCAGCGCCTTGCGCGTCAGCAGGCGCCACGGCCTCAGCGCGAGCACCGTGCCGATGAGCACCGCCGCCATCAGGCGGGGCAACATCACGCCCGCGCCGGGATGGGACACCCCGGAGGTGGCTTCGTGCTGGATGAATCCCGAGAACAGCCCGTCCATTGCCCGTCCTTTCGATTCAGAGCGCCGGCCGAGGGGCGTCATCCCCGGCCCTCCATTGCGAGCTGCGCTCCGAGGGGTGCGCGGCCAGGTGCGAGGCGGCCACGAGGCGGTAGGCGTTGCGCAGCACCGGCAGGCGGCTGGAGGTCAGCTCCAGCGCGCGCAGCACGAGTGCTTCGGCCCGCTCCGTCAGTGGCAGTCCCTCCAGCGAGGACACCACCGTGGCCGGCCAGCGGGACACGAAGGCCTCGCGCAGCCTCCAGGCGCGCGGATCATCCAACCCGTCCAGTGAGTCGAGGGCCTCCTTCGTCAACGGAGCGCCGCGCTCGCGCAGGGCGAAGGCCTCATCGCCGCACAGCCCGGACAGCGAGCGCAGCACCAGCTTCAGGGCCTTGTCCTCCAGCGCCACGCGCAGCTGCCGGGCGAAGGGCGTGTCCAGGCCCTGCACGCTGCGCAGCACCGCCAGCCGGTCATGGCCGACCAGGCTCTCGCGCAGGGCGTCCGCCCGGGCCGAGTCCAGGCCGGTGAGGCTGCGCGCCACGTCCGCGTACAGCCCCCGCCGCACGCCCTGCTCCCGCGCCGCCCAGGCCGGCTCGTCGTCCACCCCGGCCAGTCCGCAGAGCACCTCGCTCAGGCGCCCCTCGCGCAGCGCGTGCTCGCGCAGGGCCCACGCCTCGGGCGAGTCGTTGTGCTTGAGGCCGCCGAGCACGTCCGCGGGTGCGTGGGCGTAGAGGCGCTCGCGCAGGGCCATGGCCTGCGGGGACGGGTTGGAGCCCAGGCTCATGGCCACCTCCTGTGGCACCACCTCCGCCAGCAGCTCGCGCAGGGCCCGGGCCGGCTCGTCGTCCAGGCCCGTGAGGCTGCGCACCGTCAGCCCCGGGAAGCGCTCCACGTAGCCCAGCCGCCGCTGGTGCGCCGGGAAGCCGGGGATGCCGCCCAGCAGCCACACCGCCAGCTGCGGCTCGCGCACCTCCAGCCCGTCCAGCACGCGGAAGAAGTGCTCCTCCACCTCGTCCACCGTCGACGGCACCTGCACCGGCGTGGGGCTCGGCGGCGTCATCCGCTGCGCCGGCAGCTCCCGGCCCTCCAGCCGCGCCACCACCGCCTCCACCAGCCGCTGCTCCAGCACGTGCAGCGGTTGATCATTGTTCTCGATGATCAACCAGCGCGCCGGATCCTTCCGCGCCTGCGCCAGGAAGGCCTCCCGCATCCGCACCGCCAGGCCCGCGCCCGCCAGCCCCTTGCGGCTGTCCGAGTCCGGCACCCGCTCGCCCTTGCTCTTCCCCAGGCGCTTGCGCAGCCGGGCCAGCTCCGGATCCACGTCCACCAGGATGACCAGATCCGGCCACAGCCCCTGCGAGGCCAGCTCACACGCCGGCTCGAGCGCCGAGCCGGGCAACCCGCGCCCGCCGCCGCTCAGCGCCAGCTGCGAGTACAGGTACCGGTCGCTGATGCACACCTCGCCCCGGGCGAGCGCGGGGGCGATGACCTCCTCGAGCTGCTGCGCGTCGCGGGCGAGGTTGAGGAAGAACTCGGTGCGCGGCGACATCTCCAGCAGCTTCGAGTCGCGGGTGAGCTCGCGGATGCGCCGGGCGATGGGCGAGCGCAGCTCTCCTCCCTCGCGCGCGTGCGCCACCCGGTAGCCCAGCCGCCTCAGGCGCTCGGCCAGGAGGTTGGACAGGGTCGTCTTGCCGCTGCCGTCGATGCCTTCGAAGTCGATGAACACGGTTGCTCAGCCCCCCAGAATCCCGTCCGCGACGAAGTCGTGGACCCTCGCCATCCCCTCGGCGAACTTGCTGTACGCCGGCTTCCTCCCGGGGTTGAGCGCCGCCAGCCACTCGGGCAGCTCCTCCCCCAGGTGCTTCACTTCCACGACCACCCGCTCGTCTTGCGCCAGCGGTTCACCCAGCCGCTCCGCGCTCAGCGTCGTCTCGGAGAGCGCCAGCTCCGGCGTAATGCCGTGGAAGCCGATGTCCCGGTCCACCGTCACCCGCCACGCCTGCGAGCACTGGTACACGTGCCGCCGGTACGTCACCGCCAGCACCGGCATGAGGCTCCCTCCGGCGATGAGCGGCAGCAGCCGCACGCCGCCCCGCAGCACATGGCCCAGCTGCGCGCGCGGCACCCACACCCGGCGCTTCTGGGTGAGGCCGTTGCGCTCGCGCTTCACCTCCAGCACCACGCGCTGCACGCCTCCGGCGCCCACGTCCGGCGAGTACTCCTTGGTGCGCACCTTGAGGCAGTCGTTCGGCGTGTCCAGCGAGCGCCGTGCCAGCGGATAGCCCGGCTTGTCGAAGTAGACGGAGGTGATGCTCGTGGGCGGCGACAGGTAGCCGCCCAGCGACGAGGACAGCCGCGAGCACAGCGCGAGCGCCTCGGTCCTGCCCAGCACCAGCTTGAACTCCCGGCGCAGCCTGGTGACTTCTCCTTCCGCGAACTGGAGCATGGTCTCTCTCCGTTCCTAGAAGCGGGTGGCCAGCTGCAGCGAGTACTCGAAGCCCGCGGCCGTGTCCCCGGGACGCAGCGCGTGCTCGGCCTGCAGCTGGGCCTTGAAGTGCTCGGAGTAGAGGACGTTGAAGCCGCCCACGAAGGCGTAGCCGCGGGCCTTCAGCGGGCCGAGCAGCTGCATCATCTCGGCGCCCGCCACCGGCTGCAGCGCGAGGCCCTCCACCAGCCCCAATGGCAGCGTGTAGCTGGCCAGCCCCATCTGCGCGGAGAAGGGCCCCGTGGGCAGGTGCCCGTTGACGTACTCGCCCGTCACCTCCAGACCTCCCAGCTTCAGCACCGCGTCCCCCGCCAGCGCGTACGTGCGCGCGCCCTCGAAGGACTGCGCGAAGTAGGAGCTCGCCCCGAGCGTGAGGACCTTGAAGGGACGCACGGTGGCCCGCAGCGCGGCGTCCTCGCTGGCGCGGATGCCCGTGTCGTCGTCCTTGGTGCCCTGGAAGACGCCGCCGGACACCTTCAGCTTCCACGCCTCCTCGAGGCTCACCTCGCCCATGAGGCCCAGCCGCCGGCCGCCCAGGTGGTGCGTGTCCTCCAGGTAGTCCGCCACCAGCCCGCGGCGGATGACCGGCAGCCGCCACGCGGACTCGAGCTCGCGCGCCAGGAAGGGCGCCTTGAACTGGCCGCCGTAGAGGCGCAGCCGCTTCTGCCCATCGGCCACCCGCACGAAGGCGTCCTTGAGCAGCGACTTGGACGACAGGTCCGCCGTCACCTCCGCCTCCACGTGGGACAGCGACGCGGCCAGGCCCACGCGCGCCGAGGCGATGGAGAGCGAGCGCGCGTACTGCTCGCGCTCGTCCGCGCTCACCCGGGCGAAGACGCGCCCGAAGGGAACGACCCGCAGTCCCCGCTGCTCCTCGTCGTTGGCCGCGGTGCCCTCACCGCCCTCCGAGAGCGGCTCCTCCCACTTCGGCTTCGGCTCCTTCTTCTTCTCCGGCTGGGGGACCTCCACCTGGGCCGGCGTGGGCGTGTCCAGCTCCGGAGTCAGCGCGGCCACCTCCTCGGGCTGGGCCGCCGCGTCCGCCTCGGGCTGCCACGCCTCCGCTTCCGGGGCGGGCTCCGCGGCCCACGCCGGCATGCCCAAAAGGAGGACCGTGGCGAGGAGCCCCCGCCTTTCCTTCTCGAACCTCCGCCGCTCGCCCATGCACTCCTCCCCGCCCGGTCCGTGCGAGAGGTGTGCAACCCGGGTGCCCGGAGGGAGGCTGTCCGCGAGCCGACAACCGCCTCGTCCCCGCGTCGGAAACCCACCGTCACCAGGGCGTTACAGGTCCGTGACAGGGAAGGAATTTTCCACTCGAGGGGGGGTGGAGCGCCTGTCGAAGTTACCGCTCCGGGAGCTGCTTGTTTTCAGTCGCCACGGCGGTGGAGGTGCGATCAGGCAGGACGTGCTTCTGGGTGGATTCGCGTCTCTCACCCAGAAGGTTCCGAGCGGACTTCAGGTGGAGTCGGGTAGACCAAGGCCGTTGCCCTCCCGGCCCCACGGCTCCAACTCCCAGTGGTAGACGTCTACCAGTGAGGTGGGTGGGTGTGGGGTAGAGGGTGTGCATGTATGTCTTGACTGGTAGACGTCTACCAGTGAAGTCCTCGGAGACGGCCTTTCCCCCTCGGGTGAGCCCGACATGCCACGGCCCGGCACACCATGGGTCACCCGACGCCCCGGTCACGCGGAGACGCTTGCCGGGTCTGCTACCCTGCCCACCCTGGAGGTAAAGCACATGAGCGGACTTCCGCGGTCCGCTGTGCATGTCCTCGGAGAAGGGGTGCCATGAAAGTCAAACCGGTGGAGGAAGTGCTGCCTCCAGACGGGGTGGTAGGTGGCTACCGCATCGAGCGCAAGCTGGGCGCCGGGGGCCAGGGCCGGGTGTACCTGGCGTGGCGAGAGGGGCGAGCGTACGCGCTCAAGTTCATCCACCTGGAGCACGTGGGGGACTGGGGCTGGCGCGAGCTCTTCATCCTGCTGAGCCACTCGTTCGCCCACGTGGTGAAGCTGGTGGGCCACCTGAAGTGGCCGGAGGACAGGCCCGAATTCCTGGTACTCGTCATGGAGTACGTGGAGGGCCGCCCGCTGCACCGCTGGGCGCAGGAGGACAACCCCTCGGCGCGCGCCGTGGCCCGGG
>NZ_DASUNC010000143.1:0-19971 GCF_036277355.1 Archangium sp.
GGACGAGCGCGGCGTGCAGCGTGGGATGGCTCGTCCACCACCTGGCAGGTGCTGGCACCCCCGGAGCGGCCGGGGCCGGCGAGTGCGCGCCCCTGGGCTCCTGGCGGGAGTGCAGCGCCCATGTGCCCGCCAGCACCAGCAACAGGGCCACGGCCGCTGCCGCGGTGCGCACTGTCCGCCCTCGGCCCGGCCTCCGCGCGGGGGGCAGCTCCGCCACCGCGCCGTGCCTGGCTGCGGCGTCATGTCTGGCTTCGGCGGCGGGCCCGGGTGCTGCAACGGCCTCGTGCGCCGACACGGGCCGGGGCGGCTCATCCAGCCGCATCTCCACTGCTTCCGCCAGCGCCTCGAAGCTCCCGGCCGGCGGCTCTTCCAGCACGGCCACGGCGGCGGCAGGTGCCTGGGGCGGGGCGGGCGGCTCACTCCGCGCTTTCTTGCGCACCCGCCCGCGCCGGGGCATCACCGCCTTCATCTGCTGATGGAGGCGCTCCCACGAGTCGCGGTCCACCACCTGGCCGGGTATCTCCTCCGTGGTGCGCACCTCCGGGGCGTCGGGGTCCATCAGCGGCATGTCCCAGTCCGCCCCCGCCCCCGCCAGCGCCGCCTCCAGCGCCCCGGCCACCGCGTCCATGTCCGCCAGCCTCTCCCCGGGCTCCTTCTCCAACAGGCGCAGGCACAGCTGATTGAGGGCCAATGGCACCCGTGGGTTGCGCTCCTGAGGCGCCAGCGGCGCGCGGGTGCGGATGTCCTCCACCATGCGCGGGTTGCCCAGGCGCGAGCCGAAGGGCAGCTTGTCCGTGAGCAACTCGTACAGCGTGACGCCGAAGGCCCACACCTCGTCGGCCACGCCCGGCTGGTAGCGCGCCTCCTCCTCGGGGTGCTCCCGGAGGAAACGGTACGCCTCGGGGCTGGTGTACTCGGGCGTGCCCGGCGGCAGCCGCTTCATGCGCGGCAGCGTGGCGCGGCCCTCCAGGTGGCCCACCCCGAAGTCCACCCACACCGGCCTGCCGTCCGCCGCCCTCACCAGCAGGTTGTCCGGTTTCACGTCTCGGTGCAGCACGCCCCGGCGGTGCACCACCGCGAGCGCCCGGGCCGCCTCCAGCATCAGCGTGGCGCCCGTGCGCGCCGAGGGGTTGTGCTCCAGGGCATGTCTCGACAGCGTCCTGCCCTCCACGTACTCCATGACGAGGTAGAAGTAGCCCTCCTCCGGGTACGGCCAGCGCCCATGGCCCAGCACCCGCACCACGTTGGGGTGCTCCAGGTGGCGCAGGATGTCCAGCTCCAGCTCCCCCGAGTGGCTCACCGGCAGGGAGCGGAAGAACTTGAGGACATAGGAGCGGCCCTCCCACACGGCCAGGAACACGTGGCCCTGGCCGCCCTGGCCCAGCGGGCCCACCACCCGGTACTGGCCCACCTTTTCTCCGGCCTCGGGCAGTCTGTACACCCACGCTTTCTTCATTGGGGCTACCTCCGAAGTTCGGAGGCTAACATGACGTGTTGCCTCTCCTGAGGGGCCCTTCGTCGTCGAGCCCCCCCGAGCGCGCCACGCCCTGAGGGTCCCGGTGCGAAAACGAGACGGAACGCCGCTCAGTGGTAGACGTCTACCAGTGATGTGGGATGAGGTGTGTGTGGGTTCCAGTGGGGTTGAAGTTGCATGTCAAATGCACTGGTAGACGTCTACCACTGACCGAGCGCAGCCGATGGGACGAGCTCCTTTCGGCGTGGTGCGCGCTCAGGGCCCGTGGCACGCGGGCGGCGGCTCGGGCCGGGTCTCTTCCCGAGGGCAGGGCTCCGCGCCCTCGCGCGCGTCCCGGGCCGGCTCGAGTGGCAGCTCCAGGGTGAAGACGGCACCGGCTCCCGGCTGGCTCTCCACGTGGATGTCGCCTCCGAACGCGCGGGCGATCTCCCGGGAGATGTAGAGGCCCAGCCCCAGCCCACCGTACTGCCGCGTGGACACCGCCCGCTCGAAGCGCCCGAAGATGCGCTCGAGATCCTCGGGGGCGATGCCGATGCCATGGTCCCGGATGCTCCAGCGCGCGCGCCCTCCAGCGGAGCTGACGTGGAGCTCCACCGGGTGGTCCACGCCGTACTTCAGCGCGTTGGTGATGAGGTTGGTGAGCACCTGCTCCAGGCGCATCCGGTCCCACTGTCCGGTGGTGGGGCCCTCGGTGGTGACGCGCAGCGTGCAGCCGGCGGCCCGGGCCTGCTCGGAGAAGCGCTCGGCCAGGTCCCGTGTCAGCTCCACCAGGTCCACCGGCTCCAACCGCAGGCGGAGCCGTCCGGAGGTGAGGCGGGAGACATCGAGCAGATCATCGACGAGCTGGGACAGGCGTCTCACCTGGGCGAGCGCCTTGTCCACCTTGGGCATGAGGCGCCCGGTGCCCACGCCGTCGCCACTGGCGGCCAGCGCGCGCTGCAGTGTCTGCAGGTGCAGGCGCAGGGGCGTGAGGGGCGTGTGCAGCTCGTGGGAGGCCACGGAGAGGAAGTCCTCGCGCAGGCGCACCGCCTCCTGGGACTGGCGGTAGAGCCGGGCGTTGTCCATGGCCACCGAGGCGCGGCGGGCCAGCTCCCCCGCGAGCGCCAGCTCATGGGGGCCATACTGGAAGCCCGGCGTGTCCGAGACCAGCAGCAGGGCCGCCAGCGTCCGTCCTCGCACGGAGATGGGGAGCGCGATGGCGGTCCGCGTCCCGAGCCGCCGCAGCAGCTCCGGGTAGCGCGCGCCGGAGTCCCCGGCGTGGCGCAGGGCCGCGAGGGCCTCGTCCCCGAGCAGCGGCCCGCCGGTGCCCAGCACCCGCACGGTGGGTTGGGACGAGCTCCAGTCCGGAGGGTCGAGCTCCGCCAGCTCCCTCAGCAGCTCCTGCCGGGCCGGCTCCTGGTGCACCCAGGCCGCGCGGTGCAGCTGGCCCGCGTCATCCACCCTGTCCACCACGCACCACTGGCCCAGCTGGGGAATGGCCAGCCGCGCCACCCGCTCCAGCGTGCGCGTCTCGTCCAGCAGCTCCGCCAGCTGCGTGCTGGCCTCGATGAGGAAGTGCTGCATCTGCTCGGCGCGCTTGCGCGCGGTGATGTCCACGAACGTCGACACGATGCCCACCCGCCTGCCGCCCTGGCGCATGGGGTACGACCAGCGCTCCACCGGGAACCACGTGCCGTCCTCGCGCCAGATGAGATCGTCCTCGCCGTGGTCCTCGGTCCCGTCGCGCAGGGCCTGGAGGATGGGACACTCGCTCCGGGGATAGGGCGAGCCATCCGCGTGCGAGTGGTGCCACAGCTGGTGCGCGTCCCGGCCCAGCAGCGCTCCGGCGTCCGCGTAGCCGAGCATCCGCAGCGCGGAGCGGTTGACGAAGGTGCAGCGCCCCTCCAGGTCCAACCCGAAGATGCCCTCCGCGGCCGAGTCGAGCAGCAGCCGGATGTGGGACTCGCGCTCCTCGAGCTGGGACTGGGTGGTGCGCAGCCGCTCGGCCATCTCGTCGAAGGCGCGCCCCACCCTGGAGAGCTCGTCGCGTCCGGTGAGCCCGCTGCGGGCCTCCCAGTCGCGCGCGGCGAAGCGCTGGGCGGTGGTGACCAGCCGGGCCACCCGGCGCGTGAGGACGAAGTGGAAGAAGAGCCAGAGCAGCCCCGCGAGCACCGCCAGCAGCGCGCTGCGCTGCACCACGTTCGCGCGCACCTGGTCGCGCGCCTGCTGCTTGAGGACGGAGAGATCCCTCCGCACCACGAGCAGCCACACCCGCTCGGAGGACAGCGCGCCGGAGGCATCCGACACCAGCACGGGGTAGCGGGCCACGAGCGCCTGCCCATCCGCGGTGACGAGGGTGCTGCCCGCGAGGTGTTCGCGGGCCCTCTGGAGAATGGGTTCCGCCTCCGGGGTGAACAGCTCGGGATGGAGCGCCCGGCCCTGTTGCCCTATCTCCACGCGCCGGATCGATGCGGCCACCCGGCCGGTCTCGTCGAGCAGCAGCGCCGTCTGGATGTGCGGATCCGTCCCGAGGCTGGCGACCTCCTCCTGGATGCGCTCGGACTGATGCAGGTTCAGGAGGAGCTCCAGATGATCCTGCAGCTCGCTCATGCGCTGGGTGAGCTCCTGGAGCGTGTACTCCTCCACCCGGCGGCAGGCCAGGCTCGCGTTCTGATGCAGATCATGGAGGCCCACCGTGATGGCGAAGAGCAGCAGCACCGCCGGGATGGTGATGCGCAGGGGCGGAAGCGGGGGCAGCCCGAGGCGCTTCATCACCGGACCTCCCCGAGCGCCTCGAGGGGCCGTACGTCCAGCAGCAGCTCGGGCCGCACCGGCTCCGGCAGCAACCCGTGCTCCAGCATGAACAACTGCAGGCGATGCGCCGAGCCGAGGAGGGCAGAGGAGGGGGGCCGCAGCAGGGCGTGGTTCTCCTCCCGGGTGGGGTGCCGCAGCATCTCCAGCATGGAGGCGAGCTCGGCGGGGCTCGTGTCGAGGCGGGGGCTCATCCGGGCCACCGCGTCCTCCGGGTGCTCGTCCAGGTGGCGCAAGGCCCGGAACCAGCCCTGGAGCATGTGCCGCACCTGCTTCGGGCTCTTCTCCAGCACGTCCTCGCGCACCACCAGCAGATCCACGATATCTCCCGGCAGGTGGCTGCTGTCGAAGAGCGCGTGGGCTCCTCGGGCGAGTAGCCTGCTCATGAAGGGCTCGAAGGTGACGACGGCGTCCACCTCTCCCGACGCATAGGCCTGCTCGTGCTGATCCACCGGAATGCGGAGGATCTCGATGTCCGAGGGCCGCAGTCCCGCCTGGGCCAGGGCCTGGCCCAGCAGGTACGTGCTCACCGACAGGTCCTCCACCGCCACGCGCTTGCCCCGGAGCTCCTCCATCCGGCGCACCTCCGGCCGCGCGAGGATGGCGTCCGCGCCGTTCGAGTAGTCCAGGACGAGCACCGCCCGGGGCTCGAAGCCCTGCTGCAGGAGCTGGAGGGCCATGTCGAGCGTGACGTTGACGGCGTCGAGCCTCCCGTTGCGGAAGTCGCGGTTGACCTCACCGAGGGAGGAGTACTCGACCAGGCGGATCGAGCCGTCGTCGAGGTAGCCGAGGTCCCGTGCGAGGAAGAGGGGCTCGCTTCCCGGCCAGAGGAAGGTGCCGACGCGCAGGGGCGGCTCCTCCACGGGCGCGCAGGCGGGCACCAGCACGAGGAAGCACAGCAGCAGACCGGACACCCTGACGAGGCTTCGCACGGAGACTCTTCCTGAAGCACCTCGTCCAACGCTTGGGACGCGGGGAGAGTGCCGCAAGGCTCCCCGGGCGGGCATACCGGGAAGCGTCGTCCTGCCCGGCGGCCGTGGCGTGGGGGCTCAGGAGGCCGTGGGCCGCGGGGCGTGGCGCGGGCGCTCCACGGCGGCCTTGAGCTGGCCGCAGCCGGCGTCGATGTCGATGCCGCGGCGCTGGCGCACGGTGCTGGGCAGGCCGTAGCTGGCGAGGATGTCCTGGAAGGCGCGCACGGCGTCCGGGCCGCTGGGCCGCTGGGCGTAGCCCACCGTGGGGTTGAGCGGGATGACGTTGACGTGCGCGTCCATGCCCTTGAGCAGCTGGCCCAGGGCGTGCGCCTGCTCGGGCGTGTCGTTCTGCCCGGCGATGAGCGCCCACTCATAGAAGATGCGGCGCTTGCGCTTCTCCGAGTAGTAGCGGCAGGCGTCCATCAGCTCGGCGAGCGGCCACTTGCGCGCCGCGGGCACCAGCGCGCTCCGCTCCGCCTCGGTGGCCCCGTGCAGGCTGACGGCGAGCTGCACCGGCCGGTCCTCGTCCGCCAGCCGCCGGATGCCGGGCACCACCCCCACGGTGCTCAGCGTGATGAAGCGCGGCGCCAGCGCCAGCCCCGAGCGCTCCACCAGGATGTCCACCGCCTCCAGGGTGGCCTCGTAATTGTGCAGGGGCTCGCCCATGCCCATCAGCACCACGTTGCGCAGCGACTCGTTCGTCTCGCGGAGGATGCGGGTGACGTGCAGCACCTGCCCGACGATCTCCCCGGGCGTCAGGTGGCGCACGAAGCCCATCTGCCCGGTGGCGCAGAAGACGCACCCCATGGCGCAGCCGGCCTGCGTGCTGAGGCACACCGTGGCCCGGTCCTTGAACCGCATGAGGACCGTCTCCACCGTCTGCCCGTCGCGCAGCTTCAGCAGCAGCTTGCGGGTGAAGCCGTCGGAGCTGAAGACCTCGTGGTGGGTGGTGGGCCGCTCCAGGCGGGTGCGCTCGCGCAGGGCCTGGACGAGGTCCGGCCGCAGCCCGGTGAGGGCGTCGAACGACTCCACCTGCTGGCGGTAGAGGGCCTCCCAGAGCAGGTCGCGGTGGTAGGCGCTGTAGCCCCACCCGGCGAGCAGCTCGCCGAGGGCGGCACGGGGCAGGTCGTACAGGTTGACCAGGGGGGTGGGGGGCGTGGGCTGCATCGTCACGGAGCGATAACACACCTGGGCGTCCGGCTCATGGGGGGCGGGCGGCCGGACAGGCCCCGGGCCGTTCCCCCCTCGTACCCTCCGGTCCAGGAATCGTGCACGGCTGCCTGGAGCCTGGACAGTCAAGGGGGGATGTAGGAGCGGCCCTCAGGGTTTACTGTCGGGGTGTGAGAGTCGAGCAGCGGTGGGATGTACTGGTTGTCGGTGGAGGCGCCAGCGGCACGCTGCTGGCGGCGCAGCTCTTGAGGAAGGCCGAGGGACCCCTCCGGGTGGCCCTGCTGGAGCGCACGGGGCGTGTGGGTCCCGGCCTCGCGTACTCCACGGAGAACGCCAGTCATCTGCTCAACGTCCCCGCCGGGAGGATGAGCGCCCTTCCCGAGGATCCCGAGCACTTCCTGCGGTGGATCCGCCGCCTCGAGCCGGACACGGCGCCGGGGGACTTCGTCCAGCGCAGGCGCTACGGCCAGTACCTGGAGGCGGTGCTGCGCGAGGCGCGCGAGAGCGCGGCCCCGGGGGTGGGCCTGGAGCTCCTCCAGGGGGAGGTGCTGTCCATCTCCCAGGAGGGGGACGGCGCGAGGGTGGTGCTGGCACGCGGCCCCGCGCTGGAGGCGGGCACGGTGGTGCTGGCGGTGGGCAATGCCCTGCCCGCGGACCTGCCGGTGGCGGACGGGGGCCTGTACGCGAGCCACCGGTACATCCGCTCGCCCTGGATGGATGGTGCGCTGCGTCACGTGCGGCCCCACCACTCGGTGCTGCTCATCGGCACGGGCCTGACGATGGTGGACACGGTGCTCTCGCTGGCCGAGCGCAACCACGAGGGGCGCATCCACGCCATCTCCCGGCACGGGCTGCTGCCGCAGGTACACCGTCCCGGCGTGGTGGCGGGCCCGCCCGTGGCCTTGTCCGAGCCCCGCCGCGTCCGCTCCATCCTGGGCGCGCTGCGCCACCAGTTCCGGCAGCCAGGCGAGGGTGGGGACTGGCGCGCCGTCATGGACTCGCTGCGGCCGGTGACGGCCTCGCTGTGGCGCGACCTGCCGGAGCCCGAGCGCCGCCGCTTCCTGCGTCACCTGCGCTCCTTCTGGGACGTGCACCGCCACCGGATGGCGCCCGCGGTGAACGACACCCTCGAGCAGCTCCAGCGGGCCGGTGTGCTGCGCATCCACTCGGCCCGCGTGCGCGGCTTCCAGCTCTCGGACGAGGGTTGGGTGCTGGCGCGCGTCCGGCCCCGGGGCTTCTCGCGCGAGGCCACGTTCCGCGTCCAGCACGTCATCAACTGCACCGGCCCGGACGCCTCCATCGGCCGGGGCCACCCGCTGTTGCGCGGGCTGCTGGAGTCCGGGCTCGCGAGCTCGGACGCGCTGGGGCTCGGCCTGGCCACGGACGCCGAGGGCGCCCTGCTCGACGCGCGGGGCCGCGCCTCTTCCGTGCTCTTCACCCTGGGCCCCCTGCGCCGGGGTGACCTGTGGGAGAGCACGGCCATCCCCGAGATACGGGTGCAGGCGCTCTCCCTCGCGCGGCGGCTGTTGGAGCACCTCGCCACCCGCCCCGGCGTGCCCGCCTCCGAGTCCTCTCCTCAACCCACTCCCTTCTCCTAGGGCGCCACGGCCCCGCTCGTCTTCATATGGGACTTCAAATCCAGAAAGAGACCTTCGAGCCCGAGGATTACGAGCGCTTCAGCCAACGGCTGGCGGACAGCCTGGAAGCGCTCCGGCAGGTGCTGGCGCGGCCCGGTTTCGGCGTGGGCCCGCGCACCATCGGCGCCGAGCTGGAGATGTTCCTGGTGGACGCCTCGGGCTATCCGCTGCCGGTGAACCGGCAGGTGCTGGGCCAGACGGTGGATCCGCGGGTGACGGTGGAGATCGACCGCTTCAACCTCGAGTGCAACCTGCGGCCGGGGCCGTTGGCGGGGCGGCCCTTCACGGCGATGCGCGAGGAGTTCGAGAGCGCGCTGGCCGAGGTGCGGCGCGCGGCGGCCACGCAGGGGGCGCGCGTGGCGGTGACGGGCATCCTCCCCACGCTGCGCGAAAAGGACCTGGGCATGGGCTCGATGACGGCGCTGCCGCGCTACCGGGCGCTGTCGGCCGCCATCCGCCGCCGGCGCCGCGAGGAGCCACTGCGCGTGGTCATCGGCGGCGAGGACTCGCTCACCCTGGAGTGGGACGACGTGACGCTGGAGGGCGCCAACACCTCGCTGCAGTACCACCTGCGCGTGGATCCGGCGGACTTCGCGCGCATGTACAACGCGGCCCAGCTGGCCACGCCGGTGGTGCTCGCGGTGAGCGGCAACTCGCCCTTCCTCCTGGGCCGCCGGCTGTGGGACGAGACGCGCGTGGCCCTCTTCCGCCAGGCCGTGGATGACCGGGGCGAGCCCCAGTCCGAGGCGCCGCAGCACGGGCGCGTCACCTTCGGCCATGGCTGGGTGCGTCAGGGCCCGCTGGAGCTGTTCGCCGAGTCGGTGGCGCTCTACCCGCCGCTCTTGCCGGTGTTGGGGCCGGAGTCCCCGCTGGAGTGCCTGGCCCGGGGCGGCCTGCCCCGGCTGGACGAGCTGCGGCTGCACCAGGGCACCGTGTGGAGCTGGAATCGCGCCATCTACGACCCGAGCGGCTCGGGCCACGTGCGGATAGAGCTGCGCGCGCTGCCCGCGGGCCCCACCGTGCTGGACATGCTGGCCAACGGCGCGCTGCTGTTGGGCCTCACGCTCGGGCTGAGCCAGGACGTGGACGCGCTGCTGCCGGGGCTGCCCTTCCCCTGCGTCCGGGGCAACTTCATCCGCGCGGCCAAGGAGGGACTGGACGCCAGGCTGCTCTGGCCCGAGCGCCGCGCGCCTTCTCCCTCGCTGGTGTCCGCCAGCGCCCTGGTGGAGCGGCTGCTCCCGGTGGCCCGCGCGGGCCTCGTGGACGCCGGGGTGGACACCGAGGAGGCGGACGGGCTGCTCTCCCTCATCGAGGCCCGGATTCGCGCGGGGTGTACCGGGGCACGCTGGCAACGGAAGATGTTGGCCCGGTTGGAAGCCCACATGCCCCGGCAGGACGCTCTGGCGGCCCTGCTGGAACGTTACATGCTCCTGGCTTCGTCCGGCAGCCCGGTCCACGAGTGGCCGCTGGACTGAAGTGGGCGGAATCCCGCTTCGAGACTTGCGGCCTGCCCCCTTCCTTTGCGACGCTCGGCTCCATCTTCCATGCCCCTCGTTGCGTTGGTCTGCCCTGGTGAGTGAGCCTGTTGCTGCGAAGGTCCTCGTCGTCGAGGACAACCGGACGATGCTGGCCTTGATGCAGTACTACCTGAGCAAGGACTTCACGGTGTTCCTTGCCCGGTCCGCTGAAGAAGCACTTGAAGTCCTCCAGCGGGAACAACTGCACGCGGTCGTATCGGATCAAAATCTTGGTGACGGGCTGATGGGGGTCGACCTCCTCAAGCGCGTCGCCGAGCTACAACCCCATGCCGCGCGCATTCTGGTGACGGCGTCCCAGAAGCTGGAGGACGCGCAGAAGGCCATCAATGAAGCGCGTGTGAACCACTTCCTCACGAAGCCGTTCACGGAACAGGAGTTGAAGAACACGGTGGGCCAGGCGGTCCACAACGCCGCCCTGCTGTCCATCCGCGACA
This sequence comes from Archangium sp., assembly GCF_036277355.1. Classification (GTDB taxonomy): domain Bacteria; phylum Myxococcota; class Myxococcia; order Myxococcales; family Myxococcaceae; genus Archangium. Next base: position 10,015 of record NZ_DASUNC010000143.1, read on the forward strand.
AGATGGTGCAGGAGCTCAAGGACCAGCTCGGACTGGGCCGGGGCGGCGCCGCCAAGCCCGCCGCGGGCAAGCCGGGTGTTCCCGGAGCGCCCGCCGCGACCCCTCGGCCGAAGATGGCCGAGCCCCAGAAGGCCGATGCCAAGGGCGCCGCGTCCCAGTCGCTCATCCCCGAGAGCGAGCGGCTGGCGTTCCGCGACGGCCTGACGAGCCTCTACAACCACCGCTACTTCCAGGAGGCCCTCAGCGCGGGCCTGCTGAGTGCGCGGCGGCGGGAGCAGAAGCTGGCGCTGGTGCTCATCGACATCGATGGCTTCCGCCGCTTCAACCTCTCGCGAGGCTACGCCGAGGGCGACAAGCTGCTGCGCCGGGTGGCGCAGATGGTGACGGACATGATGGAGGACCCCGTCACCCACGCCCGGAGCGACAACTCCTCGGAGATCGCCGCCCGGTACGACTGGGACGTGTTCGGCGTCATCCTCTGCAATGCCGACGTGGAGCGGGCGCGCACCTACGCCGAGAAGCTCCGCAAGGCGGTGGAGGAGCTGGACTTCCCGGAGGGCACCGGCAGCGACGTGGGCGAGGTGACGGTGACGGCCGCCGTGGCCGTCTTCCCGGACCAGGCCCGCAACGAGCAGGAGCTCATCTCCGCCGCGGAGAAGGCCCTGCGCTCCTCCAAGTCGGGCGGCCCCAACCGCGTGGTGTTGGCTCCGCGCTAGTTGCTCCGCCCCCGTGTCGGTGGGCGGACAGGTGGACGGCCGGGCTGGCGCCATGCCAGTCCCCTCCCTGGGATGGTGGTGCTCTCCACCCCCTTCCCTGGGAGAGTCGAGCCATGAAGACGTTCGTCGTGAGGCCGTGGATCGCCAGCGTGGCGCTCGCGGCCGTGCTGAGCGGTTGCCCCCAGCAGGAGCCACCGAAGGAGGACCCGGTCCAGACACCGGTGGCCCGCCATTCCTACGTGTCCTTTCCGGCGCTCGGGACGCCCACGCCGCTGCAGGTGGCGGGGCGGCTGAGCCTCCCCACGAGCGCGCAGGGCAAGGTGCCCGCGGTGCTGATTGCCCACGGCTCGGGAGGCGTGGACACCCTGGGCAGCTACCACGCCCAGGCGCTGCACGAGGCGGGCATCGCCACGCTGGAGATCGACATGTGGGCCGCGCGCGGCCTGTCCGGAGGCGCGGAGGGGCGGCCGAGGGCCGTGGCCGAGACGCTGCCCGACGCGTGGGGCGCGCTGAAGTACCTGTCCGCGCACCCGTCCATCGACGCCTCGCGCATCGGCATCATGGGGTTCTCGTGGGGCGGGCTGATGTCCATGCTGAGCGCCACCCGGAAGTACGCCGCGGGCGCCGAGCCGGGACAGCGCTTCGTGGCGCACGCGCCCTTCTATCCGGTGTGCTGGGCCTACAACCGCGTCCCCGGCTACGAGTTCGGCGAGCTCACGGGCTCCCCCATCTTCATCCAGGCGGGCGAGGCCGATGTGTATGACAACCCGGACTCCTGCCAGCGGCTGGTGGACAGCCTGTCACCGGCGGATAGGGAGAGTGTGTCGCTGACCCTGTACCCGGGGGCCACGCACGGGTGGGATCGGCTGGAGCCGGCCATTCGCATCACGGATCCGTACTCGCACACGGGACAGGGCGGAGAGGTGGACATCGTGCCCTCGCCGGAGACGGCGGAGACGTCGCGGCGGGCCGTGGTGGACTTCTTCCGGAAGCAGTTCGGCCTGTCGCCCTGAGCCGGAGGCGAGGCGCCGCGAGCCGGCGGGTCCACGCGTCAGGGCGTGGGCCCGTTCACCCCGACGACCTTCGTGTCGGCGAGGTGATCATGCAGGCAGCGGCGCCCGGGGGTCACGGCCTCACGCACCGGATTCGTCCTCGGTGCCGCGGCGCAGGCCGAGCATGCGGCGCAGCTCGCGGGCGGACTGGCGGCTCACCTCCACGGTGTGGCCGCGGGCGGTGCGCGCGAGGTACCCGCCCGTCTCCAGCGGCTCCAGCCGGGTGACGTGGGCGAGGTTGACGAGGGCGCGGCGGTGCACCCGGTAGAAGCCCTCGGGGGGCAGCCGGTCCACGAGCTCCTGCAGGGTGAAGTCGGTGAGGAAGTCGCCCTGCGAGGTGAAGACGGTGACGAGCTCGTCCTCGAGCGTGGCGTGGGAGATGGTGCCGGGGTCCACCAGGACGATGCCCTGGCGGGTGGGAATGGGCAGGCGGGCCAGGGGCCGCGCGAGCTGCTCGATGGCGGAGCCCTTGCCCGGCTCCGGGGCCCTGGCGGCGAGCCGGACGCGCACCCGCTCCAGGGCCTTCTGCAGACGCGAGGCCTCGACGGGCTTGAGGACGTAGTCGACGGCGCCGTGCTCGAAGGCCTCCACGGCGTGGTCGGCGTGGGCGGTGACGAGGATGACGTGGGGACCGCCCGCGGGCAGCAGCGCGAGCGCATCCATGCCGCTGAGCCCGGGCATGTGGATGTCGAGCAGCACCACGTCCACGCCGCCAGCGCGGACGGCCGCGAGGACGGCCTCGCCATCGGCGGCCTCGCCGCACACGGAGACATCGGGGAAGGCCGTCAGCAGGCGCGACAGACGCTTGCGAGCGACGAGCTCGTCATCGGCGATGAGGACGGACAGGGGAGGGCTCACGGGGCGGAGTCTAAACCCCTCGAGCCGGGTCCGCGAAGGTGGGCCCCTGGGAACAATTTCCCCTCGCCTGTGCCCATTTCCCCTCGCCCTCTCCCGAGGGGAGAGGGAGCAATCAGGCAGCCACGGACTTCTTCGCGGCCGCGACCGCCGGCTCGCCCTGCTTCTTGCCGGGCGCCTGCGTCTGGTCCAGGTGCTCGAGGATGTGGCCGTAGACGTCCCGGGCCGCGTTCTTCCCGAAGATGCAGTCGATGTGTCCGTACTCGGGGATGAGGACGCGGGAGTAGAGCGCCGAGCCGTTCACCTCGCTCAGCGCCTGCACGGTCTTCTCCGTGCTCTCCGGCAGGAAGCACTGGTTGCGGGCGCCGTGGATGAAGCGGATGGGGATGGCCATCCGGTCCAGGTGCGGCATGTAGACGTTGTCTCCATTCGCGTCCACCACGCGGCCCTGGTTCACCATGACCGCCAGGCCCTCGAACGCGGTGATGGTCGCCTCGCCGAACAGCTCGTGCATGTACTGGTGCGTCATCGCGTTGAGCTGCTCGTGCCGGTAGAGCAGCGAGTAGAGGAAGCTGACGCGGTGGCACACCGCGCTGTCGCAGTGCTCGTCCTTGCCCACGGGGTAGGCCGCGAGGAGCTTGTCGTAGACGCGCTCCATGGCGCCCTCGCCCTTGAGGGCGTTGGTGGTGAGCGACTTGAAGCCCATCAGCTTCAGGAGCTGGGGCAGGTGAAGCCCCGACTTGATGGACACCATGGGGGGAGTCACCACGTGGGTGGAGATCTGCGAGCAGACCGCGGAGCGCACGCCCTGGAGGCCCGCGAGCATGGCCATGGTGAAGGTGGTGGAGCCGTAGCAGTGGGCCACCACCTGGATGTCCGCGGCCCCGGTCACCTCGCGCACGCGGGCCACCGCCGCGGGCCAGTCCCTGGTGGCCACGTCATCGGCCGTGTACTGCGTCGTCGAGGCGGGCAGCAGGGTGCTGGAGCGGTAGTCCAGCAGCCACACGTCGTACCCGTGGGCGCAGAGGTACTCGAGCAGGTTGGTGTCGATGGTGTCCGTGGAGAAGATGCGGCTGGACACGCCCAGACCGTGCGCCAGCAGCACGGGCCCCTTGTTGCCAGCCTGGTAGCGCGACAGCAGCAGATCCAACCCGTCCGAGGTCTTGAAGCCGAACAGCTTGGGCGCCGGAGCGCGCAGCGCGCGGCGCTTGCGCGGCGGGGCATTCGGGTCGACGAAGTCCAGGTCCCCGAGCATCCCTCCGTAGTAGTCGTACAGGATGCCCGTGAAGTAGCGGCCGAACTCCAACGCCAGCTTGATGCGCTCCTCCGCGTTCTTCGCGTTGAAGACGTCCATGGTGGTGAGCTGGCGCATGAAGTCCTCGGGGGCGATCTTCAGCACGCCCCGGCCCACCACGGTGCCCGACGCGTCCTGGCCCTCGTACACGGTGATGAAGAGGGTGGTGGTGTCGTGCCACATGTCCTCGATGGGCCGCTCCTTGATGACCTTGAAGCCCTTGAAGAAGAAGGTGCGGCCGTCATCCGCGGTCAGCAGCATCTGGTACTTCATCAACCGGGTGTCGGCGGCGTCGGGGTCCTGGACGAACAGGTTGAACACGCCCTGGGTGGCGGTGAGCGGCTTGTCGGAGAGCTTCGGCGCCTTCACCGTGCCCACCATCCGCGCGGCGTGCTCCGGCGTCTTCATCATCTTCTCGACGTCCTCCGAGACGATGGTGAGGGTGAACTCGAAGGGCGAGCCGAGCAGCTCACCGCGCGTGGCCGCCGCCTCGTAGTTCTCGTCCTGGGCGGGCGAGAAGAAGCCCTTCATCTTCTCGGTGAAGCGGATGCCCGGCTTGCGCTGCTGGGGATTGAGGGGGATGGGGCCCTTCTTCGAGTAGTCGATCGTCCAGCCGCGCTCCGCGGCGATCCGCATGCTGCAGCGCTCGGAGATGGCGGAGATGGTGAGCAGCGGGTTGACGCCCAGCGAGGTGGGGATGACGGCGCCGTCACACACGTACAGCCCCTCGTGCGTCTGGTCACCCGTGGTGGAGGAGAAGACCTTGTTCTCGTGGTTGACCACGCCCTGCTCGGCGCTGTCGGCCATGTTGCAGCCGCCCAGCGGGTGCACGGTGATGAGGTCCTTGCCGAGCAGCTCGTTCCAGATCGGATCCCGCGTGTAGATGCCGCGGAGGGCCTGGGTCGTCTGGACCAGGCGCTTGTCCACCTTCTCGAAGATGGGCCGCGAGCCCACTCCCGGCCAGCTGATGCGCAGCCGGTCCTCCTCCAGCTTCATGGTGCCGCAGCTGCCCTGGCCCTCGTGCCCCATCACCAGGAAGGTCTGCGTGTGCTTGACCGCGCCGTGGTAGGCGCCGTGCACCGCGCTGTCGAGCTTGCGCACCTCCTGCTCCGCCGCCTGACCGGGGGCGGTGTTGGTCCCCATGAGCTCCGCGGTCGTGCTCAGCATCGTGGGCAGGATGGGAGCCAGCGCGCCCGGGACGGCCCCCTCCTCGATGATGATGTCGTCCTCCAGCTTCTCCTGGTTGCGGATGTCGATGATGCCGGTGATGGTGGGACCCACGGGCCCCACCTCGCTCGGGGGCCGGGTGCCGAACCCGATGCCGTGGATGGGCATTTCGTTGTTGTAGGCGAAGCCCAGCACGTCACCGTTTCCGCTGAAGCCGTGGCCCAGGCGGTCCGACACCTTCAGGCCCTTCTCCTTGGAGCGCAGCAGGATTTCCGTGGAGCCCAGCGTGCCGGCCGCCAGCACCACGAGGTCCGCCGACACCGTCAGCAGCGGGGCGTCGAACTTCTCCCGGCCGGTGTCCAGCACCTGGAAGTGGACCAGCCACTTGCCGTTGTCGCTCCGCTCGACGTAGCGGACGCTCGTCTCGCAGAAGATCTCCGCGCCGTGCCGCCGGGCATCCGGCAGGTAGTTCATCAGCACCGTGTTCTTCGCGCCCACGTTGCAGCCGGAGCAGCAGTCGCCGCAGTTGTTGCAGGCCTTCTGGAACACGCCCGCCTCGTTCACCCCGTCCTCGAACGTCACGTTGATGGCGGTGCGGTAGAACTTCTGCCCCATGGCCTCGGCGGACTTCTGCATCGCCTCCAGCTTCTTCAGCTTGGGGTAGGAGTCCGGGTAGGGCCGGGGCTTCAGCATGTCCTCCGCGAGCGCGTAGCCGTCGTTGATCGCCTTCAGCTTCTCGTCACGGAGCGCCTTGGGCCAGCGGGGATCCTCGAAGACGCGGGCCTCGGCGCGGATGGAGACGTTGGCGTTGATGAGCGAGGTGCCGCCCAGGCCGCAGCCCACCAGCACGTTCATCTCCGGGTTGCAGTGCAGATCGAACAGGCCCGTGCGCGAGCCCAGGTGGCCCACGGGCAGATCCATCTGCATCTCCTCGAGGGCCTCGGGCGTGGTGTCCGGGAACTCGCCGGGCTGGCGCTCGCGGCCGCGCTCCAGCACGCAGACGCTCTGGCCGGCGCGCGACAGGCGGGACGCCGTGATGGCGCCGCCGTAACCCGAGCCGATGACGACGACGGTGTAGTGGGGACGGATGTCCTCGATGGGAGAGGCGAGTCGATTGGAGTTCATAAAGAAAGACAGTCCTGATGGATGCGAAGAAGGGGGTGGAGGACGCTAGGCGGCGGGGGTGACAACGCGCCCCGGACCGCTCATGTCGATGCTCTTGGGAGGCGTGAGCGGCTGGGGCGCCACCTGGTAGCGGCCTCCCTCGTCCGTCACATAGCGGGTGCTGACGATGAAGCGGCGCTCGGCCTCGTCGACCTCCACCTCGGTGAAGGTGCAGGAGCGGCGCTTGTCCTGGGCCTTCATGTCGGGCTCGGACGGGCAGTTGAAGCCGCAGTTGGCGTAGAGGCAGTCGCCGAGGAAGAGCTGGTGCTCGTCCTCATCCACGGGCACGTGGGTGTGCCCCATCACCACCACCTTGTGGTGGCCCTGGTTGCCCAGCCGCTCGGCGAAGTGGGCGATGGAGTTGAGCGCATCCACCTCGGCCAGGGCGAGCTCGCCCGCGAGGGACCCGTAGAGCTCCTGGGACTTGCTCGCCGTCTGCTCGTAGCTCTCGAGGATGGACGGATAGGCCTTCACCACGTCGGCGGCGGTCAGCCGCGTGCCGTCGAGCATGTGGAAGGTCAGCTCGCGCTTCTGGCCGGTGAGCTCGAGCAGCGAGCTCAGCACCGCGTCCGAGAGCGAGACGCGCCCGAGCTTCATCTCCTGGATGAGCTGCTGCAGGGCATCCTTGGCCAGGGGCCAGCCGGTGGGGTCTCCGCTGCCGGGCAGGGAGGCCGCGGTGGAGCCGGGCGGCATCTTGGAGAGCTGCTGGACGGACCACAGCGCCGCCATGCGGGTGATGAAGTGGGCGAACGGGATGCCGTTGCGGGGGTTCTGGATGAAGTCGGGGGCGTTGAGCAGCGAGTAGATGTGCCCGTGGGTGCAGATGATGCCGCCGCGCGCGGAGGGCGGCTCGTACAGCGGCGTGCGCACGTACCGGGGCGAGCGGCCCTGCTCATCGCGGATGAGGGCCACGTCCTCGGCGGTCACGGACATGTCGTGGTTGCCACCCACGTAGGTGACGCGGCCATCGAGGGCAGCGAGGAGGGCGCCCAGCGCGCCCGGCGTCCGCTGTCCATCCACCATGCCGCCGAAGACGCGGGGGTTGGCCGCGGCGATCTCCGCGAAGGTGGGCGGGGTCCGGGAGGGCTCGTAGGTCCACTGGTCCACGAGGTCGCCCACCACCACCAGCTCCTGGATGGAGCTGGCCTGTTGCTGGATGTAGTCGAAGGCGGCGAGCAGGTACGGCTCGTGGAGCGAGCGCTGGTACCAGTTGGTCACGGCGTTGGTGCCGATGTGGATGTCACTGAAGAAGACGATCTTCGAGTTCTGCGGCATTGCCCCCCCTGTGGGCGCGCGGCTGGCGTGAACCAGCGGCATGGTTCGGCATGCTACGTCAGGTGGGGGCTGGAGCGTATGAGGGGGCTCACACGGTGGCTGTGAGTCCCGTCACAACCCGCTGCGGGCCCGTAGCAGGATGTCCGCCACGCTTGCCAGGATGGGCTCGAGCCGCGCGCCTGCCTGCCCGCTCATCCGTGTGCCTCCCCGGTGACTGCGAGGGAGTCAAACTGCTTCATGTGGGATGGGGGAGTGCAAGAGTAGCGGGGTTGCACTCCAGGGAGGGTCCTCATGAGGAAAGGCTTCTTGCAGGCCTACGAGAAGATGTTCTGGGACGCGATGATGGCGGCGGCTCGGGCTGGATGAAGGGGCACTCGGAATGACCAGGCTGTTTCGTTCGTGGTGGCGATTCAGGGGCGCGCTCCTCTGCTCGCTACTGCTGGGAGTGGGCGGGCTGAGCGGGTGCGGCACCGGACGCAATTCCGTTACTGGACGAATCACTCCAGAGCACTTCGAGTTCACGACGATCGTCGAGGAAGAGCCAGGGGAACCGAGTGGATGGCGAGCGGTCTGCATCCACGCCCGCATCACCCAGGGCGACTCGGGGGCAACGACCGCGTGCAAGTTCGAAGTGGGCCTGCCTCTATGCAACCGGCAGCAAGGGCGGATCTCGTTGGAGGACGCACAGGAAGCAGCCGCGGAAATGGCGAACCGCGCCGTCTACCGGGTACTGTCCGAAGCCCATCCGGGAACCATGCTCGCCACGCTGTGCAGGGACTTCAAGGAGCTCTACGGAGTGCTGCTCGAAGAGGAGTTCAAGGGGGCGAAAGTTGGGGAGTGCAAGACCCGAGGCGTGAAGGTCGTCCACTTCGACGCGCCCTACCATTGTGACTGAGCCTGGATGAAGACGACACACGACACCTACAAGGCCTTCACGGAGCCTCTCCTCATTGATGTCGTCGGTCCCGATGGCATGAAGCGGTCCATTCATGCCTTTCCCAAGGTGCTGGAGAGCAAGGCCCAGGTCATCAGCGGGTTGGAGGCATTCAAGCTTCATCTGCCCCGCTTTCTTGGACAGCGCCGTGGAGAAGATTTGGCGGACCCGGATTCTGGAAGCTCGCTTCACTCGCTGCTTGATACGGAGGACGAGTCGCATGCGTCCGAGGTCGTTCGGCGTGTGGCGCAGGAAGAGATTCCTCGGAGATTCGGCAAGTACCTCGACGCGCTCCATGCCTTCGACGTCACGGTCCATAGAGACGCCCGGACCATGAGCGTCGCCTTGGCGCTGACGCCACACGGGGCCGAGAGGGTGTCCTGGAGCTTCGAGCTTCACTTCCCCTCAGGAGCGAAGCAGGAGCGTGGTACCACCCATCAGCTCTCAAGCCCGCAGGCGATGAACGAGCCCAGGGCTGCGGAGTTGATCCGCATCGCCCGTCGTTTCTACCCGTCGGGCTTTCCGTCCTGGGAAGACGACCCCGATGAGCCTGTGCTGGCCTATCAACGGACGCCTGAGCATCAACGATGGGAAGTCGCGTGGGAGGAGGCGCTCCGATGGAAGCATTGGGCCTCCCTCATGAATGACCTCCGGGCTGCCTTTCCCGATGGCAAGATGGGCAGTCTGACGCCCGCGTACCATGCGGCCTGCAGGTTCTGCTGTTTGTACCTGGAGCAATCCCTTCCGGACGGCAGTCAACTCGTTACTCGCGTGGCAGGTGCCGTCAGCATCCTCGCGCCCCTGTTTCTCGTCTACACCACGACACAGCTCCTCCGGCCCGACGCGACCTCTACCCGGCCGCAACTCTCCTTTGCGGTCGAGCCGAACCGGTGGACCAAGCCCTATGAGGACAAGATGGCTCACCACATCGAGCGGGTGTTCGGCTATCAGCCATTCCCAATCGATGTGGCTGACGTGCCATTACCGGACCTCCGTGTCGGTGATGCCCACGGGCAGTCCACGCTCCTCGGTGCTCTGTTTATGGAGCGGAACGGCTTAGTAAACTTGCCTTGAGTGCGTCTTGCCACTTCTTCTCTGTCAGAGCACATGATGGATGGAATGCTAGAGTGGATGGGGTGCTCTAATGATTGTCGTCTGTTGCTGTCACCGCGAGAGTTGCCGGGAAGAGACATTTCCACCACGGAGTCGCCGGTAATGGCGCCCGCCGGAGTGGTGACTGAGGTCCGTCAATGCACCCCATGAAGGTGTTATGGGCGGGCACTTAGTACGACTCGGTTACTTCCTAGCACCAAACGCCGAATGAGGCGGGGACGGGTAGCTTGCAGTGTTCCGCTACTTGGAGCAGGCGGCGCTCGCGCGCGGCTTGAGGCCCCACTTGCGAGCAGACAGAGAAAGAGACTGGGCGGCCGCTCTGACTTGAGAGGTTGTGTAGGGGTCCCTACCGGAGCGGACAGGAAGCGGCTGCCCACTCGGCTGGTT
>NZ_DASUNC010000144.1:0-22043 GCF_036277355.1 Archangium sp.
CCTCGCGGACAACGGCTGCCACCGCGCCGCATGACCTGCTAGGTTCACCCGCCGGAGGAACTTCCGGAGTGACCCTCGTCCTTCCGCGCCGTGCCCTGTGTCTGCTGCCCCTGGTGGGCGCCACTTCCGCCGCGGCCCAGCCGCGTCCGCTCTCCAGCCCCGAGCTGAAGGCCCGCCAACTGGTGCTCCCCGACAGCGCCTCGGAGCCGGCACCCACGGTGCGCATCGCCCCCGGCTACGACACGGTGCTGGAGTTCGATGCGTCCATCGACCCGGACTCGCTCGCCGTGCAGGAGCGCGAGGAGCGCTTCGCGCTGGTGGAGCCCACGACCCGGCTGGTGGTCCTGCGGCCCGCGCTCCCGCTGCCCGAGGACCGGCCACTGCTCCTCAAGGTGGGCTTCGCGGATGGCCTGTCCCCCACCCACGCCAGGCTCGCGCTCGTCCCGGCGGAACGGGAGGTGGATGTCCAGGTGCGCGTCATCCGCCACCCCCGCTCGGTCCCGGCGCTGGAGGCCCGGCTGGAGGAGGTGCTCGCCCGCTGCGAGGCGGGCAGCTTCGTCAAGCTCGCGCTCTCGGGGGAGTTGCAAGATGGCGTGACGCGGCTGCGGCTGAAGGTGCCACCTGAGTGGAGAGATGTGCGGGTGATTGAACAAGACGTCTACCACGCGCGCTCCCGTATCGTGGTGGTCGCACAGCTCCACCTGCCCCCGGAGGCCCGACCCTGGTTCCCCGGAGAGGCCCGTCTGAGGGACGCGGCCGGCCGCGAGGTGCGGCGGCTGCCCGTGTGGATGGACGGGACGCGGCTGCGGCCAGGAGAAGTCCGTGCCCTCGCCGTGGAGTTGGAGCGGCCCCCCAAGGGCCCGGACTCGCTCTGGGACCTGGAACTGCGCGACCAGGACGGCGGGCGAGCCGTGACCCTCACCCCCTTCAATCCTTGAGGTCACCCATGCACGAAACAACCCCCGTCCTCCGGCCCGATTCCCTGCCCGCGGGCACGGAGGTGGGCCACTGGCGCGTCGTGGATCGGCTCGGCGTGGGCGGCTACGGCGCCGCCTACCGGGTGGAGGACATCCATCATCCCGGCGTCATGCTGGCCCTCAAGCTGGCCCTGCGCCCCGGAGACGCCCGCGCCGGACGGGAGGTGGTGTTGCTGATGGACAAGGCCGTCCACCCCAACGTGGTGCGCATCCACGGCCACGGGCGCTGGCCGGATCCGGTCGAGGGCCACACCTACCATGTCATGGACCTGGTGCCCGGCCTTCCCCTGGACGAGTACGCCGAGACGCTCAACCCCTCGTTCCTCCGGTTCGCCGAGGCGGGGGCGAAGCTGGCCCTGGCCCTGGGAGAGCTCCACGCCCGGGGGGTGGTGCACCGGGATGTGAAGCCCGAGAACATCCTCATCCGCGAGCCGGACGGCGAGCCGGTGCTGGTGGACTTCGGCATCGGGGTCTACGAGGGCGCGAGCCCGCTGACTCCCACGTCCCTGCCGCCGGGCACGGCGCACCTGCGCAGTCCCGAGGCCATGCGCTTCTGGATGCAGCGGGGCCAGCACTCCGGCGAGCCGTACCCGGTGGGCGCCGCGGATGACCTGTACGCGTTGGGGGTGAGCCTGTACCGCGCGGTGACGGGGCACTACCCCTTCAACCCCGAGCTGCCGGGGGACTTCCTGGCGGTGATGATCGCCCACCACCGGGCGCACGCGCCCCGGGACTTCAACCGCCGGGTGCCCCGAGTGCTGAGCGACGTGCTGATGCGCATGCTGGCCAAGGACCCGAGTCAGCGCTACCGCGACGGCGCCGCGGTGCACGAGGCGCTGATGGCGGCGGCGGCCTTCGGCAAGCGCGGAGAATGGGAGGCGAGCCTCTTCGAATGGGAGCCCGTCCCGGCGGGCAACGACGGCGAGGCGCCCGGCCGGCGCATCCGCCGCCCAGCCATTCCCACCCGGCCCCTGACGGCCACCAGCCCCCGGTTCATGCTCCTCGCGGGCAACCCATCCGCCGGGCGCCGGGGAAGAGGACAGCGGGCCGGGGCGCCCTCCCCGAAAGGCCGGGGACGCGGCCGGGCCTTCCAGGCCGGGGGACTGGCCATGGCACTGGGGCTCGGACTGGCGTTGACCGGCCTCTGGGCGCTGCCCCGGCACTCCTCCGAGGCCCTCCCACCCGGGAGCGGCGAAGTGGCGCGGGCACTGGAACCCGCCGATGCTGGGTCGGCCGCGGCTCCACTACCTCCGGAGTCAACCCCCGCGGCTGCCTCCCCCGGGAAGGCACGAGCCACGAAAGGTGCCCCCTTGAAGAAGCTCCCGCCGACAAACCCCAGCGAGCCCCCGCGACAGCTGTCTGGCCCCCCGGGCAGAGTGCTCGGCACCACCGCCTTGTGCGTGGGTCTGGCCTGCGCCGGTGCCCAGCGGCGCCCCGCCGAGAGCGACTGCCCCGCCGAAGCGCGCGCCGCGATGAAGGCGCTCGGCCAACGGTGGGGATATGGCCCGACCGTCATCGTCGACATCCGGCAGGGTGAGGGCCCCCCCCCCCTCGTCCGCTCCGGCCCCATCGTCAGCCAGGTGAAGTTCGATATTGAAGGGATGCCCAAGGGGACCCTGCTCTTCGGCGAGCTCTTCACCGGGGGCACGAACGTCTATGGCCGGTACGACCGCGCCCAGACCCCCGACGGCAAGACGTACCCCGTCTGCTTCATCCTGGGCACCTCGGAGGAGGACGGCGTGGAGAAGGTGCCCAGCTCCGAGCCGGGCGCCGTCTACATCGCCAATTGGTCCCCCCTCACCGCCGTCAAGCGCTTCGTCTTCCGGGAGCCGGGCACCAAACCGAAGCCGGAGGACTAGGCGCCGGGGCGGGCGCGCGCTTCACCCGGAAGCGCCGTCGTCGCCGTCGTCCGGCTTCGGCGCCTCCCGGGACGCGGCCGCCTGCTCGCGCTCGCGCTGCGCGTACCGGGCCTCCCACTCCGCCTCCCGCTGGGCACGCTGCTCCTGCTGGCGGGCCACGAGCTCATCGCCCATCCGCATGAAGTCCGCGAGCACCGGCCAGTGCTCCTGGCAGAAGGCCATCTCCCACTCCGGAATCGGCGCGAGCGACAGCAGCGTCATGAAGACGAAGTCGGTATTGCGCTCGGGGTCCACCTTCCACTGCGCGAACGCCCGGAACATCCGGATCCGGGAGCACACGCGCCCGTCGGCCAGCAGCAGCGGCCAGCAGTCCTCCATCATCTTCAACGCCGCGCCCAGGTGCCCTTCGCGGCAGAGGATGGCCACCTCGGGCAGCACCAGGAAGGTGACCCGGCCACCGAAGCGCTCGTGGGCCACGCCGAGCCAGTGCCGGGCCCGCGCGGTCTCTCCCAACATGGCCAGGCACAGCGCGAGGTGTCCGGGCAGGACGACCTCGTCCAGCCGCATCGAGCGGGGCAGCCGCCGCGCCATGAGCGGCTCCAACACGGCCGCGGCCTCCGCGTACCCGCCCCGCTGCATGCGGCACAGCCCCACGCCCGCCAGCGCCGCCGTCCGGTGGGTTCCGTACAGGCCTCGGGCCGCCCTCCGGAAGAGGGCCTCCGCCCGCTGGAGCCCTCCGTGTGCCCCCAGCAGGTGGCAGGCCTGACGGTAGTCCCGCAGCCAACGGCCGAGCTGCGAGACAACCCACATCACGGCGCCCAACAGCACGCCCAGCATCACCACGAACGGCACATATCCCATGAGGGGCTCCAAGCTGACGGCGGAGGTTCAGTGCCCCACCCTACCGCGAACGTCACCCCGGGTCACGCGGCGGGACCCGGCGCGCGGACGCGCCAGGGAGGCCACGGGTCCGAGACCCACTCAGGTGGAAGGAGGAAGCGTCCGCGGCGCGGGCTCCACGCCCAGCACCCGCGCCAGCTTGGGCCGCACCCCGAAGGAGCCCAGCAGCGCCTCCAGCTTCGCGCGCGCCTGCCGGTTCTCCCGGTGCACGCGCCGGCCCAGAATCAACTCGTTCTTCAGCGAGTGCTCCCAGCCCGTCAGCTCCGTCACCGTCACCTGGTAGCCGAAGGACTCCAGCGTCAACGCGCGGATGACGTTGGTGAGGTGGCTGCCGAACTCCCGCCGGTGCCACGCGTGCTGGTAGAGCAGCGCCAGCGTCGGCTCCACGGCCTGCTTGCTGTCCTTGAGCTGCTGGGCCACCTCGGCCTGGCAGCACGGCACCACCGCCACGTGGTCCGCGCCCTTCTGGATGGCCACCGCCAGCGCGTCGTCCGTCGCCGTGTCACACGCGTGCAGCGCCATGAGCACGTGGATGCGCTCGGGCCATTGCGCCTCGTCCAGGTGCGCCGTCTGGAACTCCATCCTCCCGAAGCCCAGCCGCCCCGCCCGCTCCTTCGCCCGCTGCGTCAGCTCCAGCCGCCCCTCCACGCTCAGCAGCGTGCCCGCCTCGGCGTCCTTGAGGAACAGCTCGTAGAGGATGAAGCCCAGGTACGCGTTGCCGCTGCCCGCGTCCACCACCACGGGCGCGCCATGCCGCGTCTGCACGTCCTCCATGGCCGGCCGCAGCAGGCCCACCAGGTGGTTGACCTGCTTGAGCTTGCGCAGCGCGTCCGCGTTGAGGTTGCCCTCGCGCGTGAGCAGGTGCAGCTCGCGCAGCAGCTCCTTCGACTGGTCCGGCAGCAGCTCGCGCCGGACCTGCTTGCCCTTGACCTGCCGTCTCAGACGGACACCACTTCGTTGACCTCGGGGACGAGCTCACGCAGGCGCGTCTCGATTCCCATCTTCAAGGTCGCCGTGGACGAGGGGCAGCCCGCGCACGAGCCCTTCATGTGCAGGTAGACGATGCCCTCCTCGAAGCGGTCCAGGGTGATGTCGCCGCCGTCCTGCGCCACCGCCGGGCGGATCTCCGCGTCCAGGATGTCCTGGATGCGCGCCTCCACCGAGCCGCCCGCGCCCGCCACCGTGCGCGCCGCCGCCAGCGCCTCCTCGTTCACCGAGGGCAGCCCCGCCGTCAGGTGCTCGTCCAGCGTGGCCATCACCGCGTCGTTCAGCTCGTCCCACTCCCCCTCGTCGCCCTTGGTGACGGTGACGAAGTTGCTGCCCACCATCACCGCCGTCACCCCCTTGATGCCCATGAGCTTGACCGCCAGCGGCGACTTCTCCTCCGCGGCCTGCTTGCTCGTGATGTTCACCGCACCGGACGACACGAGCCGCCGATCCACCACGTACTTCAGCGTGCTGGGGTTGGGCGTCCACTCGAGCTGGATGTTCACCGACATGTGGAAATTTCTCCTGTGCCCTTCCTCTAAGCCGCCCGTCCGCCCGTGGCAACCGCGAGCTGGGGGGATTATCCCCTGCCTGAATTGATTTATCGGACAATCAGATTTTTACTGGATTTCAGTGGATGACGGTCCAGGCATGATAAGCTGAGAGGACGGTTGGTCATCCAACCGGGGGAGATGTCCCATGGAGAGCCCGAGTCTGCTGTCGCAGACGCCCAGAGTGGCAACACAGCCGCGCATCCCATCGAGTGTCTTCGAGGGCCTCTTCGTCCGGGGACTGGAGCCGAACAGCCAGCTGGCCCGGGCCCTGAGTGCGGAGGGGTATGACCCGAAGTGCCCCGAGGTGGACTACCCGGTGCAGGTGTGGAAGCGGTGCGTGGCGCTCGCCAGGGACCTGACGTACGGGGAGCTGAGCGACGCGGACGCCTACCGCCTCCTCGGCCGCAAGCTGACCGAGGGCTTCGCCGACACGCTGGTGGGCCGGGTGGCCGCGGTGGCGCTGCCGATGATTGGCCCGGCGCGCGTGGTGGAGCGGCTGCCGCGCTACCTGGCGATGATGGGACGGCCGGACCTGGACGTGCAGTTGGTGCCGGTGGGCGAGCGGGCCCGGCGCATCACCATCCCCGACGTCCACAACCGCCCGGAGTTCATCGCCGGCGCGCTCGAGGTGGCGCTGGAGCGGGCCCACGTGCAGCCCATCGTCAGCGTGGAGGATCGCTCGCACCTGGGCTTCCGCCTCCTCGTGCGCTGGTAGGAGGCACGCCATGGCCTACCCTCCCCGGCTGGCGCACCTGGCCACGCGCCCGGTGGTGGTGGCGAAGCTGATCCCCACCTACTCGCGCGCCCACCACATCGACGAGGACGAGGCCGCCCAGCGGCTCTCCGCCGCGCTCCAGGGCCGGCTGCTGCCGTGGCTGCTGGAGGAGGCGTGGACGGCCATGCGGGGCAAGTCCAAGCGGCTCACCGACGAGGGCCTGCTGGAGAAGGTGGCCACCACGTTGAAGGACCGGCCCACGCGCCCCGGACGGGTGGCGGAGCTGAACCCCGCGTGGAGCGCCTTCCTGGTGCTCGCGGACCTGGAGGCCGGCACCGCCAGCGAGGCCGCGCGCCGGGTGATGGAGTCGCCCGAGGGCCGTGAGCGCGCCCAGGCCGGGCTGGCCGAGGTGGGCCGCTTCCTCGCCGCCGAGCTCACCCGGGGCCGGTAGGCCGCTCGGAGCCGGGGGACGGGGCTCGCGGGCTGGCGGGCCGGAGGGCCGGCCGTTATAGGCTGCGGCCGCTCGACGATGTCAGACCCGCTGCCGCCCACCCTGCGCATCCACCGCGCCATCACCGAGGTTCCCCGGGGAGCCTGGGACGGGCTGCTCGACGACGCGGGCCGGCCCTTCCTGGAGTGGGCCTTCCTCGCGGCGCTGGAGGAGAGTGGCAGCGTGGGGCCCCATGTGGGCTGGCACCCCCACCACCTCACGCTGTGGCGGGGCTCGCGGCTGGTGGCGGCGGCGCCCGCGTACCTCAAGGACGACAGCCACGGCGAGTTCGTCGCGGACGGGGCCTGGGCCACCGCCGCCGAGCGGCTGGGCGTGCGCTACTACCCCAAGCTGGTGCTGGCCGTGCCCTTCACCCCCGTCACCGGCCGCCGGCTGCTGGTGGCCCCCGGAGAGGACCGGCCCGCCCGGGAGCTGGAGCTGGCCCGCGCCGCCCTGGAGTACGCCCGCGCCCGGGGCCTCTCCAGCGTCCACGTCCTCTTCCCCACCGAGGCCGAGACCCAGGCCCTGGAGGCCGCTGGTTACGCGGTGCGTCTGGGCGTGCAGTACCAGTGGCGCAACACGGGCTACGGCTCCTTCGAGGACTTCCTCGGCCGCTTCCACACCCACCGGCGCAACCAGCTGCGCCGGGAGCTGCGCGCCCCCGCCGCCCAGGGCCTCACCCTGCGCACCCTCCGGGGCGACGCCCTGGCCGGAGTGGACCCGGACGACCTCTACCGCCTGTATGCCTCCACGGTGGACAAGTACCCGTGGGGGGTGCGCTTCCTCACCCGGGACTTCTTCGCCCGGATGCTCTCCTCCTTCTCCCACGCCTGCGAGGTGGTGGAGGCCCGCCGCGAGGGCCGGCTGGTGGCGGGCGCCTTCAACCTGGTGGGGCCCCGGGCGCTCTACGGCCGCTACTGGGGCTGCGACGAGGAGCACCCCTTCCTCCACTTCAACGTGTGCCTCTACCACCCGGTGGCGGAGGCCATCGCCCGGGGGCTGGAGCGCTTCGAGCCGGGCGCGGGGGGGGAGCACAAGCTCACCCGGGGTTTCGAGCCGAGCCTCACCTGGAGCGCTCACTTGCTCTTCCACCCGGGGGTCGACCGGGCTGTACGCTCCTTCCTGGAGCACGAACGGGCGGCCGTGCTGGCTGGCCTGCCCCGGTGGCGGGCCGAAACAGGATTCAAGCGGGGGCCGTTGGTGCCCCCTACTCGTTAGAGGGAGACCATGTCCCGAGAGAAGTACGACCCGGATTCCAACGTTGTCACGGAGACGGTACCGCAGAAGAAGCTCAAGCGGCCCACCCTCTACAAGGTACTGCTGCACAACGACAACTACACGACCCGGGAGTTCGTGGTGGCCGTCCTGAAGGAGGTCTTCCACAAATCCGAGGCGGACGCCGTGCAGATCATGCTGCACGTTCATTACAACGGAATCGGCGTGGCTGGCGTTTATACGTTCGAGGTCGCCGAGACGAAGATACGGACCGTGGAGGCAGCGGCGCGGGAGAATGGCTTCCCGCTGCGCCTCTCGATGGAACCAGAGGAAGGTTGAGACCGTGGCAGGACCGCTGATTGCCAAGGCATTGCAGGACAGCTTCCGGAACGCGATGGAAGAAGCGAGCCGGATGCGTCACGAGTACCTGACGCTCGAGCACCTGGTGCTCGCGCTCACCCAGGAGCCCCGCACCCGCGAAGTGCTCAAGGCCTGTGGGGCCAACGTCAAGCGCCTCCAGGCGAACCTGGAGAACTTCCTGAAGGAGACCGTGGAGCGGCTCCCCGAGGGAGAGGAGGCCGAACCGCAGCAGACCATGGGCGTGGAGCGCGTGCTGCACAGCGCCGCCATGCACGCCCTGTCCGCCGATCAGAAGGTCATCGACGGCGGGGACATCCTCGTGGCGCTCTTCCGCGAGCGGGAGAGCCAGGCCCTCTACCTCCTGCAGGAGGAGGGGGTCACCCGGTTGGATCTGCTCAACTACATCTCCCACGGCATCTCCAAGGACGGCTCCCCGTCCTCCGAGGGTGGGGGCGAGCCCCGCGGTGCCATCCCCACGGGCGAGGACGAGGAGGGGGAGGGCGGCCCGCGCAAGAGCCCGCTGGAGGCCTACACCACCAACCTCAACGCCGAGGCGAAGCTGGGCCGGATCGATCCGCTCATCGGGCGGCAGAAGGAGCTGGAGCGCACCATCCAGGTGCTGTGCCGGCGCCGGAAGAACAACCCGCTCTACGTGGGCGAGACGGGCGTGGGCAAGACGGCCATCGCCGAGGGCCTCGCGCTGCACATCCACGAGGGCAAGGTGCCCGAGGTGCTGAAGAACTCGACCATCTTCTCGCTGGACATGGGCGCGCTGCTGGCGGGCACCAAGTTCCGCGGCCAGTTCGAGGAGCGCCTCAAGGGCGTGCTCAAGGCGCTGCAGGAGCACCCGGACGCCATCCTCTTCATCGATGAAATCCACACCATCGTCGGTGCGGGGGCCACCAGTGGCGGCTCCATGGACGCGTCCAACCTGCTCAAGCCCGCGCTGGCCAGCGGCAAGCTGCGCTGCATCGGCTCGACGACGTACCAGGAGTTCAAGGCGTCCTTCGAGCGCGACCGGGCCCTGTCGCGGCGCTTCCAGAAGATCGAAGTGGGCGAGCCGAGCGTGGAGGACACCATCCTCATCCTCGAGGGGCTGCGCAGCCGCTACGAGGACCACCACGGGGTGAAGTACGACACGGAGGCCCTGCGGGCGGCGGCGGAGCTGAGCGCCAAGCACATCAACGACCGCTTCCTGCCGGACAAGGCCATCGACGTGGTGGACGAGACGGGCGCGGCCGAGCGGCTCAAGCCCGAGGGCCAGCGCACCGGGAAGGTGACGGTGGCGGACGTGGAATCCGTCATCTCGAAGATGGCGCGGATTCCGGCCAAGAGCGTGTCCGCCAGCGAGGGCGTGCAGCTCAAGAACCTGGAGCCGGAGCTCAACAAGGTCATCTTCGGGCAGGAGACGGCCATCAAGTCGGTGGTGGACGCCATCAAGCTGGCGCGCAGCGGTCTGCGCGCGCCAGAGAAGCCGATTGGCAGCTTCCTCTTCTCGGGCCCCACGGGCGTGGGCAAGACGGAGCTGGCCAAGCAGCTCGCCGCGGTGCTGGGCGTGGAGTTCCTGCGCTTCGACATGAGCGAGTACTCGGAGAAGCACACGGTGAGCCGGCTCATCGGCGCGCCTCCGGGCTACGTGGGCTTCGACCAGGGCGGTCTGCTCACCGACGCCATCCGCAAGCACCCCTACGCGGTGCTGGTGCTGGACGAGATTGAAAAGGCCCACCCGGACCTCTTCAACATCCTGCTCCAGGTGATGGACCACGCGACGTTGACGGACAACAACGGCCGCAAGGCGGACTTCCGCAACATCATCCTCATCCTGACGACGAACGCGGGCGCGAGGGAGATGAGCACCAAGTCCATCGGCTTCGGCGACAAGCAGCTGCCGGCGGACGCGCAGCGGGCGAAGAAGGCGATTGAAAACACCTTCACGCCGGAGTTCCGCAACCGCCTGGACGGGTGGGTGCTCTTCTCCGGACTGCCGCCCGAGGTCATCCTCAAGGTGGTGGACAAGGAAGTGGGCCTGCTCCAGAAGATGCTCACGGAGAAGAACGTGAAGCTGGAGCTGACGCCGGCGGCGAAGGCGTGGCTGGCGGAGCACGGGTACGACCCGGCCTTCGGAGCGCGGCCCATGGCGCGGCAGGTGGACAACACGCTCAAGAAGCCGCTGGCCGAGGCGCTGCTCTTCGGCGAGCTGGCGAGTGGCGGCATCGCGCGCTTCGACGTGGAGGGCGAGGGCCTGAAGCTCAAGGCACTGCCCGCCCCCGCTCCGGCGCCCGCGGCGTAGAAGAGCGAGAAACGACAAGGGCCAGGTCGGAGGGTCTCCCCTCCCCTGGCCCTTGGCCTTTTCAACCTGTCCGTGCGGACTACTGAACGCGGTAGGTCTTCACCGCGCTGCTGAGCTGGTCGGCGATGATCTGCAGGGTGGTGGCGGCCTCACCGGTGGCGCCGATGCGGGCCACGGTCTCGTCCATCATCTTGGACAGGTCGCTCACGGCGGTGGTGATCTGGTTGATGCCCACGTTCTGCTGGCCCACGGCGGCGGCGATCTGCCGGACGGCGGCGGCGTTGTCCTGGATGATGGAGGACAGCTCGCGCAGGTTCTTGCCGTAGGTGCGCACCTGCTCGAGGCCCGCCTCCATGCGCTGCGAGCCGCGCTCGGTGATGCGCACGGCCATGGCCACCGAGTTGCCGATATCGTCCAGCAGCTCGCGCACGCGGTCCGTGGACTCGATGGACTGGTCGGCCAGGGCGCGGATTTCACGGGCCACCACGCCGAAGCCCTTGCCGTGCTCGCCGGAGCGGACGGCCTCGATGGCGGCGTTGAGCGCGAGCATGTTGGACTGGTCGGCCAGGTCCTTCACCGTCTGGGTGATGCTGCCAATCTGCACCGTGCGCTCACCCAGCTCGAGGATCTTCCCGGCGATCTCCTGCACCTGGACGCGGATGTCGTTGAGGCCCACGAGCGTCTGCTCCAGGGCGGCCTCGCCGGCGCGGCTCAGCTCGTCGGCGCGCTCGGCCACGGAGAGCACCGAGTCGGCCTTCTGGGCGGCCAGGAGACTCGTCTGGCGGATCTCCTGGGCGGTGACCTGCGTCTCCTGGAGGGCGGAGGCCTGACGGGAGACCGTCTGCGACTGCTCGGCGGCGGAGGTGTTGAGCTGCTCGGTGGAGGCGTTGAGGGCCTCGGCGGCCTGCTGGAGGTTCTGCGTCACCGTGCGCAGGCGGTCCACCATCTGCGCGAAGGCGCGGGCGAGCAGGCCCACCTCGCTCGAGCCGGACACCGGGATGGGACGGGTGAGGTCGCCGGAATCGACGATGTGGGAGGCCACGTCGGCCAGCTCGCGCAGCGGAGCCACGATGGAGCGGCTCAGCATGGACGCCGCCGCGAGGCCACCCAGGACGATGAGCAGGCCCAGCCCCATCATGGTGAACCACAGCCGGCCCACCTGACGGCCGACGTTGTCGTGCTTCATGCCCACGTGCACCACGCCGCGCATGCCACCGGCCAGCGGGGCGGCCACGTCGGCGATCGTCATGCTCCTGCCGTCGATGGGCACATCCATCCGCTCCTGCACCTTCACGCGCTCGCCGTTGGTGAGCTCGCCCATCTGCAGGCTGTTGGCGCTCAGCAGCGCCTGGGGGAACTCGCCGGAGAAGGTGCTGGCCAGCACGTTGTTGGCGCTGTCCACCACGTAGAGGTAGCCCACGCCGTCCACGTCACGGAACGTGTCCAGCAGGGGCTGGAGCGAGGGAGCACCGTCGGACGACGCCCGCTCGGCGGCGGCGGACAGGCCGATGGCGATCGCCTTGCCCTCGCTGACGGTGCTGTCCACGAGGTTGCCACGCAACCGGGTCGCGGCGACCCCGGTGAGCAGGATGGCGATGGCGGCACCGACTCCCGCTGTGATGAAGACGATCTTGGGGCCGATGCCGAGCGATTTATTGGAGGTGGCGTGGGGGCTCACGGAAGCTCCTCAACGGAGAAGGACGGGGCCGGTCGGGGGGACCGGAACGGAAAGGGACTCACGCCACACCTTCCGGACCGGGAGGGCGGGTGTTGGGCATGGGGCTGCGGCGGCAGCTCATGCGGATGATGTCGGGGATGGCGGAGAGGGGCACGCCCCGGTCCGTCGCCTTCAACTCGATGGCCACCCGGGGCATGCCGAAGACGACGGAAGAGGTCTCGTCCTGGGCGAAGGTGACGCCGCCCACCTTCTTGATGTCCAGCAGGCCGCGGGCGCCATCCTCTCCCATGCCGGTGAGGACGCCACCGCCGGCACGGCTGCCGTAGGTGCGCGCCAGCGAGGACAGCAGCAGGTCTCCCGAGGGGCACGGTCCGCCGCGCGTGCGCGTCAGCCGCACCACCCCGTTGCCCTCCACCGTCAGGTCGTGCCCGTCGAGCGGGAAGTACACCCGGCCCGGCTCCAGCCGCTCGCCCTCCTTGCCGATGACGACCTTGAGGGACGTCACCTGGGAGAGCCAGCGCACCATGCCGGGGGTGAAGCCCTCGGTGATGTGCTGGGCGATGACGATGGGCACCGGCAGGTCCGCCGGCAGGCGCGAGAGCACCTCCGACAGCGCGGGAGGGCCACCGGTGGAGGCCGCCAGGCCGAAGATGTCCACGCGCGCCCCGGTGACGGGCGGCGGCGGGGAGGCCGGGCGCAGGCGCCGGGAGATGACCGGAACTTCCGCCATCAGGCACACGGACTCGGCCAGCTGCCGGCCCCAGCGGCGCAGCTCCTCGCCACTGGTGACGGCCGGCTTGCCGATGAGCTCCAGCGCGCCCGCGCTCATCGCCTGGAAGCACACGTCCAGGTTGCGCTGGTCCGCCACGGCGCTCACCACCAGGATGCGCGCCGGCGCCTCGGCCATGATGGCCGCGATGGCCGCCGGGCCGTCCAGGTCCGGCATCAACAGGTCCATGGTGATGACGTCCGGGCGCAGCAGCCGCGCCAGCGTCACCGCCCGGCTGCCCGTATTGGCCCGCCCCACCACCTCGATGCGCGGATCGTCCGTCAGCAGCGCGCTGACGGCGTCGGCCATCGTGGGGGAGTCATCCACCACCAGGACGCGGATGGGCTCCTTGCTCATGCGCGTGCCCCCCTTCGGCTCATCACGTCGAGCACTTCGGTCAACAGGCGGCCCGCGGCGCACTCACGCTTGCTGAGGTAGCCGTCCGCACCCGCGGACAACCCGCGCGAACGCGCGCCCGCGCTGTCGTTGGCGGAGACGAGGATGACGGGGACCTCCTTGGTGTCCGGCTGAGCGCGCAGTTTGGCGATCAGCTCGGTCCCGTTCATCTCCTCCATCTCGAGGTCGCAAATGATCACGTCGTAGGTCTCCGTCTGCAACCGCTCCATGGCGCGGGCACCACTGGCGGCCAGGTGCACGGTGAAACCACCGGCCTCCAGCATGGCCCGGTGCAGGGCGCGTGCGGTGAGAGAGTCGTCCACCACGAGGGCGCGGCGGCTCTGCGGCATGGCCACCGTCGTCGGGGTGGAATCGGTCACCACCCAGCCGGGGCGAAGGATGAGCAGCAGCTCGCCGCGGCTGAGGATGGCCGCGCCCTGGTAGGCGGGCACATCGCGCACCTCGGCGGGCAGCGGGCGGATGACGAGGTCGCGGTCACCCACCACCGCGTCCACCGCGAGCGCCAGGCGCTTGCCGCCGCTCTGGACGATGATGAGCGGCTGGCCCTCGGACGGAGGCGCCGAGGCGCGCAGGCCCATGCGGGCGCCCAGGTCCATCACCGGCACCAGCTGGCCGTTGTAGTCCAGCTGCGTCTTCATGCGGCCGATGCGCAGGTTCTCCGGGCTGGCCAGCTGGGTGGACTCCACCGCCAGCATGGGCAGGCCCACCTGCGAGTCGATGGTGCGCACCGTGAGCACCGGCGAGCTGCCCAGCTCCATGGGCAGGGTGAGCATGAAGCGCGTGCCGGAGCCCTTGGTGCTCACCACCTCGATGCGGCCCTGCATGCCCTCCACCGCGGAGCGCACCGCGTCCAGGCCCACGCCGCGGCCCGAGGTGTCGGTGACGTCCGTGCGGGTGCTGAAGCCCGGGCGGAAGATGAGGTCGCGGATCTGCGCCTCGTGCATCCGCGCGCCCTCGTCCGCGGTGATGAGCCCCTTGCGCTCGGCCGACGCGCGCACGTGCAGCACGTCGATGCCGCGCCCGTCGTCGCTCAGCTCCAGGACGAGGATGTTGCCCTGCTGCTCCACGCGCAGGGTGAGGGCGCCCTCGTGGTGCTTGCCCACGCGCTCGCGCTCGTCCGGCATCTCGATGCCGTGGTCCACCGCGTTGCGCAGCAGGTGCACCATGGCGCCCTTGAGCTTCTCCAGCAGCCGGCGATCCAGCGACACCTCGGCGCCCACCACCGAGAGCCGGGCCTGCTTGCCCAGCTGGCGCGACAGGTCGCGCACCATGCGCTGCAGCGGCTCGAGGATGGTGCGCACCGGGCGCGTGGTGATGGACTTGAGGCCCTCTTCCAGGCTGTCCACGATGTCGGAGGCCTCGTGGCCGTCCGAGCGCACGCCGGCCGTCACGGACGACAGCATCGCGCGGGCGCGGGCCGTGGGCGCCAGCAGCTCGCGCGCCGACAGCAGATCCACCGCCTTGGAGATGTCGCGCAGACGATCCTCCAGGCGCATGCGGAACTCGCGCAGACGCTCCACCTCGCGCATCAGCGCCGTCACCTGGTGGGCGGCCACACGCCAGCTGGCGTCCACCGACGTGTCGTCGTCCGCCGCGGACACCGCCGCCGCGGGCGCCTGGGACGGGGCGGCCTGCGCCGGAGCGGGCGTGGCGGGCCCGGCATGGGCGGAGGCGGCGGCCATGGCCATCGCCTCGGCCTCCTCCGGGGGCGGCGCGTCCGCCACGAGCTGCGCCAGGGCCGCCGTGGGATCCGGCAGCGCGTCCCCGCGGCCTTCCGCGTGGGCCTGCGCACGGAGCAGGAACAAGTCCAGCCCGTGCAGCAGCATGTCCACCATCGGCCGCGGCATGGGCTTGATGTCCTTGCGCAGCGGCGCGAGGGCATCCTCCAGCTTGTGGGCGATGGAGCTCAGGTCCTGCAGTCCGAGGCTGGCCGCACTGCCCTTGAGGGTGTGCAGGTGCCGCGCCAGGCGCGTGTACACCTTGGCCAGCGCCTCGTTGTCGATGCCCTCCCGCTCCAGATCGAGCAGGTCCAGGGTGACCTTCTGACAGACTTCCTGCGCCTCGGTGGAGAAGCCCGCCACCAGGCTCTGCAGCATGGGATCAACCGCCATTGCGAGCCCCCCCGGTCGTGGTGCCACGCGCGAAGAGCCGCGGCAGGTCGATGAGGTGGATGATCTGCCGGTTGCTGGCCAAGAGGACCTCGGTCACGGGACCTTCGGAGTGCGTGCGCGCCGCCTCGACCGCGGCGGTGGGCATGCTGAGGGGGCGCGGAATGGCCTCGCAGTCCAGGGCGCACAGCTCGCCGTCACCGCGATCCACCACGAGCAGCACGGCCGGGTCCTGCCGCCAGCCATGGCCGCCCAGCATCGCGGCGAGGCTGAGCGCGGCGAGCACCGAGCCCTGGTAGCGCAGCACGCCGATGACGTGCGGCTGGGACAGGGGCACCGGCGTCACCAGGCGCAGCGGCAGGGCCGCGCGCAGCGACTCCAGGGGAATGGCGTAGCGCTCCTCGCCCAGGGGGAACTCGGCCACCATGAGTACGGTCTCGTCGGCGTTGCCGTCGACGCGGCCGCGCAGGCGCGAGGCACGCTCGTCCAGCAGCGCGCGCACCTCCTGATCCTGGACCTCCTCGGGGCCTCGGTTGCTGGTTGTCATTCGATGGCTCCCAACGTGAGGAAGGCGTCAGCGGACGCCCTGTAGAAGCGGGCCGGAAGAGGCTCGGGCCCCTCGATGATCAGATCCGGCGGAAGCCGGGCGGCGTTGTCGCGCACGGTGTGCATGAGGGCGAAGGCAGCCTCGCGAGCCCCCGCGCGCTCGCGCAGCAGGGCCAGCTCCAGCATGCCGGGAAGGTAGTCACGGAACTGTTGCAACAGTTTCTCCAGAAGGGTGGCCGCGCCGGCCTCATCCCCGCTCTCGATGCGCTGGAGCGCCTCGGTGTGCAGGCCCACGGCGCTGGGCGCGGGAGGCGGCGGCGTGGCGCGCAGGGAGGCGGCGGCCCGGAAGGGCTCGGGCTCGCGGGCCACGGGGATGGGCTTGGGCGCCGGGGGCGGCGTCAGCTCCCGGGGCAGCGGGCGGCGGAAGGCCTGCAGCTCCGGAGCGCCCACGCGCACCAGCCCCGCGGGCGGATGATCCACCTCCACGGTGCCCAGCAGCAGGAAGCCACCCGGCACGAGCGCCTTGGCCAGGTGGCCCAGCGCCACCTGCACCGCGTCCGGGGAGAAGTACGTCAGCACGTTGCGGCAGAAGATGACGTCGAAGAGGCCGTGCATCTCGTGCAGCGGCTCCAGCAGGTTGCCCTGGGAGAAGCGCACCACGGCGCGCACCGGGTCGAGGATGCTCACCCGGCCCTCGCCGACCTCCTGGTAGAGCGGATGGAGCAGCGGCCCGGCCTCGCGGCGGGACCAGTTGCCGTACACGCCCCGGCGCGCCGCTTCCAGGCGGCCCTCGTGCAGGTCGGTGCCGAGCACCTCCACGCGCACGCCCGGCGGCGCCATGTTCAACAGGCACGCGGCGATGGAGTACGTCTCCTCGCCCGAGGCGCAGCCGGCGCTCCACCCGCGCAGGGTGAGGTTGCCCCGGCCCAGCGCGGCGGGCACGGCCTCATAGGCCAGGAAGCGGAACTGCTCCGGGTGGCGGAAGAAGTACGTCTCCCCCACCAGCACGGCATCCAGCAGCGCCCGCGCCAGCGGCGCACCGGGACGCTGCAGCTCCGCCAACAGCTCCGACGGCGAGCGGCCCCGCGCCAGCTCCGCGCGCACGACACGGTCCACCGCCGTGGGCGAGATGGCCGTGTCACGGAAACCCGTGCACGACGCCACCACCTCACGCGCCCGCGCGAGCACCTGCTGAGGCTCCACCACCCCCGGACTCATGCGCTGCGCTCCACCCCCGCCGGCCGCAGCACTCCCACGGCCTCGCGCAACAGCTCCTGGGTGGCGAAGGCCTTCGGATCGAAGATGGGCACCGGGCGCTCACCCGCCCGCAGCATGCCCACCAGCGTGTCACGCAGCTGACCATGATCGGCGCCGCCCACGCGATCGCGCCGATCGATGTCCGAGGACTGGTACTCCTCGGGGTCCTGCACCGCGTCCACGCTCAGCGCCAGCAGCACGCCGTCGATCTCCAGGATGATCAGCTTGCGCTCCTCGATCGTCTCCCGGTGCTGCACTTCCAGCCGGCGCGCCAGGTCCAGCACGCACACGGGCTGGCCGCGCAGCTCGAAGAACTCGGAGATGTACCCCGGCCCCATCGGCAACGGGCGCGTGGCGGGCTGGAGGATGACCTGACGCACGCAGTCCAGCGGGATGGCGAACTCCAGACCTCCCACCGTCAGCCGCAGCAGGGCCAGCGAGCCCTGCCGGGCCCGGCGCCGCGCGTTGGCCAGCGCGTTCTCCACCGCGCTCAGCAGCTCATCCGCGCGGAAGGGCTTGGCCAGGAACAGCTCCGCGCCCAGCGCCAGGCACGCCTCGGCCCGCGCCACCTCCGAGGAGATGATGATGACGGGGATGGGCTCGGTGACAGGGTCCGCCTTGAGGCGCTTGAGCACCTCGTCGCCGTCCATCTCCGGCATGGAGAGGTCCAGCAGGATGGCGGCGGGCTGCACGCGGGCCACCTTCTCGAGCGCCTCCTTGCCATTGCTCGCCGTATTCAGCGCGTAATGGCCCGAGAGGATCGCGCGCTCGAGCGCGAGGATGGCATCACTGTCATCGACGAGGAGCAGGGACGGGAGGCTCACGGCTCGGCTCTCAATTCTGCGCGAGGAACTTGCGAACGGTCTCTGTCAGATCGTGATGCGAGACCGGCTTGTTGATGAAGGCATTGGCACCGGCTTCGACGCCCCGCTGCCGCAGGTCGCCGCCCCGCTCACCCGTCAGCAGGATGACCGGAACGTCGCGCACCTGAGCCAGGGGGCTCTGGCGCACCTGCTTGACGAAGGTGATGCCGTCCATACCAGGCATGTTGATATCCGCGATGACCAGCTTCACCGGCACCAGCCGGAGCAGCTGCAATGCCCGCGTCGCGTCCTCTGCCTCGACGAACCCCATCTTCAGGTTCATGAGATAGATCTTGAGGATGTTGCGTACGGTCGGGCTGTCATCCACGAGGAGGATGTTGGCGCTCAAACCCAGGCTCCTGCCGAAGGACCGAAGATCGGGACCCGGCTGAAGGAAACGGTGAGACTGTAGCGTGACCTCGCCCTCCTGCAAAAGCGGGGGCGAGAGAATCTCTGACTCCAGAGGGACGGGCGAGCCCGTCCCGCCGTACAGCGATCAGCCGGCCGAGGGGGGAATCCCGCTCTTGCCGTCCCCCTGCTCGCCCTCCTCGGGCGGCACCGGCGGGGCCCCGATGGCGTGGTAGCCACCGTCCACGTGCACCATTTCGCCCGTAGTGGAAGGCAGCCAGTCCGAGAGGAGCGCACAGGCAGTGCGAGCCACCATGTCGTGGCTGGTCCGGGCGTCCCACCCCAGGGGGGCCTGGGCGCCCCAGGCCTTCTCCAGGGTCTTGAAACCGGGGATGCCCTTGGCGGCCACGGTGGCCAGCGGGCCGGCGGCCAGGGCGTTGACGCGAATCTTCTTGGGGCCCAGGTCCCGGGCGAGGTAGCGCACGGTGGCCTCCAGGGCCGCCTTGCACACGCCCATCCAGTCATAGATGGGCCAGGCCACCCGGTTGTCGAAGTCCAGGGTGACGATGGAGCCGCCCTCCGTCATCAGCGGCATCACCGCCACGGACAGCTCCTTGAGGGAGAAGGCGGAAATCCGGAACGCCGTCTGGACACTCTCCCAGGGGGTGTGGAGGAAGTTGCCGCCCAGCGCGTCCTCGGGGGCATAGGCGATGGAGTGGAGCACCCCGTCCACCCGGCCCCAGCGCTGGCGCAGCGCCTCGGTGAGCGCGGGGAAGTGGGCGGGGTTGGTGACGTCCAGCTCCAACACGTCCACACCCGCCTTGAGGCGCTTCGCGCTGCGCTCCGTGAGCGATTTCGCCCGGCCGAAGCCGGTGAGGACGATCTCCGCGCCCTGCTGGAGCGCGTGCTCGGCCACGCCGTAGGCGAGCGACTGGGGGGTGAGCACTCCGGTGATGAGGAGCTTCTTGCCCTGCAGCAGCATGCACAGGCCTTTCCGGTAAGTAGGTAGTATGGGGCTACGGGGTTTAGCACTCCCAGCGTCCAGGGACAGCACGGAACAGGCCCAACTCCCCTTAATGGGGATGAACATCAGCGCACGTGGGGCATGCTTCTGGCCCCCAGAAGTGGCGTGCACAGGCCCGCCTACCGCCAGACGTTCGTGGTCCTGGAGGGGCGAAGATGAAGTCACGGCCCGAGCCGCTGAAATGCGTCCCGAGACCTCCCCCCACCACGGTCAGCGTGCGCACGAAATGCAGCCCACACCCGTTCCTCGGGCGCCTTACGTCCCCGCCTCAAATCGCTCACCCGTTACATCGAACCAGGCCCACTCACGTCCGGCGGCCCCAGCAGCTCTTCAACCTTCTAGTTGACTGGAAGCGATGTGCGCCAGCCCCCTACATCAACGACTTCCAGTCGACTGGAAGCGAAGGACGCGGAAGAGCGTAGCACCATCCCGGATGACGGACGCACCAGCCGCAACATGGACCCTCTCGATGCACACGTGCGGCACAACTCCCCGGAATGACGTCTTCCCGCCCTTGGCCCGCAACGTGCCACGTCCTCGTCCGCCGTACCGAGACGTTCCGCTCCAATGGGGGAAGATTCACATGATTGCATCACCGTTGACCGCACCGAAGTCCGTCATCAGCTCCGACCTGACGCTCGACCAGATCGCCGACAACATCAACACCCTGGTGAAGCAGGGCAACACCCACCAGCATCAGATCGGGGTGTTCTACAACCATGTCGTGGACAAGCGGCTCGCGGAGATGGGCGGGTACAAGAACGCCCGGGACTTCTTCGTCAAGAGGGTGAAGGCGCTGTCCCAGGCCACGCTGAGCGCGTACGGCACCGTCGCCCGGAACTTCCCGGAGTCAGTCGCCACCCAGTACGGCATGTTCAACCTGCGGGCCCTGCTCACCTACGCGGAGGTGACTGGCACGACGGTGCCCGCTGACCCCGGCCCCCTGCTCATTGATGTTCCGCAGGAGGACGGCACCCTGCTGAAGGTGCGCTTCGCCGACTGCACCGTGGATGACGTGGAGAGGGCCACGAGGGCCAAGCGCACGCCCCCGCGGCCGAACGTCCCCACTCCCGACGCCGCGCGTCTGCTGCTCATTGAGGACAGTGTCCGGCGGCATTTCACCGGCATCGCCAACGTCAGCCTCAGCTCGCGGAACGAGGGCGGCAAGACGCTCCTCAACATGCAGAACGTGCCCATGGTGGAGTTGGAACGGTTCCTGGCCGCTGTGCGAGAGGGCATGGAAGCCGCGCCCACGATCGCGGCGAACTGAGCGTCTCTCTGGCAACTGGGGGAACACGGCCGGCGAGCTCCGTGTTCCCCTCCTCCGCCTTCCGGGCACGCCCCGTGTGCGGCAGCAGTTCAACCCCATCAGTGCGGGCAGCGTGTGTCTTCAGGACGCGGGGGCACGTCGTCCTTGAAGACCCCCATCTCGAACAGCCCCAGTTCCTCTCGCAAGGGAGACACCTCGGCCTCGTCCCGGGCTTGACGGAGTTCCCGTGCCGCCTCCTCTGCCCCATAGGGCCCCCCCTCCAGGGCATTCAGACAGGCCTGGAGGTCGGCTCGCACTTGCGCCGCCGTTGCGTACCGCTCCGCCGGGTCATGACGGAGCAGTTTGCGGACAACATCTCCCACGGGCGTGGACACCCCTGCGTCGCGCAGTGCCGCGGCCACGTGCATGGGATGAACTGCCGCCGCGCGCATGGCCATGTCCGTCACAGGAACCCAACTGGGCACCTCCGCCACCAACCTGGCCCGCCTCTTATGGGCTCGCAGTGCCCGCTGGGCCGCAGTCTCCACCGCATCGAGATCGTAGAGAGTACGACCCGTCAGCAACTCCAACAGCAGCACGCCGAGAGAGAAGAGATCCGCCCGGAAATCCACCCCGGGGCGGCCCTTCAATGCGAGGCGCTCCGGCGCGGCCGTATCAATGATTCCTCGGATCAGCCGCTCCGGCGAGGGCGCGCGTTCGGGTAGCAGCGAATAGGCGAAAGCGAAATCAGCCAGCTTCACCACGCCGCTCCTCAACCCCACGCGGATGGACTCCGAGCCCACCCCTCGGTGGACGATGCCCAACGGACACCCCTGCTCGTCTGTCAGCGTGTGGGCGTAATGCAACGCTCCGGCCACCTCGCTGGCCACGTAGACAGCGAATGCCTGGGACATCAGTTTCTGGCGTAACGTGGTGAGGGAGCCAACCGACTCCAGGCTGCAACCCTCCACATGCTCCGCGACCAGGAATGTGTCGCCCGAGTGCGTGTAGAGACCGTGGACGCGAGCGATGGCCGGGTGCTCGAGCCGCGCGGTGAGTTTCACCTCCTCCTCGAGGCGCACGAGCGCCATTCGAGACGCACCACGCGGTAGCACCGTCACCTCCACCAGCTCGCCCATCCCCTCGGGTGTGCGCGGACGCGCCAGGTAGCTCACCGCGGCCTCCAGCCGGTTGCTGTCCGGCAGGCGCCAGACCTCCAGATAATCGGTGCCCTCATGTGAAAAGAGGACACGGGAGATCGCCTCTTTACCGCTGGCGGTCTGCCTGCCACGAGGAACTGTTACCGAGCACGCTGGATGAGGGAAAAGCGGGCCAGAATGAGCGAGCTGGGTGATGGGTAGGCTCCCCGTGAGCAGGGGTATCCCATCACCGAGACTGGAAAGGTGAGGCACGTTGGCTGATGGGATGGCCACGAGC
>NZ_DASUNC010000145.1:0-53465 GCF_036277355.1 Archangium sp.
AGAAGCTTGCCGCACGTCAACATCGGCACCATCGGCCACGTTGACCACGGCAAGACGTCCCTGACGGCGGCCATCACCAAGGTGCTGGCGAAGACGGGCGGCGCGACGTTCCTCGCGTACGACCAGATCGACAAGGCCCCCGAGGAGCGCGAGCGCGGCATCACCATCTCCACCGCCCACGTGGAGTACAAGACGAAGAACCGTCACTACGCGCACGTCGATTGCCCGGGCCACGCCGACTACGTGAAGAACATGATCACGGGCGCGGCGCAGATGGACGGCGCCATCCTCGTGGTCTCGGCCGCTGACGGCCCGATGCCCCAGACGCGTGAGCACATCCTGCTCGCCCGCCAGGTCGGCGTCCCCTACATCGTCGTCTTCCTGAACAAGGTCGACATGCTGGACGACCCCGAGCTGCGTGAGCTCGTGGAGATGGAGGTCCGCGACCTGCTCAAGAAGTACGACTTCCCCGGCGACAGCATCCCCATCGTTCCCGGCTCGGCCCTCAAGGCCCTCGAGGGTGACACCTCGGAGATCGGCGAGCCGTCCATCCTGAAGCTGATGGAGGCGGTGGACAGCTACATCCCCACCCCGCAGCGCGCCACGGACAAGCCCTTCCTGATGCCGGTGGAGGACGTGTTCTCCATCGCCGGCCGCGGTACGGTGGCCACCGGCCGCGTGGAGCGCGGCATCATCAAGGTGGGCGAGGAAATCGAGATCGTGGGTCTGCGCCCGACGCAGAAGACGGTCGTCACGGGCGTGGAGATGTTCCGCAAGCTGCTGGACGAGGGCCGCGCGGGCGACAACATCGGCGCGCTGCTGCGTGGTCTGAAGCGTGAGGACCTCGAGCGTGGCCAGGTGCTCTCCAAGCCGGGCAGCATCACGCCGCACACCAAGTTCAAGGCGCAGATTTACGTCCTGTCGAAGGAAGAGGGTGGCCGTCACACCCCGTTCTTCAAGGGATACCGCCCGCAGTTCTACTTCCGCACCACGGACGTGACCGGCACGGTGAAGCTGCCGGACAACGTCGAGATGGTGATGCCCGGCGACAACATCGCCATCGAGGTGGAGCTGATCACCCCTGTGGCCATGGAGAAGGAGCTGCGCTTCGCTGTTCGCGAGGGTGGCCGTACCGTGGGCGCCGGCGTCGTGGCCGAGATCATCGCCTAGTTGGTTGGCGGGCTTCCTGCCCGTCCCAACAGGGTGGTTAACCCCGAGGGGGAGCTGTGATAAACGGCTTTCCCCTCGTGCTTATCGAGTTCAAGTCATGCCCAAGGGTAACCGCAGCATCATCTCGCTCGAGTGCACGGTGTGCAAGGAGCGGAACTACTACACCACCAAGAACAAGCGGAAGAGCCAGGACAAGCTCGAGCTGAGCAAGTACTGCCCCCGCGACCGGAAGCATACCGTCCATAAGGAAGGTAAGGTCTAGTTCGGTTGTTGTGGTCGGGTGTTTAGGCCAGTAGCTCCAACGGTAGAGCAGCGGTCTCCAAATCCGCGTGTTGGGGGTTCGAATCCCTCCTGGCCTGCCAGTTGTTAGTTGCAGGGACCCTCGGTACCCACGTACCGGGGGTCCCTGTGTTTCCGGGATCAGGCAGTTTTCAGTCAGCGAGGAATCATGGCAGCGGCATCCGAGGCCAGCCAGCAGGCGAACCGTTCGGGGATGGACCCGAAGCGGCTCGTGGTCATCTTCTTCCTCATCGCGGGTATCATCTTCGCGCTCTTCCTGGAGCACGTCTGTGGCCTCATCTGGGCACGGGCCGGCTGGAGCGACCCCGTCATCATCGACGGCGTCGACTGGCAGGTCTCCACCCTGGTGGGCTTCCTGCTCGCCGCGGGGCTCGCGGTGGGGGCCTACGTGAATCCCAAGACGCACGCCCTCTCGCTCGATGTCGCTTCCGAGTTGATGAAGGTCACCTGGCCTTCCTGGGCGGAGACCAAGGCGTCGACCGTGGCGGTCATCGTCGCCTCCGTCGTGGCGGCCGTCCTGCTCTTCTGCATCGACACCCTCGCCTACAACCTTATGGTTGAGTGGATACCCGCCATCTGGGGGAAGTTGTAATGGCGATGAAATGGTACGTGGTCCACACCTACTCGAACTTCGAGAACCAGGCGAAGAAGAGCCTGGAGGAGCGGATCCGTCTCGAGGGGTTGCAGGACCTGTTCGGCGAAATCCTGATCCCGATGGAGCAGGTCGTCGAGATGGTGAAGGGCGAGAAGAAGACATCCCGGCGCAAGTTCTTCCCGGGCTACATCTTCGTGCAGATGGAGCTCAATGATCGCTCCTGGCACCTCGTGAAGAACACGCCGAAGATCACCGGTTTCCCCGGTGCGGCGCAGAACGAGCAGCCCACGCCCATCTCCGACAAGGAAGTGGCCCGGCTCACCTCGCAGATCTCCGAGGGCACGCTCAAGCCCAAGCCGAAGGTGCAGTTCTCCGACGGCGACACCGTCCGCGTCATCGACGGCCCCTTCGCCAACTTCAATGGTACGGTGGAAGAGGTCAACGCCGAGAAGGGCCGCGTGAAGGTGCTCGTGAGCATCTTCGGCCGCGCCACCCCGGTGGAGCTCGATTTCATGCAGGTGGAGAAGACCACCGGCTAGCAGTCTTCCCCGGCGCGTGAGCGCTCGGGGATACCCAGGGTGGGAGGGCCGCCCGTCAAGCGGCCCGTACGAACCACCGTCTCGAAAGGCAGTCCTCAGC
The DNA here is from genome assembly GCF_036277355.1 of Archangium sp. Lineage (GTDB taxonomy): Bacteria > Myxococcota > Myxococcia > Myxococcales > Myxococcaceae > Archangium. The sequence continues at coordinate 2,705 of NZ_DASUNC010000145.1, forward strand.
AAATGAAGAAGGTCACAGGACAGGTCAAGCTGCAGATTCCCGCCGGCAAGGCGAACCCCGCTCCGCCGATCGGCCCCGCGCTCGGTCAGCAGGGCGTGAACATCATGGAGTTCTGCAAGCAGTTCAACGCCAAGACCCAGGCGGAGGCCAAGGAAGGTCTGATCATCCCGGTCATCATCACCGTGTATGCGGATCGCTCCTTCACCTTCATCCTGAAGACGCCTCCCGCGGCCGTCCTCATCAAGAAGGCGGCGGGCCTGCACACCGAGAAGAAGAAGGGCTCGGGCGCCAAGAAGCCGGGCAAGGAGAAGGTGGGGCAGATCACTCAGAAGCAGCTCGAGGAGATCGCCAAGAAGAAGATCGACGACACGACCGCCGGTTCTCTGGAGGCCGCCAAGCGCACCATCGCTGGCACCGCGCGCTCCATGGGCATCGACGTCGTCTGACCTTCCACCTCCACCTCTTCTGAAACAGGATATTTCACATGCCTCAGACCGGTAAGAAGTTCCGTGCGGCCATCGCGAAGGTGGACCGCAACAAGCGCTACACGATCGCCGATGGTTTCGCCCTCCTGAAGGAGACCACGGCCACCCGCGCCACCAAGTTCGACCAGACCGTCGAAGTGGCGCTCAACCTCGGCGTGGACCCCAAGCACGCGGACCAGATGGTCCGTGGCGCCGTGGTCCTCCCGCACGGTACGGGTGCCACGGTGCGCGTGGCCGTGTTCGCCAAGGGCGAGCGCGCCACCGAGGCCGAGGGTGCTGGCGCCGACGTGGTGGGCGGCGACGAGCTGGCCAAGCGCATTGAGGGCGGCTTCCTCGACTTCGACACCGTCATCGCCACCCCGGACATGATGGGTGTGGTCGGCCGCCTCGGTAAGGTGCTCGGTCCCCGTGGCCTCATGCCCAACCCGAAGGTGGGCACGGTGACCATGGACGTGGCCAAGGCCGTCCGTGACGCCAAGGGCGGTAAGGTGGAGTTCCGCGCCGAGAAGGCCGGTATCGTCCACGTCAAGGTCGGCAAGGCCTCCTTCACCCCGGAGAAGCTCACCGAGAACTTCAACACCCTGGTGGACCTGGTGATGAAGCTCAAGCCGGCCACCGCCAAGGGCGTCTACCTCAAGGGCGTGGCCATCTCCGCCACCATGAGCCCGGGCATCAAGATCGACACCAACGAGATCCTCGCCCGCCACCGGTAGTCAGAAGTAGGGCAGGGGAGTCGTCGGTTCAGACGGAGGGGGGCCTCTTCATCCAGGAGGCCCCCTTCGTCGTCTGATTGACGCCCGCAGTCATAATTTGCTGGACGTTTCGCGAAGCCGCGGGTATAGCGCCCCGGCTTTTGCAATTGAGGCGCCACGTCGATGAGACGGGACGCTTCAGACATCCCTGGTCCCAGACAGCAGGGACCCGGGGTGGGACTCGTGCCCTCCGTTGGCAACCGGACAACCGGTCGGAGCCACGAAGACCACCCAGGGTTCAAACGACTCGTGGAGTCGCCCTGCCGAGACTGGAGGTGCGGTGTGGTGCCTTCCGGGGCTCCTCTCGCTCTGCCACTTGTGGCCCAGGTAATCCAGCCCGCCTTCGGGTGGGTGTCGTGAGGAGGTGAAACCAAGTGATCAAGAGCGAGAAGGAAGAACTGATCAAGGAGCTCAACGAGAAGTTCTCGAGGGCTCAGACTGCGATCGTCGCGGAGTTCTCCAAGCTGAACGTGGAGACCGTGACCAAGCTGCGCAAGAAGTTCCGCGACGGCAAGGTGGACTACAAGGTCCTGAAGAACACGCTGGCCAAGCGCGCCGCGAAGGGTACGCCTGTGGAGGTCATTGCACAGGACTTCGTGGGGCCCGTGGCCATCGCCATCAGCTACGACGATGTCGTGGCTCCGGCGAAGATCCTCGTGGACTTCATCAAGGATCTCGAGACCATCAAGGTCCGCAGCGCGTCCGTGCAGGGCCGCCGCGTCGACGTCGAGGGCGTGAAGGCCCTGGCGAAGATGCCCGGTCTGCCCGAGCTCCGCGCCCAGCTGCTCGGCATGCTCAACCAGCCGGCCGGCAAGCTCGTTCGCACCATCGCGGCCCCCGGCTCCCAGCTGGCCCGCGTGCTCCAGGCGAACGTGGACAAGCAGCCCAAGTAATAGCCCCCAGAAGCAAACCCACCGCAACCCTCTGGCCTTTTCCTCCCCATGGGGAGACAGGCCGCTAGAAAAAGAAGGACATCGAAATGGCCGCTGACCTGAATGCAATCGTTGACCAGCTCTCCACCCTCACGGTGATGGAGGCCGCCGAGCTCGTGAAGCAGCTCGAGTCCAAGTGGGGCGTCTCCGCCGCCGCCGTGGCCGTGGCCGCTGGCCCCGCCGCTGGTGGCGCCGCCGCTCCCGCCGCCGAGGAGAAGACGGAGTTCAACGTCATCCTCGCCGACGCCGGCGCGAACAAGATCAACGTCATCAAGGAGATCCGCGCCATCACCGGCCTGGGCCTGAAGGAGGCCAAGGACCTGGTCGAGGGCGCTCCCAAGACCGTCAAGGAGGGCGTCAACAAGGACGACGCCAAGAAGATCAAGGACCAGCTCACCGCGGCTGGCGCCAAGGTCGACATCAAGTAGTTTGCTGTGTCTCAGGTTGGCGACGGGTTTCGGAAAATTCCCGCCGCCTCCTGACCGGATGAGCAGGCCGGCGTGCCCGGAAAGGGTGCGCCGGCTTTGCCCTTTCCGTATCTCTAAATTTTCCGCTGCCGCTGCGCGTTACCCAAGCTCGCCCCGCCTGAGCTTGCTCGCCCCGGAGTTCGAATGCCGACGCAGATCCAGAACAACTTCCGAGTGCGGAAGACCTTCGCGAAGATCGCGAAGACCATCGACATTCCCAACCTCATCAATATCCAGAAGCAGTCCTACGAGAAGTTCCTCCAGGCTGATATCCCGCCGGAGAAGCGTGAGGACATCGGGCTTCAGGGAGTTTTCAAGTCGGTCTTCCCCATCCGGGACTTCAACGAGACGTCCTCGCTCGAGTTCGTCAGCTATCACCTCGAGAAGCCCAAGTACGACGTGGATGAGTGCCACCAGCGTGGCATGACCTACTCGGCGCCCATCAAGGTCGTCGTGCGCCTGGTCGTGTGGGACAAGGACGAGGAGACGGGCGCCCAGTCCATCCGCGACGTGAAGGAGCAGGAGGTCTACTTCGGCGAAATCCCGCTGATGACCCAGAACGGCACCTTCATCATCAACGGGACCGAGCGCGTGGTGGTCAGCCAGCTGCACCGCAGCCCGGGTGCCTTCTTCGACCACGACAAGGGCAAGAGCCACTCGTCTGGCAAGCTGCTCTACAACGCCCGCATCATCCCGTACCGCGGCTCGTGGATCGACTTCGAGTTCGACCACAAGGACATCCTGTACGTCCGCATCGACCGGCGCCGCAAGCTGCCGGCCACGGTGCTCATCCGCGCCCTGGGCGCGGTGGCCGACACCGCCAAGAAGAACCCGCTGGAGTTCCGTGGCTCCACCGAGGAGATCCTCAACTACTACTACGCCACGGAGACCATCTACCTCCAGAGCAACACCGACTTCGAGAAGTCCGTGGAGCTGGAGCTGTTGCCCGGTCAGCGCGCCACGCGCGACATCAAGACCAAGACGGGCGACATCATCGTCAAGAAGAACCGCAAGTTCACCCGCGCCGCCATCAAGAAGCTCGAGGCGGCCAAGATGAAGACGCTCCCCATCGACGCGGACGAGCTCTTCACCAAGGTGTCCGCCTACGACGTGGTGGACGAGAACACCGGCGAGGTCATCCTCGAGTGCAACGAGGAAGTCTCGCAGGAGAAGATCGACGAGCTCCTCAAGCGCGACATCAAGGAGTTCAAGGTCCTCTTCATCGACAACCTCAACGTGGGTCCCTACCTGCGTGAGACGTTGATGCTGGACAAGATCGAGTCGCCCGAGCAGGCGATCATGGAGATCTACCGCCGCCTGCGCCCGGGTGATCCCCCGACGCCGGAGACGGCCACCAACCTGTTCAGCAACCTCTTCTTCAACCCCGAGCGCTATGACCTGTCCAAGGTCGGCCGCCTCAAGCTGAACTTCAAGTTCGGCCTCGAGGAGCCGCTCGACGGGCAGATCCTCACCAAGCGCGACATCCTCGAGGTCATCCGCTACCTGGTGGACCTCAAGAACGGCAAGGGTGTGATCGACGACATCGATCACCTCGGCAACCGCCGTGTGCGCGCGGTGGGCGAGCTGCTGGAGAACCAGTACCGCATCGGTCTGGTGCGCATGGAGCGGGCGATCAAGGAGCGCATGAGCCTCCAGGAGATCGAGACGCTCATGCCGCACGATCTGATCAACGCCAAGCCGGTGACGGCGGTGATCAAGGAGTTCTTCGGGTCCAGCCAGCTGTCGCAGTTCATGGACCAGACGAACCCCCTGTCCGAGGTCACGCACAAGCGTCGTCTGTCCGCCCTCGGGCCCGGCGGCCTCACCCGCGAGCGCGCGGGCTTCGAGGTGCGCGACGTGCACCCGACGCACTACGGCCGCATCTGCCCCATCGAGACGCCGGAAGGTCCGAACATCGGCCTCATCGCGTCGCTGTCCACCTTCGCTCGCGTCAACGAGTTCGGCTTCGTCGAGACGCCGTACAAGAAGGTGGAGGCCGGCTCGGTCACCGGTGACGTGGCCTTCTACTCCGCCCTCGAGGAGGAGAAGCACACGATCGCCCAGGCCAACGCCGAGACCGACAAGAAGGGCAAGTTCGTCAACGCCCTCGTGTCCTCTCGCCGCGGCGGTGAGTTCGTCCAGGCCAAGGCCGAGGAAGTGGACCTGATGGACGTGTCCCCGAACCAGCTGGTGTCGGTGGCCGCCTCCCTCATCCCGTTCCTCGAGAACGACGACGCCAACCGCGCCCTCATGGGCTCGAACATGCAGCGCCAGGCCGTTCCGCTGCTGCGCACCGCCGCTCCGCTCGTGGGCACCGGCATCGAGGCCATTGTGGCCCGCGACTCCGGCGTCACCTGCGTGGCCCGGCGCGACGGCATCGTGGAGAGCGTGGACGCCAGCCGCATCGTGGTGAAGGCGGACTCCGCCGCGGGCGCGTTCGACATCTCCAGCGAGGTCGACATCTACAACCTCCTGAAGTACCAGCGCTCCAACCAGAACACGTGCCTCAACCAGAAGCCCATCGTCCGCAAGGGCGACCGGGTGCGGAAGGGTGACGTGATCGCCGACGGTCCCGCGACCGAGACCGGCGAGCTCGCGCTGGGCCAGAACGTGGTCGTCGCGTTCATGCCGTGGCAGGGCTACAACTTCGAGGACTCCATCCTCATCTCCGAGCGCATCCTCAAGGAGGACGTCTTCACGTCCATCCACATCGAGGAGTTCGAGTGCATCGCGCGCGACACCAAGCTCGGCAAGGAGGAGATCACCCGCGACATCCCGAACGTGGGTGAGGAGGCCCTCAAGGACCTGGACGAGAGCGGCATCATCCGCATCGGCGCCGAGGTGAAGCCCGGCGACGTGCTCGTGGGCAAGATCACCCCGAAGGGCGAGACCCAGCTCTCCCCCGAGGAGAAGCTGCTGCGCGCCATCTTCGGTGAGAAGGCCGGCGACGTGCGCGACAGCTCGCTGCGCGTGCCCCCCGGCGTGGTGGGCACCGTCATCAACGCCAAGGTGTTCAGCCGCAAGGGCGTCGAGAAGGACGAGCGCGCCAAGCAGATCGAGTCCATGGAGGAGGCCAAGCTCCTCAAGGACCAGAACGACGAGATCAAGGTCCTGCGCGACAGCGCCTACGGCCGCCTGCGGATCATGCTCCGTGGCAAGGAGATCCAGGGCAAGCTCGTGGACGACAAGGGCAAGATCCTCCTGAAGAAGGGGGACATCGTCTCCGACGAGCTGCTGGCCACCGTCCCGTACAAGTACTGGACGGAGATCTCCGTCGGCGATCCGCTCGACGGCAAGCTGCGCGACATCCTCCGCAACCTGGAGGAGACCACCGAGGCCGTGAAGCTGGCCTTCGGCGAGAAGATCGCCCGCATCAAGAAGGGCGATGAGCTCCCGCCGGGCGTCATCAAGATGGTCAAGGTGTACGTCGCCATCAAGCGCAAGCTGGCCGTGGGCGACAAGATGGCCGGCCGCCACGGTAACAAGGGCGTCGTCTCCCGCATCCTCCCCGAGGAGGATCTGCCGTACCTCGAGGACGGGCGTCCGGTGGACATCGTGCTCAACCCGCTGGGCGTGCCCTCGCGCATGAACATCGGGCAGATCCTCGAGACGCACCTGGGCTGGGCCGCCAAGGGCGTGGGCGAGCAGCTGCAGCGCTACATCGACGAGAACTACAGCGGCGAGAACCTCAAGAAGCAGCTGAAGACCGTCTACGACGACAAGGCCTTCGGCGACTTCGTGGACGGGCTCAATGACGACGAGGTCAAGAGCCTGTGCTACCGCCTGAAGAAGGGCATCCATGTCGCCACGCCGGTGTTCGACGGCGCGCGCGAGACGGAGATCCACTCGCTCTTCGACGAGGCCCGCCTGCCGCGGACCGGCCAGATGGTGCTCTTCGACGGCCGCACCGGTGAGCCGTTCGACCAGAACGTCACCGTGGGCGTCATGTACATCCTCAAGCTGCACCACCTGGTGGACGAGAAGATCCACGCCCGCTCCATCGGGCCCTACTCGCTCGTCACGCAGCAGCCCCTGGGCGGCAAGGCCCAGTTCGGCGGCCAGCGTCTGGGAGAGATGGAAGTGTGGGCGATGGAGGCCTACGGCGCGGCGTACACGCTCCAGGAGTTCCTCACCGTCAAGTCCGACGACGTGGTGGGCCGCACGCGCATGTACGAGGCGATCGTCAAGGGCGACAACGTCCTCGAGTCCGGCCTGCCCGAGTCGTTCAACGTCCTCCTCAAGGAGCTCCAGTCGCTCGCGCTCGACGTCGAGCTGCTGGAGAGCGCTCCGCCCGAGCGCCAGCGCTCCTTCTCCGGAGACTTCGGTGGTGGTGGTGGCGATGGCGAGGACCGCGTGAAGACCGGTACCGAGGCCTAGTCCCAGCGTGCTTGACCCCCGGCGCCCGCTCCCTCAGCGGGCGGGCGCTGGCGGCCAGGCGAAACGAATTCGCGCTCACGCGCTCAGAAGAAATTCGGAGGCACCGTGAAGGACATTTTCAACTTCTTCGAGAAGCCGAAGGATCCGCTCTCGTTCAACGCCATCCGCATCGCGCTGGCGTCGCCGGACAAGATCCGGCAGTGGTCGCACGGCGAGGTCAAGAAGCCGGAGACGATCAACTACCGCACCTTCAAGCCGGAGCGGGACGGCCTGTTCTGCGCCCGCATCTTCGGCCCCGTGAAGGACTACGAGTGCAACTGCGGCAAGTACAAGCGCATGAAGCACCGCGGCGTCGTGTGCGAGAAGTGCGGCGTGGAGGTCATCCAGTCCAAGGTGCGCCGTGAGCGCCTGGGCCACATCACGCTCGCCACGCCCGTGGCGCACATCTGGTTCCTCAAGTCGCTGCCCTCGCGCATCGGCAACCTGCTCGACATCACGCTCAAGGAGCTCGAGAAGGTCCTCTACTGCGAGAGCTACATCATCATCGACCCCAAGGCGACGCCGCTGCAGCGCGGCGAGCTCGTCAGCGAGGAGAAGCTCCACCGGCTCTACGAGGAGCACGGTGAGGAGTCCTTCTCCGCCGGCATGGGCGGCGAGGCCGTCCGCGAGCTGCTCAAGTCGATCGACGTGAACCGGCTGTCCGAGGATCTCCGCCGCGACATGCGCGAGACCAACTCGGAGGCCAAGAAGAAGAAGTACGCCAAGCGCCTCAAGGTCGCCGAGGCCTTCCGGATGTCCGGCAACAAGCCGGAGTGGATGATGCTCGACGTCATCCCCGTCATCCCGCCCGACCTGCGTCCGCTCGTCCCCCTGGACGGTGGCCGCTTCGCCACGTCGGACCTCAACGACCTGTACCGCCGCGTCATCAACCGCAACAACCGCCTCAAGCGGCTCCAGGAGCTCAACGCCCCGGACATCATCATCCGCAACGAGAAGCGGATGCTCCAGGAGGCCGTGGACGCGCTGTTCGACAACGGCCGCCGCGGCAAGACGATCACCGGCCCCAACAAGCGGCCGCTGAAGTCCCTGTCCGACATGCTCAAGGGCAAGCAGGGCCGGTTCCGTCAGAACCTGCTCGGCAAGCGCGTGGACTACTCCGGCCGTTCCGTGATCGTCGTCGGTCCCGAGCTGCGCCTGCACCAGTGCGGCCTGCCGAAGATCATGGCGCTCGAGCTCTTCAAGCCGTTCATCTACAACAAGCTCGAGGAGAAGGGGTACGTCACCACCATCAAGAGCGCCAAGAAGATGGTGGAGAAGGAGCGTCCCGAGGTCTGGGACATCCTCGAGGACGTCATCCGCGAGCACCCGGTCCTCCTCAACCGCGCCCCCACCCTGCACCGCCTCGGCATGCAGGCCTTCGAGCCCGTGCTGATCGAGGGCAAGGCCATCCAGCTGCACCCGCTGGTGTGCGCCGCCTTCAACGCGGACTTCGACGGTGACCAGATGGCCGTCCACGTGCCGCTCTCCATCGAGGCTCAGATGGAGGCCCGCGTGCTGATGATGTCCACCAACAACATCCTCAGCCCCGCCAACGGCAAGCCCATCATCGTCCCCACGCAGGACATGGTGCTCGGCATCTACTACATGACCCGCGCCCGCGAGTTCGCTCACGGCGAGGGCCGTGTGTTCGCCTCGCCCGACGAGGTCCGCGCCGCGTACGACCACGGCGAGGTGCACCTGCAGGCGAAGATCGTCTGCCGCATCCTCGGCAAGCGCAAGGAGACCACCGTCGGTCGCGTCCTCCTCTGGGACATCGTGCCGCGCCGGGTGGGCTTCGACGCCATCAACAAGGTGCTCGACAAGAAGTCGCTCGGTGGCCTCATCGACCTCTGCTACCGCCTCACCGGCGAGAAGGAGACGGTGCTGCTCGCCGACCGCATCCGGTCGCTCGGCTACACCAACGCCACCCGTGCCGGTATCTCCATCGCGCTCAAGGACATGATCATTCCTGCCAAGAAGCAGGAGTTCCTGGACTTCGCGCGCAAGGAGGTGGCCGAGATCGAGAACCAGTACCTCGAGGGCCTCATCACCGACGGCGAGCGCTACAACAAGGTCATCGATATCTGGGCGGAGATCACCGAGAAGGTGGCCGCCGAGATGATGCAGCAGATCTCCCAGGACGAGGCCGTGGGCGAGAAGGACGGCAAGCGCGAGGTGCGCAAGCAGCCGTCGTTCAACCCCATCTACATCATGGCCGACTCCGGTGCCCGCGGCTCCGCCCAGCAGATCCGTCAGCTGGCCGGTATGCGCGGCCTTATGGCCAAGCCGTCCGGTGAAATCATCGAGACCCCCATCACGGCCAACTTCCGTGAAGGCCTCTCGGTGCTCCAGTACTTCATCTCCACCCACGGTGCCCGTAAGGGTCTCGCGGACACGGCCCTCAAGACGGCCAACTCCGGTTACCTCACCCGCCGTCTCGTCGACGTGGCGCAGGACGCCATCATCAACGAGTACGACTGCGGCACCATGGACGGCCTGTTCATCGGCGCCCTCGTCGAGGGCGGAGAGATCATCGAGCCGCTCGGCGAGCGCATCCTGGGCCGCGTGGCCCTCGATGACATCCTCGACCCGGTCACCAACGACGTGCTCGTGCGCGCCAACGAGGAGATCGACGAGGACCGCGTCAAGAAGATCGAGAACAGCGGCCTCGACAAGGTGAAGATCCGCTCGGTGCTCACGTGCCAGGCCAAGCGCGGCATCTGCGTGGAGTGCTACGGCCGTGATCTGGCCCGTGGCCGCAAGGTGTCCGTGGGCGAGGCCGTCGGCGTCATCGCGGCGCAGTCCATCGGCGAGCCGGGTACCCAGCTCACGATGCGCACCTTCCACATCGGTGGTGCGGCCACGCGGCGCGCCGAGCAGTCCAGCCTCGAGAACCGCAACGCGGGTACGGTGAAGTTCTCCGGCCTCGCCACGGTTCAGAAGAAGGACGGCAGCCTGGTCGCCATGAACCGCAACGGCGAGCTCGTCATCGTCGACGAGACCGGCCGCGAGCGCGAGCGCTACCAGGTCATCTACGGCGCCCGCATCCTCGTGAAGGAGGGCCAGAAGCTCGAGGCCGGCACCCTGCTGGCCGAGTGGGATCCGTTCGCCATCCCCCTCCTCACCGAGGTGGGCGGCACCGTGCGCTTCGAGGACATCATCGAAGGCGTCACGATGAACGAGTCGCTGGACGAGGTGACCGGCCTCAGCCGCAAGACGGTCGTCGAGTCCAAGGACCCCGAGGCCCGTCCGCGCATCACCCTGCGCGACGAGGAGGGCAACACCAAGAACCTCGTGTCCTCCAAGGCGCCGGCCAGCTACTTCCTGCCCCAGGGCTCCATCATCACCGTCAACGACGGCGATGAGATCCACGCCGGTGAGGTCATCGCCAAGGTGCCTCGCGAGACCACGAAGACCAAGGACATCACGGGCGGTCTGCCCCGCGTGGCCGAGCTCTTCGAGGCCCGCAAGCCCAAGGACGCCGCGGCCATCGCGGAGATCGACGGCGTGGTGTCCTTCGGCAAGGACACCAAGGGCAAGCGCAAGCTCATCCTCACCCCCGAGGTGAACGGCGAGCTGCGCACCGACCTGGCCAAGGAGTACCTGATCTCCAAGGGCAAGAACATCAACGTGCACGCCGGTGACCGCGTCAAGGCCGGCGAGGCGCTGATGGAGGGCTCGGCCAACCCGCACGACATCCTCAAGGTGCTCGGCGAGAAGGCGCTCGCGGGCTACCTGGTGGATGAGGTGCAGGAGGTCTACCGGCTCCAGGGCGTGAAGATCAACGACAAGCACATCGAGGTGATCGTCCGGCAGATGCTCCGCCGCGTGCGCGTCACCGACGTGGGCGACACCAGCTTCCTCGTCGACGAGCAGGTCGAGAAGTACGTGTTCGAGGAGGAGAACGAGAAGGTCATGGCCAAGGACATGCGTCCCGCCGTCGGCGAGCCGCTGCTGCTCGGCATCACCAAGGCCTCGCTCTCCACCGAGTCGTTCATCTCGGCGTCCTCCTTCCAGGAGACCACCAAGGTGCTCACCGAGGCCGCCATCAACGGCAAGGTGGACTACCTGCGCGGCCTCAAGGAGAACGTCATCATGGGTCGGCTCATCCCCGCCGGTACGGGTCTCCCCAACTACAAGTACCTCGACATCGAGGTGGAGAGCCCCGCCGACGAGATCTCCGAGATGGAGGCCGCCCTGGCCATCGCCCACGAGGACGATGTCGCTCCGAGCCTGCCCCCCACCGGCGGCCGGCCCGAGGGCTCCCAGACCAGCGGTGCCGCCTAGTCCGCACCCGCTGTCTTGAAGTTCCCACCGCCGCTCCGGTTGTTCCGGGGTGGCGGTTTTCTTTTCGGCTCTTTACGGTTTCACGGCTTGACGGGTGACGCGCTGGTGCACTAATCCGAAGGGAACCATGGAGGTCGACCCGGGCTCACCGGGCGAGCATCCAGCAGTGGACGCCTGGAGCAGGCGGGCGAGCGTGGGAGGCGTTTCCTTCAATCGAGGGCTGTGCTTACCTCGGTTGTCCTTACCCCGCTTTCCGGGACTCGGGCCCGGGGAGCCGTGCTGGAGAGCGTTGCATGGACAAGGTGGAGACCCCGCAGAAGCGCCCGCTGGCCGAGACGTTCGAGCGGGTGTGGAGCCAGGCCTTGTTGGCCGTGTCCACCGCCGAGGACGAGGCCGCCCGCACCGTGCAGCGCGTGGCCGAGCTGGCCGGGTGGAGCCAGGAGGAGATGATCCGCCAGGGCCGTCTGCTGACGGAGCGGTTGGCGGGTCATCGCAAGGACCTGGAGCACAACGTGGAGGAGGGTGTGAAGCGCGCCCTGCTCACCATCAAGATTCCCCGCAGGGAGGATATCCAGGACATCGAGGCACGGCTGATCCGATTGGCCGAGCGCATCGACGCTCTGGGGCAGCGCAAGTGATGGCCACCCCCTCCGCTCCAGGCGGGCGGCGTGGGGAGGGGCTGTTCCGCTGGCTTCATGCACTCGGCTCGGGGTGTGGAAAGCTGCCCCTGGTGGCTGGAGTGGCCCTGGTGCTCTCCGCCCGGGCCGTGCCCCTGTTCGCCCCTCCCGAGGTGCCCCTCGTGGCCGAGCCCTCTCGCTTCGAGGTGACGCCCCCCGACGCGGCGCTCATCGACGCGGTGCTCGCCAAGCGGGCCCCGGACCTCGGTCTCACCCTGCGCCGGCAGATCGTCCACGCCATCGCCGAGGAGTCCGGCCGGACGGGGTATGACCCGCTGCTGATCCTCGCCATCATCGACGTGGAGTCGGACTTCACCGAGGAGGCCGTCTCCGAGAAGGGCGCTCGGGGGTTGATGCAGATCAAGCCCAGCACGCTGCACTTCCTCGCGGAGAAGCAGGGGCTGCGCCTGTCGCGCGAGGAGGTGGCCTCGGATCCGGCCCTGGGCGTGCGCCTGGGCATCCGCTACCTGCGCGAGCTGAACGACCGCTTCGGCGACCTGGACCTGGCTCTCATGGCCTACAACGCCGGCCCCACCCGCATCTGGCAGGCCAAGAAGGCGGGGGAGCTGGACACCTTCCGGCGCTATCCCCGGCTCGTCCGCCGTGATTTCAAGCGGTTCCGGGAAGGGGAGGGGCTGGGTGGAGACTGGGCGCTCGCCCAGCGGGAGGCCCTGGAGAAGAGCCCCGAAGAGAAGTCTCCCTGAGCAGGCAGCCGTCTGAATTTCCAGGCGGCTGCCCCGGTCTCCGGTGAGGCGCGCTTGTCCGTCCCGGGCGGGTGCGCTATCGCTCTCACCCCGGAGGAGTCTTCATCATGCCGCGCCGCTCCATCCCCGCCCTCGTCCTCTCGGCCCTGCTGTTGCCCATGTCGGCTCTCGCCGGCTCGGTGTTCCTCAACGGCGTCCGCATCGACGGCGTGACGAACCAGAAGTTCGAGAAGGTCGCTTCCGTCCGCATCGACGACAAGGGCAACGTCTACATCGACGCTCCCGCCTATGCCGTGAAGCTGGTGAACGCCCCCGTGGCCCCGGCTCCCGCGCCCGTCGCCGCGGCTCCGGCTCCCGCGCCCGCCCCGGTGGCTCCCGTGGCCCCGCCTCCCGCTCCGGCTCCCACGCCCGCCCCGGCGCCCGCTCCGGCCGTGGCGACCCCGGCTCCCGCGCCCGCTCCGGTGGACACCGCCCCGGCGCGCATCACCCGCCGTTACTGGCTCGTGACGGAGCAGCCCGTGGTGGGCATGGCGGAGTACGACATCGACCTCTACGTCAACTCCCGCTGGGTGCGGAAGCTGCGCAGCGCCGAGGACCAGGTCATCACGGAGATCACCCACCTGCTCCAGCCGGGGAAGAACACCGTGTTGATGATGGCCCACAAAGTGGCGTCCGGCTCGCGTCGGAGCGAATCTCCCCAGCACGTGTTCAAGGTCATCATCGGAGAGGGCAACGAGGGCGGCGGCAACGTGATGATCGACAACCCGCTCATCCGCTACCAGCGCACCGCGGCGGAGACGGAAGATCAGTCCGAGGAGTTCACCCTCACCACGCGGTAGCGCGGGGGTTGCGCCGAACGTGTTCTCCATCGACGAGCGGTTCCGAGGCCTGCCCGCCAGCCGCGAGCAGGTCCTCGCGCTGTACCAGTCCATCAACTCGCCGCACCTGGCCATCCCCGGCAAGCAGGCGGGGCCGGCTCAGGCCTTCGTGCTGGGGCTGCGCGGCTCGGGCGGCTTCGCCGTCTTCATCTACCTGTATCTCCCCGAGGCCCAGGACTGCGCCGTGTACGTCCCCGGCCGCCGCGCCGCGAGCCAGGACGACTACCAGCAGGACGAGGCCGAGGCGCTCGCCTTCGTGGAGTCCATGGGCTTCATGATGGACGACGCGCACTTCCGCTCCCTGCAGCCCGCCGGCCAGGACGAGCTGCTCAAGACGCTGCCCGTCTTCTACAAGGACCCGAAGCTGGTGCCGGGCGCCGCCAAGAGCCGCGCCGACGAGAAGCGCACCGCCTCGATGAACCTGGGCCGCCTGCTGGCCTCCTTCTGAATCACCCCTGACCCCGCCGTGAAGAGAAGAACCGACCCCATGCACCGCCGCCTTTCCTCCGCCTGGCTCCTCGCGCTCGCCCTCGTGGGCTGCAAGCACGTCCCCACCGAGCAGGAGCGCCGCGGCGCCGAGCTCCGCTACGAGATCGGCCTCCAGGCCCAGGCAGCCGGCAACGTGCAGGAGGCCTACAAGGAGATGGAGAAGTCCCTGGCGTTGGATCCGGAGTACCCGGAGGCCCACAACGCCATGGCCATCCTCCTGCACCTGGCCTTCAACCGCCCCGAGGAGGCCATCCAGCACTACAAGAAGGCGCTGGAGTACCGTCCCGGCTTCTCCGAGGCCAAGACGAACCTGGCCAACGTGTACCTGTCCCAGGCGCGCTACGACGAGGCCATCAAGCTGTACGAGGCGTCCCTCAACGACATGCTCTACCCCACGCCCTTCATCGCCCAGGGAAACCTCGGCTGGGCCCTCTACAAGAAGGGCGAGACGGAGCGCGCGCTGCAGAACATCAAGGCCGCGGTGACCACCAACCCCGGCTTCTGCATGGGCTACAAGAACCTGGGTGTCATCTACGAGGAGACGGGTAACGTTTCCGACGCATGCCGCTACTTTGGCCGTTATCGTGAGGCCTGCCCGGACGTAGCCGATGCCTACCTGCGCGAGGGCGCCTGCCAGGTGAAGCAGGGGAAGATGGAAGAGGCGCGGCAGAGCTTCACCGCCTGCGAGGCCAAGGCCAGGAGCCAGGTCCTCAAGGACGACTGCCACCGGCTCCTCGAGGCCTTGTAACCAGAAAGTCCCACCCCCGTGGACCACGTCGAATTCGGCAAATACCTGTCCCAGCAGCGCGAGCTGCGCGGCCTGTCCCGCGACGAGGTGTCGCAGGTGACGAAGATCTCCCCGAGCCTCATCGCCGCCCTCGAGGAAGGGCAGATGGAGCGGCTGCCCTCGCGCGTCTTCGTCGTCAACTACATCCGCGCCTACGCGACCGTCATCGGCCTGGCCCCGGAAGAGGCCATCCTCCGCTACGAGGAGGTGGACAAGGCCACGCCGGAGCCGAGCCCCGTGGTGCTGGAGCGCGAGCGGCGGAAGCGGGCCTGGTTGGCGCTCGCCGTGCTGCTGGTGGTGGCGCTCGGCGTGGGGGCGTACGTGGCCCTGGTGATGACCGGGAAGGCTCCCAACCCCCTCGCGCGTTGAACCGGACTCATGGAGCGTTTCGTCGATGAGGCGCTGGTCCTCTCCACGGTGGACTACGGAGAGTCCGACCGGCTGGTCACCCTCCTCACACGCGAGCACGGCAAGCTGACGGCCTTCGCGGCCGGGGCCCGCAAGAGCAAGCGGCGCTTCGCCGGCGCGCTGGAGCCCTACATGCGGCTGCGCGTGCAGCTGGTGGAGACGCGTGGCTCCACGGTGCGCCTGGACTCGGCCGACATCGTCGCCGGCTACTACGGGGCCCGCGAGGACCTCTCCCTCATCGCTCGCGCCCTGTATGCCGTGGAGCTGTGCCGCGAGCTGACGCGCGACCACGAGCCGCACCTGGAGCTCTTCGAGCTGCTGGAGGAGTACCTGGGCAAGCTGGACGCGAAGGAGGCCGGGCCCACCTCGTTGCTGGCCTTCGAGCTGTCCGCCCTGGCCCAGGCCGGGCTGATGCCCCGCTTCGACTCGTGCGCGCTGTGTGGTGGCCCGCCGGGCGAGCGGCCCCGCTTCGACCAGGCGCATGGCGGCGCGGTGTGCGAGCCCTGTGGCTTCCGGGCGCGCGACGCGGTGGCCGTCCCCGCCGAGCTGCTGTCCGGGCTCCGCGCGCTGCAGGAGGGCCAGCGCACCCCGTTGCCGGCCGAGCTCCGGGCCCGGGCGCGCGGGGTGCTCAACGTCTTCATCTCCCACCACCTCGGCCGCCGCCTCAAGAGCGTGGACTTCATGGCCCAGGTGGGGCTGGACTGACGGGCGGCTTCCAGGAGGCGGCTCATGGACGTGGTGTGTGTCGGGGAGAGTCTGGTGGACTTCCTCCCCGCGGAGTCCGCTCAGCGCGTGCGCGACGTGACGGCGTGGATGCCGAGCATCGGTGGCTCGCTGGCCAATGTCTCCGTGGGCGTGGCGCGGCTGGGCGGCCGCTCGGCCTACGTGGGCGTGGTGGGCGAGGACGAGTTCGGCCACTTCCTGCGCGAGCGCCTCGCCGCCGAGGGCGTGGACGTCAGCCACGTGCGCCAGACGCCCGAGGCCAGGACGGGGCTCGTCTTCATCTCCATCGACGCGCGCGGCGAGCGCAGCTTCACGTACTTCCGCACGAACTCGGCCGAGTTCCTCTTGAGCGAGCGGGACGTGGACCCGGCCTTCCTCGGCCGTGCGCGCGTGGTGCACTTCGGGACCAACTCGTTGAAGCTGCCCACGGCCCGGGCGGCCATGCTGCGCACCGTGGAGGCCGCTCGCGCCGCGGGGCGCATCGTGAGCTGTGACCCCAACCTCCGGCTCCACGCGTGGGAGGACCTCGAGGTGCTGCGCGAGCAGCTCCGGCTCCTGCTGCCCCGGTGCTCGGTGGTGAAGCTCTCCGAGGAGGAGATCGCCTTCGCCACCGGCCGCACGGACCCCGACGATGCACTGCGTCACCTCTCGGGACTGGGCGTGACGCTGCCCGTGGTGACGCGGGGCGAGGCCGGCGCCGTCTTCCTCTGGCGCGGCGAGGTGGTTCGCGTTCCGGCGCCCCGCGTCCGCGTGGTGGACACCACCGGGGCAGGGGATGGCTTCACGGCGGCCTTCCTCCATGGGCTCTCGCGGCGCTACGCGGATGACGCGGCGCTCGCGAAGGCCTCTCGCGAGGACCTGGAGGCGCTGGCCACCTTCGGCTGTGCGGTGGGCTCCCGGGTGGTCGAGCACCTCGGCGCCGTGGCGGGCCTGCCCGGCCGGCAGGAGATGGCGGGCGTGTTGCCTCCCTGGCTACAGGACCCGGCTTGAGCCACGTTGTCGACCCGGTTCCACCCAACCGCTAGAATGCGGCGTCAATGGCCTACTCAGGGGACCCAGGAAACGCGGGTCTCGACCCCGACCGCGGACGCCGCATCGGCAAGTACGAGATCGTCACCCGTCTGTCCGTCGGCGGGATGGCCGAGCTCTTCCTCGCCTTCACCGCCGGGCCCGGTGGGTTCCGCAAGTTCGTCGCGCTGAAGCAGATCCTCCCGGACATCCACAAGGACGAGCACTTCGTCCGCATGTTCCTGGACGAGGCCCGCATCACCGCCGCCCTCGCGCACGCGAACATCGCCCAGGTCTTCGATCTCGGCCAGGAGGACGAGGAGCTGTACCTGGCCATGGAGTTCCTCGCCGGGCAGAACCTCGAGCAGATCCTCCAGGCCTCCATCAAGCAGCAGCGTCCGCTCCCCCTGGGCTTCTCGGCCCGAGCCGTGAGGGATGCGTGCCTCGGGCTCCACTACGCGCACCACTTCACCGATCCCTCGGGCAAGCCCCGGCCGGTGGTGCACCGGGACGTGTCGCCCAAGAACGTGATGGTCACCTTCGATGGCCACGTGAAGGTGATCGACTTCGGCATCGCCAAGGTGAAGGGCCGGCTCGGCCGCACGCAGGTGGGCATGGTGAAGGGCACCACCGGCTACATGTCTCCCGAGCAGGTGCAGGGCTCCGAGCAGCTCGACGGCCGGAGCGACCTCTTCTGCGCCGGCATCCTCCTGCACGAGCTGCTCTGCGGACGCCGGCTGTTCGCCGGCTCCCACGAGGGCGCGGTGATGCTGAAGATCTCCGCGGCGGACGTGCCCTCGCCCTCGAGCCTCAACCCACGCGTGCCCGAGGCGCTGTCCCAGGTGGTGATGCGCGCGATGGAGCGGGAGCCGGAGCGGCGCTTCGCCTCGGGCCGGGAGATGGCCCGCGCCATCGAGGCCGCGTGCGGACCGGAGCTCTTCCACGAGGAGCAGCTGGCCACGGTGATGCGCCAGCTCTTCGAGGACAAGCTCCAGAAGACGCGCGCGCTGCTGGAGAGCGCCAATGGCCTCGAGCGGGACACGGGGGTCGAGAAACCCGCCGTGCCGCTCGGTGCTCCCGACAAGGAAGATCCCACGGAGCGGATGCGCCGGCCCCCACCTCCAGCCCCGGTGGCTCCACCGCGTGTCGCGAAGCCGCCTTCGGGGCAGATGGCGTCCGTGGCCGCTCCTCCGGCGAAGACGCCCGCTCCCGTTCCTCGCCGGGCCGCTGCCGTGGCCGCTCCCGCGCGGCTACCTGCCCGGGCGGCGGTCTCCCGTCCCGTGGCCGCCGAGCCGGAGGAGGACGAGGAGGATCCGCTCGAGAAGACGCAGCCGGTCCGCAGGGCCCCCGGAGGATTCCGGCCCGTGGCCATCCCGGAAGAGCCCGAGGCCGAGGCCGCCGGGACCGAGGAGCGCGAGGTGACCCTGCCGTCCCCGCGTGCCCGGCTGTCCCCGGAGGCCCAGGCGGAGCTGGCGAAACAGCGAAGGGGCTGGGGTGGGGGGCTCTTCCTGGTGCTGCTGCTCGTGGCCGTGGGCGTCGCCTTCTACCACCCGCCGACGCGGGCCCGGTTGACCCCCCTGTTCGCCACCGCGCTCGAGCGCCTGAAGGGGGAGGAGCCGCCTCACGGGCCTCCTCCGGCGGAACGCTTCCCCGTACCCCTGTCCTCGCAGCCAGAGGCTCAGGCGGCAGGGCAGGAGACTCCGTCCCCGGAGCCCACGCCGCGGCCCGCGGCGGAGCAGGCGCCGGTGGTGGCCCAGGCCGCGGAACCCACGCCGGAGCCCACCCGAGCCACCTCCAAGCGGACGCGCAAGTCCGTCGATCCCGCGCCGGAGTCCAAGCCGAAGGCCGCCGCTCCGGCGAAACCGGCCACCGCCGACGCCGAGCCGCCGGTCGACGGCGAGCCCGAGATCATCGACACGAGCACCGCCAAGGGCGCGGCGAAGGCGGCGCTCGGCTGGCTCACGCTCCGCACGATTCCTCGCGCCGCGGTGTTCGATGGTGAGAATCAGCTCGGCACCACACCGCTGCGCAAGGTGCCGCTGCCCGTGGACACCTACCGGCTGCTGGTGGTTGACCCCGACGGCGTCAACAAGATGCTGTCCGTTCCCATCAAGCCAGGTCAGGTGACGGACATGACGGTGCGCATCTCCGATCTTCCCGACTGGCAAGCGCAGTGAGCGTCACGGCTGTCCTTGACGCTCCCGGACCCCATCACTAGGGTCCGCGGCGCCATGTACTTCCAGGATCTCATCCTCACGCTCCAGAATCACTGGGCGAAGCAAGGGTGCATCATCACCCAGCCCTATGATCTCGAAGTGGGTGCGGGCACCATGCACCCGGCCACCTTCCTCCGCGCCCTGGGCCCCGAGCCCTGGAACGTGGCCTACGTGCAGCCCTCGCGGCGTCCCGCCGACGGCCGTTTCGGCGAGAACCCCAACCGCCTGTTCCAGCACCACCAGTTCCAGGTCATCCTCAAGCCCGCGCCCAAGAACGTCCAGCAGCTCTACCTGGACTCCATCCGCGCGTTCGGCATCGATCCGCTCGAGCACGACATCCGCTTCGTCGAGGACGACTGGGAGTCGCCCACCCTGGGCGCCTGGGGTCTGGGCTGGGAGGTCTGGTGTGACGGCATGGAGGTCACCCAGTTCACCTACTTCCAGCAGTGCGGGGGTTTCGAGTGCCGGCCCGTCGCGGCGGAGCTGACGTACGGCCTCGAGCGCATCGCCATGTACCTGCAGAACGTGGAGAACATCTACGACATCGAGTGGGTCAAGGGCGTCAAGTACCGCGAGATCTTCCACGCCAACGAAGTGGAGATGAGTCGGTACGCCTTCCAGGAGTCGGACCCGCAGATGCTGTTCAGCCTGTTCGACGCGTACGAGAAGGAGTGCAAGCGCCTCATCGAGCGCGAGGTGCCGCTGCCCGCGTATGACTACGCGCTCAAGTGCTCGCACGCCTTCAACCTGCTGGACGCGCGCGGGGCCATCTCGGTGACGGAGCGCGCCAACTTCATCAAGCGCGTGCGCGACAACGCGCGCCTGTGCGCCGAGGGCTACCTGAAGATGCGCGAGAAGCTCGGCTTCCCGCTGCTCAAGACGCCCTGGACGGTGGGCGAGCAGCCGCCGGTGCTCGAGGGCAAGGCCGCCAGCGAGTACTGGAAGACGGTGACCTTCAACAAGCCCGCCGAGGCGGAGGTGGCCCGTGGCAAGTGATCTGCTCCTGGAGATCGGCGCCGAGGAGATCCCCGCGTCGTTCATCGTCCCGGCGCTCGCGGACCTCGAGCGCATCATCACCGAGCGCGCGGCCGAGGCCCGGCTGAAGCACGGGGAAGTGCGCACCTACGGCACGCCGCGGCGGCTGGCGGTGTGGGTGAAGGACGTGGCGGAGCGGGGCGAGGACATCACCCGCGAGGTGCTCGGCCCGAGCGCGAAGGCGGCCTTCGACAAGGACGGCAAGCCCACCAAGGCGGCCGAGAAGTTCGCCGAGAGCCAGAAGCTCTCCGTGGACGCGCTGCTGCGCGTGCAGACGCCCAAGGGCGAGTACCTGGGCGCCAAGGTGGAGGAGAAGGGCCGCCCGGCGGCGGACATCTTCAAGGACATCCTCCACGCGGCGGTGCACGGCATCAACTTCCGCAAGACGATGCGCTGGGGCGACGTGGACCAGGCCTTCGCGCGGCCCGTGCAGTGGATGATCGCGCTGCTGGGCAACGAGGTGCTGCCGGTGGTGCTCGGTGACGTGAAGAGCGGCCGTACCACCTACGGCCACCGCTTCCTGTCCCCCGCGCCCATCGAGATCTCCAAGCCCTCGGACTACGAGGCGGCCCTGGAGAAGGCGAACGTGGTGCCGGACATCTCCAAGCGCCGGGCCCAGCTCGTGGAGAAGGTGCGCGCGGCCGCCCAGCAGGCCGGTGGCAAGCTCATGGAGGACGAGTCCCTGGTGGACCAGGTGACCCACCTCGTGGAGCTGCCCAACCCGGTGGTGGGCTCCTTCGAGGAGCGGCACCTGGACCTGCCCCCCGAGGTGCTGGTGCAGGAGATGAAGAGCCACCAGCGCTACTTCTCCGTGGTGGACGGCAACGGCAAGCTGATGCCGCGCTTCATCGCCGTGTCCAACACGCCGGTGCGCGACGTGAACCTGTCCCTTCGCGGCTACCAGCGCGTGCTGCGCTCGCGTCTGGCCGACGGGCGCTTCTTCTTCGACGAGGATCGCAAGACGCCGCTCGAGAGCCGCACCGAGAAGCTCGGGCGCGTGGTGTGGCAGGGTCAGCTCGGCAGCTACGCGGAGAAGGTGGCGCGCTTCCGCTCCCTGTCCGTGAAGCTGGCCGGGTGGACGGGCCACACGGGCCTCACGTCCACCCTCGAACGCGCCGCCACCCTGGCCAAGGCGGACCTCGTCACCGGCATGGTGGGCGAGTTCCCCGAGCTCCAGGGCGTCATGGGCCGTGAGTACGCCCGCGCCGGTGGCGAGCCCGAGGCGGTGGCCCTGGCCATCTTCGAGCACTACCTGCCTCGCACGGCCGAGGACTCGCTGCCCACGCAGGACGCCGGCGCCCTCATCGGCCTGGCGGACCGGCTGGACACGCTCTGCGGCATCTTCGCCATCGGCAAGGGCCCCAGCGGTGCGGCGGATCCGTTCGCCCTGCGGCGCGCCTGCCTGTCCGTCATCCGCATCGTCCTGGGCCGCGGCTACCGCTTCTCGCTCTCCCAGGCGGTGGATGCGGCGCTGGAGCAGCTCGCGCCGAAGATCGCCAACGTCAAGCGCAAGGCCGGGGAGCCCGCGCCCCGCGAGCAGGTGCTCGAGTTCTTCCGCGGCCGCCTCAAGGCGCTGTGGACGGAGCAGTACCGCACCGACGTGGTGGAGGCCGTGCTGTCCGCCGGCTACGACGACCTCGTGGCCGCCCACAAGCGGCTGCAGGCGCTCGCCAGCATCGTGGGCCAGGCGGACTTCGCGCCCCTGGCGGCCGCCTTCAAGCGCGTGGTCAACATCGTCGAGAAGCAGGGCAAGGACGTGTCCCGCGGCGGGGTGGACTCCAACCGCCTCACCGACGAGGCCGAGCGCCAGCTCCACTCGGCCTACGTGCAGGCGCGCTCCCGCGTCACCGACCAGGTCAAGGCCGATGATTTCTCCGGCGCCCTCAAGGAGATCACCGGCCTCAAGCCCACCGTGGACACCTTCTTCGACAAGGTCATGGTGATGGCCGAGGACAAGGACCTGCGCGAGAACCGCATCCGGCTCCTCGTGGAGATCGGCACCCTGTTCAACCAGGTGGCCGACTTCTCGAAGATCCAGGCCGAGGCATGATCTCGGCTGGAGGGTAGCCAACCTCCAGTGGGGGCGTATGGCAGGTAGGGAATAGCCGGGGACCTTTGTAGTTGCCCGGCGTCGGAGCGGTTTCTACACTCCGCCCCCCTTACATGCGCCCCCTTCTCCTCAGTCTCGCGCTCCTGTCCGCCGTCGCGTGCTCCCGAACCGACGAGCGGCCGCCGCCCACGGATCGCTTCGTCTATCCGAGCGGCCTCGTGCACCGCTCGGTGCCCGGCTCCACCAACGGCATCCTCTACGTGGCCAGCGCCAACTTCGACCGGTGCTTCGACCAGGGCACCGTGATGGCGGTCGACCTGGATCGGGTGTCGGGCTCCGGCGGCGATGGCTTGAAGTCCCTCGGCGAGTACGACCCTGCCGCCAAGACGGCGGAGCTCGGACAGCTCAACGTCGCCCCGGAGTCGTTCCGCTACATCGACAACTTCGCGGGAGAGATGGCCCTCTGGGAGCGCACGGATGCCTCGCCCCGGCTCTTCATCCCCACCCGCGGGGACGGAAACTATCTCCACTACGTGGACATCACGGCGCCGACGCAGCTGACCTGCGCGAACAGCCCGCAGAGCAACGACTGCACCGCTGGCGCCCTGTCGCTCGCCTCGGGAGTGGCGGGAGCCCAGGAGGGGCAGCCGCGCGCGGACGCTCCCTTCGGCGTCTCCGTGGATACCTCCGGCATCCCCGATCCCGACGAGGGGAAGGAGGGGGTGCGCGTGTGGGTGACCCACCTGAACCCCGTGGACTCGCCCCAGCGGTCGCAGACGAACTACGAGTCGTACCTGGTGGACGTGCCCGGACAGGAGCCCGGCCTCTCCAGCGCGGACTTCCACCCCCTGAACCTCGCGGGCTTCCCCATCGGCGGCACCAACTCGGTGGTCGCCGATGAGCGGTACGTCTTCTTCACGGGCCGGCTCAGCAACACCCGCATCTCGGATACCACGCTGTCCCGGCGGACGCTGGTGCGCGTGCTGGACAAGCAGAACCTGGAGGCCAACCAGTTCATCGAGCCCGGATTGGATCTGGGCTTCGCCGCGTCGGAGGCGCGCGGGCTCGCACTGACCCCGCGGTCCACGCTGACGCCCTCGGCCCCCCGGCGGCTGTACGTGGCCGTGCGCGAGCCGGATACGCTGCTCATCGTCAACGTGGAGGGCATCGAGACGGCGTCGAACACGCCCAAGCTCACCGTGGTGGGCGCGGTGCCCCTGCCCAACGGTCCCTCCCAGGTGAAGCTGGTGTCTCGCGGCGAGTCGCGCAGCGAGCTGGTGCTGGTGTCCTGCACCGACGCCGGCGTGGTGGCCATCTATGACCCCGAGGTGGGCCAGGTCGTGGCGCAGGTGGCGGTGGGCGAGGTCAACGGCACGCAGTCGCCCCAGCCCTTCGGGCTCGCCGTGCAGCAGCAGGGCGGTGGGGCGCGCATCTTCGCCAGCAACTTCGGGGATGGGCGCATCTCGGTGATCGACATCAAGGAGCTCGGCAGCCCGCAGCTGGCCCGGTTGGTGGCTCATCTGGGAGTCCGGCAGGACGAGGGCGAGTCCGCGCAGTGCCAGGAGGAGCAGCTGTGAAGCGCTTGATCGTGTCGTTGATGGTGGTGGCCGGGGCGCTGTCGTCCGCCTGCACCGAGGAGACGCAGTTCGAACAGAACGCGGGTCTGGCGGGCACGTACGACGTGGCCCTGGTCAGCTATCCGCCGGAGCAGGAAGGGGATGAGCCGGAGCAGTTGCTGTTCGTCACCTCGACGGACAACAACGAGCTGCGCGTGCTCTCGCTCGTGAAGGAACTGGCGGATCGGAAGTTCCTGCGAGCCCCCAATCCGCTGCAGCCGCTCGCCATCCCGGTGCTGCCCCGGCCCCAGGCGCTCACGCGGGACGTGCGCTACGACGGCCATGGGGTGGAGCAGTCCGGCCGGCTCGTGTTCGCGCGCAGCAGCGGCTCGACGCTGATCTCCGTCGTGGACGCGGACCGCGAGGTCCTCAAGGAGGTGCGGCGGCTGGACACCCAGGTGATCACCAAGGCGGGGGGCTCCCCCTCGGAGGGTCCGGTGACGGCCTTCGCGGCCAGGGCTCCCGAGGAGCAGAACGGCGGCACCACGCTCTACTTCGCGACCCAGGAGACCACCGGGGCCCGGCTGTGGTCGGCGCAGTTGCCGGCCCGGAACGGCCTGGGCTCCGGAACGGTCACGGCGACGCCGCTGCCGGGGGAGGGGCTGCCCGCTGGCGTGGCCGTCAACTCCCTCCTCGTGCTGCCCAACCCGCTGGGCGTGTCCCATCGCGGGGTGCTCGCCGTGGCCACGCGCGCCACGCGGGGCGGGGCGGGTCGGGTGTACAGGATGAACCTGGGGACGGAGGGGGCCTCCCCGGTGGTCCAGGAGCTGAACTTCGGCGGCGCGCAGGTGCTCCAGCTCGCCACCCATGGACGCGTGGAATACCCCGAGGTCCGGCAGCTCGATGCCACGACGCGGAAGACGGAGGTCCAGGTCGTGGAAGCCGGCTCGCGCATCTTCGGCATCCTGGATCCGTCCGACTGCGGCGTGCGGCTCCAGTGCACGGGCGTACTGGCCGTGGACGTGGACACGGGCCAGGTGTCCAAGGACCTCTCGGGCAGGGATGCGCTGGGCAATGCCGCGCGCCTGTATGACATGCTGCCCATCGGCGCGGGCACCGGGCTGCCCACGGGCCTGTCGCTGGCCACGGACAGGAACCTGCAGATCGACGCGGGGGAGCCCACGGATCGCCTGGACCCCGACCCCACCGTGACCGCCCGCAGGCAACGCGGCCTCACCGTGCCCGTGCTGGGCATCGTGCCGCTCTCCAACGGGACCATCCTGTTCTTCGACGCGGTGAGGCTGACGCACCTCAACACCGACGCCGTCTGGGGCGAGGGGCAGACGGAGAACACGGTCACCGCCACCGTCTCGTTCATCAACTACCTGGGCGCCTCCTCGGATGCCTCCGCGGACGTCTTCGTCAACCAGACCGCGACGGCGACGGGGGACCAGCAGGATCTGACGTTCGGCGTCACCCGGGATCAGACGTACGTGCTGGTGTACCAGGGGCTCCTGCCCGAGATGGAGGCCGTGGAGCGCAACACGAAGAACAACGATGCGTTCGAGGTCCCCTTCGTGCCGCGAGTGGGCAAGGGACAGGTGGTGTTCCCCGGGGACCTCATCATCCTGCTGTCGGCGCGCACGGGCGGGCAGACGTGTGCCACGGCCGTGCCGGTGGGCTCGGTGGTGCCACCGGCCGACGGCGGCACCCGGGCCACCCTCATCCCCTCGGGGGCGCTCCCGGAGGCGTGCGCCGACTTCCCGTTCTTCCAGGTCCGCGCCGCGGGCACCAGGCCGCTCGTGCTCTCCAGCGGCAGTGAGGACTACATCGATCGGGTGGCCGCGGGTGAGCCCTATGAGATCCGGGGCCCGTACTTCTTCCACCCCCCGGGCTATCAGGGGCAGACCGAGGACGTGGTGCTGCGCTTCCGCGTCACCCGGGCCAACCTGGACGATCCGACCCGGGGCCTCGTCCGCGGGGAGCGCTACGTCATCTCCACCGACTCCCACTTCTTCCCGTACCTCATCTCGGTGGCGCAGGTGGAGGACCTGTTCTTCTTCCGGCTGCCCGGGCCCGTGGTGCAGGCGACGGTGGGCAACAAGGACTACGCCTACATCGCCTATCCCTCGGCCAACGGGGTGCTCGAGGTGGACCTGACGGCCATTACCGCGGGCGTGACCAACAGCAACGGCCTGTCCACGTTCCGGTGAGATTTCGCGTCCCTGGGCGGCTCTGCTAGAGTCCGGGGCACCAGGATTAGCGAGTCAAGACAGATGATCGACCAGAACTCCCGCCCCGCCCGCAAGGTCGGCATCGCCGACCATTTGTGGGAGACCTACGAAGACATGGCCCAGCAGATGGGCTCGGATCGTGACGCGCTCATCAACCAGGCGCTGTTCATGTTCGCCCGCCTCAACGGCTTCATCGAGGTGGCCCGGAACGACCGCTCCGAGGCGCCCGCCCCGCGCGTGGCCGCCGCGGCCCCCAGCAAGTCCGCTCCGCCCGTGCTTCAGCCCGTCGCCGGGGGCGCGTCCGCCAAGGCGGCGCCTCCTCCCCGCGACGACACCCCTCTGCCCGCCCCGGCCCCCCAGCGGCCCTCCCGCGCCGCCGCCGCCGAGGAGCGTCCTCCCGCCAACGCGCTGGACAACGACCCCGCCCGCCGCGAGGTCGCCGAGCGCGTCCTGGAGACCGCCGCCGAGCTCGAGCGCCTCATCAAGGGCAAGAGCAACGAGCCCCGCGAGGAGATCGACGAGGAGCCGCTCCCCGAGGACTCGGACGACTCCGGCATGGACATGGCCGCCGACGAGCCCATGGACGAGGACGAGCCCATGGACGAGGACGAGCCCATGGACGACGAGCCCATGGACGAGCCGGGCGGTGCCGCGCTCATCCTCGCCATGGACAACGCCGAGCCGCAGACGATCACCAAGGACCGCTTCGTCATCGGCCGCGGCAAGCACTGCGACCTGATGATCAACTCCGGCAAGGTCAGCCGCGAGCACGCCGTCATCGTCCGCGAGGGCGACGACTTCTTCATCGAGGACCTGGGCTCCTCCAACGGCACCTGGTTCAACAAGCAGCGGATCAAACGCCGCAAGGTGGAGGACGGCGACGAGTACTTCATCTGCAGCGAGCGGGTGCGGCTCTCCTACGCCTGAGCGCCTGCTTCCGCGCCGGGGACCGGGCTGTTGGCCAATTGACGGAGAGCGGCCCTCCCTGATTTAGTTCCCAAATCCGCCTCTTTCCGGATTGAGAGGCGGATTGAACATGACTTCCTCTCACATCGCACTCTGGACCGTCCTGGGAGTGGCGCTGGTGATCTCGGTGGCCACGGACGTACTGAGCCGCCGGATCCTGGACGTCGTCACGTACCCGTTGATGGCGGTGGCCCTGGGCGTTCGCCTGTGGTCCGAGGGCGTGGGCGGCCTGGAGACGGGGCTGGTGAGTGGCGTGGTGTCCGGGCTGGGGCTGGCGCTGCTGCTGGTGCCGGCGGCGAGGGGCGGGAAGATGGGGTGGGGCGACGTGAAGTTGATGGCGGGGGTAGGGGCGGTGCTGGGCTTTCCCACGGTGATGGCGGCGGCGGCCTTCATCTCCCTGGCGGGTGCGCTGCAGGCGGTGGTGACGCTGCTGTGGCACGGCGCCGTCTGGGAGACCATGGGCCACATGGTGCGGCGGTGGGCGGTCCGGGTCCGGCTGATGGACGAGAGCGCGGTCAGCGCACCGGGGCACCACATCCCCTACGGCGTGGCGATCGCACTGGGTACTTTCTGGGCCATGTACTGGCAGCACGACAAACTGGGGTAGTTCGGATGCGACGCGAAGGGACTCTCACGATGCTTGGACGCTTCACGCAGGTGGCCGCGCTCGGCACCCTGCTGGCCCTGTTCGCCGCGGGCTCCGCTCGGGCCCAGGATAGCAGCACCATCAACCTCGGCGTGGGCACCCAGAAGGTGATCACCGTGCCCGGTACCACCCGCATCGCGCTGGGAGATCCGGGCGTGGCCGAGGTGAAGGTCATCGGCAACAACCAGATCCTCCTGCAGGGCCAGGCCGAGGGCAAGACGACGCTGCTCGTCTGGAAGAGCTCCGGCCAGCGCGTGAGCTACCTGGTCACCGTGCGCAAGCAGGACCCCAACGAGGTCATCTCCGAGCTCAAGAAGCTGCTCGGGGAGATTGAAGGCGTGTCCGTGCGCATGGTGGGTGACCGCATCTACCTGGAAGGGCAGGCGTACACCGCGGGCGACGCCGAGCGCATCGATCAGGTGGTGTCGCTCTACCCGAACGTGAAGAGCTTCGTGAAGGTGGCGCCCAACGCCAAGAAGCTGGTGGCGCAGAACCTCACCGCGGCCTTCCAGAAGGCGGGCCTGCGCAACGTGCAGGTGAACGTGGTGGGCTCCACCATCTTCCTGGAGGGCTCGGTGGAGAGCCAGCAGGACCTGCAGAAGTCCGAGCTCATCGTCAAGGCGGTGGGCGAGAAGGTGGAGAACCTGCTCGTCGTCGGCATCAAGCGGATGATCCTCTCCGAGGTGCAGTTCGTGGAGATCCGCCGCAACTCGCGCGACCGCTACGGCATCAAGTACCCCACCGACATCACCGGCAGCGTGTCCGCCACCACCTCGCTCACCCAGAGCCTCTATCCCGGCACGTTCGGCTCGGGCAGCGGCCTGATGGGAATCGTCGGCGGCTCGGACTTCTCCATCGGCTTCCAGGGCAACGACGGCTACGGCCGGCTCCTGGCGCAGCCCAAGCTGGTGTGCGCCAGCGGCGAGAAGGCCGAGTTCCTCGCGGGCGGTGAGGTGCCCATCCCCCTCATCACCCAGAACCAGTTCTCGGTGGAGTACAAGCCCTACGGCGTCATCCTCAACCTGCGCCCCACCGCGGACCGCAACGGCAACATCCAGACGGAGATCGAGGCCGAGGCGAGCGAGATCGACACCTCGGTGGCCGTGTCCTTCGGCAGCTCCTCGGCCATCCCCGGCTTCCGCACCCGCAAGGTGAAGACGAACGTCACCGTGCGCCACGGCGAGACGATCGTCCTGTCGGGCGTGTTCAGCCACGACGAGCAGAAGGCCGTCTCCAAGCTGCCGGGCCTGGGTCACATCCCCATCATCGGCGAGCTCTTCAAGAACCGCGCGTTCGACTCCACCAAGCGCGAGCTGGTCATCTTCGTCACGCCCCGCATCGTCAACCCGGACTCGGACAAGATCCGGACGATCATCGAGGACGTGAAGAGCCGCTACAAGCAGGCCCGCTCCGAGGTCAACTTCAACATCTTCGACTGAGCGCCCGCACGGCTGCTCGGCTGCTTGAGGCCGGCCTCGTCCCCCAGGGGATGGGCGCCGGCCTCGCTGCTTTGTTGGCCCAACGCGTTGCCTCCTCTTTGAGGGGACGTGCGTGCTTGGTAGCATCCGCGCCATGTTTCTCGTCACGCTCGAGGAGAAGGGCGGAGGTACCGAGCAGATCGAGTTCGAAAAGAACGAGATCACCATCGGCCGCCTCGCTGGCAATGACATCGTCCTCGCCAAGGGCAACGTCTCCAAGTACCACTCGAAGATCGTCGAAAAGGACGGCAAGCTCATCGTCGTGGACATGAAGTCCACGAATGGCACCTTCGTGAACGGCAAGAAGATCGCCGGTCCGCAGGTGGTGAAGCCGGCCGATCAGATCTTCATCGGCGATTACATCATCAACGTGGAGCCCCTGGAGGAGCAGGGCTCCATGACGCGCACCGCGCCTCCCGAGGAGGAGTACTACGAGGAGGAGCAGGGCTACGACGACGGCGGGCAGGGCGCCTACGAGGAGGAGGAGCCGGAGCCTCCGCCCCCGGCCCCGGCCGCCAACGCGCGCATGCCGGCCTCGCTGGCCTCGGCGCTGGCCAAGAACAAGAAGCGCGTGGACCCCCGGCTCGAGGCCTATACCCGGCTCCAGAAGGAGATCCACGACCGGTTGATCGAGTACCTCGATCTGCGCCGCATGGACATGGACCGGCTCGGCGACGACGAGCTGTGGCGGCGCACCGAGAAGGCCATCCGCGACATCATCGATCAGATGGAAGCGGACGGAGAGCTCCCGCCCGAGGTGGACCGGGAAGAGCTGCTCACCGACGTCATCAACGAGGCGCTGGGCCTGGGGCCCCTCGAGGCGTTCCTCGCGTCGGATGAGATCAGCGAGATCATGGTGAACCACGCCAACCAGATCTACATCGAGCGCAAGGGCAAGCTCGTCCTGTCCGAGAAGACGTTCAGCTCGAACCAGGCGGTGCTCGGCGTGATCGAACGCATCGTCGCGCCCATCGGCCGGCGCATCGACGAGTCCAGCCCGCTGGTGGACGCGCGCCTGAAGGACGGCAGCCGCGTGAACGCCATCATCCCTCCGCTGGCGCTCAAGGGGCCCTGCATCACCATCCGCAAGTTCAAGAAGGACTCGCTGAAGATCCAGGATCTCATCAAGTACAAGACCGTCACGGCGCAGATGGCCGAGTTCCTGGAGATGTGCGTCAAGGCGCGCAAGAACATCGTCATCTCGGGCGGTACGGGCTCGGGCAAGACGACGACGCTCAACATCATCAGCTCCTTCATCCCCGAGGACGAGCGCATCGTCACGGTGGAGGACGCCGCCGAGCTCCAGCTGCCGCAGGATCACTGGGTGCAGCTGGAGAGCCGCCCGCCCAACCTGGAAGGCAAGGGCGCCATCTCCATCCGCGACCTGGTGAAGAACTGCCTGCGCATGCGGCCGGACCGCATCGTGGTGGGAGAGTGCCGCGCGGGCGAGACGCTGGACATGCTCCAGGCGATGAACACGGGCCACGACGGCTCGCTCACCACGCTGCATGCCAATACGCCTCGCGACGCCATCGCCCGGCTGGAGACGATGGTGCTGATGAGCGGCATGGAGCTGCCGGTGAAGGCCATCCGCGAGCAGATCGCCAGCGCCGTGCACATCATCGTGCAGCAGACGCGCTTCTCGGACGGGACGCGGAAGATCTGCTTCATCACGGAGATCGCCGGCATGGAGGTGGACATCGTCACCCTCCAGGACATCTTCTATTACAAGCAGGAAGGCTTCACGGAAGACGGGAAGGTGCGCGGGCGCTACGTGGCCAGCGGCTTCGTGCCGAAGTTCTACGATGACCTGCAGCGCAAGGGCATCCCCGTCAACATGAGCATCTTCCGCGAGGACTGACGCCCCCATGCCTACCCTGGTCGTCCGTCACCCCGACGGCAGCGAGAGCGAGCACGAGCTTTCCGGTGAGCTGAAGATCGGCCGCCAGGAAGGCCAGAATGATCTGGTCCTTGCCGAGGGCGGTGTGTCGC
Source organism: Archangium sp. (assembly GCF_036277355.1). GTDB lineage: Bacteria > Myxococcota > Myxococcia > Myxococcales > Myxococcaceae > Archangium. The sequence goes on from NZ_DASUNC010000145.1 coordinate 33,891, forward strand.
GCCGCCACTCCCGCTTCGTCGTGGAGGGCGGCAAGGTGATGGTGGAGGACGTGGGCAGCGCCAACGGCACCTTCGTGGACGGCCAGCGCATCACCGGCATGACGGTGCTCACGCCCAAGTCCCAGGTGCTGCTGGGCGACTACGAGCTGCGGCTCAAGGCGGCCGCGGGCCCGCGCACCACCGGCGCGCGCAAGCCGGCGGAGCCCGCGGAGGAGGGTGGCGGCGCTCCCATGCCCCGCTCCGCCACCCGGGCCATGCCCGCCATCAAGCGGCCCGCGCCGGGTGCTGGAGGCCCCTCGGCCCTGGCGAAGCGTCCCCGGCCCGGGAGCCCCGGCGCCGCGGCACCGGGCGCGAGCGAGGGCGCGGAGACGGGCGGTCTGGTGCTCAAGGGCCTCACCGGGCCCTGGGCCAACAAGCGCTACCCCGTGCAGGGCAAGCTGGTGGTGGGCCGCCAGGCGCCCGCCACGGTGGTGCTGGATGACGACTCGGTGAGCCGCAAGCACGCCGAGGTGGAGCAGACGCCCGAGGGCGCGGTGCTGCGCGACCTGGGCAGCGCCAACGGCACGTTGGTCAACGGCGAGCCCATGGGCACGCAGCCGGTGGTGCTGCAGCCCGGCGACGTCATCACCTTCGGCATGGTGGAGGTGGAGGTCGAGGGCTCCGCCGGGGCCTCCCACCTGCCCGTGCGGCGTGGGCGGGACGTGCCCTCGCGGCGTGGCACGGGCGCGGAGGCGGCGCCAGCGGCCGAGGCGGAGGCGGGAGGTGCTCCGGCCTCGCGCAAGCGGCTGCTGGTGGTGGCCGCCAGCGTGGTGGGTCTGCTGCTGGTGGCGGGGATCGTCAAGAGCACCCAGGGGAGCGGCCCGGGTACCTCACCCGCCAAACTGGCTCCTCCGCCTCCGAGCCCCACCGAGCTGGTGCAGGAGTCGCTCAGCCAGTGCCGTTCCTACTCCTCCATGGAGGGCAGCGAGCCGGACTGGGTGAAGGCCGAGGCCGCCTGCTCCAAGGCGCTGGACATCGATCCGATCAACGCCGAAGCCAACACGCTGATGCGCCGCATCAAGCTGGAGAAGGAGTCGGCCGACCTCTACGTGCAGGGCCAGAAGGCCCTCGGGCGCCTGAAGGAGGAGGAGGCGCTGGACATCTTCAAGAAGATTCCCAAGGAGAGCGCCTACTTCCGCCGCGCCAAGCCCAAGGTGCAGGAGGCGGTGGCCCAGGTGGTGAAGCGCGCCGAGGACGACTGCAAGCGCTACCTGCGCGACGCCCAGTGGGCTCCCGCGGTGCAGACGTGCGGCCGCTACATGGGCTTCGCCTGCCAGAAGATGTCCCGCGAGGAGCTGGAGCCCCCCATCGGCTTCAACCTGGTGCTGGAGAAGAAGAAGCGGCTGGGGCGCAACGAGTGGCGGCCCAAGGACAGGATCTACCTGGACTTCCTCATCGCCCGGAAGAAGGTGGAGCCCAATGCCGCTCCGTGGCTCTGCCCGGTGTCGGACATCTTCTTCCAGGACGAGGCCGCGCCGGATCCGAAGAAGATCGTGGAGGACACCTTCAAGCAGCGCCTGTCCCACAAGTTCCTGGTCGCGGGCATGATGGACTACTGGAGTGGACGCGGGGGCGAGGCGGTCGCCACCCTGCAGAAGCTGCGCTCCAACTACGAGCTGGCCCAGTACCACAACGACGCGGACAAGCTGCTCACGGACGTGAGCAACGTGGATCAGCTCTTCAAGATCGGCCAGGGCCACCTGCAGAACGAGGACGTGGAGAAGGCCGCCGAGCCCCTGCAGGAGGCGCTGGAGGTGGACAAGCGGCTGATGGGCGATATGGCCGACACCCGCCCGTCCTTCTACAAGCGCAACATCCAGCAGGACATGGCCTCCAAGGCCATCACGCGGGGCACGTTCTGGGATGAGCGCGGAGATCAGCGCCGCGCCTGCCGCATCTGGAAGCTGGGCTTCCGCTTCTACGCGGGCAACACGGACCTGAACTACCAGGTGGGCCGCTGCTCCACGCGTGGCCTCAAGGCGCTCAAGGCCGCCGCCACCTGCGAGGATCTGGATGCCGTGCTGGACCTCGCCGTGCCGGGTGACGGGCTCGAGGAGAAGGTGGTGGCCACGAAGAAGGAGAACGGCTGCTGAACCCCGGGACGCCCCGGGAGCGTTGACGGGTGCTCCCAGAGGGCGTCCCCGCCATGGACAGGGCGCGGGGGCTCGATTATGGCCGGGGACCTATGGTTCCCAGCCCTCCGGGCGGCTCGTCCCGCCTCGTCCTGATCGACGCCTCCAGCTTCATCTTCCGCGCCTATCACGCGATTCCCCCCCTGACGAACCGCAAGGGTGTGCCCACCAACGCCACCCTGGGCTTCACCCGGCAGGTGCTCAAGGCGCTCAAGGAGCTGAAGCCCACCCACGTGGCGCTCGCCTTCGACAAGGAGAGCCGCGCCGAGCGCCAGAAGATCGATCCCAACTACAAGGCCAACCGGAAGGAGACGCCGGAGGACCTGGCGCAGCAGTTCCCCTTCATCCGCCAGGTGGTGGAGGCGTTGAACCTGCCCGTGCTGGAGGTGGCCGGCTGGGAGGCGGATGACGTGATTGGCACCCTGGCCCGGCGCGCCACGGCCGAGGGCTTCTGCGTCCTGGTGGTCACCGGCGACAAGGACTTCGTGCAGATCGTCGACAAGGACGTGCACCTGTACGATCCGCAGAACGAGCGCTACACGGACCCCGCCGAGGTGAAGGAGCGGCTGGGCATCGAGCCCACGCAGATGCGCGACTACCTGGCGCTCATCGGCGACGCCGTGGACAACGTCCCCAAGGTGCCGGGCATCGGCCCCAAGTCGGCGGTGGAGCTGCTGACGCAGTTCGGCTCCGTGGACGCGATGCTCGAGCGGCTCTCCGAGGTGAAGAAGCCGAAGATGCGCGAGGCCATCGCCGCGCACCGCGAGAGCCTGCTGCGCGCGCGAGACCTGGTGACGTTCCGCACGGACCTGCAGCTGGACGTGTCCATCGAGCAGCTGAAGCGCCAGCCGCCGCATGACGAGCAGCTGCGCCAGCTCTTCACCGACCTGGAGTTCTCCGCGCTGCTGCGCGAGCTGCCGCCGAAGGCCGCCACGGGAGGAGAGGCCGCCGCGGAGGGCACGGGCGCGAGCGAGGCTCCGAGGACTGCCGCGAAGCTGCCGGCGAAGACGGAGATCGTCACCACGAAGGAGGCGCTCCAGGCGCTGGCCACGGCGGTGCGCGAGGCGGGCGCGGTGACGCTGGTGCCCGCGTACGAGGGTCTGCCCTTCGCCGCGTCGCTGGTGGGCCTGGGGGTGGCGCTGAAGGACGGCACCACGCGCTACGTGCCGCTGGCGCACGAGGGGCTCGGCGTGGAGCAGGTGCGGCCCGCGGACTTCAAGGCGGCGCTCCAGGGCGTGCTGGAGGACGTGGCGGTGAAGAAGGGCGGGCATGATCTCAAGGCCCTCTGGTTGCTGCTCAACCGCGAGGGAATCCAGCTGAGGGGAGGGGAGGACGACGTCGAGCTGCTCAGCTACCTGCTGGATGCCTCGCGGAGGGATCACAGCGTGGAGTTCCTCGCCCGCGAGCGGCTCCAGGTGGACCTGCCCGAGCTGCCCACCACGAGTGGCCGCAAGGCCCGTGCGCTGAAGGAGTACACACCCGAGGAGGTGGCGCTGGCGTACGCGCTCCGGGCGGAAGCGGCGCGGCAACTGGCTCCCGGGCTGTGGGAGGAGCTGGAGCCCCTGGGCCTGGCGAAGCTCGCGCGGGAGCTGGAGCTGCCGCTGGTGCCGCTGCTCGCGCGCATGGAGTCGCGCGGCGTGAAGGTGGACGTGAAGGTGCTGCGGCAGATCTCCGACAAGGTGGGGGCGGACTGCGAGGCGAAGGTGAAGGAGATCCACACGCTCGCGGGCACCGAGTTCAACGTGGGCTCCAACCCGCAGCTGGCCGAGGTGCTCTACAAGAAGCTGGAGCTGCCGGTCCTCAAGCGCGGGAAGACGGGCCCCTCCACGGATCAGGAGGTGCTGGAGAAGCTGGCCGAGGTGCACCCGCTGCCGCGCGCCATCATCGAGTACCGCTCGCTGTCCAAGCTCAAGAGCACCTACCTGGACACGCTGCCGGAGCTGGCGAGGAACGGGCGCATCCACACCACCTTCCACCAGGCGGCCACCGCCACGGGGCGGCTGTCCTCGTCGGATCCGAATCTGCAGAACATCCCCATCCGCACCGAGCTGGGAATGGAGATCCGCCGGGCCTTCATCGCGGAGGAGGGGAATCAGCTCGTCTCGGCGGACTACAGCCAGATCGAACTGCGGCTGCTGGCGCACATCGCCGAGGATCCGGTGCTCATCGACGCCTTCGCCCGGGACGAGGACATCCACAGCCGCACGGCGGCGGAGATCTTCGGCGTGGCGCAGGACCAGGTGACGAGGGATCAGCGCCGCGTGGCGAAGACGGTGAACTTCGGCATCGCCTACGGCCTGAGCTCGTACGGGTTGTCCACGCGCCTGAACATCCCGGACGAGGAGGCGCGCGACATCATCGAGCGCTACTTCAAACGCTACGCGGGCATCAAACGCTACCTGGAGGAGACGGTGCGGGTGGCGCGGGAGCGGGGGTACGTGGAGACGCTCTTCGGGCGGCGCCGGCCGATGGCGGACCTGCGCGCGAAGAACCGGCAGGTGGTGCAGGCGGCCGAGCGCGCCGCCATCAACATGCCGATCCAGGGCACGGCGGCGGACCTCATCAAGAAGGCGATGCTGGCGGTGGACGAGGAACTGCGGAAGCAGGGCTTGCGCACGCAGATGCTGCTGCAGGTGCACGACGAATTGCTCTTCGAGGCGCCGGAGGCCGAGGTGGAGCAGGTGAAGGAGCTGGCGCGCCGGTGCATGAACGCGGTGATGCAGCTCAAGGTGCCCCTCAAGGTGGAGGTGGGGGCGGGGAAGACGTGGGCGGACGCGCACTGATGTCTCCGCGTTTGGTTCTCGCTCTGGGTCTGCTGTTGCTGGTGCCGCGGTGGGCCCGGGCCGCTTCACCTGAATCCGAGTCACGCCTTTCCGTGCTGGAGGGCGTGGCGGTCAGCGGACACCACAGCCCCACGTATGGCCATGGGCTCGAGCTCACCTTCAAGCCGCTCGGGCCGGACCCGGCCCTGGCACGGCTCGCAGTGGAGGATGCACGGGCATTCGTGGAGGCCCTGGAGACGGCATTCCAGATGCCCATGCCACGGTCGGTCAGGTCCTTTGAGTCGGGACGTCCTCGGGCCACGGTGACGGTGGACCTTTTCTCGGAACCATCGCCAGGCGCACGTTTGTCTGATCTGGAGAGACGTGTGCGTGAGGCATACGCGCAGCTATACGGTCCTCCGTCCATGCCGCTGCTGTCTTCCCTCGAGAGCAGCCGGTGGTTCCATGCACTCAAACTCTCACCTCGCTACATGGACGAGGGCGTGCGCGCGGCGGCCGTGGAACTGCTCAGCTCACCGACCGTCGCGTATTCCATGGCGTTGTCCATGATGCTGTACATGGCGGCGTGGGCCGCGCCCGAGCCAGTGTTCAGCAAGGCATTGGCTGGAGCCATCACGTTGGGCCTGCTGCTGACTTACAGCGCGGCGGAGCTCTACACCGTGGGTCTGGCATGCCTGAACCTCTACCGGGAGGCGGAGGCGGCGAGGACGCAGGAGCAACTCGAGGCCGCCGCCGAGCGCTTTGGTAGGGCAATCGGGGGAGTAGGGTTGCGCGTGCTGGTGACGGTGGCCGGGGCGAAGCTGGCCAAGGGGTTGCCGGAGGTGCCAAAGGGCGGGATGTGGGCACGCTTTTCACCTCCACGCTTCGCTTTCGCGGGAGGGGGCGCTCGGGGCGGTTTCTCAGTAGGGGGGGGGACCCGTGCCCAGGTGAACGTGGCGAACGGCACGGTGGTCCTCATGGGCGTGTCCGCGAATACGGCGGCCACCGCTGTCTCTGCTGCAGTCACTTCCGCTCGGACGTCAGGTGCCTGCCGGGATGCCTCGGACAAAGGCGAGGCCAAGGCACATCACCTCGCCACGAATAAGAACGATATATCAGATGTCAGCGGCGGTCCTTGGACGCCTCGCTTCGAGATTCTCTTCGCTCGTGCTGCCATGAGCCTGGATGACCCGGCGAATATCGTTTATCTCATCGCCCATCAGGGTCCACATCCCGAGGCATACCACCAAGAAATCTACACTCGCTTGGAGACTGCGCTTGGGAGATGCCGAGGCAAGGTTGAGTGCCGGGCCAAAATCGTAGAGGAACTCGATCAGATTGCAGCTGACATCTGCAAGCCAGGATCGGTGCTCAATAAGCTTCTCACAAAAAAGCCATGAATTCTCCGATGCAATATTTCGATTTGTGGGATGACCTGTACGTCCCTGGGCGGTGGCACTTGAGCGCTCCCGACGTAGATGAGCATGGGCGAGAGATAGATCCATGGCAATTCAAGGATGGAGAGGTCATCAAGCTGGAGGCTGCGCCAGTGCTGCGAATGGTCCGCCCAGGAGCTCCTCTCGATTTCAGTCTGACTGGCTTGACGGTGCCGTTGGTCAATAGCCGCGTCGTTTCTCTTTTCGAGCACCTGGGTCTTGCGCAGGAGGTGCAATTCATACCGGCTCGAGTGGATGGCTTCACCGAGCCTTACTTTCTGCTCAATGCCCTCCGTGTGATCCGCTGCATTGACGATGCTCGCTGCGAGGAGGTTCTCTACTGGCTGCCCAAGGACAACCGCCCGGACAAATTGGGCCAGTATCGAAATATAAGAGGTTTAAGAGTGGATCCGACGAAAGTGGGAGATTCCAACATCTTCCGTCCATGGGGGTGGACGGTTACCCTCATTGTTTCCGAACGCATCAAACTGGCGATGGAAGATGCGGCCATTACCGGCACCAGGTTCACGGGAGTTTGAGCGGTCAGGATCAAGCCATGGGCGCTCCTCCGCGTTATTTCGAGCTGTGGGACGAAATGAGTGTGCCGTGCCGTTGGGTGTTGTATCAGACAGACATTGATGACCATGGGCGGAAGTTGGACCCCTGGCAATTCAAGAGAGGGACACTGCTTCATCTGGATGGGCGGCCCGTTCTCGGCATCGCCCATCCCGGCGTTCCGCTGGATTTCAGTCTGACCGAGCTTGCCACGCCCGTGGTGACCGAGCGTTTCGTCTCACTCTTCGAGCAGCTGGAGCTTGGAAACGAGGTCCAATTCATTCCAGCTCAAGTGGAAGGGCACACGGAGCCTTACTTCATTCTCAATGTCTTGAACGTCATCCGTTGCATCGATGACGCCCGATGCGAGGAGGTGTCGTACTGGAGGCCCGAGGATGGAGAGCCAGAACTGGTCGGCAAGTATCAGAATGTCAGTGGATTGAAGGTGGACCCGGCCAGGATGGGAGACCTCAGCATCTGCCGTCCCTGGGGATGGACGGGAGCCATCATCCTCACCGAGCGCGTCAAGCTGGCCATGGAGCGCGCGGGCATGACTGGCCTCCGGCTCCGTGAAGCCTGACGTCCGCGAAGTCTGAAAAGACTCGGGCGGACGCATACCGACGTACGCGTCCGCCCGGAGAACAACGCCGACCCGTCCGGCCGTCGAGGCGCGTGAACCCCCATTCACGCGGCTTCCAACGGCCACTCCTTGCGCGCTCACCGCACCCCCGCGCGGGAACACGCCCCCTTTTCGCGCCTCGGGCCCCCCAATTGGCCCGTCAGCGCGCCCCCTTCAACCGTCGGCCCTCGGACTCCTCCCAGCATTGGAGCAGTCAAGCCGGACGGGTCGGCACCCCCCTCAACTCAATGCATCGCCACCCGCTCGTGCTCCTCGCTCACCGAGGGCCGCTCGCGAATCGCCACCGGCTGCTTCTCGAAGATCTGCACCACCAGGCCCGCGAAGGGCACCCTCGGCCTCGGCGCCAGCGGATTGCCCAGGCGCTCCATCAGCGCCACCGACGAGTCCACCGCCTCGTCCAGCGCCTGGTTCACCACCGCCCGCTCCGTGTCGCCTCCCCCCAGCGCCTCCACCGCGTCCACCAGGCAGCGGCGCAGCGCCGCGAACTCCTCGTGCAGCGCGCGCACCCCACGCCCCGGCGCCAGCCTCAGCACCGCGCGCGTCCGGCTCCACGGGCTGCCTTCCTTGCCCTCCAGCTTCTTCCCCACCTCGCGGATGAACGGCTCCACCACGCTGTCCAACTGGTTGCGCGGCGGCCCCCCGTCCTTGCGCGCCTCGGCGAAGCGCACCCGGCGCCATGCCGCGGCCAGCCGCTCCGGCTGCCCCGCGAACACCCTCGCCACCCCTGCTCCCCGCCGTGCCCGCTCCACCATTCCGCTGCCCTCCGCTCTCGTGGCGCCGTCTAAAGCAAGCCGGTTGCCAACGACCGCTCGTCGCGCGTGGACAGTGAAATCAGCCGTTTGGCTCAGCTCCTGGGCGCCGGGAGTCCCGGCGGGCTGTAGTTTTTTCGCCGAGCCCGCGCAAAGGGCAGGGCCGTGGGGCGCGCGGTCTCTTCCGTGGGCAGGTTTTTTCCCACCGGAAGGACACGGCGCGGCCCCCGTTTCAATGCACTGTCGGCTTGGGCGGACGCGGCTCGCCTTCCTCGTCGTCCTCGAATTCCTGGCCGTTCGTCACGCTCGGCTCCACGGGCTCGTTCCACTCGGGGGCCAGGGCGTCCGCCGGCTTCGGCGCGTCCGCACCCTCCACCCCGTCCACCGGCTGTGGCGGCGGGGGCATCTGCAGGGCGCGCTGCTGGGCCAGCTCCGCCTCGAGGGCCGCGCGCAGCTCCGCCTCCTCGGCCTCGTCCCGCGCCTCCATCTCGGCCAGGTGCTCTTCCTTCTGCTTGCGCCGCCGCACGTACGCCGCCACCACCAGCCCCGTCATCCCCAGCCACAGCAGCGAGGAGCTCGTCGTCAGCGGCAGCCAGCCATAGCGCGCCGCCAGCCCCTCGCGCCACGCCATCTCCTCCACCCACAGCGACGACTTGAAGGCCTTGCCGAAGGCCTGCTCGAAGGGCTGGCCCGTGGCCACCTCGTCCACCAGCCGGCCCATGCCCTCCGGGCCGTACTTCGCCGACAGCCACGCCACGAAGGCCGCGCTCTGCGCGTACGCTATCTCCACGTCCGACGGCAGGTCCGGCCACGCGTCGTACAGGTGCTCGAAGCGGAACACCTTCTCCTGCTTCACCGCCCGGAAGAGCGTCGCGTAGTGCGTCATGGACCAGTTCTCGCCCGTCAGGTTCTGCGCCAGGCCCTCCTGGAACCACCGGGGCCAGCCGCGCGCCAGCTGTCCCAGCGCCACGTGCGCCAGCTCGTGCCGCAGCGTCACCATGCCCTCGGGGCCCGCCATCGTCAGCGCGTTGAGCAGGACGATCCGGTGCGACGGGTACGCCAGCGCCACCGCCCAGCCCGGAGGCGCTCCCCCGGGCAGCGCCAGCGCCTCGAACTCCTCGCGGCCCACGCCCACCCGAATCTCCGTCACCCCCGGCCAGTCCCGCCCCAGCACGCTCACGAAGCCGTCCCGGATGGACTCGATGCCGCCGGCCAGCTGGCGCGCGGAGCCCTCGGACTTCACGGTGTAGAGCAGCCGGAAGCGCGGCGTGGCCACCTCGCCCACCACCAGCGCCGGGCGGGGCAGGGGCACCATCGCCGGCTCCACGCCTCCATTGGCGTGGCCGGCCTCCGGCGTGGGGAGGGTGAGCTCCTGCGCCCGCGCGAGCGGGGCCAGCAACAGCATCAGGAGCAGGAGCAGGTGGCGCATGGGAGCCTCACGTGGCTCCAGACATAACAGCCTCGGCGTGTGCCGCGCCAAGCCCCTCGACTCGCACCCGTTTACGACGCGAGGTGTCACCCGACACCAGGCTCACCTGCCGCTTGGGTACCCCCAGCTGCTTCGCCAGGAACTCCAGCAGCGCCGCGTTGGCCTCGCCATCCACCGGTGGGGCGGCGAGCTGAATCTTCAGCAGGCCGTCGTGCTCGCCCACCACGCGCGTGCGCGAGGCCCTCGGCTGCACCACCACGGCCAGCTCCACCGCGCCGGGCACTTCCTTCACCCAGGGAGCACCCATGGGTCAATCGGCGTTCTGCGCCTTCTTCTGCGTGAGGTACGCCACGTTGTCCTCCACGCGGGCGTAGTCCTTGTCGGCGAAGGTGCGGCCGCTGAACGTCTCCAGCAGCTTCTGGTGCGCCTCCACCACCGACTTCACCTGGGACTCGAACTGGGCGCGCTGGCGCTTCAGCTCGTTGATGTCCTCCACCACCTGCACCAGCCGCTGGTGCGCGCCGTGGACGATCTTCTCCGCCTGGTGCTCGGCGTCCGCGAGGATGATCTCCGCTTCCTTCTTGGCCGCGGCCTTCATGTCCTCGCTGATGCGCTGCGCGGTGACCATCGTCTCCTGCAGGGTGCGCTCGCGCTCCAGGTGCTGCTCCAGCTTGAGCTGGGTGCGCTTGAGCTCCTCCTTCAGGCCGATGTTCTCCTTCACCACCTCCTCGAACTCGCCGGCGATGAGCTCCAGGAACGCTTCCACCTCCCGCTTCGAGAAGCCGCGCAGGGCCGTCTCGAAGCGCTTCTGCCGGATGTCGAGCGGGGTGATCTTCATGCCCCCCAGTATAAGCCAGCCCTAGGACTTCTCCAGGAACTGCTCCCCCAGCTCCCTGGCCCGCCGGGTGGCGGCCTCCACCGCGTTGATGAGGGTGGTGCGCAGCCCGCCTGCCTCCAGGGTATGCAGGCCGGCGATGGCCGTACCCCCGGGGCTCGTCACCTGGTCCTTGAGCTGCCCGGGGTGGGCGCCCGTCTCGATGAGCAGCTGTGCACTGCCCAACACCGTCTGCGCGGCCAGCTTGAGCGCGGTGTAGCGGGGGAGGCCCACCTTCACGCCCGCGTCCGACAGGGCCTCGATGATGAGGAAGATGTAGGCGGGGCCGCTGCCGGACAGGCCGGTGACGGCGTCCAGGAGGTTCTCGTCCACCACGGTGGTGGTGCCCACGGACTGGAAGATGCGGGTGGCCACCGCCAGGTCCGCCTCGCTGGCGTGCTCGCCCGGGGACAGCGCGCAGGCGCCCATGCCCACCAGGGACGGGGTGTTGGGCATGGTGCGGATGATGCGCGCCCCGGCCCCCAGCCGCCGCTCCATGGCCGCGATGGGCACGCCGGCCGCCACGGAGATGATGAGCTTGCCCGGATCCACCGCCGTGGCCACCTGGATGAGCACCTTGTCCAGCGCCTGCGGCTTCACGGAGAGCACCACCACGTCCGCCTCGCGCACCGCGGACAGGTTGTCCGTCGTGGTCCGCACCCCGTAGGTGCGCTGGAGCGTCTCCAGCCGATCCCCCCGGCGCCCGGTGGCGATGAGGGACTCGGGCTTCGCGTTGCCGGCGCGCAGCAGCCCCTTGATGAGCGCCTCGGCCATGTTGCCGGCGCCGAGGAAGGCGATCGTCTTGTCGAGCATCCCCCGGCTTCTACCAGCGCGACCGTCTGGTTGCAGATTTCTTGACGGGAGATCGGATCGTGGGACCTTGACACCCACTACAGGCCTGTAGCGCCTGAACGGAGAGGTCGAGAGCACCATGAGCGCGGCGGCTGCGACGAGCTGGAACTGGCGGACCCTGGAGAACGTGGAGGTCGAGTGCACCCACTGCGGTGTGCGCATGACGGGCCACTCGGGGCCACGGGTCAAGTACTTCCGTTGCGGCTCGTGCCACCGCTGGGTCTCCAGCGTCTACACGGACGTCTTCCGCGCGGACGCGAAGATGCGCACCCACCCGGTGAAGGAGAAGACGGACGGGGACGCCCAGTTCCTGGCCGTGAAGGACCGGCTGGAGGCGTGGCTGGCGGCCATCGACGACCAGGATCCGTACCGGGTGCTGGGGGTGTCGCCCTCGGACTCGCCCGAGGTGGTGCGGGCCCGCTTCCGCGAGCTGGCGCTCGAGCGCCACCCGGACCGCGGTGGCTCCGAGGCCAAGATGCGCGAGCTGAACCTGGCCTACGAGAAGATCCTCCGTCACCGTCAGCGCAAGCGGATTGAAGCGCTGGAGGCGGGTGCGGCCCAGGTGCGTGGGGCCTCGGCGCTGCCCGCCGCTCGCGGCCGGTAGTCGCCGTTCACTTCCTGTCCAGGGCCTCCTCCACACGCGCCGTCAAGGATTCGTGGGTCCAGAGGCCCGCTCGCTCCACTCCTTTTGCTTCCTCGTTGCTGACGGGGCGGTACTTGGAGCCGGTCCTGATCTTGTAGTCACCCGGAACCCCCAGTAGGAACTCGAGCTTGTCCAGGTCCTCCGGTGCATAGTCCGGGTCCGAGCTGACAATCGGGTAGGCCAGATCCCGGAAGGCCCGTGTGCCATTGGCATGGACGGGGTGGAAGAGCCGTCCGGATTCAAGGATGGTCGAGGTGGGAACGGCACTGCGCGAGGTGGCCTTGAAGACCTCCACGATCTCGCCGTGGGAGCCTCCGGCCTCCATGATGCGTCCGAACGCGAAGCGCCCGTCCTTCAGGGGAATGGCGAACACGTCTCCGGCTTTGTACGTCTGCCGCTTCGGACGTTTGGCGGTCTTGATCTGGACCGAGGCGACCTTGCGCTCCTCGAACCCCGAGAAGAGGGTGTCATCGGCATTGGCCCGCAGACTCGTCTCCAAGAGCACCTGCAACTCCTCGCAGGTCATCTTCCGCCCAAGGGCCCCCTCGTACATCCGCGACAGCTTGCGCAGGAATGCGTAGGTCTCATCCAGCACCTCGTCACCCAGCACGGCACCTTCGTGTCCAGCGGAGTCGAACCATCCCATCGTCACTCCTCTCCTTTCCTCAACTGCACACCGTGCTGCTCTTCGCCAGCTTGTCCATCTTCTCCTGGCGGGCGCGCTCGAAGTGCGCCTGCCTGGCGGGAGGACGGTTTGGGTTGTCCACGAACGAATTGAGCTTGTTGCCCCGGTTCTTCGCGGAGACAGGTTCTCCGATCTCGCCCGTCCGGGTTCCATGGTGATCGATATAGGCCTGCTCGTAGCCACGGGCGGTACCATAGGAGACGCCGCCATCGAGTTCGATGAGTCCGCCGCCCCGTTGCTGCGCCGTGGGGTCTAACCGGCCGTCGGCGATGTGCTCATCCAATCGCCGGTTGGCATCATTGCTGATGCCGATGTAGTAGGGCTTTTCCGTGGGAGGTCCGGGTGGATCGTACAGGCCGTAGACGGAATACCCGGGAGTGCTCTCGTGGACCAGCCCGTACGGGTCGAGGCCGTCCGCCGGGCTTGGGACATAGTTCCAGAGGTTCAAGCCCCCCTGGTAGCCCAGCGGATCGGCGCTGATGTACATCGCCAGGGCCGGGTCGTAATAGCGGAAGCGGTTGTAGAAGAGTCCCGTCTCCCGATCCTCGTACTGTCCAGGGAAGCGCAGCGGCACATCCACCGAGAGCTCCGTGCGCCTGCGTACCATCCCAAAGCCAGACAACTCGGCCCGCCAGGCAACGCGGCCCGCCGTGTCGATCGCCAGCTTCGGCGTCGCATTCGCATCGGACTCGATGAAGTAGCACTGCTTCGCTTCGAAGACTGCCAGGGGCTCGAAGCTCCCGGGTTGTGACAGGAACTCCCGCGTGCTCCGGGAGAGGGTTCCTCCCGCCGGGGGGGAGCCCGTCGCCGGACCTTCCGTCTCCTCACGCCAGGCGGTTCGCTTCTCGCCGAGCAGGACGTCCCCGTCCCAGAGGAACACGACCTCCTCGACCTGGGTGCCCTCCCGCACGCGCTTGAGCACACGACGCCCGAATGGATCGTAGCTGTACTCCACCTGCGTCTTGTTACCGGAGGCAGGGGTGACCACGGTGCGGCTGAGCTGGCCCGCCGCATTGTAGTCATGGGAAAGCCTGCTCTTCGGCGTCTGCTTCTCCGTCAGGTTTCCGTCCTCGTCATACCGGAGCTGGAAGACCTCCTGGGTGAGCTCACAGGGGCCCTCGGCGAGGAGCTTGCCCTCGGGCGCCCCGAGCCTGTTGCCGGCGGTATCGTAGGAATAGAGCTCCTCGGTCTGGTCCGCGTAGCGGGCGCGGACCAGACGGCCGGTGTCATCGTGAGTGAGCTGGATGCCTCCGGAGGCCTCATCCCCGAAGGCCTTGAGTTGGGAGGCGGCGTCATAGGAATAGGCGGAGTAGGTGAGCGGCTCGCTCTCCCGGCTGATGACACTGGTGCGCAACCGGCCCGCGGGGGTGTACTCCCGGCGCCGGACCGCTCCTCCCTGGTACCGCAGCTCGCTCTCCCGGCCGAGCGCGTCATGCCGCATCCGGAGCAGGGGACCACTGGCTTCCGCGACCTCGGCGAGCTGGCCACAGGCGTCATAGGTCAGCTTCAGGCGGTGACCCAGCGATGACCCACGCGCAACCCGGTTGCCGGCCGCATCGTACTCGAAGCGGACCTCCTCGCCGTTGATGCGCTCGGCCACGAGGCGGCCCGCTCCATCATATTTCCTCAACACCCGGGTCGCGGAGTTCCTGGCCTCGAGCAAGCGCCCGGCCAGATCGTACTTGAAGGTCTCCTCCTGACCGTCGTCGCGGACCCGCTTCGTGCAGCGCCCGAGCTGATCATGTTCGTAGCGGGTACTCAGGCCGCGCGCGTCCGTCCTGGAGACGAGCCGGTTGGCTCCATCGTACGTGTAGCGATGGCGCCGGCCGAAGGCGTCCTCCTCGACGATGCGGCCGAGGATGTCCCGTTGCAGCCGGTACTCGTGATTGGCCGGGTTGCGGATGCCAATGAGTTCCAGCTCCTTGTCGTACTCGAACCGGGTATGGGCGCCCGTCTCGTCCAGCGTCGCGACACACCGGCCCAGGGGTCCATACAGGTGATGCCGGGTGTGTCCCAGCGCGTCCGTCTGCTTGATGATGCGTCCGGCGGCGTCATGGCTGAACAGCCGCACCGTGCCGCCTGGCTCCACGAGGCGTGTCAGCCGGCCGGCCGCGTCGTACTCGAACCGCGTCTCCTGGCCGAGTGCATCCTTCCTGCTGACGAGCCGTCCCAGGGCATCGTGGTGTCTCACGGTCCGCTGGCCGAGCGGGTCCTGGATGACAGTCAGATCCCCCGCGGCGTCCCAGGAGTAGGTGAAGGTGTTTCCGTTGGGATCCACCTCCTTGGTGCGCAGTCCGCGTGCATCCACCTCGTAACGCCAGACGGCGCCTCCGGGTTCCTTCTCCTCCACCAGGTTTCCGCGTTCGTCGTAGGCGCGGCACCTCTTGCTTCCGTCCGGGGAGAGAACCTCCGTCAAGCCACCGCGTGCGTCGTAGGTGAAGCGGGTCGTGACTCCCGCAGGCTCCTCGATGCAGACCACCCGCCCGTGCTCATCACGGATGTAGTGTGTGTGCTCACCCAGGGCGTTGACCTGCGATAGGTGGGCGCCGGCATGGTCGTACGTGTACCGGAGCTCGTTTCCGAGCGCGTCGAGCTGGTGGGTGACGAGGCCCAGCTCGTTCCATTCGTAGGTCGTGCGCGCGCCCCGGCTGTCCTGGACGGTCGTGGTCCGGCCCGGCAGATCATAGGTGAGCCATCGCTCGAGGACCCCCCCATCCCCCCAGGTATGGATGCATCGACCACTGGGATCATGGCGATCGTATTCGAAGTAGAACGAGATGCCGTCCCGGCCGGTCTCCTGGATCAGGAGGTGATGGAGATAGGAGAACCGCTGCGCGGCGCCGGTCGCGTCATGGACGGCGACGAGATCGCCGACCTTGTCGTAATCGTAGCGCACCAGGGGTTGGCGTTGCTGCGGGTTCGCGGGATCCGGGCCATGGATCGCGGAGATCCGCCACGAGGCATCCCATTGAAAGGACAACCTTCGTCCGGCGCTGTCGATGATTTGCGAGATACGGCCATACTGGCGCTCGATGGAAATGGCATTGCCGCAAGGGTCCTCGATGCGGACGAGCGGCCAGGGCGCCAGTTCTGGTGGTTTCGGGGAGGGGGATTGGAAATGGAACCGGACTCCCGTGTCGGTCTGGAGCACGTAGCCGGAGGGCCCCAGCCTCAAGGTGAGGCGCTCCTGCGGATTCCAGCTGGAGCCGCCCGGAAGCGGAGGCGCGAAGGGCACGTGCCGGCCGTCATCGAGCCTCACCACGATGGCTTCCGCGCTGGGAAATACCGCCAGATCGTAGGAATGGTGCCAGCCGTGGCCCAGCTCGCCGGTATGGGTGGAGGTGCTGTACCAGACGCGGCGCCAGACCAGGGGCAATGGCCCCGGGAGCACGAAATCGGTGTCTTCCGTCAGGACCTTGCCCGTGGCGATGTCCACCGGGTGGCCCGTCAAGGAACAGACGGCCCGGTGAACGCGATTGCGCGCGCGCTCACCCAGCCCCAGCTTGTCCATCACCTTGTCCGCCGCCTTGTGGATGCGCTCGGACAAGGCCTTCATCTTCCGGCTGGCCTTCTGCAACTTGCGCAGCTTCTTCAGCCCTTTGAGCAGTACGCCGATCGCCAGCTGAGAGAGCAGGCCCGCCATGGAAATGGTAGGCGGTCCCCCCACGATGACCGGTGGCCCCGCGGGAATGGACAACGCGATGGACGTGGGCAGCAGCAGCGTCTTGGCCCCGGGTCCCTTCTTGCGCGGCGGCGAGGGCATGCCGATGTCCTGGCAGCTCAGCACCGGCAGCATCATGTAGGTGAAGGGCTCCTCGTCCACGACGACCGTGGAGCTCCCCATGAAGGTTTCGTTCTCGTTGCCCGGAGGCCTGGCGAAGACGCCACCGATGGGGAAGTGCGGCGGAAGTGCGACGCCTCCCGTGCCCGCCTGCGCTCGCGGCAGGCCATTCACGTTGACCGTGGAGCCGATGAGCGGGAGGTAGTCGAACGGATCGAAGACGAGGCCGATGTGGGGGTGGGGAATGGGCACCACCGGGCCTGGCGGGGTGATGATGAGGTGGATATCGATTCCCAGCACCGGATCCAGGTGCTTCACCGCGGGCATCATGCGTGCTGTCCTCCCACGGCGGACGTCTTCGGCCGCCAGTCCTCGCCCAGCACCGACACCACCTCCGACTCCATCTGCCGTGCGGTGCTCTCTCCCTGTCGCTGCTGGCTCAACCTCACCAGCGCCTCACCCAGGAAGGGCAGCGTCGAGCCCGCGCGAGCCCGCGCTTCCATGCCCAGGCCCACCTCCCAGGCCCGTCTTCCGCAGGCCCATGCCTGCTCCCACTCCTTGCTCATCTCCCAGCACCAGCTGGCCATGCGCCAGCACTCCAGCTCCATGAGCGCATCCTTCAGCTCGCACGCCAGGGGGGCCGATTCCTCGTACAGCACGGCGGCCTGTGGGTACTGCTCCGCCGTGACCTGCACGCAGCCCCGCCCCATGCGCGACTTGAGCCGGAGGATGGCTCCCTGCGTGTCTCCCTGGCTCTGGGCCTCGGTCGCCGCATCCTCTGCCTTCTGGTAGTGGGCAAGCGCCTCCTGGTGCCGCTTCGTGCCCAGCAGCGCGCCGCCCACCACGAAGTGCGCAGCCACCGCGAGGGGGTGCCAGCCCTGCTCCCTGGCCAGTGCCACGGCCTGCTCTCCCAGCCGCTCCACCTTGCCCACGTCCCCCTTGGTGGCCGCGGTGCTCATGCGCACGAGGAGGTCGCGGAAGCGCCCTCCTGGCGTGTCCAGGTGTCCCGCTTCTTGTGACAGCTCCTCCATCGCCCGAGCCATGTCCAGCCTCGCCGCCACTGTCACGATCTTGCCCGGCAGGTCCTTCGCCAGCGGTTCCAGCTCCCGCGTGCGCGCATCGTCCAGCACCACCAGTCGCACGTGCGGACCCTGGAGCTGCTGCACTGCGCCGCCGAGCCACTTCCGCCAGGCATTCGCCTCCTCCACCCGCGCCGGCACCAGTACCGCCACCAGATGCTCGCACACCCCTTCGTAGTGGTGGCGCAGCGAGCCGCATGCCCGCAGGAAGGACTCCAGGCCTGTGTCGCGCTCCACCACCGGTGGGCATTGCCACACGGCCCCTTCCTTCTCCAACCCGGCCCGGCTCTCCTCTAGCCGCTTCACCATCGCCTCACGCAGCGAGTGCCCGTACCGCTCCGCGTCCTCGAAGGGCTCGTCAAATCGCATGAAGAGGTCCGGACACTCCCCCGTCCGTTCATCCTCTTCCTTGCGGACAAAGGCCTCCACCATCCGCACCTCGTCCGGCTCCACCACCCAGCGCAGCAGGCGTGCCTCGGGTTGCTGGGCGAATTCCGTCCACTGGTCGTGCAGCAGCTCGAGCCGCCGCTCCACCGCGTTCTTCCTCGCCATTGTCGTGCCTCCTCCCGGGTTTTACGGACGCCCCTTGTCGGCGGGGGTCGGCTCGACGGGTTGCGCCTCCGCGGGCAGCGCCGGTTCGGTGGGGGAGGCTCCGCTGCCGCTCAGGGCCGCGCCTCCGCTGTTGAGGTTGATGATCGTCCCGGAGACGGAGATCCCCGCCGCGTCGATGGTGATGAAGCCGCCTGGCCCTTTGAGCGTCAGTCCCGCGCCCGCCTCGATGATGATGTTCATCGACTTGAGGTGGATCTCCTGTCCCGCCTCCAGCGCATGGTTGGCACCCGCCTTCACCTGGAGATCCTGCCCGACGGTGATGGACCAGGTCTCTCCAACCTTCTCATTGCGGTTGGCGCCCACCGTGAGGTGGCTGTCCGCACCCACCTTCTCCTTGCGCACGGCCTCGATGATGACGTCCTGATTGCCCTCACCGTCGATACCGCCCACATGCAGCTTCAGATCCCCGCCAATGTGCTCCTGGCTGTGACGGTGTACCTTGAGGCTCTTGTCCCGATAGATCAGCTCGTTCTGGTCACCCACCTTCCCATCCTTCCCGTTGCTTCCGATGGTCTGGTGGCGGTTGTGCAGGATGTTCTCCATGGAGTCATTCTTGACGTGGACATCCATGTTGCGCTGCGCGTGGATGAAGACCTGCTCCTGGCTCTTCTTGTCCTCGAAGCGCAGCTCGTTGAAGCCCTCACCACCCGGGGAGGTGTTCGTCCTGAAGGTGCTCTTGGTCTTCTCTTCGGGAAGAGGGTAGGGCGTGGGATTGAGCCCGTTGTATACCCGCCCGGTGATGAGTGGCCGGTCCGGGTCTCCCTCGATGAAGTCGACAACAACCTCCTGGCCGATGCGCGGAATGAACATGGCGCCCCACATCTCGCCGCCCCAGGGCTGGCTCACGCGCACCCAGCATGAGCTCTTGTCATCGTGCTTGCCCTCCCGATCCCAGTGGAACTGCACCTTCACCCGCCCATGCTCGTCGACGTGGATCTCCTCGCCTGCGGGGCCCACGACGGTGGCTGTCTGAACTCCGCGCACGACGGGCCGGTTCGTCGTCCTCGGCGGCCGGAAGGGAACCTGGGCCGACATGCACGTGAAGGAGTTGCCGTAGCTGAAGGCTCCCCCTTGCGCCTCCTCCTCCAGCACCTGGGGTTGGTGTCCATGATGTCCCACGCTGGTGATCAGGTAGCGCAGGTTGAAGTCCGCTCGGGGGTGCTGCTCTAGCACCAAACGCCGAATGAGGCGGGGACGGGTAGCTTGCAGTGTTCCGCTACTTGGAGCAGGCGGAGCAGGCGGCGCTCGCGCGCGGCTTGAGGCCCCACTTGCGAGCAGACAGAGAAAGAGACTGGGCGGCCGCTCTG
>NZ_DASUNC010000146.1:0-206362 GCF_036277355.1 Archangium sp.
AAGCTGGAGGCAAGGGCGGAGCGGTTGACGTCGGAAGCAGGGGCGGTGCTGCTGCGGGAGGTGGACGAGAGGCTGGGGCTGACACGTTGGCTGGGGGAGACGCTGACGGACACGCGGGACGAGAGCCGAATCACCCACTCGCTGCGGGAGTTGGTGCGCACGCACCTGTTGCTGCTGGCGCAGGGGTGGAAAGACATCGATGACGCGGACGCGCTGCGCGAGGACGCGGCGCTCCGACGTTGTCCCGGCTGACGGCCATGCTGGCCCAGGAGGGCAACCGCGAGGTGCTCAGAGAGGCACTGGTGTGGTTGACAGGGCGCAGACTGAGGGCGTCGAGGCCCAAGGGCGAGCGGCTGAAGCAGGTGACGGTGGACGTGGATGGACTGCCGGTGGAGGTGCACGGGCACCAGGAGGGCAGCGCGTACAACGGACACTATGGAGTGCGCATGTACCATCCGCTGGTGGCCAGCATGGCGGAGACGGGGGACTTGCTGGACGTGAGACTGCGCGAGGGCAACGTGCACAGCGCCAGCGGGGCGCTGGACTTCATCTCCCAGTTGCTCGAGCGGGTGGAGAAGGAAGTATGCGAGGTGGCGGCGGTGCGCATGGATGCGGGCTTCCCCGAGGAGAAGCTGCTGGGGATGCTGGAGGAGCGAGGCACGCCCTACGTGGCGCGCGTGCGCAACACGGCGCCACTGCAGAAGGAGGCAGCCCTCTGGCGCTTCCTCCACTCGGGCGTCCCCCAGGGCCAGCCAGGTACCTTCCTGTACGAGTCGGAGTACCAGGCGCAAGGATGGAGCCGTGCGCGGCGCGTGGTGCTGGTGCTGGTGCTGGTGCTGGTGCAGAGGAAGGAGGAACTCTTTCCCTATGCCTTCTGGCTGGTGACGAGCTGGACGACGGAGCAGATGCCCGCCGAAGCGTTGCTTACGCACTACCGCCAGCGCGGCACGGCCGAGGGGCACTTCGGAGAGCTCATGGACGTGCTGGCCCCGGCGCTCTCCTCGGCCAAACGGCCCAAGTCCAACTACCAGGGCCATCCGCCCGTGCAGCGCTCGGTTTCAATCGATGCCTTCGCCAACAACGAGGTGCGCCTGCTGCTCAACGCGCTGGCCTACGACCTCGTGCACGCCGCGCGCGTGTTGATGGAGCAGGCCACGGGCGAAGGCTGGGGGCTGCGCCGTGTTCGCGAGCGGGTGCTCAAGGTGGCGGCGCGGGTACTGGTGCACGCCAGGCGGGTGGTGCTGGTCATGGGCCAGGAGTCGGCCGGTCTCTGGCGCAAGCTGTGGAGCCAGCTCGGCGCTCTGAGTACGGCCCACATCACGTAACCTCGACAGCCATTACCGCTCATCCGTCGAGTCGTTCGCCGCACCCTTTCCAACCACTCCTGCTTGCTACCCGCGCCCACGGGAGGGCCGACGTCTGTTCTGTGCTCGAAATCGCTCACAAGAGCCCCTGGCTCCTGCTCTCATGCATGAGTTGGGCCAGTTGTCATGAATATGATGGGCTAACTGGAGCCCAGTTACCGGTGGTAGTGAGCGCCTGTTCAGGTGTTTCTGTCCGGTCGTTTAGTCAGAGCTATTCATCCCCCGCAACTATGTCCAAAAACTTCGTGGGCACTCGACTAGGGTGGCCCCTTGGCCGTCCCGCCCTGGTGCTGGGCGGCCCACCCGGAGGGGCGATGCACCTGTCACCGCGTGAGATCGACAAGCTGCTGCTGCATGGCGCGGGCTTCCTGGCCCAGAAGCGTCTGGCGCGGGGCCTGCGGCTCAACTACCCCGAGTCCGTGGCGCTCATCGCCACCCAGCTCCTGGAGCTCATCCGTGACGGCCGCGGCGTGGCCGAGTTGATGGATGTGGGACGGAAGATGCTCGGGCGAGCGCAGGTCATGGAGGGCGTGCCGGAGATGGTGGCGGAGGTGCAGGTGGAGGGCACCTTCCCGGACGGCTCGAAGCTGGTGACGGTGCACCACCCCATCGAGGCCGAGCACGGCGACCTGTCGCTGGCGCTCTACGGCAGCTTCCTCCCGGTGCCGCCGCTGGAGCGTTTCCAGCGGGCGCCCCAGCCGGAGGAGGTGCGGCCGGGAGAGGTGCTGGTGCAGCCGGGCGAGCTGGTGCTCAACGAGGGCCGCGACACCGTCACGCTGGAGATCACCCACCGGGGAGACCGTCCGGTGCAGGTGGGCAGCCACTACCCGTTCTTCGAGACGAACCGGGCGCTCGTGTTCGATCGGGCGAAGGCGTACGGGAGGCGGCTGGACATCCCCGCGGGGACGGCGGTGCGCTTCGAGCCCGGGGAGAAGAAGACGGTGTCGCTGGTGGCCATCGCGGGGGCGAGGGTGGTGTGGGGCGGCAACGCGTTGGGCTCGGGGCCGGTGACGCCGGAGAACCAGGAGCGCGCCCTGGCCGAGGTGGCCGCGCGGGGCTTCGGACACGAGGAGGGCGCATGAGCCGGAAGATGGATCGCCGTCACTACGCGGACATGTTCGGTCCCACCACGGGGGACCGGGTGCGGCTGGGGGACACGGGGCTGGTGGCGCAGGTGGAGAAGGACTTCACCGTCTACGGGGACGAGTGCAAGTTCGGCGGCGGCAAGGTGCTGCGCGACGGCATGGGCCAGAAGTCCGGGGTGGGGGACGCGGAGGCGCTCGACTGCGTCATCACCAACGCGCTCATCGTCGACTGGTCGGGCATCTACAAGGCGGACATCGGCATCAAGGCGGGGCGCATCACCGGGATTGGCAAGGCGGGCAACCCGGACGTGATGGCGGGGGTGACGCCGGGCATGGTGGTGGGCGTCACCACCGAGGCCATCGCGGGCGAGGGGCTCATCGTCACGGCGGGCGGCATCGACTCGCACATCCACTTCATCTGCCCGCAGCAGGCGGACGAGGCGATCGCCAGCGGCATCACCACCTGGGTGGGCGGAGGCACGGGGCCGGCCACGGGCACCAACGCCACCACGTGCACGCCCGGCGCGTGGAACATCCGGCGCATGCTGCAGGCCACGGACAACATTCCGCTCAACATCGGCCTCACCGGCAAGGGCAACACCTCGCGTCCCGAGGGCCTGTTGGATCAGATCGCCGCGGGAGCCATCGGTCTGAAGCTGCACGAGGACTGGGGCACGACGCCGGCCACCATCGACAACTGCCTGTCGGTGGCCGAGGGCGAGGACGTGCAGATCACCATCCACACGGACACGCTGAACGAGTCGGGCTTCGTGGATGACTCGATCGCCGCGTTCAAGGGCCGGACCATCCACACGTACCACTCGGAGGGAGCGGGCGGCGGGCATGCGCCGGACATCATCCGGGTGTGCGGCCAGCCGAACGTGCTGCCGAGCTCGACGAACCCCACGCGGCCGTACACGGTGAACACGCTGGACGAGCACCTGGACATGCTCATGGTGTGTCACCACCTGGACCGCGAGATTCCCGAGGACGTGGCCTTCGCCGAGAGCCGCATCCGGGGAAGTACGATCGCGGCGGAGGACATCCTGCACGACCTGGGGGCCATCAGCATGATGTCCTCGGACAGCCAGGCCATGGGCCGGGTGGGCGAGGTCAT
Source organism: Archangium sp. (assembly GCF_036277355.1). GTDB lineage: Bacteria > Myxococcota > Myxococcia > Myxococcales > Myxococcaceae > Archangium. Next base: position 3,567 of record NZ_DASUNC010000146.1, read on the forward strand.
CACCCGCACGTGGCAGACGGCGCACAAGATGCGGGAGCAGCGCGGGCGCCTGCGCGAGGAGACGGGGGACAACGACAACCTGCGCATCCGCCGCTACGTGGCGAAGTACACCATCAACCCGGCGATCGCCCATGGGCTGGCGCACGAGGTGGGCGCGGTGCAGGTGGGGATGCTGGCGGACCTGGTGCTGTGGCGGCCGGCCTTCTTCGGCATCCGTCCGGAGCTGGTGGTGAAGGGCGGTTTCATCGCCTGGGCGCAGATGGGAGACCCGGGAGCGTCCATTCCCACGCCGCAGCCCTTCTACATGCGGCCGCAGTTCGGAGCCCGGGGCCATGCGCTGGGAGCCACCAGCATCGCCTTCGTCTCGGGCCGCGCGCTGGCCGAGGGGACGGTGCGGGGACTGGGGCTGTCCAAGCAGCTCTCCGGGGTGAAGCGGTGCCGGGGGATCGGCAAGCGGGACATGAAGCTCAACGACGCGCTGCCGGTGCTCACGGTGGATCCGGAGACGTACGAGGTGCGCGCGGATGGCGAGCTGCTGACCTGCGAGCCCGCCGTCCGGTTGCCCCTGGCGCAGCGCTACTCGCTCTTCTGAGAGACGCACATGGGCTCCGCGTGGAGGGTGCTGCAGCTGGCCGACTCGGGCTTCCCCACGGGGGGCTTCGCGCACTCGGGAGGATTGGAGGCGGCGGTACAGCAGGGCGAGGTGCGCGGGCGCGAGGGCCTGGAGCGCTTCGTGCACGAGCTGATGTGGCAGACGGGGCACGGGGCGCTGCCGTTGCTGGGAGCGGCCTGGCGTGAGCCCTCGACGCTGGAGACGTTGGACGCACGCGCGGACGCCTTCCTCACCAACCACGTGGCCAACCGGGCGAGCCGCACGCAGGGGCGGGCCTTCCTGGACACGTGCGCGCGCATCTTCCCCGGGCCGGTGGGGCCGCTGCGGCAGGCGGCGCGGGAGGCGGGGGTGCTCTACCACCACGCGCCCCTGTTCGGCGCGGTGCTGCGCGTGCTGGACGTCGAGCTGTCCGACGCGCAGCGGCTCCTGTTGTCCCTCACGCTGCGAGGGGCGCTGTCGGCGGCGGTGCGGATCGGGATTGCCGGCACGCACGAGTCCCACCAGCTGCAGAACCGGTGCGCGCCCCTGCTGGACACGGTGCTGGAGACGTGTGCCGGGCTGGGGGTGGAGTCGCTGGCGCAGACATCACCCCTGATGGACCTGCTCGGCTCCACACACGACAGGCTCTACTCACGGTTGTTCCTTTCCTGAGGTGAACCATGCACGACGACCACCGTGGCCACGGCCATGACGACGACCATGACCACACGCACGAGGAGTGGGACCACCCGGGTCACTTCCACGAGCGCGAGCAGCCCGAGCGCCGCGACTTCTCGGCGAGGGCCTTCACGATTGGCATTGGAGGGCCGGTGGGCAGCGGGAAGACGGCGCTGGTGCTGGCGCTGTGCCGGGAGCTGAGGGAGCGCTACCGGCTGGGCGTGGTGACCAACGACATCTTCACCAAGGAGGACGCGGAGTTCCTGGTGCGCAACCAGGCGCTCTCGCCCGAGCGCATCAAGGCGGTGGAGACGGGCGGCTGCCCGCACGCGGCGATTCGCGAGGACATCAGCCACAACCTGCTGGCGCTCGAGGAGTTGATGGAGGCGCTGAAGCCGGAGCTGCTCATCGTCGAGAGCGGGGGAGACAACCTGGCGGCGCAGTACAGCCGGGAGCTGGCGGACTACACGGTGTACGTCATCGACGTGGCGGGTGGGGACAAGGTGCCGCGCAAGGGTGGGCCGGGCATCACCCAGTCGGACCTGCTGATCATCAACAAGACGGACCTGGCGCCGCACGTGGGCGCGGACCTGTCGGTGATGGATCGCGACGCGCGGAAGATGCGGGGCGACGGGCCGTTCGTCTTCACCCAGGTGACGAAGGGCGTGGGGCTGCGGGAGGTGATCGATCACCTGCTCGGTGCGTGGCGAAAGGCCACGGACGCCACGCTCCGCACCTGACGTTCGCTGAGCCGCAGGCAGCTCCTGCGATTCCAACAAGGACAACCGGATGATGCGAGACGAACAGTATCTTCTTGGCTACAGCGAACGCGAAGCGCTCAGGCTGCGGCAACAATCGCGGGATCTCGCGCATGAGACAGGGGGGTTGCTCAATCAGATCGGGGTCGGGCCGGGCGAGCGCGTCCTCGATCTCGGCTGTGGGCCGCAGGGGAGCCTCGAGCTCCTCGCCGAGCGGGTTGGCCCCTCCGGCTCTGTCGTCGGGCTCGAGAAGAATGCGCGGGCAGCCGCGCTCGCGCGGGCTTTCGTCCGCGAGCGAGGGTTGGCCAACATCGAGGTCGTCGCGGGCGACGCACGCGCCAGCGGCTTGCCGCGCGCATCGTTCGATCTCGTGCATGCGCGGCTCGTGCTGGTGAACGTGCCGAGGCCAGAGGAGATCGTGCGGGAAATGGTCGCGCTCGCCCGGCCGGGCGGCGTTGTCGCCAGCCACGAGGCGGACTATGCAGCGCATCGCTGCGACCCGCCGCACCCATCGTGGGACCGGCTGTTCGCGGTCTACGAGGCCTACTCGCGCGACAATGGGATCGACCTGTTCATCGGCCGGCGGACGCACAGCCTCTTCCGCGCGGCGGGGCTCATCGACCTGCGCGTGCACCCGCTGATTCACGTCTATCCCCCCGGACATCCGCGGCGCGGCATCTTCCTCGAGTTCATCGGCAACGTCCGTGCGCACCTGCTCGCCGACGGACGGATCAGCGAGGACGAGCTCGACACGCACCTCCGGGCGCTGCATGAGCACATCGCGCGCCCGGACGTCTTGATCATCTCGCACATGTTCTTCCAGGTCTGGGGGCGAGCGCCTTGAGTCAAATGGTCCAGGGACAGGGCATCATCCCAGGCGCGCGCAGGCCGCACGGCATCCTGAAAGGACTGCGCGATGCCGGTGTGCTGGATGACTATGTGATGTACGAGAGCGGCACCGAGACGAGGATCGTCGGCGGTTGCCTCGCCAGGGTCCTCCTCTCGGGAGACGAGCTCATCCTCGAGGGCCCTTCCGGCCCGCGCCGCTCGGAGCGTGCGCATGATCCGTTCAAGCAGATCGAGCGCATGCTCGCCGAGGTGGGAATCCCGCACTGGACGGCGTACGGGTACGTCGGGTTCGACGTCGCCCGCTTCTATCATCCCTACGGCAAGGCGATGAGCTGGCCCCTGCTCCACCTCGTGATTCCGGCCATCGAGGTCCACCTCCGCGGCGGGTGCGCCTTGGTCCAAAGCGCGGCGAACAAGGAGGCGATCGAGCGGATCGTCTCGACGACGAGCGACGACCAGACCACGGCCGCCCCCACCCCGCCGGACATTGATTTCTCCGATCGCGACGATTACCAGAACAAGGTGTTGTCGCTCTCGGAGGCGATCCGGGCGGGCGAGTTGGAGAAGGCCATTCTTTCGCGCTCCGTGGACATCCCGGGAGCGCTCGATGTCCTTGGCACCTACGCCGCGGCCGTGCGCACCAACCACGCGGCGCGCTCGTATTGCTTCCAGCTCGGCCACGTCGCCGGTGCCGGACTGAGCCCCGAGCTCCTGCTCGAGGCCGATGCCTCCGGGTTGGTCATGACGAACCCCCTCGCGGGGACGAGGCCTCGCGGCGCGAACGCCGAGGAGGACCTGCGCATCAGGAGCGAGCTCTACTCCGACGCGAAGGAGGTGAAGGAGCACGCGCTCTCGATCCTCGCCGCCCAGGAGGAGCTTCGCTCGGTATGCCTCGCCGGCTCCGTGCGGATCCATGACTTCATGCAAGTCAAGCCGTTCCGCTTCGTGCAGCACCTGTCGTCCAGGGTCTCTGGCCGGCTCGCCCAGGAGAAGACCGTGTGGGACGCGCTCAAGGCGCTGTTTCCCGGGATCACGGTGTCTGGCATTGATAAAGGCACGGCACTGCGCTTCATCGGCCGCCTCGAGCGAGAGCCGCGGGGGGTCTACGGCGGCGCGATCGGCTGGATGGACAGCCGGGGCGCGGCGGACATGGCGATCGCCATCCGGGCTGTCTACCAGTACGGGAGCACTGTTCGGCTGAACGCGGGCGCCGGGATCGTCGCCGAGTCGATCGCGGAGCGCGAATACATCGAGACCGTCAACAAGATGAACACGATGCGTTCGCAGCTCGTCTTTCTGCCGGGGTAGAGAACATGGACAGGGGCGGCCGTTCCAGGCCCGCCCTCCGCTGTGCATAGAGGAAAGGGATTGCGCGGATGGTGCTGAAACAACGCGGGTTGGTCAAGACGCCGTATGGGCTGATTCACTACGTGGCGGTGGGCACGCCGCGGCCGGACCGCGCCGCGCTGGTGTGTCTGCACATGAGCCCGCGCAGTGTGGACGAGTTCCGAGAACTGCAGGAGCTCCTGGGCTCGGAGGAGCGCAGGGTGGTGGCCATCGACGAGCTGGGCTACGGCGCGAGCGACAACCCGGACAGGTCGGTGACGCTGGAGCAGTTGGCGGACGCTGTCATGTGTGTGGTGGAGCACCTGGGCATCCAGCGCTTCTGCATGGTGGGCAGCCTGATGGGTTGCTACATGGGCATCAATCTGGCGGCGCGCTTTCCCGAGCGCTGTGCCGGGCTCTTCCTGCACAACCCGTACTTGTGGCCGGACGAGGCCGTGGAGAAGGCACGCAGCCAGGCCGCCTCGGAGAACCCGTCGTGGGCCGCGTGGGAGTCCAAGCCAGACGGAAGCCACTTCACGGACATCTGGAAGCTGCGCAGCGCCTTCCTCCCCCCGGACATCAATACGCGCTGCGTGGTGGACGACGCCGTCTACCGCCTCAAGCGCAACCTGCGCCAACCCCTGAACATCCACATCCAGGAGCCGCAGCTCTTCGACTTCACCCGGTTCTCCCACCAGGTGAAGTGCTCCGTGCTGTGCGTGTTTGGCGAGCAATGCGTCACTTTTTTCGATGCCATCGGCTACCGGATGACCGAGCAGAAGGCCAGACTCGCGGAAAAGTTCCCCGGCGCTGCCTCCTACACCGAACACCACCTCCCCGCCGCCTCCATCAACATGCTCAACACCCACGCCACGGACATTGCCCGCATTCTCACGGACACCCTGAGCACTCTGGGGGTGTAGACCTCGCGGGCGATGAGAGCGTTCGCGATGCGACATGTGTCGCGGTTGCCGAGACGGGCTGGCCGCGCGGGCTAACGGCTCTCCTGGGGAATGAAGGCGAGCACGCGCGCGGGGCTGCCACTGCCTCCCTGCACGGAGACCGGCTGCACGACGACGTAGGCTCCTTCGGCCGGCAGGGCGGAGAGGTCCGCGAGGTTCTCGATGTGATAGCCGCCGCCGCTCAGGAAGTGCCGGTGCTGCTGGAACGTCTTGCTCGGCCCCGGATCCGTCGAGAGCGTGTCGATGCCGATGCCGCGCACCTGACGGGTGCTCAGCAACTGGCTCGCGGCCATCGAGACTCCGGGGAAGTGCATCACGCCGGAGGCGTCCGCATTGCGGTAGCGCACCTCATCCGGCCAGCGCGAGGCCCAGCCGGTGCGGATGAGCACGATGTGCCGGGGCTCCAGCGCACCATGCTTCTGCTCCCAGGCCTCGATGTCCGCCACCGTCACCTCGTAGTCCGCGTTCTCCGAGGCCTTGGCGGAGACGTCCAGCACGGCGGCCGGGCCCGCCAGTGACTCCACGGGGAGCTGGTCCACCGTCTTCGCACCGGCGGCGAAGTGGGCCGGAGCGTCCACATGCGTCCCCGTGTGCTCGCCCACCGTGAAGTCGCGGATGTAGTACCCGTCCTTCTCGACGGTGCCCTTGACCTTGGCGGACATCGGCGTGCCCCCGGGGTAGACGGGCATCTGCTCCGTGAGGGGATGGCTGATGTCGACGATGCGCGTGCGCGCCATCGTCTCGGTGAGGCTGGTCCGTCCACCCTGGGTGGCACATCCACTCAGCAACAGCGTCACCGGCAGCGCGAGCTTCTTCCAGGAGATGTCGTTCATGGCCGGAACATACCTGGGCCGTGGCGCGGATGGGGCGAACACCGTGCGCCCCTTTCCGAGCACCTGATGCCCGGGCTACTTGTCCGTCTTGGAACGCCGTGCCGGGCTCTTCCTCGGCGCGGCCTTCTTCTTGTCGTCGTCCGCGACTCCGCTGGGCAGGAGGATCCTCGCCGGGCTCTTCTTCGACGCGGCCTTCTTCGCCTGGGTGGGAGCCTTCACCTGTTTCTTCGCTGCTTTCGTTCGAGTCGCCATGGTGGGGCGGAGTGTAACCCGTCCGCGATGTGGACCCGGAGTCCCCTCATGTCCTGCTGGCTTGTCCGGGTCGCGATTGCCTAGGCTCCGCGCATGTCCACCACCCCCTCGCATTCCGGCGGCTGCCACTGCGGCGCCGTTCGTTACCGCGTCGAGCTCGATCTCTCCAAGCCCGTCATCCAGTGCAACTGCTCGATCTGCGCACGCACCGGCACGCTGCTGGCGTTCGTGCCCGAGAGCAGCTTCACGCTCGAGAAGGGCGAGCAGAACCTGACCGACTACCAGTTCAACAAGCAGGTCATCCATCACCTGTTCTGCAAGACCTGCGGCATCCGCTCCTTCGCGCGGGGCACCGGTCCGAACGGCCCGATGGTGGCGGTCAACACCCGCTGCCTCGATGACGTGGATGTGACCCGGCTGAACATCCAGCACGTGGATGGAAAGAGCCGCTAAGCCCTCGGGTGGACAACTCTGGCGAGCCTCAGCCTTCGCCGCCGGCCTGTGCGCTCACCCGCGGCGCGCTCTTCTCCCCGGACGTGCGGTGCCGCCAGAAGAAGAAGACCGGGACGCCCGCGAGCAGGAGCAGCGCCCCCTCGAGCGCGTGGGTGGGGTTCGACGCAATGGAACCGATGACGACGTAGGCGGCCGCCGCGATGAAGAGCAGCGGGGTGAGGGGGTAGCCGGGAACCCGGTATCGCGCTCGCGGCACGCTGCCCGCGCGCTCGCGGGCGCGATAGACGAAGAGCGTTGCCGCCGTGGCGCCGAAGACGAGCCAGTCGGCGAAGACGACGGCGTCGAGCAACTCGCCGTAGGTCCCGGAGAGGGTGAGGAAGATGGCCCAGGCCGCCTGGAACACGATGGCGGACGTGGGGGTGCGGTAGCGGGGATGCAGCCGGGCGAGCCGCGGGAAGAAGAGCCCATCCGCCGCCATGGCCTGGTAGACGCGTGGCGAGACGAGGATGACCAGGTTCAGGAAACCGAAGGTGGACACCGCGATTCCCGCGGTGATGAACGTCCGGCCTCCGGGCCCGAGCAGTTGTCCGAGCGCGTCCGCCGCGGGTGCGCTGCTCGTTGCGAGCCCCTCCGCACCGAGCGTGCGCAGGTAGGTGAGGTTGGCGAGGAGGTAGACCGTCACCACGGCGATGACGCCGAGGAGGAGCGCGCGGGGCAGGTTGCGCTCGGGGTCGATCATCTCCTCGGCCACGAAGTTGGTCTGCTGCCAGCCGCCGTAGCTGAAGAGAACGGGGACCAGAGCCGCGCCCACGGCCAGTCCGAGCGAGTCGGGCAGGGCGGCGGAAGCGCCGAGGGCGGCCTCCGGCGCCTGTCTGGCCAGGAAGAGCCCGGCACCGCAGAGCACCGCGAGCGCCACCAGCTTCAGGAGCGTGAACACATTCTGGGCGAGCGCCCCGAGCCTCACTCCGACGTAGTTGATGCCCGAGAGCAGGACGATGGCACCCACCGCGAGCGGAAGCCGGGCCGTGTCCGGCAGGGCGAGCAGCGCGATCGTGTAGCTCGCGAAGGCCACCGCCACCGCCGCGATGGCTCCGGTGGCGATGATCAGCAGCAGGCTCCACGCGTTGAGGAAGGCCGGCAGCGGTCCGAAGGCATCGCGAAGGTAGACGTAGCTGCCCCCCGCCTTCGGGGCGCGCTGACCGAGCTCGCCGTAGACGAATGCTCCGATCAGCGCCACCACGCCGCCGAGCACCCAGACGCCCAGGGTGAGCTCCGGAGTGTGGACCCGCTGCGCGACGATGGAGGGATTGAGGAAGATGCCCGAGCCGATGATGCCGCCGATGACGAGCATGACGCCCGAGAAGAGCCCGACACGCCGCGAGTAACCGGCCTGTTCCTCCATGACGATTCGCGGCCCTGCTTCGTGTTGTTCGTCCATGGAGGCCCTCGGGTCCGGGCGGGAGCTTATCCGAGCAGGGTTCTCGAGAAGAGGGGGCCCTCGCGTGGCGATTGCCCACGCGGGTGCCTGGCGCATGTGCTCGAGCTCTTCGAGGAGGAGCCTTCCTCGGTCTTCACCTCCGTGCGATGGGCTGCTCGCCTCGGACGAGCTACCTCACACTCCCGACTTCGAGGTGTTGGCCTGCGTGAGGAGAGGAGGCCGGCTCACCGTGACCGATGTTCCATGTTTGAAGTAGATGGCGACGAGGATGAGCGAGACGAGGGAGATGAGCGACCACAGCCCCAGGCCCGGGAGTAGAACCATGGGCACATCCAGGAGGGCCACCGGTACGGTGGCCACGCCGAGGATGCCATTCGCCGCGAACAGCCGGCGTATCCAGTTCTGCACCTCGTCCCCGTGGAAGACACACGCGGCGGACAGGGTCCCGAGGCCCAGGAACGAGTAACCGATCGTCTCGATTGCGAAGAAGGCGGAGTGGAAGTTGGGCATGGCCAGCAGCGAGAGCCCCTCCAGGTCACCACTCGAGAGGTTGAGCCGCACCACGAACAGTTGCAGGTAGTCGTTGGTGCAGATGATGGCCATGTACGCGAGGGTGAAGAGCATCCCCAGCAGGCTGTAGAGCTTCTTCTCCTGGGGCGCGGACATGTGGATGCTGGCCATGTTCACGACGAGGGTCGGTGCCAGCAGGAGCGCGGGGAAGAGATTGATGAGCTGGCGCGAGTGGAAGCTCCTGGCGTAGGCCTCGATTCCCGCCCACTCCGGGGTCTGGATCCCGAAGGCGAGTGCGAGCCATAGAGCGGTCAGCACGGTCGCGAGGACGGCCGACCAGAACCCCATCCACCTCACCGGCCTGGGAATGCCCGGCGGCTGGCTGCTCGCTCCTGGCCCCGGTTCGACCCGGCCATCCTGCTGGGTGGTTGTGACAGTCATGACAAGCCCCTCCTCCGGAACCTGTATCCACCCGTGGAGACAGGCTCATCGGCCAAACGGATGAGGTGGCTTGGGTGGAGGAGGCCCCGTCCGGATGCCTGCTCCACATTGGGATCCACCCGGGCGTTGCCATGGAGGGCGCGCGGTCGTAAGACGGGGCCGTGTCCGAGTCCGATCCCCGGAAAGATCCCCGTTACCGTCCCTTCCGCGCCGCCGCCTACGGCCTCTACATCGCCGTGGTGTCCGCCTTCTGCATCGCGGTCATCATCGGCGTGACGCGCTCGGTGCGGGCGATGACGCCGCCCAGGAAGCCCCCGGCGGAGCAGGTGCTCTCCTACCGGGAGTGCCTCGACGAGGCGGATGCACTCTGGTCCCAGCTCGAGTCCGAGCGCGAGAAGCTGGTGCGCATCTCCCCGGCCCGCGAGGTGGACCGGCAGTGGCTCGCCTTCCGCACCACCTGGCTCCAGCACATGCGCGACGCCGAGGCCCGGTGCGCGCTCGAGTCCCGCGACCGCGCCAACCTCAAGGAGGTGTTCCGCCGCCTGGAGGAGGTGCAGGACCTCTACTCCATCCACGCCGTGCAGTACGCCGGTGAGGTGGGCGGCGTGGTGGACGCCCTGCGCGGCGCCTTCTCCACCGCGCGCAAGAACCCCGCGGCGGGCCGGCTGCCCTGAGCGGGGCCCCTCGCTACCGGCCCTTGTGAGGCCCCCTGGCTCCCTTGGGGGCCGGAGAGCCGTGCAGCCGCGCGTGCAGCGTGTCCGTCACCAGGTACCAGAACTGGACATTGCCGAAGCTGAGGATGTCCCCGTCCTTGAGCGTGGCCTCGCGGGTGCCGAGCGTGCTGCCGTTGAGGAAGGTGCCGTTGGTGGAGCCGGTGTCCTGCACGGTGCAGCGGCCCTGGGGCTCGTTCCAGCGCAGCACGGCGTGGCGCTTGGACACCGAGGCGTCGTCGATCACCAGGTCGCAGTCCGGCAGCCGTCCCACGCTCAGCGCCTCCGCGCGGGCCAGCGGGGGGAGGGTGGTGATGAGCAGGTCCTCGAACTCGAAGAGGAGCGAGAGCATGCCCTGCTCGATGGCGCCGGCGGAGGCCACGCGGGTGGGTTCGAGCGCGGCCGAGGGACGGCCGGGGGCGCGCTGGATGAGGACGAAGGGGCCGAGTTGACGGCGGAAGGCCCCGATGGACAATGACGCGCCGAGCGCGCGCAATTCCTGGATGGACAGCACGGCGTGGCAGCATGCCAGAAGTCCGGCGGGGCGGGCGGGCGGAAGAAGCGCCGACGCTGGTCCGGACGGCGGCTTTCGTTGACCGGCCTGTCAAACGTCCCTTACAGTTTCCCTTTCGGCCCGGCCGCCGCCATCGTTGAAGGGCGGTGGCCGTGGGCCGCGGCGTTCACCTGTTGCCGTGGGAAGGAGTCGTGTCGATGAGTGGGAGCGGGAACATTCCGATGACCCCGTCGGGTCTGCGGAAGCTGAAGGCGGAGCTGAAGCACCTTCAGACCGTCGAGCGCGGGAAGATCTCCCGGGAGATCGAAGTGGCCCGTGCGCACGGGGACCTGCGGGAGAACGCCGAGTACCACGCGGCCAAGGAGAAGCAGTCCCACATCGAGGGGCGCATCCTGGACCTGAACGACTGGATCGCCCGGGCCGAGGTGATCGATCCGGCGAAGCTGGGCGGGGACAAGGTCGTGTTCGGTGCCACGGTGGATCTGCTGGACGTGGAGTCGGACAAGACGGTGACGTACCGGCTGGTGGGCGAGCTGGAGGCGGACCTGAAGAAGCGGTGGATCGCCGTGACGTCGCCGGTGGCGCGGGCGTTGATTGGCAAGAAGGTGGGCGACATCGCCACCGTGCAGAGCCCGGGTGGCACCCGCGAGTACGAGGTCCAGGAGGTCCGTTTCGAGGACCCGCAGGAGGACGCGCCGGCGGAGGGCTGAAGAACAGCTCGAGGCCAGGCGGGCGGGGGAGCGGGCGCGAGCTCGTTCCCCCGTGTCGTTCTGGTGGGCGGAGAGAAGGCCGCGTCTTAGGATGAAACGCTCGGATCCTGACTGTGAACCATCCGCTGACCAGCCTCGTTGGACCATTGCGTTATGCGTGCCGGAGTGACTTCGCCCATCTGTCGACGGTGAAGGACTTGCGGGGTCTCCTGGAGCGCGCGCTCGCGGGGGCGACGGGGGTGGACGGGGAGGCGCTGAAGCAGTTGAGGGCGGCGTTGCCGCACGTGGACCATCCGGCGCCGGAGCGGCGCAAGGAGGCGTTGAGGAGGGTCCTGGCGGGGCTGAAGCTGAGCGGGGTGCAGTTGCCCGACGAGCTGGCCCAGGTCGCGAGCGCCGCGCCCCCCCTGGCCGCCAGTGCCCCCCCATCCCCCGCCGTGCCCAAATCCCCCGCCGTGCCCAATACCCCTCGCCCTCCGGGAGAGGGACGGGGTGAGGGTATCGAGTCCCCCAGGTTGAGCCGCACCCCTCTCCCTCTGGGAGAGGGACGGGGTGAGGGTCGTCAGGACCTGGTCCCCGAGTGGAAATCGAGAACCCCGGCGCCGCCGCCCCCGGGAACGCGGAGCGCGGCCCCGGCGAGACCCACGGCCCCCATCCTCGCGCGCACCCCCACGAAACCCGTGCCCCCCGCGCCACCCGATGCGCCGGCCCCCGAGGAGAAACCCGCCGCGAAGCGCAAGAAGAAGAAGGTGGCGAAGGGGCAGGAGGAGTCGCGGGCGGAGGCGAAGCTGCTGTCGATCGCACCGCGCTCGGGGCCGTTGGCGATTCCGCTGAAGACGATGGGCAAGCGGTTGGGCCCGAGGCTGTTGGCGGCGCTGAACAAGAAGGGGCTGAAGCGGGTGGGGGACATCCTCTTCCTGCTGCCGCGCTGCTACGAGGATCGGCGCAGGCTGCAGACGATCGCCGAGCTGATGCCGGGCGAGCGTGGGGTGACGGTGGGCGTGGTGAAGATGGCGGACTTCGTGCCGAGCCGGACGGGCAAGCGCTACTTCCGGGCGGTGGTGGCGGACCGCTCGGGGAGCATCGCGGCGACGTACTTCAACGCGGGCCCGTGGCTGAAGGCGCGCTTCCCGGTGGGCAAGCGGCTGGTGCTGTCCGGCGAGGTGCGCGCGTCGCTGTCGGGGCGCGAGATGGCGCACCCGGAGATCGAGCCGGCGGAGGACCTCGAGGTGTCCTCGGTGCACTTCAACCGCATCGTCCCGGTGTACCCGGGCTTCGAGCGGGGGGACCAGCGGATGTTCCGGGAGCTGGCCTCGGTGGTGAGCGAGTCCTACGCGCAGCACGTGGAGGAGCCGCTGCCGGAGGGCCTGCGCCGGAAGCTGGAGTTGATGACGCTGACGGAGGCGCTCAAGTCCATCCACTTCCCGGCGGGGGACGCGGATCCGGAGATGCTGGACCGGCACCTGAGCCCGGCGCACCGGCGGCTGGCGTTCGACGAGCTCTTCTTCCTGCAGCTGGGCATGGGGCTGAAGCGGCAGGGGGTGAAGACGGAGAAGGGCATCACCTTCGACGTGTCGGCGCCGCGGCTGGAGAAGGCGCGCGGGGCGCTGCCCTTCCAGCTCACGGGGGCGCAGAAGAAGGTCATCGAGGAGATCTCCCAGGACATGGGCGCGGCCGAGCCGATGAACCGGCTGGTGCAGGGCGACGTGGGCTCGGGGAAGACGGCGGTGGCGGTGGTGGCGGCGCTGGTGGCGTTGCAGGACGGCTACCAGGTGGCGGTGATGGCGCCCACGGAGATCCTCGCCGAGCAGCACGAGCGCACGTTCCGCAAGCTGCTGGAGCCGCTGGGCTACAAGGTGGGGCTGTTGAGCGCGGCGGGGACGGCGAAGCGCAAGCGCGAGGTACGCGAGGCGGTGGCGCGAGGGGAGATCCACCTGGCGGTGGGCACGCACGCGCTCATCCAGCAGGACGTGGGCTTCCAGAAGCTGGGCTTCGTGGTCATCGACGAGCAGCACCGCTTCGGCGTGTTGCAGCGGCACACGCTGATGAGCAAGGGCGTGTCGCCGGACGTGCTGGTGATGACGGCCACGCCCATTCCGCGCACGCTGGCGATGACGCTGTACGGGGACCTGGACGTGTCCGTCATCGACGAGCTGCCGCCGGGGCGCACGCCGGTGAAGACGCGTGTCTTCAACGACAAGCAGCGGGCGCGGGTGTACGAGGCGGTGGCGTCCGAGGTGCAGAAGGGCCACCAGGCCTACGTGGTGTACCCGCTGGTGGAGGAGTCGGAGAAGTTGGATCTGGAGGACGCCACGCGCGGAGCGGACAAGCTGCGCCAGGTGTTCCCCGGCGTGGAGGTGGGGCTGCTCCACGGGCGGATGAAGCCCGAGGAGAAGGACCTCGTCATGGACGCCTTCCGGGCCGGCACCCTCCAGATTCTCGTGTGCACCACGGTGGTGGAGGTGGGCGTGGACGTGCCCAACGCCTCGGTGATGGTCATCGAGTCCGCGGAGCGCTTCGGCCTGTCGCAGCTGCACCAGTTGCGCGGCCGGGTGGGGCGCGGGGCGGCGGTGAGCTACTGCTACCTGGTGGCCAACCTCGCGCGCTCCTCCATGGACTCCTCGGAGCGGCTGGGCGTGATGGAGCACAGCAGTGACGGCTTCGTCATCGCGCAGAAGGATCTGGAGATCCGCGGCCCGGGCGAGTTCCTCGGCACGCGGCAGAGCGGCCTGCCGGAGCTGGCGGTGGCCAACCTCGCGCGAGATGGAGATCTGCTGTCGCTGGCGCAGCAGGAGGCGCGGCGCATCCTCGCGAGGGATCCGAAGCTCGCCGCCCCCGAGCACCAGGCGCTGGTGAAGGCGCTCGAGGAGCGCTGGGAGGGGCGGCTGTCCCTCGCCCGCGTGGGCTGAGCGGGAGGCCGGAAAAGAAGAGGGGTGGCCCGGAGGCCACCCCTCGTTCAACAGGGCCTGGGGCCCGCGGTCACACTACCCGCGGCCGAAGGAGCGGCGGCGCGAGAAGAGCAGGCCGGCGCCGAGCAGCAGCATCGACACCAGGGAGCTCTGGCCGGAGCCGCCCGTGCTGGAGCAGCCCATGCCTCCCTGCGCCTTCGGCACGTCCACCGTCACCTGGTTCGTGGCGGACGCCTTGCCATCGGACACCGTCAGCTCGAAGACGAGCGTGGCGCCATCCTTGGACTTCGGGGACACGAAGCTGGTGACCGCGCCATCCGCCGGGGTGAGCGTGACGGACGGGCCGGACACCTGCGTCCACTGGTAGGTGAGCGTCTGGCCGTCCGGATCCGTGGAGCCGGTGCCGTCCAGCGTGATGCTGTCACCCGCCACGCTGCCGCCGGCGATCTTCCGGGCCAGCGCCGTGGGCGCGCGGTTGACGTCCGTCACCAGCAGGTTGACGGTGACGGCCTCGCTCTCGGCCCCATCCGAGTCCTTCACCATCAGGCGGAAGGTCATCAGGGTGTCACCCAGCACCTCGGGCGTGGTGAAGCTCAGCTTCGCGGTGTCGTCACCCGACAGCTCCACCACCGGGCCACCCGTCTGCTCCCACTGGTAGCTCAGCGTGTCCTCGTCGGCGTCCGTGCCCTCGGCGTCGAGCGTGAGGTGGGTCCGCTCCTCCACCATCTTGTCGTTGGGGCCCTTCACCACCGGCTGACGGTTGGACTTGTGGATGACCACCGTGACGGTGTCCTCACCCACCAGCGCGTTGGTCTGGGCCAGCAGGAGGAACACCAGCTCCGTGTCCTCCTTCACGTCCGGGGCGGTGAAGGTCGTCGTGAGCGCGCCGTCATCCTTCAGCGTCACGTCCGGGCCACTGAGCTGCAGCCAGAGCGAGCCGAGCACCGGGTCCCCGTCCGGATCCATCACCGAGCCCGAGAGCGTGACGACGCCGCGGGCGGGAGCGCGGAAGTCAGCACCCGCGTCCACCACGGGATCGTGATCCGTGAGCACATAGACGGTGGTGTTGACCGGGGCGCTGTTCTCCTTGCCGTCGTTGACCACGAGCTGGAAGACGAAGGTCTCGTTGTTGGCCACGCGGGGCGTGAAGGTGGGCCGGGCCGTGTTGGCGCCCGTGAGCGTCACGGCGGGGCCCGACAGCTGGGTCCACGTGTAGGTGAGGGCGTCACCATCCGGGTCGAAGCTGCCGCTGCCATCGAGCTTCACCGTCGTGTACACCTTGTCACCCGTGCCCGGGTTCACGGTGAAGTTGGCCACCGTCTGCGGACCCTTGCCCGTGTTGGCCACCGGGCGGCGGTTGCACGCGGGGGCCGAGGGGTCGCCCGCGGGGCCCTCGAAGGCCTCGCGCACCGGGCCGCCGAAGGGCAGCTGCCGGGGATCGATGCCCACGAACCGCAGGTCATCCACGTCCAGGCCGTGCGCGCCCACGCCCGCATCGGAGCCGATCCGGAAGCGGAACTGCACGCGCTTGCCCGCCAGCTGACGGCCGAAGTCCAGCTCCGCCTCATCGAACGCGGGGAAGGCCGCGCTCAGGCCGGTGTAGCCGGGCTGGCCGTAGAGCGGGTTGCCATCATTGTCGATGAAGTCGGTGTAGCCCGGGTCCACGTCGAGATCGAAGACGTTGTGCCACTCGATGCCGTCGGTGGTGAACTCCACCACGGCGCCGTCGTACCAGGGGGCGCCACCGCCGTTGTCGGTCTCGAAGGAGTGGCGGTACTTGAAGCGGAAGATGAAGTCCGCGTCGGCGCTCGCCTGCACCCACGGAGAGGTGAGGGCGATGTCGGCGGTGAAGGGCAGGTCGCGGCCGTTCCAGTAGCGGTTGCCCTTCTCCTCCACGCGCTGCCAGGGCTGCGTGGGGCCGGAGCCGGGGACGGACGAGGTCCACGCCGTCGTCACGTCCTCCACCGTGTCCAGGGCGCTGGTGCCCGCGGACTCGTCCGTGTTGACGAGGCCGTCGTAGCGCGCCGAGCGCAGCGGGTCGGGGAGCGAGGGCTCATCGAGCGCCAGGGTGATGCCCGCGCGGGGCTCGGTCCCGGTGGTGCTCACCAGCTGGAGCGGCAGCTTCCGGGTCGCCGTCTGTCCGGGCGCCAGGGCCGGGAAGGCGATCTTGTTGTCCGCGGGCAGCGCGAAGGTGGCCGTGGAGCCCGTCGTGGCGAGCGTGGCGGTGAAGGCGCTGGTGTTGTCCGCGCCCACGTTGCGCAGGGTGACGGTGAGGTAGCCCGTCTCGCCCACGTCCAGCACGCCGTCCTGATCACACCCGCTGATGGTGTCGTCCAGCTTGATGCTCACCACCTCCAGGTTGTTGCCCGTCTGGTAGCTCTCCACCACGCCGATGAAGTCCTGGGAGTCGCGGTCCGGCGCCTTGGCGCCGAAGCCCATGCCGCGCCGGGCGAAGGCATTCACGAAGCGCGTGTAGTCCGCGGGATCCGACGCCTTGGCCACCGACAGGAGCGCGTCACGCGCCTCGATGTAGGTGGGGTTCGACGGGGTGGCCTTGTAGGCGGCCACCAGGTACCGCTTCATCCGGTCCTCCGCGTCCGCGAAGGAGTAGGCGTTGAGCAGCGAGGTGTAGCATTCCCACAGCATGGTGGCCCACACCTCGCCACCGTTGTGGACCTCGGAGTTGGCCCGGCCGTCATGGCCGAAGGCCAGCGCGTTCGTCTCCGGCAGCGGGTTGCCGTTGGCGATGTGCTTGAAGGTGAGGGCGTTCTTGTCGAACGAGGTGGAGTACGGGATGCGGCGGATGCCGTAGTAGGCACCGGGCACGCCAGGGCCGCTGGTGACGTAGGCGGACACCGTGTAGACGCCCTGGAAGAGGTTGTTGCCCGGGACCTCCCGGTCCGACTCACGCACCTGCATCATCAGGGCGTGGAAGTCGCCCCAGCCCTCGCCCATGGCGCCGCCCTGGTAGTTGCCCAGGCCGTTGGCGTCGCCGATGAGGCGGTTGCTGATGTAGTGACCCCACTCGTGGGCGATGATGGCGCTGTCCAGCGTGCCGTCGCGGGCCGCGCCGGGCTTGAACTTCACCATGCGCACGTTGACGGGGCCCGTCTCGAGCGCCTTCTTGATGGCGATGCCATTGGCCTGCAGCACGGCCACCACCGGGACGGTGATGCTGGCGTCATCGCCCACGGGGGTGATGCCGCCGGACGTGTTGTTGGCGAGGATCACACCGGCGGCGCCCGCGTTCTGCGCGTTCTTGGCCTTGATGGTGAAGGCGCAGGTGCCGCGGTCCATCAGGGCGATCTTGCCGGCGATCTCCGCCGCGTTGCTGAAGGCGGCCGTGCTGCAGCCGTCGGTCGCGGTCCCGTGGCGCGCCACCACCACGTCCTTGGTGATGTCATACTCCTGGGCGCCGAACTGGGCGGCCGAGGGCGTGACCTTCAGGTCCGTGGGCGTGTTGACGTCCAGGCTGAAGCGCGAGACCGGGTTGAACACGTACATCTGCATCCGCGGCGGAGCGCCGTCCGCGGGAGTGGACATGTTCGCGTTGTCGGTGCCGCCGTAGTCCTGCGCCTCGGCGCGCATCCGGTCACCCTCGACACCGCCGCGGCCGAAGTTGTAGGCCTGCGCGTTGCCGGCGGCCTCGTCGAAGCCGGCGTTGTAGAACGAGTCGTGCAGCCAGTTGGTGACGTAGAAGAGGTTCGTCACCGCCGCCTGGCGCTGGGTGGCGTTGAAGCCGGGCGCCTTGGTCAGATCGTAGAGGTAGTCGAAGCCGGGATCGGACGCCTCGCCCGTGAGGGCCGCGCGCACGTCCTGGCCACCGGGCTGGAAGCCGTCCGGCGCGGCCAGATCGGCGTAGGCATCCACGTTGTTGCCCTCCGTCTCGGTGGCCCCCGCGGGGAGCCACGGCTCATTGCCGGGCAGGCTGGAGAGCGTGATGGTGTTGGGCGGCACGTCCAGCGGCACGTCCACGCCATCCGGAACGCCAGGCGTGTAGGGCGTGGTGTTGGTGCCGTGCGGGCCGTCATACGGGGTATAGGGCGCCGTCGCGTCCGCCCACACCTTGTAGCGGTAGCTGGCGGGGGCGGCGTGCGCGGACAGGTTGTTGCGCATCAGCAGCGCGCCATCCACCGCCGACACCACGAAGGAGTGGTAGTCCGAGGCCGTGGTGTTGCGCACGCCGCTGTTCACCTCCACGTACCAGGCCGGCACCAGGCCGTCCGGCATCGTGAAGTAGACCTGCCTGGCGCGGGCGGGCACCACCAGGGGGTGGGTGAGGACGGAGGCGGAGCTCGAGTCCAGCTCGTAGTGCGAGTAGGGCCCGTTCGCCTTGCCGGTGGCCACGAAGCCGCGCGCCGGCATGGAGATGCCCGTCTGATCCTGGAAGGCGATGGCGATGGCCTGCTCGGCGGAGAGCTTGAAGGAGCTGGCCGCGCCGAGGCTCGCCTTGCGCGCCGACTGCGCGGGCGCCAGGTAGCCGGAGACGGCCACCAGGTCGAGGTTCTGGTCCATGACGACCTTCACCTCGTTGCGGAACACCTCGATGCCATCCACCTGCTGGGCGAAGCGGGCGATGACGGGGCCCTTGCCGCTCTGGTGCACCGACTTCAGCACCGCGGAGGACACGTCCTCGGAGCCCAGGCGGTACAGGTCCGCCACCGACTGCAGGTGCGCGCGCGCGGCCTGGTCCGGCTTGCGGGCCCCCAGCGCCTTGCTCATGCTCGTCGTGGAGCTGGAGCCCTCACGCGTGTTCCACACGAAGCTCGGGACTCCGAGCCGATCCTCCATCTGCGACACGCGCAGGCCGCGCGTCCGGAGGGCGTCGTCCTTGGCGGCGAGACCCTTCTCCTCCTGGCGAGCCAGGAAGGCGTCGTAATTACCTCGAGTCGCGGCCAGGGCACTTCCGCTCGCGAGGGGCGTGAGCAACAAGCCGGCCCACAACGTCTGCCTCAAACGCATGCAGCCTCCGTCTTGGAATTGGGGGGTTCCCGGTCTCCACATCCCCCGCTGAACGAGCCAGGGTCCGGGGGATCGAATGATAGTTTGAACTCAGACAGCCTGTCCAAGCACCCCCAGCGCTCGCCGGCTCGTCTTCCGCAGAGCGAGCAACTGAGCGCGGCTCTCAATTTCGGGCAAAGCGATTGATCAGATTGGCGAGCGCCATCACCAGTTCGATCGGATCCACCGGCTTGGGCACGTAGACGTGGAAGCCCGCGCTCAAGGCGCGCGTGCGATCCTCCAAGCGCGTATAGGCGGTGAGCGCGGCGGCGGGCACCTGGCCTCCCCGCGCGGGAGGCAGGGCGCGCACCTGGCGGATGAAGGTGTAGCCATCCGCGTCCGGCATGCCGATGTCCGAGACGAGCAGATCCGGTGGGGCGCGCTGGAGCTGCTCGAGCGCCTCGGCCGCGCTGGAGGCGGATGACACCACCGCGCCGCGCTCCTCCAGCAGGGCCCGCAGCAACTCGCGGGTGCCCTGCTCGTCATCCACCACCAGCACGCGCACGCCGGAGAGATCCGGCAGGTACGCGGCCAGCGAGGGATCCGGGAGCATCGACGAGATGCCCGGGGACGCGCCCTCCGGTGGGCGCGCCGCGATCAGGGGCAGGCGCATCGTGAAGGTGGAGCCGCGGCCCTCGCCCTCGCTGTGGGCCTGGACGGTGCCTCCGTGCAGCTCCACCAGGTGGCGCACGATGGCCAGTCCCAGCCCCAGGCCTCCGTAGCGGCGGGTGGAGCTGCCATCGCCCTGCCGGAAGCGCTCGAAGACATGGGGCAGGAAGGCGGGATCGATTCCCTTGCCCGAGTCCGTCACCTGCAGCTCCACGTGGCCCTCCACGCACCGCAGCCGGGCCGTCACCTGGCCTCCATCGGGCGTGAACTTGATGGCGTTGGTGAGCAGGTTCCACGCCACCTGTTGCAACCGCTGGGCATCTCCCTGGACGGAGCCCACGCCGGCCTCCAGCTGGGGCTCGAGCTGGACGTTCCGGGCGGCCGCCGCCGGGCGTACCGCGTCCAGCGCCGCCTCCACCACGGGCGCCAGCTTCACCGGTTGCATGTCCAGACGCATCCTCCCGGCGACGATGCGCGAGATGTCCAGCAGATCATCGACGATCTGCGCCTGGGCCCTGGCGCTGCGCTCCACCGTCTCCAGGGCGCGCGTCTGCTTCTCCGGGGTGAGCGTGCTGGTGCGCAGGATGCTGGTCCAGCCGAGGATGGCCGTGAGCGGGGTGCGCAGCTCGTGCGAGACGGTGGCGAGGAACTCGTCCTTGGCGCGGTTGGCCTCCTCGGCCCGGTCCCGCTCCTGGCGCGCCAGCTCGAAGAGGCGCGCGTGCTCCACGGTGATGGCGGCCCGGTGCGCCAGCTCCTCGCAGAGGCGCACGTCGTCGGCGTCGTAGGCGCGGTACTCGTCGCCCGTGGCGAGCACGAGGACTCCGGGCTTCTGCCCGTCCAGGACGATGGGCACCGCCAGCCCCCTCATCCCCACGAAGGCGCGCCGCAGCTCCCGGAGCGCCTCGTCCGGCTCCGGGGCGAGCGCCTCCTCGGTGAGCACGGGGAGGGGCTCGGGCCGGCCGCCCTCCAGCACCGCGGTGGGCAGCGGGTACGGACCCTCCCACTGCTTGCCCGCCTTGCGCAGCCGCAGGGCGCGGACGGGATCCACGTCGGTGAAGGCCACCCGCTCCAGCGGACCCTTGCCCTGGCGCAGGTAGATGCCACACCACCCGGCGAAGCGCGGCACCAGGCTCCGGGTGAGGCGCTCCAACGCCTGGCGCAGCTCCAACGTGGAGGAGAGCGCGGCACTCGCCTCGGAGATGAGCTCCAGCGAGCGGAAGCGCGCCTCGCTTCGGCTCAGGTCCTGCGCCAGGTGCTCCGCCCTCCAGCGCGAGCGCACGGCTTCCATGTGCTTGAGCGCCGTCACGTCCCGGAGCAACACGAGCAGCCCCTCGCTGGTGGGGAACACCCGGGCCTCCAACCAGGCCCCGAGCGACGCGAGGTGCTCCTCTACCGTGGTGGGCGTGCTCTCCGCGAGCGCGCGGTGGCAGGCCCGGTACAGCTCCGTCTCCTCCAACCCGGGCAGCTCCGCCCAGAGCCGGCGGCCGAGCAGCAGGTGCCGGGAGCGGCCCAGGATGCGCTCGGCGCTGGTGTTGACGTAGGTGGGCCGTCCCTGGACGTCGAGGGCGAGCACTCCGTCCGTGACGACCTCGAGCAGCTGCTCGAGTCGCGGCGGTGCCCGGCCGTGCGTGTCCGTCAGGGGAATCATGCGGGAGATCGTGACAGGTCGAACTCCCGCTTGCCCGCTCCCCCTCATGGCCGTCCCGGAGCAACGCCCGGCAGTGAACGAGGCAAGTGGCGATTCTCAGGTGGCGAGACCCCCAGCGTTGGGCGCCCCACACCCGGCGTTCAAGGGATGAGGCCCACCTGCCGCGGCAGGGAGGAGAGAGCATGGAAGGCCTGGTCGTGGCAGATGCGGCCGTCGCGGAACTCCCAGCGGTCCACGCCGGTGATGGGTGCTCGCGGACATGCGGGAAGGAGCCTGGGTTGTTAGATGGGGGCCCGAGCCTGTCCGTCCGCTGTTCACCCTGCCAAGGACTCGCCGGGTACAGCGGGGCTCCCGCTCCGGGGAGGGTGTGGCACAACGCCACAGTCCCGGAACGCCACGATCCCAGGGGGTCCCCAGGATTGTGGCGAGACGCTACAGTTCGAGTCCTGCTGGATTGTTGGAACCCAAGAGAAGGGCGGTTGGCATGTCCGTCGCAGTAGCTCCCCCCACCATGATCAATCGGGTGGAGACGTTGAAGCGGGACCACGGTCGGCTGCGCGTGCTCCTCGGTGTTTGCGAGAAGGCGAGCGCGTCGGAGCTGCCAGGCTTGTTGCGGCAACTCCATGACGTCTTCGTGCCCCACCAGCGGGCGAAGGAGCAGCTCTACGAGGTGGTGGTGGCGAGCTGCCAGGACTCGAAGGACGCGACCACGCTCACGCTGCTCAACATCTTCCGCACCAACCTGACGGTGATGTCCAGCGCGGTGCTCGGCTTCTTCTCCAACGTGGACACGAATCCGGAGCGGCTCCACCAGCGCTTCCGGACGGTGGCCGCCGCGCTGCGCTCGTTGATGGACACCGAGGAGAAGTCCGTCTTCCCGCTGTGCCTGCGTCAGCAGACCCGGATGCAGCAGCCCGCCCGGTCGCTGCGTATCCAGACCCTCTCCTCGCCACCCTGGCAGGCAGGTGGCCGATGAACTTCGTGCCTCCCAAGGACATGTCGGTGTTGGACGACGCCGAGCGGCTGGCGTCCTTCGATGCCCCATTGCTCGAGTCCACGCCGGACCCGGAGCTGCAGGCGCTCGTGACCGAGGCCACCACGTTGACGGGCTTTCCCATCGGGCTGGTGAGCCTGGTGGTGCGGAAGATCCAGTTCTTCCGGGCGCAGGTGGGGCTGCCGCCGGATCTCTCGGCGACGCTCGCCACGGATCGCTGCACGTCCTTCTGCCAGTTCGTGGTGGCCCGGGGTGACTGCTTGGAGATCGAGGACGCCGAGCGCGAGCCCGGTCTGCCCAGGGATCTGGTGGAGCGCTACGGCATCCGGGCCTACGTGGGCTTCCCGCTGGAGGTGCAGGGGCAGACGGTGGGCTCCTTCTGCGTCATCGACGCGAAGCCCGCGCGGCTGACGCCCGAGGTGCTGACGAAGCTGAGGGCACTGGCCCGGCGCGCCAGTGCCCGCCTGGAGGAGCTGGCCCGCCAGGTGCCGGCTCCGGCGTCCTCCTCCGAGGCCGAGGCGCAGGCCCGGAACGCGTGGCTGGCCGTCGCCGAGGCCCAGCCCTTGCTGAGCCTCAGCGAGCGTTACGCCGACGGGCAGATCTCGTTCGAGGAGTTCCAGCGCGGACTCGGAGCGCTGGCGGGGCTCTCGGGCTCGTCGGAGTGACCCTCCCCGTTCTCCGCCCGCGCTATGCTTCGGGCGGAGACCGAGGGGGCCATGACTCTTCCGAGAGAGCTGATCGAGGCGGTACGCAAACACCAGGTGGTTCCCTTCGTGGGAGCGGGTGTGAGCATGGGGGTGAAGCGGGAGCTGTTTCCCTCGTGGAAGCAGCTGCTCGAGGGGCTCGCGGAGAGGCTGGAGCAGGAGGCGCTGCCGGAGACGGTGGTCGCCGAGGTGCGGCGGCACATCGCCGGGGGCGACTTCCTCACGGCGGCGGAGATCGGCTTCAAGGAGATGGGGGCGTTCCGCTTCAACCGCTTCCTGCGCGAGCGGCTGCGGGTGCGCCGGCCGGCGGACGCGGAGCTCTCGGTGGTGCGGGCGCTCTGGAGCCTGCGGCCCGAGGTGATGCTCACGACGAACTACGACGACGTCCTGCTGTGGGGCCAGGAGGGCGCGGAGCCCCTCTCCAATGATCAGGACGACGAGCTGCACCTGATGGACGCGGAGGCCTCGCCGGACGCGCCGCGGCTCTGGTACCTGCACGGCACCATCCACCGGCTCTCGACACTCATCCTCGGTGGGGCGGACTACGCGCGGCTCTATGGAGATGGGACCCATCAGGACGGGCGCTACTCGCAGTACACGAACGCGCTGGTGCGGCTGCGCGAGTGGATCCGCGCCAGGCCCTTCCTCTACGTGGGCTTCAGCTTCAGCGATCCCTACGTGCTCAAGCAGATCGAGCACGTGCTGGGCATCACGAAGGGGCGGCACGTGCCGAGCTTCGCGCTGATGAAGAAGGGGAGCATCGAGCGCGGCGCGCTGTGGCCCCGCTACAACATCCAGCTCATCGAGTACGAGGATCACGGCCCGCCGCTGGCGGCCTGTCTGAACGCGCTGTCCCGAGCGGCCTTCGGTGAGCCCCCCGCGTCCCGCATGCCGCTGCCTCGCGGGCCAGGTCCCGCTGTCGAGCCCACGCGGGGAATACCCGCACCCGCGTCCGTTCCCACCAAGGTGGGGCCCGCGCCCTCGCCGGACGCGTTCCTGCTCGAGTCGTTTCTCTCCGGGCCGTCCCAGGTGCCTCCTCCGCAGGCGGCCCCCACCGCCCCGCCGCGGCCAGCTCCCGTCCCACGGAATCCACCACTCGTTCCCCGGGAGGCGTTGGAGCACGTGTACGCCCGCATCCTCTGGACCCAGCACCGGCTGGTGCTGTTCGCGCCCGAGGAAGGGGGGGCGGAGTCGATCGCGCGCCGCCTGGCGGAGCCGTACGGGAAGCGGGTCACCTGGCTGGAGCCGCCGAACGTGCCGGACTGCACGGAAGCCGATTACTGCCGCGCCCTCGCGGAAGACAAGAGCGTCACGAGCTTCGACGCCCTGATGGAGCACCTGCGCCAGCAGGCCGAGGGACTCGGGCGCGAGCACCTGTTCGTCCTGCGCTACGAGTGGGGGCCGTTGGGACACCTGGAAATGTTCGGCAAGCACCTGCGGCGGTTGCTGGAGGAGCCGTCGAAGGTGGAGCTCCACCTGCTGGTGGCGGGAGGAGGGGCACGGGGCGCGTGGTTGCAGCACAACGTGGCGAAGTCCTCCGTGTACAAGGACGCGCCGCGGCGCGAGGTGCCCGACTTCACGGTGGACGAGGTGTGCCAGCTGCTCGACGGAGCGGGTCTGGACGGGAAGCGGTGGGCCCGGGAGGTCCACGAGGCCACGGGCGGTCACCCGGGCCTGCTCGAGGAGGTCGTGGCCGGAGCGGGAGCGCTCGACCGGGAGTCGGTGACCCAGCGCCTGGCGAGAAGCCCGTGGGTGCGCGGCGTGCTCCAGGAGGTGCTGCGCGAGGACGAACGCAACGGCTACTCGGGGGCGCGGGGCTGCCGCTTCGTGCTGCACGAGCTGCTCGCGGGCCGGCCCGTGAACGCGCTCGAGCCGCTGGACAACCACATCGAGGAACCGGAGGTGCGGCTGTACTTCTCCGGGCTGGTGCGCGGTGACGAGGAAGGGAGGACCGTCCTGCGATGCCGGGCGGTGGAGCTCGCCGCGAGAGACCTCCTGGCGCGCAAGGACGCGCGGCCGTGAAGACGGGGCTGGTCCTCCCGGGAGGCACCGGCCCCGCGCGTCTCAACCGAGCAGCGAGGCCACGATGGCCGGCCAGTCGGTGGTGGGAGGCAGGCGGCCCTCGGCGTGCTCGGGGCGGCCACCTCCGCGGCCTCCGGCGGCCTCGGCGGCGCGCTTGAGGAAGGCCCCGCAGCCGAAGCTGGAGCCACTGCCCCGGGTGATGAGCACCGACAGGCCGTCGGGATTCCGGCCGGCGAGCAGCACCACGGCCTCGGGCCGGCTCGTCAGGCGGGCGGCGACGGAGCGCAGGTCCTCGGGCGTGGCACCCTCGAGCACCGCCACCACGGGCTTGCCGGGGGACTGCTCGGCCTGGGCGGCGAGCTCGGCGGCGGTGGACTCGGCGAGCTTCGCCCGGGCGGCGCCGAGCGCCTCGCGCACCTCGGTCAGGTCGCGCCGCAGCTTGTCCACGGAGGCGGGCACATCCAGCGGTCCGCACGAGAAGCTCTTGCCGAGCGCGCGCAGGGTGCCGGCCTCCTCCCACAGCCCGGTCCGGGCGCGGCGGCCCGCGGAGAAGAGGACGCGGCCCTTGCCCTTGTAGCGCTCCACGCCGAGCACCCGCACCAGGCCCACCTGCGCCGAGCGCGTGCAGTGCGTACCGCCGCAGGGCGACACGTCGAAGTCCCCCATCTGGATGACGCGGATGTTGTCGGTGACCTTGGGGGCGCGGCGCAGGGGGAGGGTGGCCAGCTCCTCGGGCGTGGGGAAGAAGGCGCGGATGACGATGTCGTCGTCGATGATGGAGTTGACCAGGTCCTCGGCCTCGGCGACGCGGCGCTCGTCGAGCACGTCCAGGTCCACGTCGATGGTGCACAGCGTCTCGCCCAGGCGCGAGGACACGGTGTGGGCGTTGGCCACGTCCACCAGCGCGCGCGAGAGCATGTGCTGGCCGGTGTGCAGCGCCATGTGCGTGCGGCGGCGGACCCGGTCGATCTCCCCGGCCAGCTCGGTGCCGACCTCGGGGAGCGTGGCGCCCTCGGACAGCTCCAGCATGTGGTGGACCACCCCCGCGTCATCCACCTGCACGTCGCGGATGGCCCGGCCGCCGAGCACCCCCCGGTCGGCCATCTGGCCACCGGCCTCGGGATAGAAGGCGCTGCGGTCGAGCACGACGGACGGGGCACCGTTCCACGTGCCATGCGCGAGCACGCGCCCGGTGAACCGGAAGAGGAAGGGATCGCTGTAGTAGAGGCGCTCGGTGGGGGTCATGGCTCCGGGAGGGATAACACGGAGGCGCGAGCCGGAGGACGAGGATGCTCGCCGGGCTGACGGCGGGCCCTGGGGACACCCGGACCGGGGGGGGGGCGGCCCGGGCCCTCTACTTGGGCCCGTAGCGCGTCTTGAGCTCGGCCATGGACAGGCCGCTCCAGCGGGAGAGCAGCTCCACGACGTCCCGGGCGTGCAGGAAGTGGAGCGTGTCTCCGGAGAACACGGAGAGGAAGACGCCGCCGCAGTGGGGCAGCTTGGCGCCGCTGGACTCGAGGTAGTCCACGAGCCGGGGCAGGGTGTAGTCGAGCAGGAAGGAGCGGACGTTGTCCGCGGGCAGCACGAGCTCGTAGCTGGTGGCGCCGGAGAGCTCATCTCCGGCGGCGTCGCGGATGCGGGCGATGGCCTGGTTGGCCTCCATGGCGGGGGCGCGGTCGAAGGCGAGGCGGAGCAATTCGTCGGCGGCGGCGTCCATGCGTGGGCTCTCCTGCCCGGATTCCCACCATGGCCCACCGGGAAGTGCAAGGGGAAGCCTCGGGCGAGTGTCGCCGGGACGGGGCGGGCGCCGTGAGTGTCCGCTCCGTTCCCGGGGAAGCGAGGCAGGGCCTGCGGGAGTGCCTCGATGTGGTTAGGCTGGTCCCATGGGAGACGTGGAACTCGCGGAGGCACTCCGGCGGCAGGGCATCTCCGACGCGCGGGTGCTCGAGGTGATTCGAGCACTGGACCGGGCGGCGTTCGTCCCCGAGTCGATGCGGGACGTGGCGGGACAGGACACGCCGCTGCCCATCGGCCATGGGCAGACCATCAGCCAGCCGTTCATCGTGGCCTTCATGACGGAGGCGTTGAACCTCCAACCCGGGGAGCGGGTGCTGGAGATTGGAACGGGCTCGGGCTACCAGACGGCCGTGCTCGCGCGGCTGGGGGCCGAGGTGTACACGGTGGAGAGCCTCCCGGACCTGGCGGGACCGGCCCGGGAGCGGCTGGAGCGGATGGGCCTCGGCGGCATCCACTTCCGGGTAGGCGATGGCACGGCTGGCTGGCCGGAGGACGCGCCATTCGACGCCATCATCGGCACGGCGGCCCCGGAGCGGCTGCCCCCGGCGCTCTACCAGCAGTTGCGGCCGGGCGGGCGGCTGGTGCTGCCGGTGGGCCCGAGGCAGGGCTCCCAGGAGCTGATCCGGGTGACGCGGCCGTTACGAGGGGAGGCCCCCCAGGTGGAGAAGCTGCTGGGCGTGCGCTTCGTGCCGATGACGAGCGCGCCGCCGCCGGACTTCGTGCATTGATTGCTCCATCCGCTGGGGACCGGCTAACCTCCTGGTCATGATCATCTGCCCCGTGTGCGAGCACCAGCAGGCTCAGGGCACCGAGTGTGAAGTCTGTGGGAAGAAGCTGTTCACGACCGCGCCGGTGGCGGTGCCGGTGACACGGCTGGCGGAGCTGGAGCAGACGCAGCTGGCGGGAGGGCGCGCCCCGGTGCAGACCGCGGCGATTCCCGACCTGGAGCTGACGGCCCAGCAGGCGGTGCCGGAGGTCGCCGTGCAGGCGGTGCCGGAGCTGGACACGGGCCGTTCCGCCGCGGCGGGCAACGTCGTGGTGGCGCCGGTCCAGGACATGGACACGGGCCGGGCGATGTCCGACGGACTGAAGACGGCGGCACCCACGGGCCCGGTCGTCTGCCGGTACTGCCGCAACGTGCAGGACATCGGGGCGGTGTGTGATCGCTGCGGCATGCGGCTGCCCAAGGCGCGCCTGGCGCCGGCCGAGGCGTCCGCGTCCGGCAAGCCGCCGCAGTCCGGGGAGCGGACGGCGTGTCCGAAGTGCCACACGCCGGGGTACGCGGGCCGGGCCTGTGTGACGTGCAGCACGATGATTCCAGCGGCGGAGTGAACACCATGGGAACGCCTGCCTTTCACGCCGAATACGCCTGCAGCGAGGGCTGTGGCTTCCGGGCCTCGTTGTTGGAGGTCGTCTACCGCTGCCCGAAGTGCGACGGGTTGCTGGAGGTGGCGCACGACGTGGAGGCGCTGCGCTCGGTGTCCGCGGAGGAGTGGAAGCGGCGCTTCGAGCAGCGTTTCGGGGCCTCGCGGCTGCCGTACGCCTCGGGGGTATGGGGCAAGCACGAGTGGGTGTATCCGCGGCTTCCGGCGGGGGACATCGTCTCGTTGGGAGAGGGGCGGGTGCCGCTCAAGGCGCTGCCGAGGATGGCGGCGGAGCTGGGGCTGGCGAGCCTGGATTTGAAGGAGTGCGGCGTCTCGCCGACGGGCAGCTTCAAGGACTGGGGGATGACGGTCCTGGTGTCCGCGGTGAAGCACATGCGGGCGAAGGGCGTGCCCATCCGGGCGGTGGCGTGCGCGTCGACGGGAGACACGTCGGCGGCGCTGTCGGCCTACTGCGCGGCGGCGGGGATTCCGTCGGTGGTGTTCCTGCCGAAGGACAAGGTGTCGCTGTCGCAGTTGGTGCAGCCGGTGGCGAACGGGGCGCGGGTGCTGTCGCTGGACACGGACTTCGACGGCTGCATGAAGCTGGTGCAGCAGGTGACGAAGGACTCGGGCCTGTACCTGGCCAACTCGATGAACTCGCTGCGCATCGAGGGGCAGAAGGTGGTGGCCATCGAGCTGTGCCAGGACCTGGAGTGGGATCCACCGGACTGGGTGGTGATTCCGGGTGGCAACCTGGGCAACGCGAGCGCGCTGGGCAAGGGCTTCGAGCTGATGCACGCGCTGGGGGTGATCTCCAAGCGTCCGCGGATCGCGGTGGGGCAGGCGCAGCGGGCCAATCCGCTGATGCGCTCCTTCCGTGGGGGCTTCGCGGAGCTGGTGCCGATGAAGGCGGAGAAGACGCTGGCGTCGGCGATCCAGATTGGCGCGCCGGTGTCGTTCCGTCGAGCGGTGAAGATGTTGAAGGCGTTCGACGGAGTGGTGGAGGAGGCGACGGAGTCGGAGCTGGCGAACGCGGCGGCGAGGGCGGACCGGGAGGGGACGTTCACGTGTCCGCACACGGGCGTGGCGCTGGCGGCGCTGGAGAAGCTGGTAGCGCAGGGAGTGATTGCGCGGGGAGCGCGGGTGGCGGTGGTGTCCACGGCGCACGGGCTGAAGTTCCCGGACTTCAAGGTGGGCTACCACCGGGGAGTGCTGGAGGATGTGAAGAGCCGCTACGCGAACCCGCCGGTGGACCTGCCCGCGAACCTGGACGCGGTGCGCGCGGCGCTGTCGGACCTGTAGCGCCCAGCTCCAATCACCCCCCATTTCCCCTCTCCCCCCGGGAGAGGGACGGGGTGAGGGTATCGAGCGCCCCGGGTTGCCCCCGTGAGGCCCGAGACCACGGGCAATGGATCTTCGACCGCGGCCCCGATGAACCTGACACGGATGTCGCGGCTTGGGAGTCAGCCCACCCGTCTTGCGCGTGTCACGCGTGCTTGGAACACGGCTTGCTCAGTCGGCCCCTCGCAAACACAAGAGGGGGGTCCGAATGGCAATGCTGACGAGACGCGGCGCGGGAGCACTGGGACTGATCGCGTGGATGGCCGTCGTGGCGGGGTGTGAAGAGCCGCGGGGTACGGGAAAGCACGGGGAGCTGTACCTCCACTCCTCCGAGGAGGTGGCCTCGGGCCTGTACACGACCGTGCGGCTCAACGACTTGCGGACGTGGCCGGAACACATCGATCCGATGGAGGCGGACCGGGTCGAGCGGTGGGACTTCAAGGGCACGACGCTCGAGGTCCAGGCCCCGCCGGGGTTCGACTTCGAGGTCTCCCGCGAGGAATCCCCGGCCCGCTACCTGCCAGGAGGCTACCGGCTGCGCACGCGCTGTGACGCGGAGCCGGGGCGCGCGCACGAGGTGCGGGTGCGGGTGATGGCCGGAAGCGAGGTCCGCTATGAGGATGCCTTCGAGCTCACCTGCCTTGAGCCCACCCGGCTCGAGTTGCTGGAACTGGAGCATCCGTACGCAGCGCCCGGTCAACCGGGGGTGGGGCGCTACTTCGTCGGAGGCGCGATCGAGGCGTCGATCGCCCTCTTCGCCGACACTCCGCGAGGCGAGGTGCGGGTGGGCGGTGAGGGACTCGTGCTCACCGACATCCGCGGCATCCTGCGGATGGGAGAGCCCGAGCGCCATCCCCGGCGGAATTCGGGGCAGATCCTCGAGGTCGTCGCCCCTGGCACGGGGCCGGAGCTCTCCTACCGTGGGGCCTCCCTGCGGCTGCCCATGGAGGCGGTGCTCGACGAGGGCTGGAGCCTGGAGCTGGGCACCTGGCAGGGGCCGCCGGGCCTGGACTACGCGGAGCGGACGCTCGATGCGTGGGCGCGCGGCTCGGATGGCTCCGAGTTGCACGGGTTGCAGCGTTGCGTCTGGACGGACGCGGTGGCCGGGACCTTGATGCAGGACGACGGTTGCCGCCTGCACCTCTGGGGGCCGCCTGCCGTCTCGGGGGTGTGCGTCACGGCGTATGGACGCACCACTTGCGGACCTTGAGATTCGAGAAGGTGGAGCTGCCCGCGAATCTGGATGCGATGCGGGCGGCCCCACCTATAGTGCCCCACTTCACTCGCAGTCTCTCCAGGAGAGCGCATGAAGAAGTGGGTTGCCTGTATGGCCCTCGCTGTTTGTGGATGTGGCGGTAACAACCTCGTCGGGACGTGGAAGGGCAGCGCATCCGGCTGGGATGTCACCGTGAACGTGAAGGAGCAGTATTCGAGCTCCATCGTGGCCGTGACCGGAGTGCTCAGCACCAACAAGGCCACCTGTTTCAACAATGGGACCCTCGCTGGAACGCTGGCCGAGACGAGCGTGGAGTTCGGTGGGTCCGGGTCGGGCTCGGAGAGCTCGAACACGATCATCCAGATCGACGGCGAGTACGACGGCGAGAAGATCACCGGTTACTTCGAGGCGGCCAGCTCCGCCACCGCGTGCAATGTGGCGCGGACCTCCATCACGCTGACGCGGCAGTAACCCGCGCACACATTCCCTCTCCCACCGGGAGAGGGACGGGGTGAGGGTGCCGGGTGCCCCGGGTTGCTCTCCGGGGCCTCAGTTCTCGAAGTACTCGGTGTTCGGCTGCGCGTTCAGATAGGGCCGCAGGGCGTCGGCGATGTCGTCGGGCAACCGCTCCAGCGCATTCTCGCGGAAGGCGGAGAAGTCGCCCGAGGCGAGCGCGTTCCCCAGCGAGGCCTCCGCGTTGTACGGGTCCGCGATGACGGTGTCGAACGCCGCGAGCGCGCCGCCGTGCTCCTGGAGGAACCGGAACGCCTCATCCCCGCTCAGACCGAACGCGGCGAGCGTCTCGAACATGGGGTTGGGGTTGCCGAACGGCACGTAGTCACCCAGGCCGCCGGAGAAGGCGAACAGCGGCGGATCCGTCTGGGTGAGCAGCTCGCGGATCTGCTCCGGCTCGAGCCCCAGCTCCTGCAGCCGCTCGCCGTAGCCCTCCTGGGTGTTCGCGACGAGCAGTTGCACCTCCGCGTCGGACAGGCCGAGCGTCTCGTGGAGTGGGTGCTCGCGGTACGACAGCCCCGCTGATCCGGTTACACCGATTTGTCGAATTATCGGATTCTCGAATCCTGTATTGTAGGTGTTGCTGCGCTGAGGGCCTACCCACTCCAGGAGCCCGGTGTGCGGAGTCGACGTGGCCCGCCGCTTCCGCTAGGTTGCCGCCCCCGTGAACGCAGAAACGCAGCAGAATCTCCACGAGCAGCTCGAGCGCCTCCAGGAGGCGCTGTCCACGCGCCAGAGCACGCTTCTGTTCGCCCACGCGGGCGTGTCCTTCGTGGTGTCCTTCATCCTCGGGGGCGCGACGGCGAAGCTCTTCTGGGACTCGACGAGGGCGCCGCACGTGGCGTGGCTGGGCCTGGCGGCGACGCTGGGGCTGGTCATCTACGGGGTGGTGCGCTACCGGCAGGGCCGCACGGTGCTGGCGGACGAGCTGGTGCGCTACGAGACGATGCTGGAGCTGCGCCACCGGCTGGGGCTGGACGATCCCAGGGCGTTGCTGCCCCGGTGAGTCCGGCACGCAAGCCCGCGCGCGGCGGGCGTCTGATCGTCCTCGAGGGCCTGGACGGGGCCGGCACCACCACGCAGGTGGAGCGGCTGGCGTCGGC
This sequence comes from Archangium sp., assembly GCF_036277355.1. GTDB lineage: Bacteria > Myxococcota > Myxococcia > Myxococcales > Myxococcaceae > Archangium. Next base: position 35,811 of record NZ_DASUNC010000146.1, read on the forward strand.
GCTGCGGGCCGAGGGCCAGTCCGTGCTCACCACGCGCGAGCCCTCGGACGGGCCGGTGGGCGTGCTCATCCGTCAGGCGCTGACGGGGCGGCTGGTGCTGCCCGGAGGCGCGGGGCCGCTGGCGCCCGAGACACTGGCGCTGCTGTACGCGGCGGACCGGACGGATCACCTGCGCGCGAAGGTGCTGCCGGCGCTGGAGGCGGGGCAGGTGGTGCTGAGTGATCGCTCGGTGCTGTCGTCGCTGGCGTACCAGGGGGCGTCGCTGCCCATGGAGTGGGTGGAGTCCATCAACGCGCACGCGGTGCCGGCGGACCTGACGCTCTTCGTCGGGGTGTCCATCGAGGTGGCGGCGCGGCGGCGGGCGGCGCGGGGCGGGCCGGAGGAGCTCTTCGACGCGGAGGAGAAGCAGCGCCGCATCTCCAAGCAGTACGAGGCGGCCATCAAACTGAGGGGCAAGCGCGAGCACGTGGTGCGCATCGACGGGGACCAGACGGTGGAGGCGGTGACGGCCGATTGTCTGGCCCAGGTGCGCAAACTGCTCGGACGCAAGCCCACGCGAGCGGCGGTACGGTAGAGTCCCGGCCGCATGGATCCCACCGGCGCGGCGGCGGTCATCATCGGCAACGAGGTCCTCACGGCGAAGGTGGTGGATGCCAACGGCCCCCACCTCATCAAGCGTCTGCGGGAGGTGGGCATTCCCCTGCGCACGCTGGAGATCGTCCCGGACGAGGTGGACATCATCGTGGAGGCGGTGGCGCGGGCGCGGCTGCGCGCGAAGTACGTCTTCACCAGTGGCGGCATCGGCCCCACGCACGACGACGTGACGGTGCGGGCGGTGGCGCTGGCCATGGGGCGCAAGGTGGTGCGGCTGCCGGAGATGGTGGCGCTCATCCGCGAGAAGGCGGTGGACGAGCCGACGGCCGAGGCGATGCGGCTGGCGGACGCTCCCGAGGGCGCGGTGCTGCTCGCCCAGCCGGGCAGCTGGTACCCGGTGCTGACGGTGGGGGACGTGTTCATGCTGCCCGGAGTGCCGCAGCTCTTCCGCACGCAGCTGGAGGCGGTGCTGGCACAGCTGCGCGGGACGCCCATGCACCTGCGCGTGCTGTACCTCAACCTGGGGGAGAGCGCGGTGGCGGCGGTGTTGGACCGGGTGGCGCTGGACATGCCGCACGTGGCCATCGGCTCCTACCCGATGTTCGATCGCTCGCTGGACTACGTGGTGAAGGTGACGGTGGAGAGCGTGGAGCCGGACGCCGTGGAGCTGGCCCTGACCCGGCTGCGGACCGGGCTGCCCGCGGGCTCGGTGGTCCGGACGGAGTAGTGTGGGGTGGAGGACATCTCCCCGCGTGTGTGAACCCCCTCACAGACAGGGGAGCCACGGGCGCGCACTCTGAGCCTCGACACGCTCCACCGCCCGGACTCCGGGGGGAGCCAGGTCAGAGGGGGGAACGATGTCCGACACATTGCGTCAGCAGGAAGCTGGGGTTATTCAGTCCTTCGCTCGTGAACCAGCGGAAGTGATGCTCGAGGGCTACGAACAACTGGCGGAACTCTGGGCGCGGCAAGGGTTGCTGGTGCGCGCCATTGCCTTGTGCAAGGTCATCCTCCGGCTGGATCCGGCGCATGAGCCGGCGCGGCGGCTGTTGGCGGAGCTGGATGCCCGCCGGTTGGATCCCTCCGCGCCGCCGGGGCCCGCCGTCCCGAGGACCCGGTTCCTGGAGGCCGCCGCCGAGAAGGTGTCCACCGGGGCCGAAGCGGTGCCGCGCGCCTCGCTGCTCGCGCGGGTGGGTCCGCGGGAGCTGCTGTCGATGATGGAGACGCTGGAGCCGCGGATCTTCCAGGCGGGCGAGAACATCGTCGAGGAGGGGCAGCCGGGCAGCTCCATGTTCGCCATCGTCGAGGGGAGCGTGGAGGTGGTGCGGACGCTCAAGTCGGGGCGCCGGCGCACGGTGGCCTTCCTGGGCGAGGGCGAGTTCTTCGGGGAGATGTCGCTGCTGGCCAGCACCCCGCGCTTCGCCACCGTGCGGGCCTTCGAGCGCACGGCGGTGCTGGAGCTGACGCGGGAGCAGCTGGAGCAGCTCCTCCAGACGCACCCGTCGGTGGAGGACGTGCTGCAGGGCTTCCACCGCGAGCGCCTGCTGGAGGACGTGCTGCGCGGCAACCCGCTCTTCCGCAGCCTCGGCCCCGAGCAGCGCGAGGCCCTGGCCCGGGACTTCCAGATCTGCACCCGGCCGGCGGGCACGCTCCTGCTGGAGCAGGGCCGCGAGGTGGATGCCCTGTACCTGCTGCTGCGCGGGCGGTGCCAGGTGCTGCACCGTCACGCGGACGGGAGCCAGGTCCCCCTGCGCACGCTGGGCGAGGGGGACATGTTCGGGGAGATCGCCCTGATGCTCGGCCTGGCGGCCACGGCGACCGTGTGCGCGGAGACCGCCTGCGTCCTGCTGCGGCTGGACTGGGGGAGCTGCGAGCGGCACCTGCTGTCCGACCCTGGTGTGTGCGAGGCGCTCTCGCGGCTGGGCAACGAGCGCCTGCTGAGCAGCGCCGGGCTGTACTGGGATTCCGTGCCGCGGGGCGGAACCCCGCGGGCCTGAGCCTAGACGCTGGGGCTCGGCGGGGCGCTGCCCTCGAGGTTCACGGGCGGTGCCCCGCGCCGGAGCACGGAGTTGCGGTAGCCATACGCGAAGTAGAGCGCGAGGCCGATGGCGAGCCAGATGCCGAAGCGGACCCAGGCGTGTGAGGGCAGGCCCTGCATGACGAAGAGGCAGGCGCCGGCTCCGGCCAGGGACACCGGCCACACGAAGGGCACCTTGAAGGGCCGCGGACGGTCCGGGTCCTTCAGGCGCAGCATGGGGACGCCCAGGCACACCAGCATGAAGGCGGACAGCGTGCCGATGTTGGTGAGATCGTAGGTCGCGGCGTCATCGGCCACCAGGGAGCCGAGCGCCACCAGCACCCCCGTGGCGATCGTGGTGACGTGGGGGGTGCGGTACTTGGGGTGGAGCTTCGCCGCCCACGGGGGCAGCAGCCCATCCCGCGCCATGGCGTAGAAGATGCGCGGCTGGCCGTACTGGAAGACGAGCAGCACCGCCGCCATGGAGACCACGGCGCCCAGGGAGATGAGCCAGCTGAACTGCGTCAGCCCGGCCACCTCGAAGGCGTGGGCCAGCGGATCCGACGACTTGAGCTGAGAGTAGGGGATGAGGCCCGTCGCGACCGCGCCGACGATGACGTAGATGAGGGTGCACACCGCCAGCCCGAGCAGGATGCCGCGCGGCATGGTGCGCTGGGGATCCTTCGTCTCCTCGGCGGCGGTGGAGATGGCGTCGAAGCCGATGTAGGCGAAGAAGACGATGGCCGCCGCCTGGTGGATGCCGGTGAAGCCGTTGGGCGCGAAGGGCGTGTAGTGGGCCGGGTTGATGTGCAGGGCGCCCACGCCGATGAAGACGGCGAGCACCAGCAGCTTCACCACCACCATGACGTTGTTGACCCGGGTGCTCTCCTTCACCCCGATGACGAGCAGCCAGGTGATGGCCATCACGATGAGGAAGGCCGGCAGGTTGACCAGCACGGGGATGCCGAGCACGCGCGGCGCCGTGTCCAGCAGGGCGCGGATGGCGGGGTCCGAGCTGGCGAGCACGTTGTAGTAGCCATGCGTGAGCCAACCGGGGAGTTGCACCCAGGGGGAGATGAGCGAGTTGAAGTAGCCGCCCCAGGCGATGGCCACCGCCACGTTGCCCACCGCGTACTCGAGGATGAGATCCCACCCGATGATCCACGCGACGAGCTCCCCGAGCGTCGCGTAGGAGTAGGCATAGGCGCTGCCGGCCTGGGGGATCATCGAGGCCAGCTCGGCGTAGCAGAGCGCGGCCAGGGCGCAGACGCCCCCGAGCAGCAGGAAGGAGAGCACCAGGGCGGGGCCGGCGCCGTAGCGGATCACCTCTCCGGTGGGCAGGGTCTCGCCAGCGGCGGCGGTGCCGAGCGTGGAGAAGATGCCGGCGCCGATGACCGCGCCGATGGAGAGCATGACCAGGTCGCCGGTGCCGAGCGCGCGCTTCAGGCCGCCGGAGGCCTCGGAATCAGGGACGAGGTCGGCGATCTGCTTGCGTTGGAAGAGGGAACGCATGGGGAAGGGCGGATTAGCACGATCCCACCCGCCGGGTCTCCCCCCGTCCGTGCCGCGATGCGTTGGCTGCCGGGGGGGCAGGGGGGGTGGAAACCACGGACCGGTGCTCATGGGACTTGTCCTCGGGCCAGGGTGCGGCTAACTCCGCGTTCCGCGAGACTTTTTCGGAGGAAGGACGCCAGTCATGCAGGTCGTCAGTGTGAAGAAGGCGCTGGATGGTTCGATGGCACCGGACACGAAGGTGGAAGTGCGCGGCTGGGTGCGCACGCGCCGGGACTCGAAGGCGGGCATCAGCTTCGTCAACGTCACCGATGGCTCGACCTTCGATCCGATCCAGGTGGTCGCGCCCAATACGCTGCCCAACTACGAGAAGGAAGTGCTGCACCTGACGGCGGGCGCCTCGGTGGTGTGCCGGGGCACGCTGGTGAAGTCCCAGGGCAAGGGCCAGTCCTTCGAGGTGCAGGCCGAGGAGGTGAAGGTGCTCGGCTTCGTGGATGACCCGGACACGTACCCCATCCAGCCCAAGCAGCACACGCTGGAGTTCCTGCGCGAGGTGGCCCACCTGCGGCCGCGCACCAACACGTTCGGCGCCATCACCCGCGTGCGCCACACGGCGGCCCAGGCCATCCACCGCTTCTTCCACGAGGAGGGCTTCTTCTGGGTGAACACGCCGATCATCACCGCCAGTGACGCCGAGGGCGCCGGGCAGATGTTCCGCGTGTCCACGCTGGACGCGGTGAACCCGCCTCGCACGGACGGTGGGAAGATCGACTGGAGCAAGGACTTCTTCGGCAAGGAGGCCTACCTCACGGTGTCCGGCCAGCTGAACGTGGAGGCCTACTGCCTGGCGCTGTCCAAGGTGTACACGTTCGGGCCCACGTTCCGCGCGGAGAACTCGAACACCACCCGGCACCTGGCCGAGTTCTGGATGATCGAGCCGGAGATCGCCTTCGCGGACCTCAACGAGGACGCGAACCTGGCCGAGCGCTTCCTCAAGTACGTCTTCAAGGCGGTGCTCAACGAGTGCGGCCCGGACATGAAGTTCTTCGAGGAGCGCCAGCAGAAGGGCGTCATCGAGCGGATGGAGAAGTTCATCAACTCGAGCTTCGAGCGGATCGACTACACGGACGCGATCGAGATCCTGAAGAAGGCGAAGAAGAAGTTCGATTACACGCCGGAGTGGGGGAACGATCTGCAGACGGAGCACGAGCGCTACCTGACGGAGGAGCACGTGGGCCGGCCGGTGGTGGTGATGAACTACCCGGAGAAGATCAAGGCGTTCTACATGCGCCTGAACGAGGACGGGAAGACGGTGGCGGCGATGGACGTGCTGGCGCCGGGAATCGGGGAGATCATCGGCGGGAGCCAGCGCGAGGAGCGGCTGGACATGCTGGACAAGCGCATGCAGCAGTTCGGCCTGAAGCCCGAGCACTACCAGTGGTACCGGGATCTGCGGCGGTACGGCACGGTGCCGCATGCGGGGTTCGGACTCGGGTTCGAGCGGCTGATCGTCTACATGTGCGGCCTGCAGAACATCCGCGACGCGATCCCGTACCCGCGCGTGCCGGGCTCGGCGCAGTTCTGAGCCACGACTGCGCATCTCCGTCAACCCCACTCCGCGGCGCATCCCTCCCTCTCCCCTCGGGAGAGGGTCGGGGTGAGGGTATCCGTCCCCGTGTTCCCATCCGGGGACGAGCGCCGTGTGTCCGTCAGTCCCGCGCCCCCGTGTTCCCAGTCCCGTGCAACGGGGCGAGCCGGGGCTGGGGCGAGTCGAACACGCGCCAGGAGAACTGCTCACCGCCGGCGGAGTGGTTGGGCAGGTGGCAGTGGACGATGAAGTCCCCCGCGGCGGTGGGGAAGTCTCCCGCGCCCGAGGTGGCGAGGGTGAGGCCACTGCCCGGGCTCAAGAGCTGGGGCGCCTCGAAGGGAGAAGCGGGGGCCTGTTTCGCCCGCTGGCCCCTGCGCCACGCATGCAGGTGGTGGATGTGGAACTCCGCGCTCCCCGCGTGCAGCACGCGCAGCTTGATGGGCTCGCCCAGGTACGAGCGGAGCTGAAGCGGAGCCGCCACCCGCCTGGGTGACTCGGAGCGCTCGTCCTCGTCGTCGGGGGACTCCTCCCGCTCGAAGTGGGGCTGGCTGCGGTAGTTGATGCCGAATGCGCCGGGCCGGAAGGGGCCCGCCATCTCGTCCTGCAAGGGCAGGGGCTCGCCTCGGGCGGAGCGCACGTCCGCGACCTCCGGTGGGCCCATGGCGTGGTACAGCAGCGCCATCTCGCGGAAGTCCTGGCCCGAGGGCACGTCGATGAGGGCCTCCCAGCCACTGCCGTCGCGGAGCGGCTCGCCCGTCTCGGTGCTGCGGTACACGGAGCCCGCCGGCTCCACCAGCAGGGCGCCGAAGAGCCCGCGTGCCTCCCGTTCGCCACCGTCCCCCGAGTCATGCAGGAGGTAGGCGCCCTCCGCCTCCGGCGCCTCGGGCAGCGCGAGGACATACGTGAGGCTCTGTCCAGGTGGAACGGACGTGCCGGGGACGAAGCCTCCCTCCGGGCCTCTCACCGTGGCGCGCAGGCCCTCGATGCGCAGGGCCGCGGGCTCCGTGGGCAGTCGATTGGTGAAGCGCAGCACGAGGCACTCGCCGGCATTGGCGCGCAGCACCAGCGGCTGTGGCTCCCGTTCCTGGAGCGCGGGCCGCGCCTCCTCGAGGAGGTACATGAGGCCCCGGGGTACATGGTCTCCCTGCGGATTGAGCGGGAGGTCCACCGGGACGGCCGCCACGGCGTACGTCCTCACACGAGCCCCGGGAGCACAGCCGCCTTCTCCCTCCGCGAGTCCAGACACGTCCGGGGCAGGGCGCCGTCCATCCGACTCCCATGCGCAGGAGGCGCCCACCATGATCAGCAGCGCGAGGGGTGACACGACCGCACGCGCACCGGAGATGACGGACCTCGAACGGCGGCGCAGCAGCAACGCAAGAGGGAAGACAGGCACCTGAAGCACCAGCGCATCCCGCACACCGGCCCACGAGGCCTCGGCCAACGAGCCACCGTCTGGATCCTCGGGAGAGGCGGAGAGGTCCGGAGCGACCGCCGCGCAGAGGAAGCGGCTCTCGTCCCCCACGTCCTGGGGTGTCGCGGACACGGGTTGTCCCTCGGAGGCCGCCGGAGGCGGAGTCCGCGCGAGCTCACGCTGGATGAGTCCCCGGCCGGTGGCCACGGGCACCAGCAGCAGCAGGAAGCACACGGACAGCGTAGCGGCCGATTCCACCGTCGACCTGTCCTGGCCTCCGCGCCGGGAGAGCCAGTGCGCGCAGCCCACCGCCGCGCAGGCCACGGGCAACAGGAGCGCCGCGTCCCAGGCGAGCCGCGAGCCCAGCGCGTCCGCTCGCGGGCCGAAGCCTCCGGAGAGCAGCCACAGCAGGCCCACCTCCCAGCCCATCAAGCCGAGCGTGAGGAGGACGCCGAGCCTCCACCCATTGCGTGCCATGCTCAATCCCCGGTCCGCGGGTTCACGAGGTAGCTGATGAGATCCGCCATCTCCTGGGGCGACAGCGTCTCGCCGTACAGGGGCATGGTGCGGGTCTGGGCGCAGGGCCCTTGCCCGGAGCACTCGGGGGCGATGAAGGCACCCGGGTTGAGCAGGGATTCATAGGCGTACTGCGCCGCGCTCATGCCCACGACGCGCGTGGCGCCCACCCGGGAGAAGTTGGCCAGGGCCGGTCCGATGCGGTGGCCCTCCGGCTCGGCGGGATTGCCATGGCAGGTGGCGCAGGCGAGCCGTCCATGGAAGAGCGCCGAGCCCGCGCTGGCATTGCCCGGGGGAAGCTCCTCCACGCGCCGGGGCCATCCAGGAGGGCCCTCGTTGGGGTTCTTCGGACGCCGGGTGGAGAGCAGGAGGGCGCGCTCCGAGCCGCGTGCCCACTCCAGCCGCAGGACGGAGGAGGTGCGCGGGACATCGAAGCCCAGCGTCACGGACGACACCTCCGAGGGCCGCACGGTGAACGCGGCGGAGCCTCCCATCGTGGGCCGCCACTCCGAGCCCGTCGTCGCATCGGTGAGCCGCAGCTCTCCGGGGGTGAAGTCACTCGGGAGTCGCCGGGGGTTGAAGACGGTGAGCTCCACGGTGAGGCGGCGCTGTCCGGGAGCCGGAGCTCCGGGCAGGGAGGGCAGGGTGGCCGTATCCCCATGGTCCGTCGGCTCGTGCAGCCAGACGGCTCGCTCCAGGCGCAGACGCAGCCCGCTCAGCTCGGTCTCCCTCCGAGGCTGGGTGGCCCGGGCCTGGAGCGCCAGAGCACCTCCGGCGAGCATGGCCAGCAGCGCGAGCCCGCACACCACCCACCGCGTGCCGTTCCATCCGAGCTGACGGGTGCTCCTGTCCAAAGGGGGAATCATGGTGTCCCCGCGTGACTACGGCTCGTCCGCGCCGGGTGCGGAGACGGGGACGGTGAGTTGGACGGTGCCCGCCTTCTCGAAGTGCAGGGTGAGCGGCAGGCTCGCGGGCGAGTCCTGGAGGGCATACAGCATGAGGTGCTTGCCCCCGGGGGCCAGCTCGACACGGCCCTTCGCGGGCACCACGAAGCCCTCGGGCCTCGGGTGCATCTGCAGCAACTCCCCCTGCGCGATGACCTCGTGCAGCTCCACCCTCGCGGCGGTGGTGGACTCGGCGGAGACGAGCCGATCCTCCCGCCCGCTCGTATTCACCAGCGTGAGATACACGGCCCCGACGCGAGCCGGTGTCAGCCGTGCGCGGGCCTTCTCCACCCGCACCCCGGCGGCGGGCGTCCCTTCCTCCGAGAGGAGCCGCTCGACCTCCTGCTGCAGCCGCTCGACGGACACGGTGTACGGCATGCGCGCGCGCAACGCGCCCGCCTTGTCGACGAGGAAGAAGGCCCCGGTGTGGTCCATCGTGTACGGGAGGTCTCCGGTGAAGGGGTGCTCGCGGTAGCGCGCGGTGTCCGGGTAGCGGCGGGTGGCGGTGACGCGCCAGGCGGCCAGCATCGGTGCGAGGGCCTCCGGTTCCAGCCGCAGGCCCGTGAAGCGCGGGTTGAAGGCGTGCACGTACGTTTCCAGCTGCTGCGCGCTGTCGCGCTCGGGGTCCACCGAGACGAAGACGACCTCCACGTCTCGCGCGGCCTCGCCCAGCCGCGTGTGGAGGCGCTGCAACTGCGACAGCGTGGTGGGGCACACGTCCGGGCAGGCCGTGTAGCCGAAGGACAGCAGCACCACCTTGCCCCGTTGCTCGCTCAGCCGGAACACCCCGCCCGAGGCCCGGGGCGCTTCCAGGGCCGGAGCGGGCCGCACGGGCACCACCGCGAAGTCCTCGCCCCGCTCCTTGCGGCAACCCGTCACGAGCAGCACGGCGGCCAGTGCTGGCAGCAGCCTCCGCGCCCATCCCCTCGTCCCCTGGACCCTGCGTCCTCCCATCGCGCGCCTCCCGGCCGGGCAGCCAAGGGGCTGAGTTAAGGGGGTGGAGCCCCGGCGGCGAGCCCCCCTGGAGGACGAGGCTCCTGTCGGAATTCGCGCGGAGGCACCTCAGCTGTACGTGTGGGAGTCCTCCTCGGTCGAGGCGGGGCTCAGCGGGAGGCTGAAGCAGAACGTGGAGCCCTCGCCCGGGTGGCTCTCCAGCCAGATGCGGCCTCCATGCGCCTCGATGATCTGCCGGCTCAGGTGCAGCCCCAGGTACACCACGCCCGTATAGCCCGGGGCCCCGGGAGGCAGCGGCTCATAGAGCGGCTCGAAGACATGGGGCTGGCGCTCCGGTGGAATCCCCGGCCCGTGGTCATGCACGGACACCACCGCCTCGCCGCCGATGCGCTCCACCCGGAGCTCCACCGGCCCGCCCGGAGGCGAATACCGCACGGCGTTCTCCAGCAGGTGGGTCACCACCTCGCCCAACAGCTGGCGCTCGGCGTGGATGACGAGCTCCTCCATCGCCTCGATGCGGATGGGATTCTCCGTGGTGCGGGCGAACTTCTCCGCCTGCTCCTTCACCAACGCGTGCAGCTCGAACCGCTGGCGCTCCAGCTTCGGGGGCCCGGGCGCCATCCGCACCGCCGCGAACAGGTGCTCCACCAGCCGGGAGATCCGCCGCGAGTTGCGCGCGATGATGTGGAGTCCCTTCTGCTGCCGGGGCGTGAGCACCTCCAGGTTGAGCAGCAGCTCCGCCCACGTCTGGATGGATGTCACCGGCGTTTTCAGCTCGTGGGCCGCCGCCGACATGAACTCCTCGCGCAGCCGCAGGGCCGCGCGCAGCTCCTGGAACAGGCGGGCCTTCTCGATGGCCACGGCGAACAGCCGGCCCACCATGGCGTGGAACTCCAGCGCCCGGGTGGAGACGGGGCGGGGCTCCCGCGTGAAGTAGGACATGACCCCGACCAACCGCTCGTGGGCGTGCAGCGGTACCGCCACGATTCCGCGGTAGCCTCCCTCCCGCGCCAGCCACCCCGAGCGCGCGGGGGCGCCTCCCTCCAGCACGTCCTCGACCACCTGGATGCGCTCCTCCCGGGCGGCCTTCGCGGTGAGCAGGGGGGCGTCGAACGGAATGCGGCGCAGCCCGTCCACCACCGCCACCGTCAGCTGGTGCGAGCTGATCAGCGACAGCTCCTCCCGCTCCGGATCCGCCAGCCACAGCCCGATGCCATCCGCCGCCAGGGCATGGAGGCTCTGCTCGATGACCACGCGGGCGATCCGCTCCAGCTCCATCTCGCTGACGAGCGCCTGCCCGATGCGCGACAGCGCCAGCTCCCGCTCGAACATCCGCGACAGCTCCCGCTCCTCCTTCCGGCGCCGGGTGATGTCGCGCACCACCACCTCGCCGAGGAGGAGCTGTCCGGACGCATCCCGCACCGGTGCGCCGTGCACGCTGAGCAGGCGATCCTGCCCATCCCGGCCGCGCAGCAGCACCTCCACGTCGGTGAACGTCTCTCCGGCCAGGGCGCGGCGGATGGGCAGCTCGTGCGGCGCCATGGGACGTCCGTCCGGATGCCGCACGTCCTGGAGCAGCAGGGCTCCCGCCGCCGAGCCTCCAAGCTCCGAGCGCTCCCCGAGCCCGAGCAGCCGAAGGCCCGCGGGGTTGGCGTCCACCAGCCGTCCCTCCGGGGTGGTGAGGAAGATGGCATCCGGCACGCTGGCGATGATGGCGGCGAGCTGCTGGGCCTGGTGCTCGGCCTGCACGCGCAGGGCCTCCACCTCCACCTGGCGCCGGGCGAGGTGGGCCGCCATCTCGTTGAAGGCGGTGCCGAGCTCCTCCAGCTCATCGCCCGTGGAGATCTGGACGCGCCGCCCCATCTCCCCGCGCCCCAGCGCCTGCGAGGCACTGCGCAGCTGCCGCACGGGACGGGTGAAGAATCGCGCCAGCATCGCGGCCAGCGCGATGTTGAGCAGCAGGATGCCGCCAAAGGCCGCGAGCCGCGCGTGTGCCCGCTCGTGGAGCGGCGCCATGGCCACCCGGGTGGGGATCGTCACGCCCACCGCCCACGGGTAGCGCGGCACCGGAACGAAGGCCCCCAGGCGCTCGTCGCCCTGGAGCGGGCTGGTGAACCGGGCGAGCCGCGAGGGCGTGCCGCGCAGCGCCGTCCGCAGGGGCTCGAAGCGGGCGAAGGCGTTGCTCTCCTCGAAGGACAGCTCGGGCATGCCCGTGTGGAAGGCCAGCCGGCCGTTCTGGTCCGCGAGGAAGAGGGACTGCCCCGGCTGGAGCCGCGCGCCCGCGTAGCGCTGCTCCAGCAGATCCGTGCGCAGCACCACGTTGAAGACGGCGATCGGCTGCCCGTCCGCTCCCCGGATGGGCGTGCTCACCAGCAGGCCCGTGCGGATGGGACGCCGCAGCTCGAGCACCTCGGAGATGACCGGGGCGTTGGTGGCCAGCACCTTCTGGAAGTACGGACGATCGCCTATCCAGAGCCGGGGCTCGTCCGGCACGGTGGGGTTGCTCCAGCCGCGGTTGAGGCCCGTGGCATCGAAGACGGCCACGGAGTCATAGAGCGGACTCTGCGCGGCCAGCTCCTTCAGGTGGGGGTCCAACTGTTTCGGATCCAGGGTCTGTAGCAGCGGATCCTTGGACACGGCCCAACCGAAGCTGATGGCGGCATCCAGCGTCTCGGAGGCCTGCCCGGCCACGGCCTGGGCCGTCATGAACTGGACGTCGAGGATGTCCTCCTGCGTCCGCTCCAGGTCCGACAGCAGGTCCACGAACAGCAGTCCCAGCACCGGCAGGAGCACGATGATGAACGCGACCAGTAGCTTGGCGTGGATACGCAGGTGAAGCATGTCCGCTCTGGTGCGCTGGCTTCCTCGGTGGAGAGTTGTTTCTCAGGATTCGAGCAAGGTGGGTCTCCCGCCCGCCGCTGTCCACTCCCCGGGGAACGGGGATGTGCTCCTTCGGAGAACACGCGAAGCGGATGGCGAACACGTCAGCCGCCCTGGCTGCAAACTTCTGGCGGGGAGTACGCTGCGCCGCTCGACAAGAGAGGTGGCATGAAGCCGGTTCGAAGGAATGGATGTGAGACGAGGGCCCACGGCGCGCGGCGGGTGGGACGGGTGCTCGTCCTGGCGAGCCTGGTGACGGGTTGCCCCACGCCTCCCGAGCCCGGCAACGCGGGCACGTATGTGTATGACCCGTATGGGAATGGGACGATCGACAAGGATCCGGCCTGCAAGCTCACCGGGACCCTGGAGCTGAAGCTGGGCGAGGGGGATGGAACGAACTTCCTCCCGCTCGAGCCCGGCCAGGAGCCGGTGCTGTACCACGGCCCCCAAGGCGGCACGCACGTGATTCTCGGCGTGCGCGTGGCCAACCCGGCACTCGAGTTTCCCGGCCTGAGTGTGAAGTTCGTGCTTCAGCGCCAGCGCTGCTCGCCAGCGGGCGACTGTCTGGCTCCGGAGACCATGGGGCTCGACGAGCGGCTGGTGAGCGATCCGCGGCGCTTCGTGGCCCAGGAGGGCGGAGCCGTGAGCGTCTCGGGCATGCTCGTCCTCGTGAGCAACTGGACGCTCACGGAGAGCCGCCGCATCCAGGTGTATGCGGCGGACCGCTGCGGGAGGACCGGCACCACGTCATTGGAGCTGGGTCCTCCCGCCACCTGGCCGGCTCAGTAGTGCCAGGGGAAGCGCTTGTAGTTCTTCTCGCGCTTCTCCAGGAAGGCGTCGCGGCCCTCCTGGGCCTCGTCGGTGCCGTAGGCGAGCCGCGTCGCCTCGCCCGCGAAGAGCTGCTGGCCCACCATGCCGTCGTCGGGCAGGTTGAAGCCGTACTTCAGCATGCGCATGGCCGTGGGGCTCTTCTCGTTGATGATCCGCGCCCACTCCAGCGCGGTGTCCTCGAGCTGCGCGTGCGGCACGGACGCGTTGATGGCGCCCATGGCGGCGGCCTGGTCCGCCGTATACTCCAGGCCCAGGAAGAAGATCTCCCGCGCCTTCTTCTGGCCCACCTGCCGCGCCAGCAGCGCCGAGCCGTAGCCGCTGTCGAAGCTCGCCACGTCCGCATCCGTCTGCTTGAACATGGCGTGCTCCTTGCTGGCCAGCGTCATGTCGCACACCACGTGCAGGCTGTGCCCGCCACCCGCCGCCCAGCCGGGCACCACGGCGATGACGATCTTCGGCATGAAGCGGATGAGCCGCTGCACCTCGAGGATGTGCAGCCGGCCCATGCGGCCCACGTCGGGCTTGTTGGCCGCGTCACCCTCGTACTTGTAGCCGTCCTTGCCGCGGATGCGCTGGTCTCCGCCCGAGCAGAACGCCCAGCCGCCGTCCTTGGGCGAGGGGCCGTTGCCGGTGATGAGCACGCAGCCCACGTCGGTCGTCACGCGGGCGTGCTCCAGCGCGGTGTACAGCTCGTCCACCGTCTTGGGCCGGAAGGCGTTGCGCACCTCGGGCCGGTTGAAGGCGACGCGCACCGTGCCGTGCTCCACGGAGCGGTGGTAGGTGATGTCGTCGAACTTGAAGCCTTCCACCTCGCGCCAGCGCGCGGGATTGAAGAGGGCGGAAACGGTCATGGTCGTGACTCCTGGAAGGGGCCGCGACCCTAGTGACGCCCGCCCCGAGCGTCAATCGACGCCCGTCCGGCGCTACCAGATGCCGGGGACGAGCCGGTAGCGGGTGCGCCGCGTGTACTCGGTGTAGCCGGGGAGCTCGCGCTGGAGGGTGCGGTCCTCGAGCGCGGTGCGGAGGATGAACGCGGCCATGGCGATGCCCGCGGGCACGTACGCCCACAGCGAGCCGAAGACGAGCGGCCAGGCCACCAGCATCATCAGCAGCCCGAGGTACATGGGGTGGCGCACGAAGCGGTAGGGGCCGGTGCTGATGACCTGGTGGTCGCGGTCCTTCTGCACGCGCACCGTCGTCTCCAGGTGCGGGTTGGCGGCGAAGGACCACAGGATGGGGACCTGCCCCAGCACGTGCAGCACCACGCCCACGGGCATGCACCACGCGGGCAGCGCCGACCAGCCGTAGCGCCCGGTGTCGAGCCCCGCCACCACCGTCATCGTCAGCAGCATGGCCAGGTAGGTGTGGGTGATGCGCCGGTCGAAGGGCTTGGTGTCCTCGCGCTCCTTCCACCGCTCCTGGTTCAACACGGGGTTGAGCACGCGCGTGCCGTAGGCGTTGGCCACGAGGCTGAAGACGATGAGCCCCGCGAACACCCAGCCCTCCTTCCAGTCGAGCCGGCCCGCGGAGAGGAAGAGCAGGGCGCCCATGGCGATCAGGCTGAGGGTCACCACCAACGACTGGGGCAGGGCTCTCTTCTTCTCGGCGGCGACTTCAGGGGGGATTGCGGGGCTTTGCTGCATCACGGCTTCTCCTGGGAATGCGCGCATCATGTCCGAGGAGGCCACGCATGTGGGAGCCCTCGTGAAGGAGGGAGGCTCCCTCGGAAGTAGGGCGGGCGGCCGGGCCGCCAGGAGGACGGACCGCTCCGCTCTAGAAGTCCGCCCGCGTCCAGGTGCGCTCGGCGAGCCGCTGTTTGACCAGCTTGATGTAGGGCTTCGCGCCGCTGTAGGGCACGCTCTCGTCGCCGTCGTACCAGTCGCCCGAGAACCAGGCGCCGACGCAGCCCCACTCGTCACCCTTGCCGTAGCCGCCGCTCTTGTACGGGCTGTTCATCCAGGTGAAGTCGCCCTCGTAGCAGGCGCGCCGCCAGGCCAGCGCGTAGTCGATGCCGTAGGCCGTGCTGTCCTTCGTGTACGGGTAGGTGCCCGCGTGCACCGAGCTCCTCACCTGCATGATGCCGAAGGTGGACCAGTCCTCTCCCAGCTCGTCCTGCCGCCACCCGCTCTCCACCACCGCCACCGCGCGCACGATGTCCTCGTCCAGGCCCCACTTGCACGCGCCCCATTGGATGATCTCATCCGTGGTGCCGGTGAAGTCGCCGTCGACCCGTCCCGAGTACTGTGCGTTGAACTCGTCGCTGGCCCCGTCGATGCGCACGCCGGGCTGGCCCCGCGTCTGGTTGGCCGTGGCGTTCCCGGGACGCGGCTCCCACGAGGAGCGCCGCACCCGTCCGGCGCACTCGGCTCCGGAGGGCAGGGGAGTGCCGGGAGGCAGCGTCGCGAAGTAACCGTCCACCGACGGCCCTCCGCCTCCACAGGCCGACAGCAACGCGAGCAGCACCACCACGGACATGATCGCCGGACGAGCAGGGCTCATGGCCACTTTATAGTCCAAATCCAGGCGTCTCGCGCCGGGCCGCCTCCAGCCGTGCGTACAGGGGACGCACCCACCGCTCCACGGCTTCACGGGCCGGACCGGTCAACGCCCGCTGCTTCATCGCGGAATCGTCCTCGAAGGGCACGACGGGGTTCTTGGCATCCCTCCCCATGGCCTCGCGCATCACCGCGAGCTCCTCACCCGACAGCTCCAGACCGAAGAGCTCCGAGTACAGGGAGGGAATCCCCGCGGGAAGCTCGCGGTATTCCACGAGCCGCGCGGGCCCACGCCGGGACTCCCAGGCCCCCAGGGCGGCCTCACAGAGGGAGGCCAGGACGCGGGCGCCGTACTCCTCGCGAGGCATGCCGGGGAGCTGCTCCGGGCTCCATCCCAGCAGCGCGGGCTCGAGCACGCCGGGCACCATATGGGCACCGCTGTGGCGCAGATGCGAGGCCATCACCTCCACGGGATCCCGGTACAGGAAGAGCCACGGCACACCCGGGAAGGCGCGCTCGATCAGCGGCCATTGCAGCAGGGCCCACGCATCGAACTTGATGAACAGGTGCCGCTCGGGCGCATGGCGCTTCTGCCCGAGCACGCCCACCATGGCGCGCAACCACGCGATGCGCTGTTCCTCCGTGGGCGTCGCTTCCCCCCACCGGGCGCGCAGCACCGTGTCCACGGGCGCCGGCTCGGAGAGCATGACGTTGCGAGGCAGGGCCGCCAGCGTCTGCGCCAGCAGCGTCGAGCCACAGCGCGACATGTGGAAGATGAGCCCCGTGGGGGCCAGCCCGGGGCTTTTCGCCTCCAACTCGGCCAGTTCGTCGAGTGACGTCTGGTGGCGGAACAACCAGTTGAAGGGGTAGCGGAGCCGCCGTTGAATCGTGTCGTCGAAGAAGGGCTCGGTGAAGCGCTCGCCACCCAGGTGGCACCACTCCACGATGAACCGGTCCTCGCGCGCGTGGACGCGGAGGGGAATCCACTCGGCCAGCAGCGTTGGCTCCAGTGTCATGGCCACCGCTCGTACCAGGCGTGGCGAGCCTCCTGCCAGACGGCCCGCACCTCCTCGGAGGTGAAGTGACAGCCCCGCTCCCCGCCCAACCTCACGACGAGCTCCAGGAAGGCCGCCGGGTCCCGGACGTCCCGGAGCTGTCCCTGCAGCTCCGGCTCTCCCAGGACGAGGGCACGAAAGCGCTCGAAGGCCTCACGCGGCATGGGCGGCCTCCCGCACCGCGCGCGCGAAGAGCGCCCGCAGCCAGTCATCGAGCACGCAGTCCAGCACCAGGTGGATGCGGTCCACCGGTCCGGTGTTCTCCACCCGGTGTGGCTGGTTGACGTTCAGGTACCAGCACTCGCCCTCGCCCATGGGGACGCGCTGGCCGGACAGGAAGAAGCCCACGCTCTCATGGGTCACCACGGGGATGTGGAGCCGGACTTCACCGTCCTCGTAACCGAGCCGGTAGTCGCGGTGCTCGCGGATGCGGGCCCCGGCGGCCAGCTTGAGGAACCGGACCGACTCGATCCGGCAGGCGAAGGCGGAGAGCACCTCGCGGACCCCGGGGCAGCGCTCCAGCACGGGCGTATCCGCGAAGGGCTCACTCGCGGCGGGGTCCGGGTACAACCGCCCGGCGACACCTCCCACCGCACGCAACGCCACGCCACTCCACTCGCCCTCGTAGGTTTGCGTGTTGAAGTGGGCCACCCATTCCTCCGGGGCCAGGCGCTCCACGTCCTCCCGCAGGCGCCGCGCATCGAAGCGCAACGGCAACCGCAGGCTGTCCGGTACGGTGTCCCTCGAGTCCATTGTCCCCATCATGCCTTCTTCCACCCTGGCGGCCCAGCAGACGGTTGCTCAGCAGTCCGCTCCGGTCATTGTTCGTCAAGGCAGGAGTCACATCCGGCGCCAGAGGACTCGGCCAGGGTGCAGGAACGACGAACTCACCCCGAAGGGGCGCAAGACCATGAGCAATACCGCCACGAGCAGTACCGCCGCGAATGACACCGTCACGAATATCGACACCCGGAAGAGCGCCGCGGAGGTGTTGAAGGGTTTCTTCGAAGCATTTGGCAAGGGCGACGCCGACGGTGTCATCAACTCCTTCCACCCCGACAGCGTCATCGTCGCGGTGCGCAAGGGGGAACGGAAGGACAGCCAGCTCCACGGCTCGTATTCCGGCAAGGAGGGCGCCAAGGCGTTCGTGATGAACCTCGGGAAGAACTTCGACACGAAGGCCTTCTCGGTGGAGCACGTCATCGGCGAGGGCAACGTCGCGTACGCGAGCGGCGCCTTCGTGCACAACATCCGCACCACGGGCAAGCCCTATGCCAGTGACTGGGCGCTGAAGATCATCGTCAAGGACGGGAAGATCCTCGAGTACCACTTCTACGAGGACTCCGCGGGCTACCTCGAGGCCTGCAAGTCCTGAGTCGGCGTACTCGGCGCCACGCCCCGCGTTCGTGTGCGGGGCGTGGCGCTTTGGACTTGCCGGGCGTCTTGGAGGCGCTCAAACGGATCGTCCACGTAGCACAAGGGCCGCATCTTCGAAGACCTTGGCCAGGGTGGGATCTGTTGGCCGGTGCGCTTCGAGAAGCGCTGCATCCTCTGTGTGGCCCAGGTGCTCGAGCAGGACGGCCGCTTGCAGCGAGCACTTGAGAGAGGATGTCGCTGCGACCAATCTCCGGGCCATGTCGCGTAACCTGGTGAGGTCTGCTTCCGGGAGCATGGGGAGGAACCGCTCTGGGCTCGAGAGGAGCAGGGAGAACAAATCCACACAGTAGCCCGAGGCCGTACCTTTGCGCTTCACGGCTGTGTCCACCAGGGGCCATGCCGATGAGATGAAGGCGGGCAGGGTGGAGACAAGCGTCTCGGGTATCTCCTCGATGAGTACCGTGAGCACCTCGCTCTTGATCTCGATGGGAACGGAGTCATCGGAGGCCCAGGCACGAAGTTCTTCCGGGGACTTCTCCAGCAACACGAGCAGGCCGTGCAAGGCCGTTGGCTTTGAAGGAGCAAGTTCCGCTAGCGCCTGTCGGACGACAGGAATCAGGTCCTGGTGCCGTTTGCGCCACAGCGCGCAGGCCACGTCATTCAAATCCGCGGGCTCTGGTTGGCCAGCGGCGATCAGCCGATCCAGTCTGCGTGTCAGGCTCGCCCGCGCACTTGCTCCCTTGATGCGTCCCAGCGCTTGTGTGATGGCCTCTACGACCGTGGCGCCATCGTGGTCCCCCCGTGCTTCCTCCATGGTGAGCTGGTGCTCGAGGCGCTTGGCGCTGGCGGCACCGCCCGACTCGCCCAGGCCGAATGCCGCTGCCTGACGTACGGTTGCATCGGGGTCCTCCAGCATGGCCGCCAACAAGGGTCGGGCCTGGCGCACGCCGAGCTGGGACACCAGCGCTCGTGTCCGGGTCTCATCGCCCTCGTTGAATGCAGCGAGGAACTCGCTCCGCCACTGCGTGACATCGTCCTTCTGCGCCATGTCTCGCCCAGGTCTTCTTCCTACGGAAAGCTTACGCCGGGAGGGACGTACCTTCTCACCAGCGTTCCGTCGAGCATATACAGCTCGAGAATGGCGTCCGGGTCCGCCCGCTTCATGGATTCGAAAGCCTCCAACTCACGCTTCAGGTCCTGAGTGTTGGAGACGTAGTTGGTGTTGTGCCGAACGCCATCCGGACGCACCGAGGAGGCATCGGGTCTCCGGAAACGAACATCTCTCACGGGTGCTTCATCATAAACGCGCTTGCCTGCTGCGTTCCTCTGAACCCTGTCCTTCCTCAGATTCGTATGCCCGGCCGCTTCCCGGGAGGCCAGTTCCTTCTCGATGGCCTCGTTATGCGTCGGGTTCTGCCGGGTGTGGGGGTTGCCGTAGCGGGTGGAGAGCGTGGGTGTGCCGCTGGAGTCACCTGCTGAGGCATTTGTCGCGCAAAGAGCGAGACTGGAGCAGGTGACGGTGCCCGTGGCCACGCCGGAGACAATCAGGGAACCATCCGCCACGACCTGGGCGGTGGAGACGGATTGCTCCAGGATCACGAGCCCTTCGGGGGTCACCGTGGGCAGGAGTCGCCAGATTCCGCCCTCGGGTACCTGGGGAATGAGCCTGGCCACTCCCAGGGACGCTACCGTCACCAGCACTCGCAGGTACGTGCCGCCCATGGACCTGCCGAAGCGCGCGGAGGCCGCTTCCAATTCCTGGGGCGTAGAAGCGGCTTCTGTCTCTTGGTACAGGCGCAAGCAGGCCAGAGCCACATGGCCCAGTTCGATCAGGCCTACCGCCATGGAGAGGCGCAGGGTGAGTGTCGCTGCGAAGGCCTTCGAGAACAGCGGCTCGGGCGCCAGCCAGGCGGCGAAGTACACCACAATGGAGAGGCAGACGCTGAGGACGAAGGCGGGGGAGGTGAAGAGCGCGATGGCGGCCTCACGGATGCCTTCGTTCATGTAGCGGGTGGAGAGTTGGAGGGCGAGGAAGAGGCGGCTGGATGTCAGGGACTCGGGGAGAGGTATCAGCGGGGGGCCGACGTGGGAGAGGAACTCCTCGCGCAGCCGTGATTCCCATGGCGAAACAGTGCCCTGTCCGGGGCTGCCCGCTCCGGACAACTCCAGCAGATGCAGTCGAGGGCGGGATTGCGCTCCGAGGTGTGCGAAGACGGCGAGGAAGGGGCGCACCTCTTCCAGGCTCAGCACCTCGAGGGTGGGGTTGAGCGGATGACGAGGGAAGAAGAACTGCCAGCGACTATCGGGGAGCTGGCGGAGGCCAACTGGCAGCAACTGAAACGGAGCGGGTCCCATAGGCGCTTGCTGCTCGATGACGCGCCCCTGGGATTGGCGAGGCCCGATGGTGTGGGCGCCACCATGCGGAGTGTCGGTGGCCTGCCGTGCTCCTCTTGGGTCGATGAGCGCCCGCGAGCTGGCGCACGCGCTGGACAGGAACGCGACAGTCAAGACCAGGATCAGCCGGAGCGCTACATGGGCTCTGCTCATGCTTCGGAATCATGCCCTGGCCAAGGCCTCGAAGGGGTGAGCCTGTCCCAGTTTCGTGTCTCTCCCGCCCCAGTCGTGGAAGGTCGACTCAGAGCCGCGTCCAGTGGGACGTCGCCACCGCGCCGAGGACGTAGTGGCTGGCGGCGTGACGGGTGAGCTCCTGGTAGGCGGGGGCCTTCTGGCTCTCCAGGTACTCCTCGAAGGAGCACGAGAACTGCGCCAGGAACAGGGTGCCGGGCTCGGTGCTGAGCACGGAATGGTAGGCCGTGAAGCCTTCCACGTGCTCCTGCGCCCGCACGTGCGGGAAGAAGGCGTCGCGGCGCCAGGCGTGGTACTCGCCGAGCTTCCGCGGCGCGATCTCCGCGCGGGTGAGCTGCAGTCTGTCCCCGCCCGGCACCGGTGACGCCGGCGGCTTCACCACGTCGCTCAACACGTGAATCTGCCGGCGGTAGTCCACGGCCAGGCGGGGCCGGACGAGTGACTCGGTCTCCCGCCACGAGGCGTCGCCCAGCAGCTCCCCGAGTCCGGAGAGCTCCTGGAGGGCCACGAACTCCATCAGCCGGTCGCCCCCCTCGTGCTGGTAGACGCTGCGCGGGAACCGCGCGTCGGTGGGCCGCGGCTGGCGCAGGATCTGGGCGACACCCTGGAGCTCCTGCGCCGCCATCTTCATGTAGTTCAGCAACAGGAACTCCTTCATCGCATCCTCCAGGGCTCAGGCCGCCTTGCTGGCCACCGTGCGCAGCGCCGGGAACAGGTCATCCACCAGGCTCTCGACGCTGGCCCCCTGCAGCAGTTTGGCGAGCGACACGGGCACGCCCAGGGCGGGCTCCAGGCGGTTCACCAGGTTCACCGACACGAGCGAGTCCAGACCGAAGTCCACCAGCGGGGCCTGGGTGTCCACCAGCTCGTCCGCGCCCAGCATGTCCGTCACCTGCTTGCGCACGATCTCGATGATCACGCCGCGGCGCTCGCCCTCGGGAGTCATCTGGATGCGCTGCAGGTGGACACGCGGATCCTCACTGGCCCGTGGCGCGCGCCGTTGACGGGCGCCGCCCTTGCCCAGCGACGAGTAGAGTGCCGGCGTGCCCAGCTTGTACTGCTGCATCCACGCCGACCAGTCCGTGAGCGTGACGCCCGCGTGCTCGAGGCCGTGGCGCAGGACGTAGTCCATCGCCTCCATGGCGTGCGCGCGCGGGAGGGTCTGCACCCCGTGCGAGGTCTCGGTCCCGGCGAGCTGCTTGCCGGGAATCTCCCACGGGCCCCAGTGGACCACCGTGGCTGGCAGCCCCATGGCCCGGCGGGCCTGGGCGAGTGCCTCCACGAATGCACTGCCCGCGGCCTCGTTCGTGCGCGTTTCGGAGCCCAGCCAGCTCAGCACCGTGCCGAAGAGCACGAAGTGATCGAGCGCGAGGTCACGCGAGTGCTGATGCAGCAGCCAGGCGCTCTTCGTCATGGGCGCCATCCCGCCGGAGAACTTCTTCCAGACGATCATGTCCAGCAGGTCGTCCTGCCGCGTGGCGACGCAGTTGAAGATGCCCTTGAGCGGTGGCAGGGCCTTCAGCTCCCCGAACAGCCGCTGCACGTCGCCGTCGAGCGTGAGGTCCGCCTGGGACACGGTGACCTTCGCGCCGCGTTTCCTCAGCGCCTCGATGGACTTCGTGCTGGCCTCGTCCAGGGCGCGGACATCGGCCAGGAGCAGCTGCCGGGCCCCTCCCTGGCTCACCATCCACTCCGCGAGCTGGAGACCGGTCGTGCCCAGTCCACCGGCGATGAGGTACGTCGAATCGCCACGGAACAGCGCACCCTGCTGCTCCGGCCGGGGCTTCTGCGCGCGGGTGAGGCGAGGGGCGAAGCGCTTGCCGCCGCGGAGGGCGACCTGGTCCTCGCCGTCGGAGCCCCACAGCTCCGCCAGCAGCACCGAGGCGTCCGCCGAGGGATTGCCCGCTTCGCGCCGCTCCAGGTCCACCATGCCGCCCCAGAAGTTGGCATGGCGCAGCGCCATGGTGGAGCCCAGCGCCCACAGCGGCGCCTGCGCCACGTCCACGGAGCCGGGGCCTGGCGTGGGCCTCTGCGCGTTGCGTGTGACGAACCACAGGCGTGGCGCGGCACCCGTCACCGAGTTCACGACGGAGACGGCCTGGATCAGCAGCAGTGCGTTGCCAATCGGCCCGCCCTCGCTGCCGGCGAGCTTCTCCAGCGTCAGCCCATCCATGGACGGAGCGTCGAGCCCCCACAGGTAGACGACGTGCCGGTAGGAGATGCCGGGGACGCCGAAGTAGTCGCGGAGCAACAGGTGGAAGAGTCCCGGCTCGTCGGCGGCGAGGGGCTTGCGGCGGTCTCCCACCACGAGCCTCAGGTCCGGATAGACGAGGTGGCACTTCTCCCCGAGCGCGCGGAGCTGCTCCGCCAGGGCGCTTCCCACGCCGCCCCGGTCCGCGAAGATGAGCCAGCGGTCCGGCAGGGCGTCCTTCTCCTTGTGCACCGGCGCCAGGGCGGGACGCTCCTCCCAGGTCCGCTGGTGGATGGAGTCCAGCAGCGGATCGGTCACCGTCGCGGTGGGCTGCATGTCCTCCCGCGTGAGGCGGCGCACCTGCAGGCCCTGCATCACCGCGAGCGGGCGGCCGTTCTCGGAGTACAGGCGGATGTCGATGACCATCATGTCCGGCGTGGCACCCGGACGGCGCACCGCATGCACCCAGGCCTCCCGGAGACCCGAGCCGGCCGTGTGGAATCGCTCCATGCTGATGGGCAGGAACGTGCGCTGCAGGTCCTCCGGCGGCACGGTGAAGTCCCCATGGGCCTCGGCCAGCGAGGCGTAGATGTGGAGGCACGCGTCCAGGAATGCGGGCTGGAGCGTGTAGGGCTGGGCCGATACGTGCTCCGGCAGGCGGACACGGCTCAGGGCCTCGCCCTCTCCCTGCCACAGCTCCTGGATGCCACGGAATGCCGGGCCGTACTCCAGGCCCATGGCGCGGATGGCGGGGTAGTAGCGGTCGATGGGAATCTGCTTCGCGCAGCGCTCGCGCAGGGCCGCCAGGGACGCCGGTTGCTCGCCGCCCGCGCCACGCCGGGGCTTGAGCTCCCCGTCGATGTGATGAATCCAGGGCGCGCCCGGACGCTCGTCGGTGCTGAACACCTTGAACGTGGCCCGCTCCTCCGACTCGGGAGAGATCACCAGGTGAACGACGCGGCTGCCGTCCTCGGGGAGGACCATGGCCTCGCGGTAGAGGAAGTTCCCCATCTCCACGTCGTCAACGCCGAAGTGCGCGCGAGCGCCCGTCGTCACCAGCTCCAGGGCCGCCGTGGTGGGCAGCACCGGCAGGCCGAAGATGCGGTGGTCATCCAGGTACGCCAGCTCCTCCAGGCTGTAGTGGGCCTCGTACTGCGCCTCCTTCAGCGTGGAGCGCAGGCGCTCACCGAGCAGCGGGTGGCCATTCCTGTTGCGCTGGGCCGTGCTCGTGGGGCGCGCTTCGCTCACCCAGTAGCGCTTGCGCTGGAAGGGGTAGGTGGGCAACGACAGGCGCTGGCGCGTGTAGGGCTGGTCGAACCCGCGCCAGTCCACCGCGTATCCGCCCACGTACAGGGCCCGCAGGCTCTCCGAGAGCACCTCCCAGTCGCTCTTCTGGCGGCTGAGCGACGCGAGCCACTGCGCCGGCTCGTCGGTGACGGACTGCCGCCCCAGGCCGAGGAGGCTCGAGCCCGGCCCCACCTCCAGGAACAGCTTGTAACCGGCCTCGCGCAGGGTCTGCATGCCGCGAGCGAAGCGCACGGCCCCCC
The DNA here is from genome assembly GCF_036277355.1 of Archangium sp. Lineage (GTDB taxonomy): Bacteria > Myxococcota > Myxococcia > Myxococcales > Myxococcaceae > Archangium. The sequence goes on from NZ_DASUNC010000146.1 coordinate 60,312, forward strand.
GCGCGTGGTCACGCCAGTAGCGCGCCGTGGGGGCCTCCTCCATGAAGGTGCCGGTGAGGTTCGACACCAGCTTGATGGACGGCTTGCGGAAGCGGATCCCCGCGGCGACCGCCTCGAGCGCGTCGAGGATGGGGTCCATCTGCGCCGAGTGGAAGGCGTGGGAGACGACCAGCTCCTTGAACCCGATGCCCTGGCTCGTCAGGGTCTGGAGCAGCGAGGCGAGCGCCGCCTTCTCGCCGGACACGACGGTGCTGCCGGGCGCGTTGCTCGCGCCGATGGACAGGCGCTCTCCGTGGGGAGCGATCAGCTCGAGCACCTTCTCCTCGGAGGCGAACACCGCCGCCATGCCGCCCGTGCGCGGCAGGCTCTGCATGAGGCGGCCCCGGTGCGAGATGAGCTTCAGCGCGTCCGCCAGGCTCATGCAGCCCGCCACGCAGGCCGCGGTCACCTCGCCCACGCTATGGCCCATCACCACGTCCGGCTTGATGCCCCAGGAGCGCCACAGCATCGCCAGCGCGTATTCCACCGCGAACAGGGACACCTGGGTGTAGCCCGTCTCGTTCACCCGTTGAGCGTCCTCACCCTCGGCGAACAGCACGCTCAGCAGCGGCCGGTCCAGGTGCGGCCGGGACAGGGTGTCGCACTCGTCCAGGGCCGCGCGGAAGACGGGCTGCGTCCGGTACAGCTCGGCGGCCATGCCCGGGTACTGCGCGCCCTGTCCCGTGAACAGGAACACCACGGGGCGGGCCTTGCCATTGCCCTTCGCCACGCCCGGCGCGAGCGTCTCCCCGCCCACGCTCGCCAGGCGAGCCGCGAGCTCCTCCACCGTGCTGGCGGAGACGGCCAGCCGGTGCCCGAAGTACGAGCGGCTGGTGCTGGCGGTGTAGCAGACGTCCGCGAGCTCCGCGCCGGGGTGGGACGCGAGGTACCGGGCGAAACGCTCCGCGCTCTGCGCCAGGGCCGCCTCGCCGCGCGCCGACAGCGCGAGCGTGTGGACGGGACGGTCCACCGGGGCGCGGGCCTTCGCCGCCTGCTCCGGCGCCTCCTCGAGCACCACGAAGGCATTGGTCCCGCCCAACCCGAGGCCATTGAGGCCCGCGCGCCGCGGATGCTCGGCGCTGGCCTTCCACTCGGTGAGCTCGGTCTGGATGTAGAAGGGGCTGGTCGCCAGCCCCAGCTTCGGGTTCGGCTTCTCGAAGTTGATGGTGGGCGGAATCTGGCGGTGCTTCAACGTCAGCGCCGTCTTGATGAGCGCCGCCATGCCGGCGGTCTGCTCCAGGTGGCCGACGTTGGTCTTCACCGAGCCGATGCCACAGAAGCCCTTGCGCTGGGTGCCGGTGCGGAACGCGCGGGTGAGCGCCTGGACTTCCAGCGGATCTCCCACCGTGGTGCCGGTGGCATGGCACTCCACGTAGCCGAGGGTGTCGGGCGAGATGTCGGCCACCGTCATGGCCTCGAGCATCGCCGTCGCCTGGCCCGGCACGCTCGACGCGCTGTAGCTGACCTTCTGCCCGCCGTCGTTGTTGATGGCGCTGCCCTTGATGACCGCGTACACGTGGTCACCATCCTCGATGGCCGCGCGCAGGGGCTTGAGCAGGACGGTGGCGACTCCGCTGCCGAAGATGGTGCCCTGGGCCTTCTCGTCGAAGGCGCGGCAGTGCCCGTCCGGAGAGAGGATGTCCTCGCTCTGGTACACGTAGCCATTCTTGTGCGGGAAGCGGATGGTGGAGGCACCCGCCAGCGCCATGTCGCACTCGCCCTCGAGCAGGCTCCTGCACGCCAGGTGCAGCGCGACGAGCGAGGTGGAGCAGGCGGTCTGGATGTTGATGCTGGGGCCCTTCAGGTCCAGCTTGTACGAGACGCGGGTGGCGACGAAGTCCTTGTCGTTGCCGATGTGCTGCAGACTGCCCGTGGGCCCGAGCAGCTCCGGGGCGCGCTGCTGGTACGCGGCCAGGTAGCTGGTGACCACGCCCCCGGAGCCCGCGAACACGCCCACCGGGACGCCGACGGACTCGGGGTGGTAGCCCGCGTCCTCGAAGGCCTCCCACGCCACCTCCAGGAAGAGGCGCTGCTGGGGGTCCATGAGGCTCGCCTCGCGCCCGGTGACACCGAAGAACCCGGCGTCGAACTGATCCACGCCCTCGATGCAGGGCGAGGCGGGAACGAAGCCGGGGTTGTCCAGGAGGTGGGCGGGCACACCCGCTTCAGCCAGCTCTTCCCGGCTGAAGAAGGTGATGGACTCCCTGCCTTCGCACAGGTTCCTCCAGAACGCGTCGAGGTCCTTGGCTCCAGGGAAACGGCACGCCATGCCAATGATTGCGACGCCCTTCAGGTTGTCAAAGCCGCTCATAACAGTGTGTCTCGTGCGAAGTCAGTGGGGGAGGAGTTGCAGGTGGATCAGGACCGGTTGTTGTTGCGCCGGGCCTCGGCGCGGCGCTTGCTCGCGAGCAGCGCGTCCATCTGGTCCTGGTCGGTCGTGTCGCCGGAGAAGAACTTCTCGTAGGCGCCGCACAGGTCGGCCACGGTGCGGATGCTGGTGATGGGCACCAACTCCTGGAAGGGATCGGCCTTCAGGTGCATCTCGAGCGTGGCCACGAGCTGCGCCAGGTCGAGGGAGGAGAGTCCCAGCTCGGCACCGAGCCGGTCCTCCAGGCCGATCTCGGGAAGCTCGCCGTCATGGAGGGCCTTCTCCTCGAGGATCTGACGGATGTTCTCCTCGATGAGCTTCTGGATCTCCTGCTTGCTCGGAACCTGATTCAGCATGTGATACCCCCGTCGACGACAATGGTTTGACCGGTGATGAAAGAAGCCTGCGGTGACAAGAGGAACAGCACGACATGGGCCATGTCGTCGGCCGTGCCCAGGCGGCCCAGGGGCGTGCGGCGGATGATGCGCTGCCTGGCCTCGGGCGTGAGGTCGGCCACCATCTCGCTCTCGAAGTAGCCCGGTGCCACGGAGTTCACGCGGATGTGCTTCGGCCCCAGCTCGCGGGCCAGGCTCCGCGTCAGGCCATCGAGGGCGGCCTTCGTCGCGCTGTAGACGGCGACCCCCGAGTGCCCGCGCACCGCGTTGACCGAGGAGATGTTGATGATGGAGCCCGACGAGTGCTGCAGCATCTGCTTCGAGCACGCCTGGATGAGGTAGATGCTGGCCTTGAGGTTCAGGTCGATGCCCTGCTCGATCTGCGCGGTGCGCATCGTGGGCAGGATGCCGTCGATGCCCACGCCAGCGTTGTTGATCAGCGCGTCCACCCGGCCGTAGGCCGACGCCACCCGGCTCACGAACGCCTTGAGCGCGGCGGGGTCGGTCGCATCCACCGGCTCCCACAGGAAGCGTTCGTGCTCGGGATCCTGCTGGGTGAGCGTCTTGATGAAGGGACTCTCCGAGCGGCTGAACGTGGCCACGGTGTAGCCCCGCTCGAGGCAGCCGGTGACGAGCGCCTGGCCCAGCCCGCGGCTGCCTCCACTGACGATGACGACCTTGGAACGATTCTCTGCGTTGGTAGACACGATTCACTTCTCCTGATGCGTGTTAGGCAGCCCGAGCCTTCTTGAAACGGTCCCCGTGGAGCTGGCCCTGGACCACCTCGACCGCCACGGGAATCTTGTAGGGAGCGAGGCGGCTCCGGCAGAACTGGCGCAGCCGCTTCGTGAGCGCCATCGGGTCCTCGGTCTCGCGCAGCACGACCCTCGCCACCACGACATGGCCGGTGATGGGGCTCGGCCGGCCCATGACCGTCACATCCGCCACGTTGGGGAGTTGGAGGAGGACGCTCTCCACCTCGGAGGGATAGACCTTCTCACCGCCTACGTTGATGAGCTCCGACTTGCGGCCGAGGATGCGCATGTACTCGCCATCCACCTCCACCGCGTCGCCGGTGATGAACCAGCCATCCTCGGTGAAAGGGGAGGGCGCGTTCAGGTAGCCGAGCATCGCCGACTCGGAGCGGATCCACAGGATGTTGTCGACGATCTTCACCTCGTAGCCGTCACCACCCACCTTCACCCAGAGCGACGCGTCGTCCTTCGACTTCGTCTGCAGGATGCCCAGCTCCGACAGCCCGTAGGTCTGCTTGAGCTTGATGTGCGGGAACACCTCGTGGAGGTGCTTGAGGGTGGCGGCCGGCATGGGCTCCGTGCCGTAGGTGATCATCTCCAGCGACGACAGGTCGCACTGGCGATACGCCTCCGACATGAGCAGCAGGTTCAGGAAGGTGGGGGTGGTGGGCAAGAGCTGGACCCGATGTCTGGCGATGGCGCCGCAGACCGCCTGCGGCGAGCGCTCACGCAGCGGAACGACGGTCCCGCCCGACGTCAGCACATGCAGTAGAGTGTTGATGCCGCCGATGTGATCGAGCAGCAGGAAGCTCAAGGTGCGCGACCCGGCGCGGGCCTTCTGGAACTTCCGCAGCAGCTTCTCGAAGTCGAGCAGCGACGCCTTGCTCTTCCCCGTCGAGCCGGAGCTGAACAGGATGAGGCCCGGAGAGCCCTGGCGCTTGAGCTGCGCGTTCAGCGGGTGCTGTGTCGCGGGCGTGAGCCGCGTCACCCCGTTCAACTCCGTGCCGTCGAACTCGAACATCGCGTCGCACTCGGCGATCTCCAGGAACTCCTTCAATGTCTTGACGGTCGGCGCGAGCGGCACCGCGATGTTGCGGTTCAACACCAGGGCGATGAGCAGGGCGCAGGTCTCGGGGTTGTAGTCCCCCTTCAGCGCCACCGTCATACCCGGCTCCAACGAGCGCGCCTTCAGCTCCGCGAGCCAGCTGTTCACCCGCCGCACGAGCGCGGCGTACGTGACCTCGGCATCGTCCCAGATCATCGCGGGCCGCGTGCCGTGAGACTCCAGTCGCTCCAGCAACCACTGTACATCGGCCATCTTCGCTCACCCCTTTTTGAAGAGACGAAGCGAAAGAGTGGAGATGCCGACGATGTGATGGAGCAGCGGAATGTTCGCGGTGCGCGGCAAGACGCCGTCACAAAGTTCCGCTCAGTCCCTCAACGCAGGAGAGGCGCTTTCGGCGGGCCAGATGTCGTCACAAACCCCGCCGGGTCCCCTCCATCAACAGAGGCCCCATGCTCCCATCTGATCAACAACCTCATTCCTCCTCCCAGACGGTTCATCCGCGGCCTGGCGGCGCCTCAGTAGAGAGCGCTGGCGCTGGTCCGCTTGCTCGCCCACCCGAGTCGCTCGGCCGGGACACGACGCAGGTGCTTCATGTGGTGGGGGACAAGTTCGTCACCTTCTCCAATGAGAACCCGGGGGTGATGACCGTCTCCAACCTCGAGAAGCTGCTGGAGAAGAACGCGGTCCACCGGCCGCACGCCCTCATCGTGGGGCAGGGCGTCTCCTTGGAGCGCCTGGGCCTGCTCGAGGAGCGCATCCAGCGCAGCGCCGCACGCTCCCTGGTCACCATCCAGGAGGCCCGCATCCGCGACCGGTGCCCGGGCAAGTACACCCACAAGCACTTCAACTACAACACCATCATCACCACGCCGTACAAGGACGAGGCCGCGGATCTGTATCGCTGCCACCTGGTGCTGGACGATGACTGCGCGGAGATGAGCGACCACGTCACGGGTCACCACCTCCAGGGCGTGGTGTTCTTCGAGGCATCGCGGCAGATGCTGCTGGCCGCGACCGAGCGCTTCTGGCTGGAGCAGATCGGCCGCCCCTACTACTTCGTGCTCAACGAGTACAACATCACGTACCACACGTTCGGCTTCCCCCTGCCGACCGACATCACGATGAAGGTGTTGGCGGAGCGCGGTGACACGCGCCAGTCGGGGTCGGTGTTCCTCGACATCAAGGTCGAGTTCTTCCAGGTCGGCGTGCCCATCACCGAATGCGTCATCAAGTACGCGGCCTTCGACAAGGCCCTGTTGAGCGCGCGTGAGGGACTCCTGTCCCGCATGGCGCTCGTGAAGCACTCCCCCAGCCTTTCTCCCATCAACGAAGTCGACGCCTGAGCAGGAGCCCCACCGCAATGACCAACAAGTACATCGTGTTCTCGGATGTCGATGAAACGCTGATCCGCTTCAAGAGCATGATCACGTTCATGGACTACTTCCTGTACGAGTCGCCCTACGCGGCCAATCCCAGCGTGGATCAGAAGCGCAAGGAGTTCCAGGCCATCAAGGACGGCAACACGCCCACCGCGGACCGGGTGGCGCTCAACAGGCGTTTCTACGAGATGTTCGCGGGCATCTCCCAGGCGGAACTGCGGGAGATCGCCAGGACGTGGATGCAGGACCTCATGGCGCGGGGTGACATGTTCGTCCAAGCCGCGTACTCCGAGCAGCAGGAGCACCGGAAGCGTGGCGCGGAGCTCGTGCTCGTCTCCGGGTCGTTCGAGGACATCCTCGGCCCCATCCGCGAGTACGTGGGCGCGGACCGGCTCATCTGCTCCGAGCTGGAGGTCAAGGACGGCGTCTACACGGGCAGGCTGCTGCAGCAGGTGATCGGGGACGGCAAGTGGGACGCCATCCTCCGCTACATCGACGGGCGCGGCATCCCGCTGGACTCCTGCTTCGCGTACGGCGACCACGTCTCCGATCTCTGCTTCATGGAGAAGGTCGGGAACCCCGTCGTCGTGGGGGACTCCCCGGGAATGCTCGAGGTCGCCCGGAAGCGCAACTGGCGCGTGTTGGCGGGGCACTGAGCGGCACGGACGAGAGACGAGCCATGACCACGACACACACGTCCAATCTCAAGCTGACCACCCAGGGCCCTCCCTATCCACCGAGTGAAATCATGGACAAGGATGGGAACTTCATCGTCATCGGGAACGTGATCCAGGAAGACCTGACGATGAAGTGGAGTGCGGCCATCGTCTCGGCACAGAGCCCCGTGCCCGAGTTCGGCAAGCTGCTCCCGTACAAGGTGATCCGGTACCTGTCCTCGGATGAACTGGCGAGCAGCGATGCCGTGCTCTACACGGTGTCCCTGCCGCTCGCGTGCAACAACTACCCGTGTGTCTTCGCGCCCGAGCAGGCGCCGGACGCACACTCCATCGTGCGCCCGTCGCTCCCGCTCCATGAGGCGTACATTCCGGACTACCGGCCCATGGATGGCCGGAAGATCACGTCACCCATCACGCTCGGCCAGTGGTGCAAGGCCAGGGGCACCATGACGGTGGAGGTCGCGGACACCTACGCGGACTTCTCCTTCGAGTTCGAAGGCATGATTCCCCACAGCCTGTACACCATCATGGCGCTGCGCCGGCACGAGATCCGGCCCAATGATCCCCAGCGTCCCGGTCCGCTGGGGATCCCCAACGTGTTCATCCCCGACGCGAACGGGCGTGCGACCTACTTCGCGCGCATGCCCAACCCGTTCCCCACGGGCCCGGACGCCAATCGCATCATCGACGTCATCGTGCTGTGGATGAGCCCCCAGATGAGCTTCGGGGGCGCCATTGGCCATCACGGTCTGGGTGGCGACGTCCACGCCCAGCTCAAGTCCGGACCTTCCCCCTTCGAGGGGCTCGATACCCGAGGGCAGCCATGACCCATGACAAGAGCACGAAGTGGGCGGCCCTGACGCCGTGTGCGGCCATCCTGTTGGCGCTGGGCTCCATCGTGATGGTGCAACCCATCTTCCAGAACATCGGTGCGGACTTCGGAATCGAGACCACCGCGGTTCGCGTCTCGTTCAGCTACTGCAGCCTGGCGTACGCCATCGCGTTCTTCCTGCTCGGGCCGCTCACGGACCGGATGAACCTCACCCGCATGGCCATGCTCAGCGCACTCGGTCTGGCGGGGAGCGTCGCCCTGTGCGGGCTGGCGCCGAGCTTCACGATCTTCAACGTCGGGATGAGCCTCATTGGCGTGTTCGCCGCGGGGCTTGTCAGCCCCATGTTCCCGTACATGACGCGGATCGCGCCCCAGGGGAAGGCGGGCGCCTACCTGGGGTTGTGCCTGAGCGCCACCGTCACCGGGTTGATTGTCGGCCGCACGGTGCTCGGCATCCTCACCGGCTCTTTCGGCTGGCGTCATGCCATGATCGGCTACAGCGTGCCGGTCCTGCTGCTGGCGGTCGCGCTGTTCCGCGCCCGGGTCCTGCTCCCCATCCCCGGGGAGAAGCCCTCGCTGGCGGGGCAGTACGCGCGGACGCTGAAGCTGTTGACCATGCCGCACATCATCCGCCGCTACCTGGCGGGGTTCCTGCTGTTCTTCGCCTACCTGGGCACGCTGACCTTCCTCACGTTCTACCTCGTCAAACCGCCGTTCAGCCTGACGGTGGGGCAGATTGGCTGGCTCAGCCTGGCCGGCGTTGGTGGCGCCGTGATCGCGCCCAAGGCCGGAGCGCTGGCGCAGACCTACGGCGTCAACCGGGTGGTGCGCGCGGGCGTGGTCATGGTGCTCGCCTCGTTCGGCATCATGCTGGTGTTCCACAACGTCTTCGCGGTGATGTTCGGCGTGCTGGTGCTCTACACCGGCGTGTACGCCTGCCAGCCCGCGGTGTTCTACGACGTCACCACCGCCATCCAGCCGCGGCAGATGGGGGCGGCCTCGTCGCTCTATCTGCTGAGCTGCCTGTCGGGTGGCAGCCTCGGCAGCTATGCGCTCGGTCCGGTCTGGCAGCGCTGGGGCTGGAAGGGCGTCATGGCCGCCGCCGGAGCCGCGACGCTCGGCACACTCGTGCTCGGCGCGCTCGGCTCCTCTCGGAAGCTCGAATCGAGTCCCGTCCATCCCGGCGCCGGACTCATGGGAGAGAAGCGATGACTGAGACTCGAAAGACCGTGCCACTGGGAACCCTGGGCAAGCGCACCGTGCCGAGGGTGGGACTCGGCTGCATGGGCATGAGTGAGTTCTACGGGCCGTCGGACGAGGCCGGGAACCTCCGGATCCTCTCCCGGGCCCTCGAGCTGGGATACGTGCACTTCGACACGTCCGACATGTATGGGAACGGTGCCAACGAGCGTCTGCTCGGGCGCTTCGTGAAGAACGTTCCGCGCGAGAAGGTGTTCCTGGCCACCAAGTTCGGCATCGTGCGCGACGGGGCAGGGGGCCTGGCTCGTGGCGTGAATGGGCGCCCCGAGTACGTCCGCGAGGCCTGCGACCGGAGCCTGGAGCGGCTGGGCGTGGAGTACCTCGATCTCTACTACGTGCACCGGAGGGATCCGTCGGTGCCCATCGAGGAGACGGTGGGGGCCATGGCCGAGCTGGTGGCGGCCGGCAAGGTCCGGGCGCTCGGGCTGTCCGAGGTCAGCGTGGAGACGTTGCGGCGGGCGCACGAGGTCCACCCGATTGCCGCCGTCCAGTCGGAGTACTCGCTGCTGTCGCGAGACCCGGAGGCCGAGCTGCTGCCCACGTGCAAGGAGCTCGGTGTGGCCTTCGTGGCGTACAGCCCGCTGAGCCGGGGCCTGCTCACCGCGACCCTCAAGCCCGACGACGTCAGGAAGGGCGGGGATGCCCGGCAGTTCCTGCCACGTTTCGCCGGAGACAACTTCAACCGCAACCTCGCCCTGGTGGAGAAGCTCGAGGCGTTCGCGGCCGAGAAGAAGTGCACTCCATCACAGATTGCCCTGGCCTGGGTGCTTGCGCGTGGGGAGCACATCCACATCATTCCCGGCACCCGCAGGGAGAAGTATTTGATTGAAAACTTCGGCGCGGGCTCTGTCCATCTCAGTACCGCCGAGGTCGACCGGCTCTCCAGTGCTATCGACGTGGGCCAGGTGGTGGGAGCACGCTACCCGGAAGCGGCGATGCAGGGCATCGGCCGCTGACAAGCGGGGGACATTCCATGACGGATGAACGACTGGAGATGACGGCGCTCATCAGCGCGAAGCCCGGCAAGGAAGCCGAGCTCAAGGCCGCGCTGCGAGAGGTGGTGGCGGAGACCGTCAAGGAGCCTGGCTGCATCATGTTCCAGGTGCTCGAGGACCTGGAGAACCCCGGCAGGTTCGTGCTGTGGGAGATCTTCAAGAGCCGGGAAGCACTGCGGGAGCACATGAACAAGGACTACACGAAGGCCTACTTCGCGAAGGGGTTCATGGATCAGACCCACGTCATGAAGCTCAAGACCATCTGAACCGTTGCTCCCCGGAGAAAGCCCGTGTCCATGAATCGTATTCGAGCCATGACGAGCCTGACGGTTCCCGCGATGATGGCGCTGCTGATGGCTCCGCTCGACGCAGCGGTGGCGGAGGAGGCGAAGCCGGCCCCGGCCCCCAAGCCGTCTCCGCTGGACTTTCACCTCCAGGTCCGGGTGAACACGCTGGCCGAGGGCAAGCATGACGCCTTCCTGGATGACTACCGCTTCGAGTCCATCCTGGCCGTTCCGGGCGTGAGCGGGCAGCTCACCCCGTGGTTCTCGTATGCCTTCAGCGGGGTCGGCTCCGCGGAGAGCTTCGACTCCGCGCAGGTGCGGGTGCTCGACGCCGTGGGCATGTTCAAGCTGGCCGACCCGCTGCAGATCTGGGTGGGCCGGTTCGTCGTGCCCTTCGATCGCTTCAATCTCAGCGGCCCGTTCCGGAACCTCATCTGGAACTACCCGGGCTTCTACGGCGGTGTGCGCCGCGTTGGCGGAGAGAACGGTCTCTTCGGGCGTGACACCGGTATTTCCGTCTGGGGCTCCCTGTCCGAGGGGCTGTTCAAGTATCAGCTGATGGTGCACCAGCTGGAGAACCGCGACGCGGGCCCGCGCCTGTCGGGACGCCTGAGCGTCAGCCTCCTGGGCCGTGAACCCGGCTACTTCGTGTCGAGCTCCTACCTCGGAGAGAAGGACGTGCTCGCGCTCGGAGTGGCGATGCAGTACCAGCACGACGGGCGCACGTGGACGCCCGGTCCTCCGTTGGGCACGCCTCCTCCGCCGGCGGACGCGCCCGTGTCGCAGCAGGTCGATGACCTCCTGGCGGTGACGGCGGACCTGTTCGCGGAGAAGAACTTCGGGAGCATGGGCACGGCCACGCTCGACCTGGCCTACTACCACTACGACGAGCACCGGAACTACCAGCGGGCCTATGCCATCACGGCCGCGTACATTCCCCCGCTGAAGCTCGGTGCCGGCCGCACGCAGCTCGGGCTCCGTTGGGAAGAAGCCTTCGCGAGCCGCCTCCAGCCGCAGCTCTCGGACGTCCGGGGCCTGGACGTGTCCGTGTCCCACTTCTTCTCCGGCTACAACCTGCGTCTGGGGCTCGACTACTCCCGTCAGTGGCTTGGCTCGGAGGGGGTGGCGAACACCGTCTCCGTGGGATTCCAGTACGGGCTGCCCTGAGCGGGCTGGCGTGCCGCGGATCCAAGGGCCGGGCCGCCGGACCTCCCAGCCGTGAAGCCTGGGACGTCCACAGCGGGCCGGCTCCGTCCATGTTTCAAGGGGTGCCGGGCTCGGGCATTGCGCCCTTCAACCCGTCGGTGACGAGCTCGATGAGCTCGGTGCTGAGGCTGATGACGTGGTGGGGCGTGTAGCCATGAGCCCTCAGCTCGCGGAACAGGGAGCGGGCGATGATCTGGAGCGCCCGGTTGTGATCCTCGTGGAGGGAGAGGGAAGGGATGGCGGCGGTGATGGGCATGGGGATCCTTTTCCAAGACGGGGTTGCTATGGAATAGACGGGCCCTGCCCCACGCAGTGACGAGGTGGAGTCCGCGCCTGCCTGCTTCTCCTGCTTGCACTGGCGCTGCCCATCGCCCGTCACATTCCCCGCTGAAAGGCTCTTCCTGAACGGACCTTGAGCGAGGAGATGTGATGACTGCGTCGAAGAACTCCACCCTGACGGCCTGGCTCCTTCCGGGACAGGGCTCGCAGCGGATCGGAATGGGCCGGGAGCTGTGCGGTGCCTTTCCGCAGGCCCTGCGCATCCTGAAGCAGGCGGAGGAGGTGAGCGGGTTGCCCCTGTCCCGGCTCTGCTGGGAGGGCCCGGGCGATGAGCTGGAGCGCACGGACGTGCTCCAGCCGGCGCTGACGGCCATCACCCTGGGTTGCCTGGCGCTGCTCAGGGACGCGGGCCATGAGCCGGACAGCGTGGCGGGGCACAGCCTGGGCGAGTTCGCCGCCTTGTGCGCCGCGGGAGTCCTGACGGAAGAGGAGACCCTCTACCTGGCGGCCGTGCGCGGACGGCTGATGGACGAGGCCGCGCGGCGCCACCCGGGTGGCATGCTGGCCGTGGGAGGGCTGACCACGGTGGCCGTCGAGGAGCTGGTGGGCTCGCTGCGGGGCCGGTACAGCCTGCGAGTGGCCAACTACAACGCGCCCATGCAGACGGTGCTGTCCGGAGAGGTGGAGGCCCTGAACGCGGTGGCCTCGTTGGCTTCGCGCCTGGGAGGCCAGCCGGTGATGCTCCGGGTGAGCTGCCCCTGGCACAGCCCGCTGATGCACGAGGCGCGCGAGCGCTTCCTGGATGCGCTCTGCCGGGTCGACTTCCGCCCGCCGCGCGTCCCGCTCTACCTCAACACCACCGGAGAGACGGAGTCCGACCCGGAGCGCATCGCCGGCCAGGTGCTGGCGCAGATGGCCGAGCCGGTGCTGTGGACGCGGACGATGTCCGGGATGATGGCGGCGGGCACGCGCACCTTCATCGAGGTGGGGCCCGGCAAGGTGCTGCGCGGGCTGGTGCGCCGCAACTTCGAGCCGGCGTCGGACTTCGAGGTGTACGGGGTGGAGGGCCCGGGAGCGCTGGCCGCGCTGGCGCATACCCGGGTGGCCGCCACCGAGGAAGCGGCGGCATGAGGTACACGCGAGGGGCGGGGCCAGCGGCATGTGCCCAGGGAACGGAGCAGACGTCTCGCCGGGTTCAGGATTCTGATAGGGTCGCGCCCGGCCATGAAGGCCCGTGTGACATCCGTGTCACGGCTCGTTGCGCTTGAAGCGCACAGCTCGCCTCGGTGTTCTTCCTATAGGCGTCGGCGCAACAGTTGCATAAAGTCGTCGACCACATGACAAGCCGTGCTGTGAAATCCGGGCGCAGGGCGAGTGAAGCGGGCTGGGTGCTGCTGTTGGGCGTGCTGCTCTCCGGCTGCGTCACCACCACCGTGTACCAGCCGCTCAGCTCCTTGCAGCGCCCGTCGATCGTCGATCCGCAGCTCGCGAACTTCGAGGGCATGCGCCTGCTCGTGCGCTGCGTTCCGGGGGACTACCTCAATGCGAGCGACACCGATCTCCTCTGCCGCAAGGTCGGTTCGCTGTTCCGCAACCAGGGCGCGCGGGTCGAAACCGACGTGTCACGAAGTGGCAGGCCGTCGCGGAGCTTCCAGGACGGCACCCCGCCCGACCTGGTCGTCGATCTGACGTCGCGGCTCCTCCACAAGGAGTCCAGCGGCGTGCTGTGGGCCCTCACGGTCATCTCCCTCACCATCGTGCCGGCCGTCACGGAGTACAGCGTCGCGCAGGACGTGACCATTCGCGACGCGAGCGGGTTCGTGCTCGCCTCCGACAGCCTGAAGGCGCGCTTCATCGAGTACTTCGGCGCCGGAGTCTGGGGCGTGAACTGGGTGCTGGATGCCGTCGTGCGCCCGCCGGAGGAGGAGATCACGGGCGAGGCGGCGTCGCGGGACTTCTCGCGTGACTTCTACGCACAGCTGAGCCAGCTCGCCTTCAACGCGCGGGTCCGGGCCGACGTGCTGCGCTCCTTCGAGCCTCGTCCCCAGGGCGGGGGCGACCCACGCCAGACGGGTACGGTGCCGTGATGGAGACCCTGCTCGTCCTGCTCCTGGTGCAGCTCTCGGTGTCCTCGGGGCGCCCGTACGATCCCGCGCCCGGCATCTGGCACGGCAAGTCCGAGGCGCGCAACCTCGACTGCTCGCGCATGAGCCAGCAGCGGGCGCATGAGCTCCACCCGGGTGAGATCCCCGCGCCGCCCGCGCGCCTGGCGAACCAGGAGTCCGATGCGCTCGTCTGCACGCGGCGCATCATGAGCCAGGGAGAGCGGCCGGAGCGCGACGAGGTCATCCTCTCCTCGCTGCGCGAGTCGGTGGGAGAGCTCGCCGAGGTCGCCAGCGCGCTGGGGCAGGGTGGGCTCACCTGGCACGTGGACGCCTTCTATCCCCAGCCCGAGGTGGCGGCGAAGATCTCGGTGGCGGCGCGCACCGAGCTCGCCGAGCAGGGACGCAGGGTCTCCGACAAGGTTCCGGTCCTCGCCGCGGGCGACATCGTGGTGCTCGGCCGGATGGCGCCGAAGGATGCCTACCCGCTGGCGTGCAAGCGCTACTTCGCTCAACGTGCGCTCGGCGAGAACGACGCGTTCCTGGGGATCATGCTGATCGACGAACGGGAGACGCAGCTCCACGCCGGGCTGTGTCTGAAGGGAGAGTGGAGATGGCTGCGATGAGGCCGGCGCTTCTCGCCCTCACGCTCGCGCTGGTCTCCTCGCCGGCGTGGGCGGGGGTGTCCCCGGAGGTCGCCGAGGCGCAGCGGGCGCAGATGGAGAAGCTCCGCGCGGAGGTGGCGGGGCAGATCCAGCTGCAGGCGTACGATCTGCTCGACGAGCTCGTCTACGGCTGGACGCGGCAGCCGGTGTTCGAGCTGGAGACACCGGTGGTGCTCGCCGATGTCACCGTGCCGGTGGGCTTCGGCAGTGGACTGGCCGCCCTGATCGAGAACCACTTCGCCGAGCTGGTGGTGAAGAACCCGCGCACCCGGGTGACCCTGGCGCACTGCCCGCAGTGCACCGCGGTGGTGGTGCACTCGGGCGCGAAGGGGACGATCGTCTCCCGGGGGGTGGACCAGCCGGAAGCGCTGGCCGCCGCGGGGGCGCTCTCCGGTGCGCGCCATGCGATCTTCCTCGACTTCGAGGCGGAAGGCAGCGCGCTGGTGCTGCGCGCCCGCATCACCTCGCTAGAGCCGGCGCTTCCGATCATCCACGCGCGGACCCTCACGACCTCCACGTCGTCGGCGGCGCTGCTGCGCTCGGGGGACCAGCTCAAGAGCGCGGCCGAGGCGCGGAAGGAGTACCTCGATGCCCTGCAGGGCCGCGGCGTGTTCACCGTGCCGTTGCGCTTCGCGGTGCGGAGCTACGCCTCGCCCCCCAGCGCGGGCCCCATCGCGGCGATGCCCTTCATCTGGCTCCAGGCCGGGGCCGAGGTGGCGCTCACCCAGGCGCGAGCCTGGACCGGTACCTTCTCGTTGGGTGTTACCTGGATGCCCCAACTGCACACGGGCTTCATGGGGCAGGCGCGTATCTCCCGCCTGCTCACCGGCTCGGTCGCCTCGCTCACCCAGCCGGATCTCTACCTCTTCCTGGGCGGCTCCGTGATCTCCATCCACGGGCAGGGGGCGCGGGTGTTCCGGAGCGAGGTGCTGAACCTGGAGGATGTCCTCTCCGACATCCCGTCGCTGCTCATCGAGCCCCACGCCACCTTCGCCGCGTTTCCGATCGGGCTCGAGCTGCGCGTCGGGAACCGCATCGCGGCCTCGGTGTTCCTCGAGTCCGCGCCAGCGCTCGACACCGCGCCCTCCATCGGTACCCACCTGAACCTGCTCGGCATCCTGAAGTTCCACACGGTGGGCGCGGAGGTGACGTTTTGCTTCTGAAGCCACTCGCACTGCTCGCCGTGTTGCTGCCGGCCGTGGCCCTCGCCCAGCGTGACACCTCGCGCGAGGCGCTCGCCCGCGTGGAGGAGACCCTCACCCTGCGCCTGGGGGAGGGCGGGAGCGCGTTGAAGGACGTGACCCCCGCCATCGTGGTGAGTGTCTCGCCGGCTTTCGAGGAGTCGAGGGCCTGGTACCCGGCCGCCGCGTTGCAGGCCCTGGTTCGCGTGTTCGGCTCCGCCGCGCTCCGCTCCTGCGAGGCGTGCATGACGTCGCGCCTGTACGTGGAGGAGGGCCGGCTCGAGCAGTTCACGACCACGCTGGGCGCCGAGGAGATCATCCGGCTGGACGAGAACGCACGGGGAACGGCTCCGCCGGCCCGGGCGGCGATCTGGCTCGACGAGACGCCCGAGGGCGTTTCGTTGCGCATCATCGATCTGCACAACAGCCGCATCGTGTTCGTGCAGAACTTCGACCCGAGGCTCACCGAGCTGACCCGCACCCGCCGCAACTTCACCCTCACCGAGGAGCTGGAGCGGCGCGCGCGGGGAGACAGCCTCACCCACACGTTCCTCGACGTGACGATGTACCCCGGCCAGCACGTCTCCCTGGATTGGGCGGAGCAGTGGGGCGACACCAACGCGAACCTCGCCGGCTTGACCCTCTCCATCTTCGATCCGCTGGTGGGCGTGGGCGGCTCCTACTACCGCGTCATCCCCAACGCGATGAACCTCATGGTCGGCGGGAAGGTCCTGCTGAGCGTGCCCACGGCCATCGCCAGCGGCATCAGCGGCCAGCCCACCCAGGTCCTCGATCCGCTGCTGACCGCCGTCTTCGTGTTGCGCGTGCCGATCGCCAGCTCGAACTACGGCGTCACCTTCACCGCGTCCACCAACGGGAGAGTCGGCATCGGGATCTCCCTCATGAACATCACCGCGCTGCCCTTCCTGCCATGAACCGATTCCTGCTCCTCCTGCTGCCGCTCCTGGCCTCCGCTTGCGCGACGCGGAACTACACCCATTACCTGGTCGAGCCGCCGCCGAAGAAGCCCGAGGCGCTCAAGGAGGAGGGGACGCTGGTGCGGCCCTTCGGCTTCGGCTCGACCACGGTGATGAAGGTCCGCTGGAACGACGGCAACCTGATGACCGAGGTGGACGTGCCCATGCTGGCCACGGGTCAGCGCATCGTCATCGAGCACGGCGCGGGCAACGGCGACGTGAAGACGCTCCCCGCAAGCCGGGTGGTGCCACCGCCGCCCTCCGCGGCGGACAAATCGCTCATCGAGGCCTACCGGGCGCGCGGTCTGCGCATCGACGAAGCGGCGGCGGAGGTGAGCATCACCCGTGCGCGCACCTTGATGGAGCAGGCCACCCGCGAGGGCAACTACCACCTGGCCTTGGAGTGGTGTGAGACCGTGTTGGCACGCTACAAGTCGCACCCCGAGTTCCTTCGGGCCAAGGGCTCGCTGCTCCTGATGATGGGGGAGCGCGAGAAGGCCATCGAAATCTACGAGCAGGTCGAAGCCATCGAGAGTGAGCCGGGCGTCCGCAAGAAGCTCGAAGAGCTCCAGCGCCAGCAGTAACAGGAGAAGCACCTCGTGCAGATCATCGGTTTCGTGTTGTTGGGCTTCATCATCTGGTACGGGTTCAAGGATCGCAGCAACGCGGTCATCTCCGCGTTCGACGCCCACGCCATGGTGATGGTGTTGGTCGGGTCGTGTTCGGCGGTGCTGGTGAGCTCCAGCCACACCACCGTGTGGCGCACCGTCCTGTGCCTGCGTGAGCTGATCCCCGGCCTGGCGCTGTTCAGCCGGACCACCCGGGCCATGGAGGCCGAGCGCGAGCAGTTGTCCGCGCTGTGGCGTGACGGCAAGCGCAGCCAGGCGGTCGATCTGGCCGCGAACAGCCGCTTCCCCGCGGTGAAGCAGATGCTGGAGTTGATCCTCAACCGGGCGAACGAGGCCTCCAGCAGCAAGACGTTCACCGAGCTGCGGCACGAGGAGATCAGCCGGTGGCAGCCGGCGATCCACAACTGGGAGATGCTCGCCAAGCTGGGGCCGGCGTTCGGCATGGTGGGCACCATCACCGGCATGATCCAGCTCTTCCGCAACATGAGCTCGGAGAACCTCAACATCGGCGCGGCGATGTCGCTGGCCCTGCTCGCGACCCTGTACGGCGTGGCGTTCGGCGCCGGTGTGGCCGGGCCGATCGGGACCTTCCTCAACGGGCTGCTCGATGACCGCCTGGGGTTGCTCGAGCGGTGCGAGAAGAGCGTCAACGAGATCGTCTCCCGCGGCGAGCGGTGAAGGTGAGCCATGCAAAGACGCAAAGCGGCGCATGAGGAGAGCTGGCTCCTCAGCTATGCCGATCTGATCACCAACCTGCTGCTGTTCTTCGTGGTGCTGCTGACCGCGGCGAACCTCAGCAAGATGAAGATGCAGCAGATCGCCCAGAGCATCTCCGGCAAGCAGAGCCCGGCGAGCCTGGAGTCCATCCGCCAGGAGCTCGAGGCGCAGATCGCCGCCAAGAACCTGCAGAACCTCGTGACCACCACGGTGACCGAGGCGGGGCTGGAGGTGTCGCTCAACTCCGGGCTCGTGTTCGACTCGGGGAAGGCGAAGATCCGGCCGGAGTTCGAGGAGACCGTGGCGTCGATGCTGAAGGAGCTCGCGCCGTACTCGTCCAACTACAACTTCGCGGTCGAGGGGCACACCGACTCGACACCGATCATGAGCGGTGGACTGTTCGCGAGCAACTGGGAGCTCTCCAGCGCGCGCGCCATCGTGGTGCGGCAGCGGCTGGAAGAGGTGGGGATCAACCGCTCGCGCATCCGCGTCGAGGGCTACGCCGAGACGAAGCCGCTCCCCGAGCAACTGCTGAAGGGCCTGAGTGAAGACGAGCGCCTGGCCCGGCATCGCCGTGTCGTCGTGAGGATCTACTGATGAGCCGCTTCGCCGTCCTCGTCGCCTGGGTCGCGTTGAGCGCCGTGGCGCAGGCCCAGACCCAACCCCCGGCCGGCACCAGCCTCCCTGAAGCGCCGGCACCGGTGCCTCAGGGCCATGTCCCCGCGCCCGTGCTCCTGGAGCTGCGCACGCTCGAGAGCCAGTTCGATCTCGCGCTGGCCCAGGACTGCGCCCCCGAGCGCTGCTTCTCCAAGGGCTGTGTCTACCGCGACCACGTCACCGTCGACATGCCGCGCACCAGCTCGCTGCCCGGGCTCGGCCAGACCGAAGGCCCCGGCAGCGTGCCGCCGCAGGAGTACCTGACGCAGGCGCAGTGCGAGTTCACCCACGAGAAGTCGGTCTCCACCCAGGACGTCCAGGCCCTGGTCCGGCGCCTCGAGCAGCGGCTGTCGAAGGGGTGGCTCAAGGTGAAGGTCGGCCGGCAGATCCTCCAGCCGATCTCTCCGGGACTGCGTGAGTCTCCGCCTCTGCCCGAGCCCCCGAAGCCTCCGGCCCCCGAGGTCGAGGAGAAGCCGGTGGCGCCGGTAGAGCCGCCCGCGCCGGTGACGTGGCAGGCCGACGTCGCGCTGCGGGAGCTCTGGGTCAGCCTGCTTCCGCACTTCTCGTGGATGATCGCGCTGATCATGCTGACGATGGCGGCGCTGACCATCATCTGGGCCCTGCGCCGCCTCGGGCGCGAGACGCTCGAGGAGAAGGCGCTGGCGGCGCAGCTCGCGGCGGGTTCGCTCGACAAGGCACCGGAGGCCGGGACGCCCCCGAAGGCCGAGGAGCCGACCGCGGACGAGGTGGACCCGGCGCCTTCCCAGGCGGACGTGGAGACGGCGTTCGTCACGGCCCAGCAGCGGCTGTGGAACGACCGGATCGCCCAGGCCGAGCTGGCCAAGGACGAGAGCGTGGTGGTGGAGCTGCTGCGCGACTGGCTGAAGGCCGGCGAGTTCGAGCTGTTGGCCAAGGCCATCTTCGTCTTCGGAGATCGGCTGCCCCTGGCCTTCACTTCGGACGGTGAGCTCGCCGTGCGCAAGGTGGAGTTCGCCGGGTACTTGAAGACGGTGGACGAGAAGGCGCTGCTCTCGGACGCGGAGTTCTTCCGCGTGCTGAACCAGCACGCCATCTCCTCCACGCTGATGGCCCAGGCCGACGCCGAGGTGTACCGCAGCCTGCGCGAGGAGTTCGGCTCCAACGGCGTGGCGCACCTGATCGAGAGCCTGTCGCCCCGTCATGGGGCGCTGCTGTTCGGGCACGTGCCCACCGACTGTCAGCAGGACGTGGCGCGGATCCTTCCACCCGAGCTGCGGGTGCGGATCGCCAACGAGCTGCTCGCGTCCAACCGCATCTCGAAGGAGGAGACGGTCCACCTGTTCGAGGTGCTCGACGCCGCGCGCGCGGGGAAGCCGATTCCCCCGGCGCCTCCGGCTCAGGGCATCCTGGATCGGGGCCGCCCGTTCGACGCCGCGGGCGCGCTCTCGGTGCTGTTGCCGCTGATCGAGTCCTCCGAGCGCGGTGCGCTGTTCGCGCGGACGCTGGAGCGCTCCGGCGGGGCGCTGCCGCTCTGGTACCAGGACATCCTCTACGGTGACATGCTGCTCAAGCTGCCCGACGAGCTCCAGAGGGACATGCTGCTCGACGTCGACGTCCGGGGGCTGGCCGGCTGGTCCTCGGTGCAGCAGCCCGCGTGGCAGGAGAGCTTCATCGCGCGGCTCGCACCGGCGATGCAGAACGCCATCCGCGCCAACATGTCGTTCGTCTCGCGCGAGGAGCAGCTCCGGGCCGCGCGGCGCGGCCAGAACGAGTTGATCTCCGCCGTGAAGAAGCAGGTCGCGCGAGGGAAGGTCTCCTTCGCGGAGATCATCGCCTAGGTGGGGTGGACCGGGATGGATCGCGCGCGCCTGCTGCTCATCGGGATCACTGCCGTCACGATCGCCTCCTGCGACAAGGTGCCGATCGTCGACATCAACGCGGGCTTCTCGCTCGCGGACGTGGCCTGGTTCGAGGAGGAGGACACGCTCTTCGTCTTCTACCGGGCCAACGCCGAGCAGGGGCTGGGGCCCGACAGCCAGCTCGAGCTCACGGTCCGCACCGATCACTTCGAGCTGCCCTGGACACCGCTGTCTCAGCTCAGCACGGTCCACACCCACGTTCCGGCCGACTGCGGCCCCAAGAGCGTGTGCGGCAGCACCAGCGTGGCGCTGAGCGAGCCGCCGCGAGAGGTGAAGTTGCGGCTGCGCTACCACCGTGCCGGCGAGATGACGATGGACGCGCGCGTGGCCCTCAACGTCATCGGCAGGGGGCCCGCGCACACGAACCGGAGCCTGCTGGTGTACGGCGTGTTCGACGAGACCAACACGCACGTGCAATGGCGCGCCCGGCACCAGTTCCCCACGCTGCGCAACCACGAGGTGCAGAAGTACGGGCTGCGGCGCCACTTCTCCATCTCCGGCCGGCGGCACGGCGCCATCGCCGCGGACTTCAGCGGGAACCCATACGGCTACGGCTCGGTTCCGGACTGTCCGGGAGCGCTGCCACCACTGGACTTCGGACCGGTGGAGACCACCGAGCGGGCCGTGTTCGACGTGGGCACGCTTCCGCTGTCGGCCTCCGAGTCCCCGGTCGTCTGTGCGCGCGCGACCGTCATCGATGCAAAGCGGGGCACCTTCGAGGCGGTGGCGCTGGCGCGAAAGAACCCGCAGGTCCGCCCGGCCTTCCCGATGCTGCGCAGCCCCATCACCGAGAACACTCCCATCAAGTTCATGTTGAGCCCGTGCCGGAGGACGATCTCCGCGCCGCATTACAAGATGCAGGAGCAGCGCCTCTTCCTCGAGGACGCTCCGGAACTCTGCATCGACGACTGGAACGTTCGCGGGTTCGCCGACGAGCTCGCCGCCCGGCTCCGCACGCGGATCGATGAAGTGCGGATGCAGGGGCGGGACATGGTCCTCGTGCTGGGGCTCCATCACGACGACACGACGGGCCGGCTGGGCTCCGTGCTCGAGGAGGCGCTCCAGAAGGTTCTGCCCTTCGAGCGGGACAAGAGCTCGCCACGGGTCACCGGTGCCTTCGTCTACGACAGCCTGGCGCGCACCGTCGGGCGCCCGGAGCTCCGGCGGCTGGTGTTGTGGTGCCCCCCCAACTTCTCGTTCGATGATCTCGACGACGTTCCCGCGGCGGCGTCGAGCACCTGCCCCGCGGTGCCGGAGATCCCCGACATCCAGCTCGGGCCGTTCCGCTTCAATCAGATCCCCATCCTGACGACCCGTGCGCAGTACCTCCGGTTCATCGAGAAGTACTCGGAGAGCCAGGCGGGGAGGATGACCTCGATGTCGTTCCGGGCTCCCGAGAACACGCCTCTCACCGAGAACGTACCGGTGGGAGATTTCGGGACCGCGACCTTCTACAACAACGAGCTCATCACGGCGGAGCCGGGCGATGCGTTCTCCTATTGCCCGGACGCGGACCAGCGGAAGATCGTGTTCCGCACCCCGAGCACGCCTCCGGCAGCGCTCGAGCAGCTTCCCGAGCTGCACCAGTCGGCCCCGCAGCCCGCGTATGCGCTCGGGCTGTTCTGGGACTTCCCGTTCCTGTTGAAGGCGAGCTACGAGAGCTCTCTCGCCGGGGCCGTGACGGCCTACGGTTTCAGCGTGCCGTTCGGAATCGGCAGTTCCAACGAGGAGACCTGGGCAAGCCAGTTGTGGACGACGGGCGAGTTCCCCGTGGGCAACATCCTGGCGCAGTGCACGCGCTTCTGCGATCACCCGACGTTCGATACGAGCGTCACCTACAACGTCCATGCGCTGTTCCGGGACGCCTACCGCATGCAGTGCTATCGCCCGATGTTCCCGCGGCCGGGTGACGGAGGCTTCCCGAATGATCCGTAGCCTTCTCGTCCTCTTCGTCCTCCTGTTGTCGCCGCGCGCCGTACTGGCCGAGGAAGCGCAGCCCCCGGAAGCGCAGGCTCCGGAAACGTCCTCGGAAACGCCCCCCGCGGGCCCCGAGAAGGCCGACGACACGCTGGAGGGCTTCCGCGCGCCGCTCGACACGCTCACCGAGCGGATGATCGGCGCGGCCTCGAAGTCGGTGCGTTTCGACTGGCGGAAGTCCACCCTGGGGCTCGGGCTGATCGGCAGCGAGCTCCTCGAGCGGAACAACTTCGGCAGCACCCGCTTTGGCCTCATGGCGCGCAGGCCGTTCGGGAAGTTCATGGGGGAGGTGGCCCTCTCCCGCGCGTTCACCTGGGGAACCGACAGCACCGACAAGCTGGCGCTCACGCCGTACCGCCAATACGGCCGCCCCAGCCGCATCGAGCTCGACGTCAACGTCGGGTACCCGCTGGCGGAGGGCGTGGTGACCGCGCTGCCTGGCTTCTTCCCCGCGACCGAGCTGGTGTTCTCGGCCAACGCGGGCCTCCGCTACCTCTTCTACCCGGGGGCGATGGGCGGCATGAAGTTCCAGGATGTCGCCACCTCGCTCCTCGCGCCGCGCCTCACCGACCACGAGCTGGGTCAGCTCGAGGCCTCGCGGCCGGGCGGCATGCAGATCGACCCCGCCCGGTACGGCCTCCTCACGGGGCTCTCCGTGGACGTGTACTTCGGGTCCGGCGGTTTCCTGTCGCCGCGGGCGATGATGGCCGTGCCGCTGTTGGGATTCGTCACCGGAACGGGCCTGGGGTTCTGGTGGGAGCTCTCGCTCGCCGTGGGCTGGACACTCTGATGCGCTGGGCCGCCGTCATCATCGCTGGCCTGTTGTCGAGCGCCGCGGCCGCGGAGGAGACGGCGTCCAGGCAGACCGTGGTCTTCTACAACGCGCGCCTCGCGCTCCGGGACCATCGTCCGGAGGACGTGCTCAAGCTGTGGCTGCTTCGCAACAGCCTTCTCCAGCAGGGCGAGCGCACGCGAGAGGATCCTGAATTCCGCTCCGTGGTGTGGGCGGCGCTCGGGAGCCTCGGGATGTGCCAGGACGGGTTCGAGGAGGACGATCGAGGGGGCGCGGGCCTCTGGCCGCTGGGGCTGCACAACACGATCGTCCAGGGGCTCGGCGGAGGCTCGCCGCCCTCGATGCCCGCGCCGTGGGACGTCTTCGAGGTCGGGCGCCAGCAGCGGCTCATCTCGCTGCGGGACGTGCTCTCGGCGGAGGAGCTGCGTTCCGTGACCTTCTTCCGGACCGACTGCCTGCTGCCGGCCCTCACGGCGCTTCGGTTCGGATGGACCCCGTTCCTCGATCTCGAGGATCGACTGAACGCGGGCTGGCTCCTGCGGGATCTGCTGGCGAGGTCTCGCGCCACCCTGGTGCGGGAGAAGGTCCGGAACCTGTCGGTGGTGGAGGCGCGCATCTTCGACCTCAACCTGCTGCTCTCGGACCTGGAGGCGCGCAAGGCGCGTCAGAGCGCCCGGAACCTCTCGCAGCAGGCCCGGGTGGCCGGTGTCTCCGCGGCGGGTGCGGCGGAGCTCCGGAGCAAGCTGGAGACCTTTCCCGAGGACTCGCCGCAGGCGGCGTTCCTTCGCCGAAGCCTCACCTGGACCTCGGGGGAGTGGCTGGCGCTGAGCCGGGAGCGGCGGCTGTTCCTGTTCGCCCGGGCGCAACCGCTGTCGAAGGAGCCAGCCGCGCTCCAGAAGCTCATGCTCGAGATCATCGACGAGCTGATCCGCCGCAAGGACGGGAAGGAGCTCGAGGCCTGGATCGGCTTCGTGGGAGCGAGCGAGTCGGCGGAGCCGCGCGGTGCGCTGACCTCGGGCGAACGAGGCAAGAGCCTCCTCGAGCTCGATGAGAGCACCGGGTTCCGCGAGCGGGCCGTCATCGCGCTGCACCGGGGCGTGGGCTTCCTGGAGGAGGGATCGCTGCAGGAGTCCCTGCGCTCCTTCGCGTACGCCATGCAGCAGGCCGAGACCTCGCGCGAGGCGGCCGTCACCCTGGGGCTCGCACGGCGGTGGCTGTCGTACGTGCTCTCCCGTTACGAGACCAACGACGAGGTCGTCGCCACGCTGAAGGCGCTGGTTCCTCGGCAGGAGTACAACCAGGTCATCGAGGATCTGGTCTGGCGCGCGGCGCTGCGTGCGGACGCTCGCTCCTTCGAGCGGATTGACCGGAGTGCCCGGCGCGGTGGCTCCTTCGACGCGACGGTCGAGCGGCTCCGGCCGCTGTCGCAGGGCAAGCCGGGAGAGATGGCGGCGCGGTTGCGCGATGCGCTCCGCGAGGAGCCCTCGTCGGTGCTGAGGTTCCTGCGCCAGCTCCTTGAGAACATCGAAGTGGAAGATGCGGACGTGCGCCGGGCCAACGTTCCGACGCTCGAGCGCGTGCTCGAACTGCTCCGGCCCCTGAGCGCCGAATCCACGACGGCGAAGTCGCAGAGCCGGACGGCCGGCGAGCTCATGGAGCGGACCCAGTCGATCCTCGATGGCCTGAGCCACCTCGATGACTCGGTGAGTGGGAACGCGCGGGCGCTGTCGCCCACGCGCTCGACCTTCGCCGGGAGCATCCGCCTGGCGCCGGCCGATCCGCTGCCATGGCCCTTCCGGCCGCCCGAGCCCGAGGCGCCGTCCGTCTTCACGCCGATCGTGCTCGAGCCGGTGGAGTGGCGGGACGCGAAGGGCGCACTCGTTTTCGGGTGGAGGCTCTCCGAATGACCCCCAGGGAGCTTCGGCGCGAGCTGCGCCAGCGCAAGAAGGAGCTGAGCCGCTCGGTGGCGCTCATGAAGCGGGCGGCACGCGAGCGGGTGGAGCAGCTCCCCGTCGTCCAACGCGAGAAGAGGCGGAGGCGTATTCGCCGAGCGGTGACGATCGCCGCGCTGCTGCTCCTGGCGATGCTGGTGCGCTGTGAGTGCGCGCCGCCGCCGCCCGTACCGCCTCCGGAGCCGGAGGTGAAGCCCGTGCCGGCGGAGGTGACGCCGAAGAAGCCCGTGCCGCCCGCGAGCAAGCCGAAGGCATCCAGCGAGCGCATGGAGCGCCAGCGGCGAGGGCGCTACCAGAACGAGGCGCAGACCTCGCCGGGCTGGCTGGACGACTTCCGCCTTCAGGTCGCGGCGCGCAGCCCGCGTCTGGCGCAGTGCTTCAGTGGGACCGAGCGTCCCGGGGCCCTGCGCTGGACGGCCGCGGTGAACGCCGCGAGCGGCTCCGTCTCCGACCATGCGCTCGAGCTCGTGGGAACGGGCGGCGAACTGAGCGGGAAGCAACGCGACTGCGTCCAGGGCGTCCTCTCCAGCCCGGGCTACCGGCTGAAGCCCGAGCAGAAGCAGGACCTGCCCGGCCGGGTCAGCATCGTCATCGAGTTCTGACGAGCCTCGGTGCGCCTTGCTGGAAGGCTTCTCCCAGTCTGGAGCACCTGGACTCACGCGCCGGCTCAGGGAACCATGGTCAGGGTCCACGCGGTGCCGGTGCCGGTGGCCGCTGCGTTGACACCCTGGGACGCGTCGGTACGGTTCAGGTAGTCCGCCCAGGGTGCCCGCGTTCCTCGCCCGCCAGCCGCCTCGTTCCCAGGGGGAGGCACTGCTGCGGCGCATCGCCCAGAGACGTCGCGGTTCTCGAGGGTCACGAGCTGCCACACCGAGTTCCTCGGGTTCTGACCCCCCCGGTTACCGAGGATGAAGAGAGGAGCTTCGATTTCCCCTATGCGCTGGTGGCACACGAGATGGCGCCTCCGGACGACGCGCCGGATGCACTCGAGCCGCCGTCCGGGTGAGACTCGGGGCGCATGAGCGACGTGCGCCGGCTGTTCATCCTCCGCTGTGGTTATGAGGTCCTCCCCCGGTCCGTGTCTCTGCGGGGCGCGGATCCCACCGTCATCCTGTGCGAGCCGGTGTGCGCGTATCTGTTGGACACGGCGCACGGCTGGGTGCTCTTCGACACGGGGACGGATCCGGCGCGGCTGAAGGATCCAGTGGGGCGCCAGCGCTTCCAGGGCCCCGGATGGGTGGCGCCGCCGATCATCCTCCCCGAGCACGAGCTGCTGCCCCAGCTGGAGCGCCTGGGCGTGGGCCCGGAGGACATCCGCTCGGTCATCCTCAGCCACGTGCACTACGACCACACGGGCCACCTCAAGTACTTCCCCCGGGCGTCCATCTACATCCAGCTTAGTGTCTGGCGTCACTTCAACGTCAGCAGCGCGCTGGTGACGATGAAGGCCCTCTGCCTCCTCGTTGGGAGGAGGCTCGGCCTCCCACCGGCCCGAGGTTCGCGCGGCGTCCTACTCAGGATCCAGGTTCCATGTTCCTTCCTCCCAATGTTTCAGGACCATGGTCGCATTGATAGCCGCAACTCCGCCCCCACTAGCGGCTGCCTCGAGCACTGCTTTTGCCTCTGCTGTCCGGTAACGCAGTAAGAACGCAGCAGCACCGACGCGCACATCCGGGCGCGGATGCTTTAGTAGCAAGGACAGGGCGTCACGTCCGGCATCGCCCTCCGACCGCAATTTTTCGAGCGCAGCGATGTAACGATTAGCGTGTTTGTTGCCGGTCTTGGCATCCCCTCTCATTATCGCATCTGTTTGTGCGGCCACGTTCTCCGCAAATTCCTCCACGATCCTCTCTAGTTTCCTCACCATTCCCCGCTCCTGAGCTTCTTGAGGACAAGCAATCCAAACGAGCGCTGCGCCTCGTAATTTTGCGTTCTGATCCACTCTCGTACCGTCAAGTTGTTCGAGCTGGTGATGTAGGGGTTCTTCGCGGAATAGAACGCACTCACTCTCGTGTGCAGATCCTTATCCAATGGAATTACGTTCTCGGTGTTGTGAATGGCCTCGGCACCGAAGCGTTTGATGTTGAACTTGTGCTTCTCGACAAGATGATGCCACTCCTGGCCCTCCCCAGCCTTGCTCATCTGACGTTTGAAGGCTCTGAATGAACGGAAGGCACGATGACCATCAGGGAGAAGTCTGCCGCTCTTTGGGGATTCAATGGCCTTGAGCGCGGAGCGCTCGCCGCCCCCGTTACGTGCAGTCATTGACACCGCGTTGACTGGTAAGACAATACGAATCGTACCCTCGTTCACGGAAACAATGACTCGCTCGGCCCCGGCTGCCGCATCCATCAGGCGGAGCCCGGTGTTTGTCTCGACCGTGCGCGAGGCTTGCCCGAAGCCCGGCAGATTCGGCCCTTTCGACATGAGTACCGCCGTTTCACCTACCGCCGCCGTCGCTACCATGACGAGAATTCGAACGCTATTGGGGCCGATGACTCTTCCGAACCTGTCTCCCACCTCCCGCAGTTCCGCAAAGGTAGAGGCTCGCGGCGCATCCTCGTAAAGCTGTGCATAAGCCCGCAGCAGATCGAAGAACTCCCATCCGAGATAGCCCCACATGAGCACGGAGAACGCGAGGGCTATGCCCTTTGTCACTGGCTCCGGTGCAAGCAAAAGCGCCATGTGTGCTGTAATGGTGAAGCTGAGAGTAGCCAGCACCCGCATGGGGTTGAGCATGGCCCGCGCCTCCGCGTCCACTCCTTCCAGGGCAGGCCCCACCGCCAGGGCAAGGGCAATGCTGCGCTTGTCGTTGGCTTGAAGGCGGGGCCCATCATCAAGCAAACTTAGACAGTCGCCAGGAGTGCCACGCCGCTCGCAAAATCGCTCATAGGATTGCGCAAGGTCTGATTGCCACGCCTCGCCACTCAAAGGCGCGGAGGCTAGCGCCAGCTTCCGGCCGACGTACAACGGGGGACATGGGGCGGACACCCGCAGCGGGACTTGGAGCCAAAACGTTGTCAGAGCGGCGTTGAGCTCGGAGTCACTGACCCGCACCGGCTGAAAGTCCGTGGGCAGATTGGAGAAGATGGCTTCGCCGTCGCCTGTGTCCTCTTCGTCGGTTTCCTCCTCCAGCGTCCACGCCTCGGAGGAGCCCTCGGGTGTGGGCGGGCTGTAACGGTACGCCGTCACTCCTCCGCCGGAGGGGGCTCCCGTGGCGCACGCTGTCACCAGCATCACCGCCGCCAGGGCCAGCGCCCCCACGCGCAAGGGCCGTTGTGTGTCCACGGGACGAGTACCGAATGCATGCCTGGACATCTGTGTGCCTCTCCAGGCGAACCGCCCGGTCTGGATGCTGAACCCCGTCGATTTGCGTATTCCGGTGATGTGGAACACTCGTTCCGGACGAAGTGGAACGCTCGTTTCGGAGCAAGCGGAACAGTCGGAGCGTCAGCGACACTGGCCGGGGTTCACTTCACCCCCTTCTTGGCCCGGGTCAAGTTCCCTCCCGGGCTACGCACCGGGTCGCCCGTGAGCCTCAAGCCGATGGGCGTTGTGCACCAGCCGGTCGAGGATGGCATTGGCCAGGGTGGTGTTGCCAATCACCGCGTGCCAGTCCTTCGGGTCGAGCTGGCTGGTCACCACGGTGGCGCCGGCGCCATAGCGCCCCTCCAGCAACTCCTTGCGCTCGCTGGCGCCCAAGGGCTCCAGACCGAAGTCGTCGAGGATGAGCACGGTCCTGCTCGGCGGGCCGTTCGAGCTCCTGAACGAGCGCGCGGGTCTCCGGAGAGGGTGCGATGCCGAGGTCCCGGTGGAACTGCTCCCAGCAGTCTCGGTAGGCGAGGAGGGCGGAGGAGCGGTCGCCGAGCCGCAGGTGGAGGCGGATCGCCGTCTGCCAGGCCTGCTCGGAGGTGGGCCGCGGCTATCTGCGAATTCAGTGCCAACGCGTGGCGCTGAAGGCGCCACTCCCCACCGCTGGAGGAAATGGGACGAAATTCCCGGTCAAACGTCATGGCGATGGGATGCCCGATTTGCAGGTCCCACTCGTTTCGACCCAAAGCCCTTTGCCACCGAGCACTCTTCCCATGACCTCCGTTCCGTTCTGGAAGCAGCTGAAGTCGCTGTCGAAGTTCCTCCTGACCTCCACCCTGTTGCTGACCGCCACGGCGTGCCAGCCGGAGGACACCGAGCAGCCGAAGGCCGCGTCCAGCGAGGTGCGCGTCGGCTACGTGCCCGCCGCCCACGGCAAGACCGTGGAGGTTCGCTACACCGTGGAGGACGGCTACGCGGTCCAGGGAGACATGGTCTTCGGCCGCGCCGAGGACATCGCCACCACGCGCGAGGAGGCCCTGCGGCGCATGAGCGGCGGAGTCTCCGCGCAGGCGGGGGACGTCTCCTCGCAGGTCATGTACATCAACGGCGGCATGTGGCCGGGCGGCGTCGTCTATTACCAGTGGGACGCCGGCATGCCCTCGGGCACCCGCGGCGTGCTCCAGCAGGCCATCGACTATCTCAACAGCCGCTCGGGCGAGACGGGCGTGCGCCTGGTCGCGGGCACCAACGGCGGCAAGTACGTGGTGCTGACGTATGGCTCGGATCGCGCGGAGGTGGGCTACAAGGGCTACGCGCAGCGCCTGTGGTTCCAGAACAGCCTGTGGCAGGTGGGTGTGCACGAGCTGGGTCACACCATCGGCCTGTGGCACGAGCACCAGCGCTGCGAGCAGGCCACCTACCTCTACATCTACGCGCCCAGCGACGGGAACATCGCGGCGCAGTGCGATCAGCCCGTGGTGCCCAACGAGCCGTACAACACGCAGTCCATCATGCACTACTCGGAGGGCGAGTTCGCCGGCCGCGCGGCCTTCAAGCCGGGCGTCACCGTGGCGCCGCCCAAGAGCCTGCACCCGGGACTCGTCGCGTATGACGTGCGCAACCTCGCCTATCTGTACAAGCCGTACGACAACGCGAAGTTCATCGACTTCCAGAACCGGCCCACGTCGGTCACCCGTGGCCAGACGTTCACGGTGACGGCCATCTTCGAGAACACCGGCACGACGGCCTGGAGCATCGCGGCCGGCTACAAGCTGGGCTCGCAGAACCCGCAGGACAACTCCACGTGGGGCACCCACCGCGTGGCGCTCCCGGGCACCATCTACACGGGCCAGTGGGCGTACATCACCATGAACCTGCGCGCGCCGAGCACCCCGGGCGTCTACAACTTCCAGTGGCGCATGCTGAAGGAGAACGTGGCCTGGTTCGGCCAGACCTCCACCAACTTCACCATCCAGGTGCTGTGAGCTGACGCGGTGGCGGCGGGGTGGATTCCCGCCGCCTCGCCAGACCCGTGAGGCATTCGCCGTTCGAAAGGCCCATGGCGTTTGCTCCTCTGCCCCGGAAGGGGGGCTCGATGGGGACGGCGATGCCAGAGACCCTGTGCACCTCACATGTCACCAGGGGGGGCGGTGCGGCCTTCCCTCATTTCATGGGTTGCAGACAGGCGGAGATGCGCCGCAGGACGGCCTCGCGCACCGGTTGGGGGAGCGTCTCGATGACAGCCCGGCGCAGCACGCCCTGGGTGAAGGTGGCGCCGCGCAGCACCTTCGCCTCCTCCAACTCCTTCCAGGGCGCGGCGAGCTGATCGGCGTGCAACCCCAGCACGCACGTGGCCAGCTCCAGGCTGAAGTCCGCTCCCGCGAGCGCCACGGTGCGTGCCAGCCGGAGCGCATCCGGGGACAGCCGCTTGAGCCGCTGCTCGACAATCCATGTCACGCGGTCGGACGGCGGCGGTGCCGCGGGAAAGGTTCCATCGAAGCCCGCCGCCACCAGGCTCCGCACCGTTTCGATCAGGAAGAGCGGATTGCAGCCCGTGTACCTCGCCAGCTGCGGAACGATCGCCTCCAGCCGGGGCACCCCCATCTGCGCGAGCAGCTCGCCCGCGGCCGACAGCATCAGCGGCTCCAGCGGGAGCCACGCCGCGAGTCCCGCCTCCCGGTGCTCGCGCAGCCGCTCCTCGAACGCGGGGGCCAGCTCGCCCGTGCGGAAGCAGGTGAGCAGGCGAAGTGCCTCACCTCCGGGCTCCGGCTCCAGCAGCAGATCCTGCACGCGCAGGTGCAACTCCAGGCTGGCCGCGTCCGCGCGGTGCGCGTCGTCGAGCACCAGCGCCGACATCTCCCCGCAGCGGGTGCGGATCAACCGGGCGAGCGCCTCGGCGAGCCGGGCTTTCTCCTCGGGGGTGGAGGGCAGGGGCGGTGCGCTGGGCTCCAGCTCCGGGACGAGCCGGGCGATCTCCCGCCGCACCCAGGGCTCCAGGGGCCGTTCCGGCTCGAGCCCCAGCACGGCGCGGGACACCCGGGCGCTCGTGGCGTAGGACGTGGACGGATCCGCGGGCCGGGCGGCGACGAGCAGCCAGGAGCCCTGGGCACTGCAGAACTCGGAGACCAGCCGCGTCTTGCCGATGCCCGCCTCGCCGAGCACGTAGACGGGGCGGCCCGCGGCCCAGGCTTCTTCCAGGACGGCCCACTCGTTGTCGCGGCCGACCAGCTCCAGAGGGGAGAGCATCGCGAGCGGGAGCTCCTCGGGCGCACGGAGCCTGGGGCGCTCCTGCTCCGCGGGCCGCTCGAACTCCTGGACGAGCGCCCGGGTCTCCGGGGAGGGATCGATGCCGAGCTCGCGGTGGAGCTGTTCCCGGCAGTCGCGGTAGGCCAGGAGGGCGGAGGAGCGATCCCCGAGCCGCAGGTGGAGGCGGATCGCCGTCTGCCAGGCCTGCTCGGAGGTGGGCTGCAGCTGGAGCAGACGCCGCACCGTCTCGAGCGCGGCCTCGAGCTGGCCGGCCTGCTCCAGGCGGAGGGCCTCGGCCTCGGCGGCACGGCATTGCAGGGAGTGGAACCGGGTCCGTTGGATCCGGAGCCACTCCTCCAGCTCTCCACAGTCTTCGTAGGAGAAGCCGGCGAGCAGCTCGCCCTGGAAGGGGGGGAGCTTGGAGTACTCGCGGGCGTCCACGAGGATGCCCTCACAAAGCCAGACGGGATCATCTCCCGCGAGGCTGTCTTCACCCAGGGTGAGCCGCAGCCTGCGCAGGAGCTGGCGCAGGTTGACGCGAGCGCTCCTGTCGGGCGCATCCGGCCACAGGAGGCTGGCGAGCCGGCTGCGCTCGGTGGGGCCCTCGATGGCGAGGTACGTCACCAGCGCCGCCGCCTTGCGCTCCATGTGTCTCGCGCCATGCAGGGGCGAGTTCACCCGGGCACGGCCAAGCACCTCGATATGCGTGGCAACCGATGGCATACACCCCCCTCCAGAGAAGCTGGGATTCTTCACGCTCCGTGAGCCAGGCCGCAAGGATGGTTTGAGCCCCGTGCACTCGCGGAGACACACCGCTGTCACGCTGGAGTCACGCCTCGGAGCACCGCTTCAAGGCCTCACATCACGCGCCAATCACGCCCCTGGTGCACAGTGCGGGTGAAGGCGCGGGGGCAGGACCCGCTCCTTTCCGGCCCGAGCCGGGTGCTCACGTTTCAGGGGGGAGACGATGGCCGCGACACATGGAGGAAAACACGTATCGTGGAAATCCATTCACCGCGTCCTGGGGGCGCTCTGCCTCTGGGCGGCGCCGGCCCTGGCGCAGAACAAGCCCGTGGCCGTGTCCGCCGCACCCGCGGCGCCCGTGGCTCCGGCGCCAGCTCCCGCTCCGCCTCCGGTCATCGTCCACCCGGAGCTCGTCGTCACCGATCTGCGCAACCAGATCGCCTCACACAGCAGCCGGATCGCGCGCCTGCTCCAGGAGCGCGAGGCCCTGGATGCGCAACTGGAGAAGATCAGACCGGATGAAAAGACTTCCACGCAACTGAAAGAGCAGCGGGCGAAGCTCGTCCGTGCGGTGGATGACAAGAACAGGGAGCTGAGGGAGGCGGTGTCGCGGCAGGAGCAGCTGTTGTCCATGGCCGCGGAGCATGCGGACGCGCTGGAGGAGCTCGGGAACGAGCGGAAGCTCCTCCGCTTCATGGTGGGAGGCGGCGTGGGGTTGCGGCGGCTCGAGGACGTCCAGCTCGGGCCGGGGGGCGGTGGGGCCTCTCCGGGCCTGGTGGGCACGGAGGCGCCCCGGGTGGACGTGTTGGGCGCGGTCGCGTTCCTGCCCGTGGACTTCAACAGCCGGGATCGCCACCAGACGTTCAGCCTGGGCGTCATGGCGGGATTGGGGGGCAATGGCTTTCCGGCCAACGTCTACGCCGGGCTGACGCTGAAGGTGTGGGTGCTGTACCTCAACGCCGGGGCCAACTTCCGCAAGGAGGATGCCTGGCGCCAGGGGCCGCCGACGCAGGCCGCGTTCTGGCAGGGGGCGTGGACGCCCACCGTCTTCGCGGGAGTGGCGCTGGACAGCGAGGCGCTGCTCGCCCTCCAGCGGGTGTTGCCGCCGAAGCGCGCGCCGGAGGGGTTGCAGGTCGATCCGAGGTGAGGGGCGGGAGGGGGGTGCCCCTCATCTCGGGTCGGTTTCAGCTCACGGCAGCGCCAGGGCGACGCGCTGGCGCAGGCGCAGGAAGTCGTCGGACAGCACGTAGGTGAGGATCTGCTGCAGGTCGGCGCGCTCGCGCAGGGCCTGCAGCAGGGGCTCGGCGTTGTCCAGGCGGGCGGTGGCGAAGTGGGGGTCCTCGCGCAGCACCATGGTGAGGCCCACCGACACGTCGCCGCACATCAGCACGCCCGCGCGGTCCGCGGAGAACGCCATGCCCTCCAGCACGGGCTCCAGCTCCACCCGGGACTGGGGGCCCAGCTCCAGGGCGGCCGGCTCCAGCGCCTTGAGCGCCTTGCGCGAGTAGGCCCGGCGGTACTGCCGCACCAGCTCCTCGTTGTTGCGGCCCAGCGCGGTGAACAGCGGGGCGAAGATGCGGACGGAGTTGCCGAACAGGTCCTGCGTCTCGCCGCGCGACAGCTTGGAGAGCACCGCCGTCTTGTTGAGCAGGCCCAGCACCGCGCGGCCGAAGAGGAACTTCTGCTCGCGGGCGTTGAAGCGGCGCACCACGTCCTGGCCCACGCACATGCTCAGCGGCTCGGTCGTCTCCAGGCCGATGAGGCCGCGGCGGGCCTGGTACACCTCGAACTCCTCCACGCCGAACACCTGCGCCACGGTGCGCACCGCCTTGAAGACGGCGTGGTCCGGCTTGAGCTTGTCCGTCTTGCGGTCCACCCCGAGCAGCTCGAACTGGGCCGGGTGCAGCTTGCTGAGCTGATCTCCCACAGCGCGCATGACCTCGAGCAGCGGCCCGCGGGCCGAGGGGTGCATGAGCCCCGCGTCCACGTCCGCCACGCTCAGACGCTCCTGCGTCTCGGTGGGCAGGCGGCTGCGCATCTCCGAGTAGAAGGTGGCCTCCGCCTCGTTGGCCGAGCGCAGGAAGTGCAGCACGGCCGCGGCGCAGAAGGCCTTGTCCGTCTGCCGGGTGCCCTCCCACAGGCGGAAGAGCGCGTGCAGGCTCTCCACGCGGGTGGGCTCCAGCTTCAGCAGCTGCCGGTTCTCCTCGATGGCGAGCTGCGAGGCCGCCGCGTCCCGCATGTACAGGGTGGCCAGGGCCGAGCGGGCCGGGACGTTGGCCGGATCCGCGTCGACGATGTGCCGGTACAAGGTGATGGCGCGGGTGGGCTCCTCCAGCGGGCCGGCGTACAGGTCCGCCACCTTGAGCCGCAGCGAGGCCGCGCGCTTCGTGTCCCCGGTGGCCTGGGCCTGGGCGGCCTGGGCCTCGAGCATCTGCGAGAGCTCCAGCAGGTTGCCGGCGCGCTCGTAGAGCACCACCAGCCGGTCCACCAGCGTGCCGTCGCCCGGGGTGAGCTCCAGCGCCTGGCGGTAGAGCGTGGAGGCGGAGGCGCCGTCTCCCAGCCCCTGCTCGTGGATCTGCGCCAGCGTCACGGTGTGGCGCGCGCGCTCGGCCACGGGCAGGTCCATCTCCAGCAGCCGGCGCAGGCAGTCCAGGGCGCCCTGCCAGTTGCGCACCTGCTGGAAGAGGGCGGCCATGCGCTCCAGCACCTCGGTGTTGCGCGGCAGGCCCTCGCGCGCGGCGTGCAGGTGGATGGCGGCGCGGCTCGGCTCGGAGAGCTGATCCTGGTACAGCGCGCCCAGCGTCAGGTGCAGCTTCGCCACGTGGGCCGGCTCGCCCCCGAGCGGGATGCGCTGGGCGAGCATCGCGGCGGCGTCGGCGTACCGGTGCTCCTCCAGCAGCAGCTGGCCGCGCAGCTCCAGGGCCTCCGGGAGGGCCGGCTGGAGGGACAGGGCGCGCTCGAGCAGCTCCAGGGCGCGGGCGCGGTTGCCCAGCGAGGACAGGTGCGTCTTCGCCGCGCCGAAGAAGGCCGCCGCGGCCGAGGCGGGATCCTGCTGCGCCAGCCGGGCCTCGGCGCGACGCTCCTGCAGCGTGGCCAGGTCCGCCGCGCCACCGCGCGCGGCCAGCAGATCCTCCAGGCCCGCGGTCGCCTGGGCGTCCAGCGGATCCTTCTCCAGCGCCTGGCGGTACAGGGCGATGGCGCCCTCCGAGTCCCGCAGCGGGCCCGCGGCGATCCGGGCCGCGGCGACGAAGGCCTCGATGGCGCTGCGGGGATCCTTCACGACGCGGGCCTCGCTCTCCAGCAGCAGCCGGGCGGAGGCGGCGTCACCCCTGCGGGCCAGCAGGCGGCGCAGGCCCTGCAGCGCGGGCAGGCACTGCGGCTGCAGCTGCAGCGCGGCGCGGTAGGCCTGCTCGGCGCGGGTGGGGTTGTTGTGGCGCGTCTCGTCCAGCTCCGCGCAGCGCAGCATCAGCTCCACGCGCTCCAGCTCGTCACCCACCACCTGGAGCCGGCGCATGTACAGCTCGGACAGGCCGGCGGCGTCGCCCGTCTGGCGCAGGGCGCGCTCCAGGTAGAAGGCGAGCCGCACGTCCCGCGGGTTCTCCGCCACGGCGCGGCGCAGGGCCTCCACGTCGGCGCCCTTGTCCAGGTCCGTGGCGGCGTTCACCCGCAGGGCGGTGCCCAGGCGCGCGTCCTTCACCACCTCGGCCAGGCGCAGGCGCAGCTCGCCCCGGCGCGCCCGGTCCCCCGCGCGGATGCGCTCCAGCGTCTTGAGGGCCGACAGGTGGCCGGGCTCCAGCGCCAGCACCGCCTCGCAGCACTGGGCCGCGCGCGCGGGCTCCTGGAAATGGTCCAGGTACAGCCGCGCCA
The DNA here is from genome assembly GCF_036277355.1 of Archangium sp. Classification (GTDB taxonomy): domain Bacteria; phylum Myxococcota; class Myxococcia; order Myxococcales; family Myxococcaceae; genus Archangium. The sequence goes on from NZ_DASUNC010000146.1 coordinate 96,564, forward strand.
GCTTCATGTACGCGGCCACCTTGGCCCCCGGCGTCTGGGCCATCTGCGTCTCGCGGTCCAGCAGCGCCACCAGCTCCTTCACGTCCTCGTCCGCCAGGTACAGCCGCTCCAGGGCGCGCAGCGTGGCCGCGTGGCCCGGCGCCATCCGCAGCACCTCCTGGAAGACCTCGATGGCCATCTCCGGCCGCTTGAGCTGATCCTCCCAGATGGTGGCCGCGTGGTAGAGCGCGTTGGCCCGCTCCATCGGATCCGTCCGGTTGGCGGCCTCGGCGCGCAGCACCTCGATGAGGCTCTCCCACGCGCCTTGCGCCTTGTAGAGCCGCGCCAGCGCGCGCAGCGCCGGGAAGTGGCTCGGCGCCAGCGTCAGCACCTCCTGGTAGGAGGCCACCGCCTGGTGCTCGTCCTTCAGCCGGTGCTCGCACAGCTCGCCGATCTTGTAGATGAGCGACGCGGCGGTCTCGGCCGTGGGGGCGAACTCCGCCTCGGCCCGGTACATGCGGATGAGCAGATCCCACTTGCCCTCCTGCGCGTACAGCCGGCCCAGCGCCTTGAGCGCCGGCAGGTACGAGGGCGTGAGCGTCAGCACCCGCTCGTACGCGGCGATGGCGCCCGCGCGATCCTTCAGGTGCTCGTCCAGAATCTCCGCGTTGCGGTGGTAGAGCGAGAGCACCTGCTTGGTGTCTCCCACCAGCGAGGCCTCCAGCTCCTGGTTGGTGATGAGCTCCTGGAAGCGCCCGGCGCGCTCCAGCAGCCGCGACAGGTTGCGGATGGTGGGCAGGTGGTCCGACGCCAGGTCGAGGATGCGCCGCATGCACTCGATGGCGTGGTCCAGATCGCTCAGCCGGTCCTCGTAGATGACGGCGACCTTGTTGAGCGTGGTGATGAGCTGATCCCTGTCCTGCGTCTGGAGCAGATCCTGCTCGTACATGGCCACCAGCTCGGCGAAGCGGCTCTGGCGCTCGTAGAGGCGGGTGAGGGCCTTCTGGGCGGGGAGGTAGCCCGGCTGGAGCTGGAGGCAGGTGTTGTAGCGCTGGATGGCCTCCTCCTGCCGGCCCAGCCGCTCCTCGAGGATCTCCGCCGCCTTGAACATGCGCGCGGCCTTCTCCTTGGGATCCGGGGTGGCGGCGGTCTCGGCGTCGAAGACGGAGACGAGGCCCTCCCAGTTCCGCATGCGGTAGAAGAGCTTGCCCAGGCCGGCGAGCGCGGCGGCGTGGCCGGGGATGCGCGAGAGGATGGCCTGGTAGCGGGAGATGGCCTCCACCTCGCGCTTGAGATCCTCCTCGTAGAGGGCCGCCAGGCGCAGGTTGATGGCCACCAGCTCGCTCTCGTCGTTGATGCAGCCCACCCAGGCGAGCAGCACGTCGGCGAGCTCCTCGAAGCGCTGGCGCGTCTCGTAGATGTTGGCGAGCGCGGCGAGGATGAGGGACTCGTTGGGGCTCACGCGGCGCGCGTCGAGCAGCGCGGCCAGCGCCTCCTCCTTGCGCCCGAGCCGCTCGTACATCTTGCACAGCTGCAGCCATGCGGGGGCGCCCTGGGGCCCGAGCACCTCGGCCTCGGCGGTGAGCACCTCGAGCAGCTCCTCGGCACGGCCCTCGCGCAGGGCCACGCGCTTGAGGGCGTTGAGCAGGAGCAGGTCCGTGCGGTCCAGGGTGAAGGCCTCGCGGAAGCAGGCGGCGGCCTCGCTGGGACGCTTCAGGCGCTCCTCGAGCACCAGGCCCGCGGCGGTGAGGTAGTGGGCGCGCAGCGAGGGCGTCTCCAGCGCGGCGGCCAGCAGCCGGTACACCTCCACGAGCGAGGCATGATCATTGCGCGCGGCATAGATGGCCTCGAGCTGGGTGAGCAGCGAGGGATCCTGGGGCCGCAGCTCCAGACACTGGTGGAAGGCGTCGGTGGCGTCGGCCTCGCGCGACAGGCGCTCCTCGAGCAGGGTGCCCTTCTCGAAGAGGAGCGTGGCGCGATCACCGGGAGTCTCGGTGGCGTTCAGCTCGGCCTCGAGCAGCTGGACGGCCATCTGCCAGTTGCCCACGTCGGCGAAGAGCCGGCGCGCGGCGCGGAGGTTGGCGAGGAACCGGGGCGCGAGCCGGTAGGCCTGGTTGTAGGCCATGGCGGCGTTGCGCGGGTTCTTGAGGGGATCCTCGTAGAGGCGGCCGATCTCATGGAAGAGCAGGGCGGCCTGGGGCTCGTTGCCGAGCGCCCGCGCCTCGCGCTCCAGGGTGGCGATGCGCTCGCGGGCGTCCTGCTCGGGGCTGGTGGAGGCCGCGGGGAGCGTGGCCAGGTTGGAGGCGAGGGCCTCGGTGGCGACCGGACGGGTCGGGGAGCCTCCCAGGCTGACGGTGCCCACGGGGACACCGGGGGAGGACACACCGGGAGACGTCGAGGAGGGCATCCTCGGCAGATCGTTGCGCTCGCTCATGGGGAAACCGGCTCCGTGAGGGGAATCAAGGCGAAAAGTCGCACGCCTTCCGAGGTCGTACCACGTGCTCGGAAGCCCCTCAAGTTCCCGACTTTCTTGGAATTTTGCCCGGCTCGAAGGCTCGGAGGGCGAGCCAGCGTTCGCTGCATGGCTGGCAACCCGTACCGTGAGGAGGGGTGCCGGAGCGGGGGGGCTTCCTAGCTTCCAGGCGAGGCCCGGGCTGGCCGGTTCCGAAGGGGAGCCGGGCCAGGCACGCGGGTGGTGGCGGGACGCCGGGGGCGCTCGTGGGTACCTATCGCATCATCCGGAGACTGGCGGTGAACCCCGTGGCCGAGGCCTTCCTCGCCCGGAGCCCGGGGCCCGGGACTCTGGAGTCACCGGCCGTCTCGCCCGTCATCCTGGAGCGGCTGTTGCCCGGCTTCGCCCGGGATGCCTCCTTCGTGGAGCTCTTCCTGGGCCCGGCGCGGGCCACCGGGCCCGGGCATGCGAATGTCGTGCGGGTGCTCGACGCGGGCCTGAGCGGGGAGCTGCCCTGCCGGGTGCTGGAGCTCGTGGACGGGGAGCAGCTGGGCGCGGTGCTCGCGGCGCGGGCGCGGGGGATGGTGATAGGCCTGCGCGAGATGTGCTTCATCGTGCTGCAGGTGGCCGAGGGGCTCGACAGCCTCCACCAGGCGCGCGCCCGCCACCGGGGCCTGCATCCCAGCCACGTGTGGATCTCCCGGGGGGGCGAGGTGAAGCTGGTGGACACCGGGGGGGCCTCCCGGAGCAATCCGCCCTACCTCACGCCCGAGCAGGCCCGGGGCCGCCCCGCGGATGCGCGCGGGGATGTCTTCCGGCTCGGGTTGATCCTCTACGAGCTGCTCGCGGGACGGCCGCTCTTCGCGGGCCCGCCGCCCCAGGCCCTCCGTCACATCGGTGCCTTCGACGAGCGCGCCCTGGAGCCGCTGCCCGGGTGCCCGCCCTCGCTCTGGACCGTGCTGCTCCAGGCCCTCGCCGCGGATCCCGAGGCCCGCTTCGGCTCGGCGCGTGCCTTCGCGGACACCCTGCGGGCCTTCCTCGAGGAGCGCCAGCTCGGCGTGGATCATCTGGACATCGCCAGCCTCTTCGGGCGCCTGTTCCCCGCGCACCGCTCGTTTCTCGAGGTGGGGGGAGACGGGCAGGGCGAGGAGCTCTCCCTGGCCGATCGCATGCCGCCGCGATTGGAGGCCCTGCCCCTGTACCCCGTGGGCCCGCCTCCGCCTCCGGATGCGGCGCTCGAGGAGACTTCGGAAGAGCCGCCGGACGAGGCACCGGACGAGATGCGGGAGACGCCCCGGACACAGCGCCCGGTGACGCCGCAGGAGCTGCAGGCACGGCTGCTCGACGAGGCGTTGAAGCTGGTGGGAGGGGGCGCGGAGATGGCGCCCCTGCTGGTCCGGCTCACCCGCCGCTGTGTGACGTGGCTGGGCGGAGGCTGCGGCGAGGAGGCGCTGGCCGTCATGGCGGCCCGGACGCTCGTGCTCGCGGCGCGGTTGGAGGAGCCCCGGCGCTTCGTCCTGCCCTCGCGGGAGCGGGTGCTCCGCCTGGTGGAGGGGTTCCCGGAGCTGGGGGACGTGCTGTCCGCCGTGCTGCTCGCGGGGCACGACTCCTCGCCTCCCGCGGGGCGCGTCGCGAGGGCTCTGTTGTGTGCCGCGGCCTTCGTCGCCCAGGTGCGGAGCGCCAGCCCCGGGGTGGTGGAGTCGGCCCGGGTGCTCGGTCAGCTGCGGCAGGATCCACGGCTGTCCCCGGGGGCCCTGGAGGCGCTCTCCGCCGAGCTGGGGGTGAGCGCCATGCTGCCCTCGGTGTTCGTGGGAGGCGCGGCCGCGCGATGACGTCTACGCGCGGCGGACGAGCTCCAGCACGGCCTCGCGGACGTAGCGATCGAACCAGCCCCAGGGTGACTGGGGGAGCCCGGCGAGCCGTTCCAGCTCCGCGCGAGGCATGCGCAGCAGTTCCAGGCTGGCGCGGGTCAGCTCGAGCCAGGCGCGCAGCATCCGCTTCTCCTCGCGCCGCAGGAGGATGCAGCTGCGGGCGTTGTGGGCGAGCGTCTCCTCGCGGAGCAGCCGCTCGTCCTCCTCGAAGGAGGTGTCGAAGGCGGCGAGCCGGGCCTCGCAGGCGGCGGCCAGGGCGCGCAGGACGCGCTCCTCGTTGGCCACGCCCAGCGGCTTGAGGGAGCCCAGGCCCGTCAACAGCCGGGGGGCGAGTCTGGGCAGCTCGAGGGGCGCCGCGCAGGCCACGCGCAGGAAGGAGAACATCCGCTGGGTGGACGCGTGCTCGTACTGGAGCGGCACCTTGAAGGGCTGGCGCGCGGTGGGGGACGAGAGCCCGAGCAGCTTCTGCTTGCCGGAGGCCAGCGCGGCGCCCTCGGGGAGACCCAGGGAGAGGAAGACCTCGTCCTGCTCGTTGTTCTCGGCCACGAAGCCGAAGTGGAGCAGGAGCAGATCATTGCTCTTGGCGCCGTAGCTGTCGTGGATCTCGAGGCCGGTGGCCACGGCGTTCTGGGCGGTCATCACGAAGAACTGGCCATCGGCCGAGGTGTCCCACAGAACGTCGGGAGGCCGGCGGTGGTTGAGCATGTCCGCCAGCGGGACGAGGGCTCGCCCCTGGAGGCCGCCCACCTTGAGGCCGAAGTTACGGGAGGAGACGGAGAGCCGGGCCCAGACGAACTCCTCGAAGGAGAAGCGCTCGTAGCCGGGGACCTTCTGGCACAGCAGGGCATGGTCCTGCCGGAGCGTGTAGTGCTGGAACTCCAGCAGCGTGAGCAGGAAGGAGCCCTCGAGCAGGGCGCGCTCGGACTCACTGTAGAAGAGGGGGACGTGGGGGAAGGCCTCGGGCAGGGTGTCCACGTAGGGCTTCCAGAAGGAGCCGGGCCGGTGCTTCTCCTGGAGGAGCGCGGAGGCCAGGTAGAGCTCCTCGTTGTCCGGATTGACGTGGGATTGGATGAGGCGCCCGATGTCGGAGCTCTTGGCGGCCTCGAGGGTGAGGAGGTGGCTGCGAGGCACCTGGAGGACGGCCTCTCCCTTGGAGATGTCGGCCCGGGCGAGCACGGAGCGCTCGCCGTTCTCCTGCCGGACGATGTGCAGCTTGGGAAAGCGGGCGCCGCCGTCCTCGAGCCAGCGCAGCAGGGCGGCGAGCTTCTGGTCCGAGTCCTCGGGGGAGGTTCTCAGTTCAGACAGTGCGGGGGCGGCAGATGGAGGGGCGAGGCTCATCGGCACCGAATGTAACACCCGCCCTCTAGCGGGGCAGGCTCAGGCGGATGTTGAAGGTGTAGTCCACCGCGATGGGGTGGCCCTGGGACGTCACCGGCTGGTAGCGCTGGGCGTAGAGGGCATCCAGCACGGCCTGCTCCATGTACGGCAGGGACCTGAGGACGCGGCACTGCTCGACCCTGCCCTCGAGCGTGATGACACACCTGACGATCATCACCCCCTCGACGCGGGCCGCGAGCGCCTCGCGGGTGTACTCGGGCTTCGGACCCGAGAGCTTCCTCGGGCGGGTCATTCCCGTGCTGAATGGCAGCACGCCCGTTCCCGTACCGCCCACCTGACCACCGGGTACACCGCCCACCTGGCCACCGGGCACACCGCCCACCGCGCCCCCCACCATGCCTCCGACCACGCCTCCGACCACGCCGCCCATCGCCTCGTTGCCCGCCTCACCCGCTCCTCCGTGCGCCATCTCCCCGGGGCTCTCTTCCTTCCCGGCGTCCGGCTTGGGCTCTCCCTCGGGGAGCCGTGGCTCCTGGGGGCGGCTCCTGGGCCGGACGATGGCGTCTGGTTTCTTCCCTCCCGGCTGATGGGGGGGCGTCGTCCCGTGCGCCACGGTGGCAGGCGGAGGAGGAGGGGCGGCCATGGGCGGCCCCGAGGTTGGGAGGAGCGACACCCGCAGCACCTCCTGCTGGGGTGGGGGCGGCCGCGTGAGGGACCTGAACACGAGGAGCAACACGCCGGCATGCAGGACGAGCGAGAGCAGGACGCTCAGGACGATGCGAGACCTGGGGCTCTGCCCACGGCCCTGGACAGAATCGAACATGCCTTTCACTCGAGAGGGACCCGTCACAAGATGGAGGCCCGCGCGTCATGTCGTGAGCCTCGTGGCCAGCGCCTGCTCCTCGAGGAGGTGAGCGCCCGGGTCACCGGGTGGAGCCACTGGCTCGCGCTTCCGCGGGGGGGCAGTCGCGCTTCTCGTGCAGGTAGAGCACGTGCTCCTCGCACGTCAGGTCCCGCCCGGCGCTCCAGCTCGAGAGCTGCGTCTCGAGGGGCTCCCACAGCCGGTGCGTCCAGATGCGGATGGTGCCGTTGCCATTGCGGGTGAAGAGCCGCGAGCCATCGGGGCTGAGGATGGCTCCCCGGAGCAGGCTGGCCTCCCCGAAGGGCCTGGCGAGGAGCTGACCGGACGCCGCGTCCCAGAGACAGGGGGTGTCCTCCTGGTGGGTGGTGATGACGCGCATGCCGTCGGCGCTGAACCGGGCCTCCTCCACCGGGCCGGTGGTGTGGCCCGAGAGGGTGACGAGGAGCCTGCCCGAGGCCGCGTCCCACAGGCGTGCCGTTCCGTCCATGCTGGCCGTGGCGACGCGGGCGCCGTCGGGGCTGAAGCTCGCATCCGACACCAGGCTGGTGTGGCCCGAGAGGGTGACGAGGGGCCTGCCCGAGGCCGCGTCCCACAGGCGTGCCGTCCCGTCCGTGCTGGCCGTGGCGACGCGGGCGCCGTCGGGGCTGAACTGGGCGATCCACACCTCTCCGGAGTGGCCCGAGAGGGTGACGAGGAGCCTGCCTGAGGCCGCGTCCCACAGGCGTGCCGTCCCGTCCGTGCTGGCCGTGGCGACGCGGGCGCCGTCGGGGCTGAAGTTGGCGGACCACACCTCTCCGGTGTGGCCCGAGAAGGTGGCGAGGAGCCTGCCGGTGGCCACGTCCCAGAGGCGAGCCGTCCCATCATCGCTGGTGGTGGCGATACGCGAGCCATTGGGGCTGAAGGTCGCGCCCAGCACGGCGCCGGTATGCCCCGAGAGGGACAGGAGGAGCCTGCCCGAGTCCGTATCCCAGAGGCGGGCCGTTCCATCATCTCCGGTGGTGACGGCGAGCGTCCCCTCGGCATTGAAGTCCGCCGCGGTGCCGGGCAGGGTGGTGGAGACCTTCCCCGAGGCATTCCAGAGGCGCGCCGTGCCATCGAGACTGGAGGTCGCGACGCGCGTGCCATCCGGACTGAAGGTGGCGCCCTGCAACGCGTCGGTGTGCCCCGAGAGGGTGGTGAGCAGCAATCCGGAAGCCACATCCCAGATGCGCGCGGTGCCATCCTCGCTGGCGGTGACGATGCGCGCCCCATCCGGGCGGAAACCCGCCTCCACCACGGGGCCGGTGTGCCCCACGAGGGTGGTGAGGAGCCTGCCGGAGTCCGCGCTCCACACGCGCGCGGTGCCATCCTCGCTGGCGGTGACGATGCGCGTGCCATCCGGGCTGAAGGTGGCGCCCTGCACCGCGCCGGTGTGCCCCACGAGGGTGGCGAGGAGCCTGCCGGAGTCCGCGTTCCACAGGCGCGCGGTGCCATCCGCGCTGGCGGTGACGATGCGCGTGCCCGCCGGGTTGTACCGGGCCTCCCACACCTCCGCGCGGTGTCCCGACAGGGTGGTGAGGAGCCTGCCGGAGGCCACGTCGAGCACGCGCACGGTGCCATCGTTGCTGGCGGTGACGGCGCGTGTGCTGTCGGGGCTGAACAGGGCGAACCCCACCTCCTCGGGACGCCTCGCGAGGATGTGGAGCGGCCTGCCCGAGGCCGCATCCCAGGTGCGCACCGTGCCGTCACGGCTCACGGTGATGAGGCGCTGGCCGTCCGGGCTGAACCGGGCATCCCAGACCGCATCCGTATGCCCCTCGAGGGTGACGAGGGGTCTGCCCGAGGCCACGTCCCAGATGCGTGCCGTGCCATCCTGGCTGGCGGTGACGGCGCGGGAGCCGTCGGGGTCGAACCGGGCGCTTCCCACCGGGCGGGTGTGTCTCCTCAAGGTGACCAGGGGCCTTCCGGAGGCCACGTCCCAGATGCGCACCGTCCCCTCGCTGTTGGACAGGATGATGCGTGTGCCATCGGGGTGGAACCCGGCGCGGCTGACGAGGTTGGTGGTGTCCCGGAGCACCAGCAGGGCCGGCTCGAGCTCCCACGCGGACAGGGCCCTCGCCACCTGCTCCGTCGGAGCGATGCGGTACGCCTGCTGGATGAGGAGCAGGCTGCGCTGCGGCTCCTCCTTGAGCTCCAGCAATGCATTGGCCGTCAGCTCGCGCGAGAGGGACTCATCCCGCTCCTGCCGCGCCTCCCTCCAGAAGGAGAAGATGCCCACCGAGCCCAGGGTGAGCACCAGGGCCAGCACGCGCAATCTCCGCGTCGCCCTGCGGGCCACCTGGGCCCGTGCCGCCTCGGCCCGCCTGCCCGCCTCCGCCACCCGGGCGAGTTGCTGCGAGTGTTCGAGCTCCGCCTGACGCCGGCGCTCCTCCGCGCGCCGCTCCTCGTCGCGGTGCTCCACGCTCGCATCCAGGAACTCCCGCTCGCGCTCGTTCAACGGCTCGGGCCGTCCCGAGAAGCACTCCTCGGCTTCCAGCAGGCGGGAGCCGGTGTACAGGTAGCTGGCGTCCCGCTGGTGCTCCGTCCACTCGTTGGCCGCCTCCGTCAGCCGGCGGTGGATGCTCAGCTCCCGGCGGTTCTCGTCCAGCCACCCGCGCAGGGTGGTCCACGTCTGGATGAGGATCTCGTGCGCCACCTCCACGGTGTTCTCGTGGACGACGATGAGCCGGGCCTCGGGGCCCGAGAGCGCCTGGAGCACATGCTCCACCTCGGTGGCGGGCATCCCGGGGAAGCTCAGCTCGCTGTACAGGATGCGCCGCCGCGTGTCCGGAGTGCCCTCGCCCAGCGTCGTCAGCCGCAGGAAGAGCCTCCGGGCGATCTCCCGTTGCAGGGGGCTCAGCCCCTCGTAGCAGGCCTGCGCGCGCCGCTGGAGCGCTCCCGCCACACCGCCACTCGCCTCGTAGGCGGACAGGGTCAACCAGGCGCCGCTGCGCGCCCGCCACAGCTCATACAGCGCATGCTCGAGCAGGGGCAGCGAGCCGGGCTCCTGGGACACGTCCTTCAGGATGGCGCTCACCAGCCCCTTCTCCAGGAAGGCCCCCACGGCCTGCGCGGGCCGGATGATGGCATCCCGCAGGGCCTCCGGCCCCATGCTCCCCAGCAACACCTCGCGATCCTGCAGCAGGAGCCGCAGCGTGGGGATGCGCAGGCAGCGCTCGAAGAAGTCCGCGCGCAGGGTGATGATGACGCGGAGGGCGCCGCCTCCGTGCTCGACGGCATCCCGCAGGTTCTCGAGGAAGGCCGTCGCGGACTTCGAGAGGCTTCCGTCCGCGGAATAGGTGAAGAGCTCCTCGAGCTGATCCACCACGAGCAGGAAGGTGCCGGGTTGGTCGGCCGTCAGGGTGCACACCGCGGTCCTGAAGGCATCGCGCTCCGAGCCCAGGCGCTCGTGGATCGCATCGGCGGTGGCCAGGCGGGCCTCGGGCGGCCCCAGTGTCGCGATCTGGTCCGCGAGGGCCCGGAGGGGACGGCCTCCCGGAGTCATCGTCCGGAGGCGCAGCGGGGTGTCGTCCCCCAGGCCAGAGGCCTCGAGGCGGGGGAGGACACCGCCGAGCACCAGGGAGGACTTGCCCACCCCCGAGGCCCCCACCACCGCGAGGAAGGGCGAGTGTCTCAGTTTGGCGAGCACCGTCTCTATCTCCTGCTCGCGTCCGAAGAAGAACCGGGCGTGCCGCTTGCCGAAGGGCAGCAGGCCCCGGTAGGGAGCGGGCTCGTCGGGGAGCTGGAAGGTGTCCTGCTTGGGGGCCTGGCCCTTGATGCCCGCCACCAGCCGGGTGAATGCGGCGGCATCCTCCAGCCCCGCCCGGAAGTCCACCCAGGTGCGCTGGGCCAGGAAGCCCGTCACCTCCTCGGCTCTCGCACCGGGAAGGAGCACGGGGATGACGCGGTACTCATCCCGGGTCCTCACCGCGTTGGCCAGCGCGACCCGCACCTCCTCGTTGTGCCAGGGCGCGACGCCCGAGGGCCCGAAGAAGACGGCCACCGACTGGCTCTTCTCCAGCGCGTCTTCCAGAGAGGGTTGCCACCTCGTGCCCGGCACCAGGTTCCAGGTGTCCAGGAAGGGACGCAGCCCGGCCTCGGACCTCAGCCGCTCCGCCAGGAGCTCGACCGCCGCCTTGTCCTGGCTGTTATGGGAAAGGAATACATCGAACATCCTCCATCCTCATCGCGCTCGCTCTTCCCGGGAGGCGCTCGGCCGGTGCCCCTCATGCTTCAAGGTAGGCACACCTTCCCTCAGGAAGGGACTGCGCCCGGCCCATTTGTGACATTCCCGGCGTGTGGCTCTGTCAGGGAATGCACTCCCAGGTTGTTGTACCTCCTCATGTATTCCCGGAAAATCATGGAAGGTGGAACGCGGGTTCCTCATCCCTGCCCCCGGGCGCGAGACCGCTGTCCCCGCCTGGGTGATGGCGTCATGGCACACCGGCTGCTCTCCGTGGTGGCTCGTTGGACCACGGAGAGGAGAAGCGCATGCGGAAGTCCCTCATTCGTTGTGGACTGGTCGTGGCCTGTGTCCTGGCGGGCTGCGGGGGCGAGGAGTGGGTGGAGGACGTGGAGGACGTCGCGGAAGGGGGGATGCCGGACGATCCGGATGATCCGGTGACCGCGATGCACGTCCCCGTGGAGCAGCGCGATGCCTTCGCCATCCCCTTCGACGGGCATGGCCTCTCGCCCACTCCACTGAGTGAGGTGCGCAGAGGGCCGAACGCGGGCAGAAGGCCCATCCGCATCCTCAACATCCCGAGGCCGCGCCGCACGCCTGGCACCCTCGCGACGTTGCCCAAGAGTGAGCTCAACAGACTGGACCTGGACGATTTGCGAGGCCCCGGCTTCCCGGGTCTGGGAAGGGACTTTTCATCTTTCAGTTCCCTCCATGAGCAACCGGCTCCTTCCGGTGATGTCGATTCCGACTACTACGTTCAGGCCGTCAACGACACCATCGCCGTGTTCGACAAACGGCGCGGGGGCATCATCGCGGGGCCTCTGCCCGCCCAGCGGTTGTGGGCTGGAACTCCTTGCGAAGGACCTTCGCTGACCGACGGGACGGTTCGCTATGACTCCCTGAACAAGCGGTGGATCATCACCTACCGTGGCACGGTGCGCGCCGCGGCACGCACGCGCATCGAAACCGTCTCGACGGCGGACCTGGCGCCCGACGTCCAGGCCTCGTGGGCGAACCGGGACAGGCACTACCAATGCGTGGCGGTGTCGCAGACGTCCAACCCCACCGGCTCGTACTTCCGGTATGTCGCCACGTTCGAGGGGTTCAACGCCTTCCCGAAGCTCAGTGTGTGGAGGGATGCCTATTACCTGACGACCACCATGTCCTCGGTTGGCGCCGACGGCGAGATCCACCCGCGCCGCGCGAGGATTTGCGCCATGGAGCAGGCGAAGATGCTGGAGGGCAGGTCCGCCAGGATGTTGTGTTTCAATCTGGACGCCCATGTCAAACACTACCAGGATCTGCTGGCGGCCGATCTGGACATGGGCGCGACGCCCGGGGACTCCGAGGCGCCACCCGTGGGCGCACCGCTCCATGTCTTCTCCCTGCGCCAGACGCGGCCCCGGGTCCCCATGACGTCCAGGACCTATGACTTCTTCAACCGGCTGGGGGTCTGGAAGGTGTTCGTGGACTGGAACGCGCCGGAGCCGCGCCACGCCAGCACGCTCATCGGCCCCCACGAGCTCCGGGTGGAGCGCTTCCAGATGGAATTCGAGGTGAAGCCGTGGGACGCCACGAGGAATCGGGAGTCTTCCAGCGTGAGGCTCAATCCGCTGGAGTACAAGCTGTCGGGCCGCGCGCCCTACCGCAACTTCGGTGACCATCAGGCCGTGCTCCTCACCCATGCCATCAACAGGCCCGGTGACTCCACCCGGGGCAGTGCCCTGCGCTGGTACGAGATCCGGTTGCCCGCGGCTCCCCAGGACTGGCCCGCGAGTCAACCCTATCAATACGGCACCTATGCGCCGGATGATGGCTACCGGTGGTTGGGCAGCATTGCCTTCGACAAGGCAGGCAACATCGCCCTGGCCTACACCGTGACCGGCAGGGATCGTCCTCCCTCCCTCTTCTATACCGGCCGCACGACGAGCTGTGATGCGACGGGACCCAGGGCGACGCGGGGGACGATGGCCCGGGTGGAGAAGGAGCTCAAACTGGGAGGGGATCGCCAGGAATTCCCGAACTGGTCGACCTCCAGCACCCTGAACGTCGACCCGGACGGCTGCACCTTCTGGTACACGGCGCAATACACGAGGGGACGGAGCATCCAGTCGTTCTGGCGTACCCATATCAGATCCTTCCAGCTGCCGGGCTGTGCCAGCAACAGCTCGCAGGCGGTCAGGTGCCCTCCCTATCCCTGAAAGGGAAGACGGAGAGCCGGCGCGGGACTCTTCCAGCGCCGGCTCCCCGGGAGCTGCGTTCCTCACGGCCGGGCGGAGGCCCCGCTGCTCTCTCCGAGCTTCACGAGCGTCGAGCGGACCCGCACGTTCACCCCGGCATCGTCGATGAGGAAGCCGGTGGCACTCGAGGCATCCTCGTCGCTCTCGAACACGATGCGGAGGGTGCGCCCGCGGAAGGCGCTCAGGTCGAAGCTCCGCTGCGTGTAGTCCGGGCCCGCATCGAGGTTGCTATAGCGGGCCAGGGTGGCCACCGTGCGGCCGCGGGGGTCGAGCAGCCGCACCGTCAGGGTGTCCCGCGCGCTGGAGGCCGTCTCGGTGGTGTGGACGCGCAGCCAGAAGGTCAGCTCGGCGCCGCAGGCTCCCTCGGGAATGGAGAGCTCCTGGGAGAGGGTGTCGCGGTGGCGCTTGCCGTAGCCGCCCAGCCAGGCCCGCCAGGCGCCCGTATGGGCCGGCAGGGTGGGGCTGGTGATGTGGCTGATGACGCCGGCCGTGGCCCGCCAGCCCGTGGGGCCATCCTCGAAGCCCGGGTTGGCCAGGAGCTGCGCGGTGGTGCCACACACCTCATTGGCGACGATGACCGTCACCGAGGCCTGGCCCACGTTGCCGGCCGCGTCGTAGGCCTGGAGGAGCAGCTCATGGCGGCCGTCGGGCACTTTCGTGCTGTCCCACTCGAAGCGGTACGGCGCGTACTTGTCGGTGTCCACCGGCCGCCCGTCCACGGAGAGCACCACCCGGATGACGCCCACGTCGTCCTTCACCAGGGCGAGCACCTCCACCTCGCCCCTCACCGTGGCGCCGTTGCCCGGCGAGAGGAGGGTCACCGTGGGCGCCAGCAGATCACACCCCGGCATCCGGAACGAACCGATGCGCGTGCTCCAGTCGAGGTTGAACATGTCCTCCTCTTCCTCTCTTCTGGCTGACTCCGGTACGGCCTCCGGTGCGTTCAGGTACATGTTCGTGTACCAGAAGGTGCAGCCATCCACCGGATCGACGTTCATGGAGCTGTAGTCTCCCCAGTTGTTCAGCACGAAGGAGGCGTGGCCCCGTGCCAGGGTCTTCTCGCCGCCCATCTTCCCCAGGGGATCCGAGGCCCGCCGGACGGTGTAGCGGATGGAGGGGTAGAGCTTGCTGCTGGAGATGGAGTACCCCAGGGCGATGTTGCCCATCCCGTCCGAGGCGATGCTGCCCATCCAGCGGTAGTGCGAATCCGGTGCGTAGGTTCCCTGCTGGTACACGATGGGAGACTCCGGGTGGCGGAGCTCGTACCAGCGCATGCCGCCGCGATCCTCGTCCGCCCAGACGGAGTGGGTGAGGAGCACGGACTGGTGGCCGCCGAAGTTGCGGTAGGGCGCGCGGTTCATCAACACGTCCCCCAGGGAGTCCAACGCGGGCGCCCCGTCGCCTCGCTGGGGCACGCAGCGGGTCGTCTGCTCGCCGCCTTCCTCGCAGAGCAGGGGCGTGAAGGGCACCACCGAGATGGGGTGGGGACCGGTGAAGCTGCTGCGGGCCGGCTCGTCCCAGTCCACGTGGAACTTCCACATCTCCAGGGTGGAGTCCTCGCCCAGCCCGAAGGTGAAGTGGGGGGAGCCCGCGGGCGGCGGCCTCGGTCCATCCAGGTCGGCTGGAAGCAGCCCGAAGGAATCCGTGTCGAAGCATTGCAGCGTGGCGGCCGCATCACCCACCAGCATGCGGGCCCGGTCCAGGGCGCAGACCCGCGCGATGGTGAGGTCTGCCCGTACCTCCATGTTGAACGTCATGTAATAGGCGTCCGGCCAGAGCCCCAGCTTCGGGTAGTCATTGGGGGCCTCGAACCTGAAGGCATACCGGTGGTAGCGGCCGGTGGGATCTCCCGTCTCCGACACCGCCACGCATTCGTGGTAGCGGTTGATATTGGGCTCGAGGATGAACTGGGTGACGACCCAGCGGTCGGCCAGGTGATCGTACCGGATCACGCCATCTCCATCCCGGCTGTCGTCATCACGGAGGGGGTCGGCGCAGGGACCCCCGAAGCCGTACCACAGCATCCGGGTGGGCACGGGCCCGAACACGACGCGCCCGCCTTTGTCGAACACGGAGATGCTGGAGTTGACGATCTGCATGTAGTGCTCGGGTCCCACATCCCCGGCGGGATCCGCTGGAAAGCGCTCCACCGTGAAGGGGCCATCGGGCCCGGCGAAGCCCTGGCCCATGCCCTCCACCTCCAGCAGGAGCTCGGGGATCTTCCAGGCGCCGGGGTGGCGCTGGATGATGGGATCCTCGAAGGGGGGAGGGGGATGCCACGACTGGCGGAAAGGGCGGCGCAGGCGCGGTCTGTTCACGTGCGGCTTCGCGGGCGGCACGGGGAGGTCTCGCAACGGCTCCGAGAGATCCTGGTGGGTGGGCGCGATGACCTGGGGCCCGTATCGAACGGGCGCCGGGTCCTCCCTTTCGGCCGGTGCGAGTGTCTCCTCGCTTCCCGCCAGATCTTCCACCGCACCGCCACAGCCCGCCAGCACGCATGCCGCGAGCATCCACTGAATGACTTGCTGCCTCATCGCTTCCTCCCAAGGTTGGAATGGATGAGGCTTCGTCAGCAGCGCACGTGCCATGGCACGGAGAGGAGTGGCGACGACACACTCCATGCTCCCCGGGGTGGATTCTGGGGAAGCGGGTTTCCCAGTCAGTGCAGGGGGATGCTACGGGTGGGTAGAAGGCGGACGCCGTGCCGGGACGCAGCGAAGCAGGACGGGGTCGCAGGTGACGGCGAAACGGGGGGGAATCCTCTCGGATTGTTGGCAAAGGCTTTCGTCTGGTGTGTCGGGGGCGTCCGCGTCCGCGCAGTCGAGGTCCCCGGGCCACATGGCCCAGGCCTCGTACCGGGCGGTGCAGCCATCCGCCGTGTACTCCAGGTCCGCGATCAATTGCGTCCCCGGCACCTCGGGCCGCGTCACGATCCGGACGTTGCTCCAACGATAGAGGGCATCCGCGGGAAGCCCCTGCTCCGGATCCTCCGGGACATGCTTCTCCGCGACCGAGAGGGAGGGGATGGTGCAGAAGCCCTCCGCATCCGCCTCCGCCGGCAGCACGCCGAGCGAGTAGGGCGGGTGCTCGGGATCCAGCTCATCCGTTGCATCCATGTCATTGAGCGTCTGCGGTTTGAGGGCCAGGAGCCGTTCTCCCGTGGACCGGGTATAGGCCTGGAGTCCGAGGCTCTCGCCCGGGAGCTCGGGGCAGGTACTGGTGCCCACGGGTTTGTAGGTGGCCACCCAGTCGACTCCCTGGACCTGGCAGCCGAGGGAGGGCTGCCGCGTGTCACAGGATGCGGCGAGGGCGGAGGCCGCCGTCAGAAGCAGGAGGCGCTTGCTCGGGAAATGCCGGGTCATGGGAATCTCCTGACAACCGCTGGCCACATCAGAAGGACAGCCGGGCGCTGAACCGGAAGGAACGAGGCAACTGGTAGCTGACGGGCTTGCCGAAGTTCGGGTTGAGCTCTCCTGGCTCGAGCGGATCGCCATTCGTGCGCCTCAGCTCCGGCAGATCCTCCCGCGTCCCGTTCGGGAGGGGGCGGACGTCCTGGAGCGTGTACTGCTCGTCATAGGCGGTGACCGCCTGGAAGTTGAAGAGGTTGAACACATCCACGCCCGCCGAGGCCGTCAGGGTTCTCGTCAACCTGTAGGAAATGGCCAGACGGCTGTCGATCCGGTGGAGCCAGGGCAGGCGTCCGGCGGAGCCGCGGGGGAGGATGAAGACCTGGCCTCCGCCGAACACCTCGTGCGAGCCGAGATGGCTGTAGGGCGTTCCCGAGCCGCCGAAATAGGAGAGGCCGAGCTGGATGCCCAGGTCCGGTCCGAACACGAACTCCCGGGCGGCGAACACCTGGAACTGGTGCGTGCGGTCCGCCGGCAGCGGGCCCTGGCGGTTGATGGACAGCGAGGGAGAATCGAAGTCGGTGTTGTTGTTGGGGTTCAGCTCACCGGTTTCGCTGAGGAACAGGCCCTCGTAGTTGCCGCGCAGGAAGGAGAGCGTGTAGCTCGCCTGGAACAGCCACTGCTCGGCGAAGGTGCGCTGGAGGAGGAGGGTTGCCGCGTCGTACGTCCGCGTGGCCTTCTCGAAGTCCTGCCCCAGGCCATATCCCGGATTGCCGATGAGGAACGTCCCCGCCTCGTCCCGGCTCATGCTCTCCACGACCTTGTCGAGGGAGCGGTGCGTATAGGAGAGGCCGATGCGGAAGGAGGGGAAGAGCTCGTAATCCGCACCGGCGACCCACTCCGTGGTGGATTGAGGCTGGATGTCCGGGTCCACGAGGGGGCTGTTCGCCCCCTCCACCCGCCACAGCCGGCTGGGGTCCAGGGGCGACATGTCCACCTGGTAGGGCAGCCGCGCGAGGTCCGAGGAACACGCCTCCCTGGCCGCTGGCTCCAGGGGACGGCAGACCTCCGCGCTCTTGCGTGAGAGCACCTGGGGCGCGCCCGGGAAGGCGTTGTCGATGAGGTTCAGCGGGAGCGTCTCGAAATAGCGCGCGTAGCTGGCGTACAGCCGGGAGCGGCCGGAGCGGGTGGGGTCGACGATGAGGCCCAGCCGGGGTGACCACTGGTGGGCGAGCACCAGCGCCAGCTCGTTGCTTCCCCGCAGCCACTGGGTGTCATAGCGCACGCCCAGGTTGAAGGTGGCCAGGTCGAGCACGCTCCAACTGTCCTGCACGAAGGCACCCAGGGTGTTGGACCTGGAGAGGGCTCGATAGGAGCGGAGGAGGCGCGCCTGATCGGGGCCGAGCAGGTAGCCGTACTGGGTGTCGTCCTCGAAGTAGGCGCCTTCCTCCGACTCGAACATCAGACTTCCGCCGCTCACCGCCCGGAGGTGGTCGTAGCGCGTCCATTCGGCATCCAGGCCCGCCTTGAGCACATGCTGACCCGCGGCCCGCCCCAGCAAAGTTCCGACGAGCCGTCCCTGGTAGCGGTCCAGCGTCCGCTCCTCCAGGGCGCCCGGGCCGCCGGTGACGTAGCCGAAGACCGGGCAGAGCTGCGCTGCCTCCTCCGGGGTGGTGCCACAGACGGATGGGTCTGGCAGCGGCTCGAAATCCTGGAGGGCGTGCTCGTAGGGGCTGCGCCGTTCCCAGCTGACCTGGGGGAGCTCCGACAGCCCCTGCCTGCTGCCCGCCCGCGAGCCATCCGAGGCACGGATGGCGCTCTCCTGGTGGTGCCAGCCCAGCGTGACGTCCAGGAGCAGGTGCTTGTTGAAGAACGAGGAGGACGTCTTGAGTCCCACGTCCAGACCGTTCCTGAAGCGCTGGGTGCTCAGGGCCTCGGGCGCCCCCTGGATGACGGTGACTTCCGGGGCACCGTTGTCCGCGAGGAAGGAGAAGCGCCCCGGGCCGCCCGAGGAGCCGGGGGTGCCCAACACCGAGAGCGTCACGGTGTGGTTCTGGCTCGCCAGGAACGTCAGCTTCCCGATGTATTGGAGGGCTCGCTGGTCCGCGAAGAAGTTCCGCTGCGTCCCCTCGATGCGCCGCGTCCGCGTGAAGCCCTCCTCGTCTTGCAGCGTCTCCCCGTTCTCGTCGAGCACCCGCACGTTGAGGTTGCGCTCGAGCTGGTACCGGGTGAACGAGGGCGCCACGCCCACGTAGAACCAGAGCTTGTCCCGGAGGAGGGGACCGCCCAGCTCGATGCCAAGGTCTCCCAGGTTCCACAGGGACTCCCGGCCGGAGATCGCGCCCACCTCCTGGCGGATCTCCCTGCCCCCCGTGGCGAACGTCCCCGGCGTGTAGTTGCCGAACACGGAGCCGTGGAACGCGTTGGAGCCGGACTTCGTCACCACGTCGACCACGCCTCCCGTGGCGCGGCCGAACTCGGGCAGGTAGCCACCGGAGAGGACGTTCACCTCCTGGACGAACTCGATGCTCAGCGGTGTGCCGTTGACGCCGGTGCTGGGATCGTTCACCGAGATGCCATCGATGAGGTACTGGTTCTCCGGGGAGGTGGCGCCACTGAGGGAGGTCCCGTAGGGGTCCGCGTTCGCACCGGGCGCCAGCTCCGCCACGGACTCGAAGGAGCGCGCCGCCGCGTTCTTTCCGCCTGGCGCCACGACGACGATGTTGCGCAGCAGCTCCGTGTTGACGTTCAGCCCGGTGGAGGTGGAGCCCACGTCGATGGTGGGCGCGCGCCCCACCACGAGGATCTCCTCGCTCAAGGCCGAGTCGGGGAGCAGCTCCACGTTCACGCGCACCGAGTAGCCCAGCCGGAGGGTGACATCGCCGCGCGAGAAGGGCCGGTACGTGTCCTTGTCGAAGCTCAGCGTGTACCGGCCGGAGGGCAGCTGCGGGAGGCGGTACTGGCCGGAGGCATCGGTGACGGCCACCTGCTCCCCCTGGAGACTGGGAGAGCGGGCCGTCACCACCACGTCCGGGACGGGCTGCCGCGTCGAGGCGTCGAGGATGGTGCCGAACAGCACCGACGTCCCCTGGGCCAGGGCCATGCCTCCCACCAGACAGGTGAGCAGCGCCAGGCTCCTGGAGGCGACGGTCCGGACGGCCTGATGGGAGACGTGCATGGGCTCTTCCCCCCCGGAGAGGTGGATGGAGGAAGAGCCTCAGTAGCGCCATTCGGGGGCGGGCATCCATCACCCCCACGGCAGACCGTGGGGTTGACTCGCCGACCTTCGTGATGACGCGCGCCGCCTGGCGGGCTACGGCAGGGCGGGGTTGTTCTCCGCGATGTACTCGTGGTTGTCCGCGTTGTCCAAGGCCTTGGTGGGGCTGGAGGAGGCCAGGCTCTTGGCGGCGCTCTGGCCGTAGGCCCAGTCATCCGTGGCGGCCACCACGTTGAAGTGGCTCATCTCGTGCACCAGGGTGCCCGCCTTGGAGTCCGTGCCCGTGTTGGGGGCGTTCCAGAAGGCGCCGCACACGTAGATCTTGTACGGAGAGGCCGGGTACACGTACGCGTAGGTGCCCGTGTCCGTGCAGCTGCAGTCCACCACGACGGCCGCGGAGGCGAACGCGTTCTTGATGTTGGTGAAGTGGCTGCGCGCCGTGGACAGGTTGGTGCTGGAGTAGGCACCGAACCAGGTGGTGTAGCGCGAGGTCCCCGAGGAGATGCTGTTGAGGTAGCTCGAGGTGTTGTTCGCGTAGGTGGTGGCGGAGCTGAACGCGGTGGAGATGGCCGAGGCGCGGGTGCTCGAGCAGTTGCTCGCCGCCGTCACGCCCAGGGCGGACACGGTGCCGAGCGCCTGGAGCCCGGGCTCGGCGTTGGGGCGGCCCTCGATGAACAGGCTCACGGCGTTGGAGTCGAGCTGGGCGGCGCGGGTGAGCACCACGTTGTGGTGGCTGAGCGACTGCGCGGCGAAGCGGATGGTGTAGTTGCCGGTCTCGCGCAGATCATACAGACCGGAGAGGGCGGCGGTGCCGGACACGCTCTCGCCCGGCTGCAGGACGATGAAGTCCTCCGCGCGCGGCGCCATGCGCTTGATGTGGGGGCCGCGGTACCCTTGCCAACCCGGTCAATCGTTTTCTCTAGCACAAAAATGGATTCCGCGCACCGCGGCTTCTCGCGGAAATCAGCATCCATGGATGCCAGTGATTGATTGGGAGTCCATTGATTGCCAGGCCATTGATTGCCAGGCCAAGGAGCTGGGGTCCCAGGGGAGGTGGGGGTGCCCAGGGATGTTTGCTCCCCCAACGACTGTGGCCTACGGTCGCGCGCCATGAGCGCATCCAACGACCCAAGGACCACAACCCCAGGAGCTTCCCTCATGCAGTGGCGTCCCTCTCTTCTCGCACTGGCGATGGCCGGTGTCCTCTCCTCCTGCCGTGGCGGCAATGGCGGAGGAGGGGAGCCCGAGCCCCAACCGCCCGCCCCCGAGCCCGCGGCCTACAGGGTGACGGTCAATACCGCGGCGGCCCGGGCCGACAGCCGTCTGGCCTGCTTCAAGGGCAACGGCGAGGCCGAGTGTGGCCTGCGCCTGTATCAGATCATGGTCGAGGCCTTCGTCGATGGCGACAGCACCGCGAATTACAACACCGGCTATGGCACCAGCCCCCACAAGGGAGACCTGCAGGGAATCATCAACAGCCTCGATTACATCCAATCGACCGGCGTGAACGCCGTCTGGCTCACCCCGATCTTCAAGAGCGTACGCGTGGCCGGCCAGAACGACTGGGCCGATCGTCTCGATGCCACCGGCTACTTCGCCTCGGACTACTTCAACGTCGACCCCCACTTCGGCACCCATGACAAGCTGAAGGAGCTGGTGGCCGCCGCCCATGCCCGGGGGATGTATGTGTTTCTCGATGGCGTGTTCGGCCATTACAAGATCAACGCCCAGGACTACGCCTCGCCCATGGGCCGCAAGGTCTCCACCACCGGTGGCTCCCAGGGAGACACCGGGCGGTCCGCCGTCTATCCGGACGACCTCGAGTTCTTCAAGGAGGTCGCCGCGCACTGGGTGACCGAGTACCAGATCGACGGCTGGCGTCTGGATCAGGCCTATCAGGTCCCGGTGCAGTATTGGGATGACCTTCGCGCCGCCGTCGCCGACGCCGCGGCCAGCACGAGCTACACCAACCAGGCCGGCCAGACGGTCCATCCGCTCGGCTACATGGTGGGGGAGATCTGGCGGAGCGCGGGGGAGATCTCCAGCCAGGGTTATGGCACCACCGCGAGCCCCGGACTGCTGTCCGTGTTCGATTTCCCCGTGCGCTACAGCCTGGTGCAGACGCTCGCCGTCGAGGAGAGTGGCACGGGCAACCGCGCGGCGAGCAATCTCCATACGGGTTACCTGAGCCAGCTGGCCTACCCCGCGCATGCCATGCCGAACCTGATGCTGACCAACCATGACGTGGTCCGCTTCGGCGATCTGCTCCAGCGCGGAACCCTGGCGGACCCCACGAGCGAGGCGTACTGGGCGCGCCACAAGGCCGCCTTCAGCTTCATGGCCTCGTACAGCGGTCCCATCACCCTCTACTACGGCGATGAGATCGGCCAGGAGCTGCCGGGGTTCTCGGCCCGTGAAAGCAACGCGACGTGTGCCGTCAACGGGCGCTGCGATGACCATGTCTCCCGCACCGCCGCCATCGTGGAAGGTGTTCCGTCCACCGTCGGCGGCGCGCCCGCGGTGCTCTCGGCCGAGCAGGCCAGCCTGAAGAGCCACGTGGCCGCGCTGATGGCCTTGCGCGATGCCCACCCGGCGTTGGCCAATGGCAGCCGCACGCACATCTTCTCGGACACGAACGTCTACATCGATCGCAAGGACAAGGGCACCGACCACATCCTGTATGTGTTGAACACGAAGGCGGACCCGGCGGTGATCACCGTGGCGGGAGCGGCCATTGGCAGTGCCGGGGCGCTCGCCGGGTTGCTGGATGGGGCCGAGGTGGTGGGCTCCGGTGGCAACTACGAGCTCCGGCTGAAGCCGTTCGAAGCCAGGTTCTTCGAGATCGTCTCGCCGACGGCCGAGGGCCCGCAGGTGGGCGAGGGCAGTGATCTCTCGGGCGAGGGACCGCTGGCCGGCTGCAACACTCCGGCCGTCGAGGGCCTGGGGCCCCTCAACAAGGAGATGTTCATCCGTGGCAGCTATGCCGGTGGAGAGAACTTCGGCGCGACGCCGGCCAGCCGCCGTTTCGTCTACAAGGGAAACAATCTCTACCAGGTGGTGGTCCGTGAGCCGGTGCCCACCGCCTACACCTTCAAGTTCGCCAGCGCGGATTGGTCGAAGGAGTTCGCGGTGAAGAGTTCCGCCGCGGTGGTGATCGCCACGGAGCAGACCCTGGCGGTCGCCGCGGGCAATGGCACCGAGTCCTCCATCGCCATTCCGGAAGCCGGTGACTACGTGTTCAGCTTCCGCATCAACGCCACCCTCAACGGCGGCGAGATGATGGTGAGCAGGTGCGAGTGACGCACTGACGTGGAAGGCCGGGGCGGGGGAGGGCCCGGCGCGAGCCCTCCTCCGCCTTCCCCTCACAGCCGGCGCCAGCCGAGCTGGGACACCGCGCCGCCACCGTTCTCGTAGTACTCCATGATCACCCGGTGGCGGCCCTTCCACAGGAAGATGAGCCCGCTGTACGTCGTGGGACCCTGATCCCGCCAGGCATCGATGACGCGGGAGCCGTCCACATCCACGCGGACCCCATCATCCGCCCGCGCGGTGAAGCGGTACGTTCCATAGTTGAGCGAGAACCAGCCCGTCCAACGCACCGAGAAGTGATCCGCCGCGACCTCTGGCGCGGGGCTGTCCAGGCCCCAGTCGTAGGAGAGGGGAGCCGGCTCGCAGCGCACCATCACGGGCTCGCCGCCGAGCCAGGGGTTGTTGAAGTACTCCGCCCGGAATTGTCCCTCCGGACACTCGGCCGGCACGGGCCGGGCGAACGTGGCCGTGTACGTGGCGCTCGTCTCACCCGCCTCGACCTGATGCTCCAGCGCCCCTCCGTCCGACCAGCCCTGAAACTCATAGGGCTCCTGTGGCGAGGGCGCGCTCACGGTATTGCGCGAGCCGGCGACGGCCGTGCGTGTCAGCGGGGCCGTTCCGCTCTGCCCGTTGAGGAGCACCCTCAGGCCGGAGGGGACCGTCTCCAGTGTCAGCTGCACCGTCCGGGGGTAGATGCTCACCGTGTGCCTGGCCGTCAGGCCCCCCGAGTCGGAGGCCGACAGCGTGAGATCGAAGTAGAACTCGTCTCCGTGGTCCGGAATGAGGAGGCTCCCACTGGCGCCCGTGGAGGCGCTGTACGGGTGGGCATGGCACGTCCCCTGGATGCAGTGGTGCAACGTGACGATCCACGAGAGCCTGTCCGCGGGAAGCCTTCCATCCTCGGCATCGCTCGCCTCGCCCGACCAGGTGATGACGTCCCCCACCTTGAACGAGGAGCCGTGCGCGGGCGAGGTGATGGTCACGACAGGCGCCAGGTTGCCCACGACGATGGCCACGCTCGCCGAGCGGGTGCCGCCGCGTCTGTCGCTCACGGTCAGCCGGGCGGTGTAGTCCCCGTTGGCGGTGTACGTGTGTTCCGGATGGGCCAGGTTCGAGCCCGTGCCATCCCCGAAGTCCCAGCTGTACTCGAGCAGATCTCCATCCGGGTCTCCGGTCCCCTCGCTCGAGAACCGCACGAGCAGCGGCGCATACCCGTTGCTCGGAGCCGCCGAGGCCACCACCGTGGGAGGCGTGTTCCCCGCCGTGTAGCGGATGCGGCGCACCTGCCCCTCGGCGATGGCCACGTAGTAGACGTCTCCGCCCGGTCCCGGGCTGATGGCGGCCGGAGTGTGGGCATCGGCGAAGAAGGTCACGCTGCCAGGAACCAGGTCGTCGTTCTCGTCCACGCGCAGGGTGCGCAACCAGCTCTGGACGTAGTCTCCGAAGAAGAAGGCGCCCCAGTAGGCGGAGGGGTAGTCCGTGCCCGTATAGAAGAACCCGGCGGTGGCACACGCGCTTCCACCGTTGTGGCTCCAGAAGTACAGCGGTGGCTTCACCGCGGAGGCGCCCCGGGCGTAGAGCGCCTGGCAGGCCGGTTTGGGCGCGTAGCCTCCCTGGGGCTCGGGGCCCTCGTAACACGGCCAGCCGAAGTTGGCCCCTGGCGTGGCGACGTTGAGCTCCTCGTACTGGCCCCAGCCCACGTCTCCCAGGTAGGGCCGGCCCGTGTCCGGACGCAGGTGGAAGCGGTAGGCATTGCGCAGCCCGTAGCTGAAGACCTTCGAGCGATTGGCCCGGGCTTCTCCCGTCCAGAACGGATTGGTGGGCAATCCCTCTCCGAAGCGGGTGATGTGCAGGAGCTTGCCCGCGAGCGAATCGAGGTCCTGCGCTCGCAGGGCGTTGTCGTCGACGAATGAGAATTCGGCCCCATCCCCCAGGGTGACGAAGAGCGTGCCGTCCGGGGCGAACTCGAGGTGGCCGATGCTGTGCGAGGGGCTGTCGGAGGGAATGCAGTCCGACCCCGCGGGGAGGTCATTGCAGGAGGCGGCCACCTGGGTGCCCAACAGGATGACCTCGCTGGTGGGCGAGGCGGTGTTGCCCACCACCGTGTACCGCGCCAGCCGTCCCACCTTGGGCTCGAAGTCGTCCCAGGCGTCGTCATCGTAGGTGTAGAGGAGATAGATGAACCCGTTCGCCGCGAACTCCGGGTCCACCGCCAGGCTCATCAGCCCACGATCATGGGTGGAATTCACCCGCTCCCGGATGTCGAGCAGGGGCGTGGGCAGGAGCACGCCATTCTCATGAATCCGTACCACTCCCTCCTTCTCCGTGATGAGGAACCGGCCATCGGGCAGGGGCACGAAGGCCGTGGGCACCTCCAGCCCCGAGATGAAGACCTCGTCGGAGAATCCACCCGGCAGGACCGGGCTCGCGCCGCGTGCAGGTGTCGACACCAGCAGAATCCATCCCAACCACGGCACGAGGAACGCCGCGCACGGGATGAACCCGCGTGATGAACAAGGTCTTGCCATGTCAGCTCCTTCGCAGGGGGCTCGGAAAGCTGGCCTCTGCCTTGCTCGCCACCATTCGTCCCGAGGTGCCGTCCACTGTCCGATTCCGGCACGCTCTCGACTCTCCGCGTCATCCGAGCGAAGCGCTGATTCTCCACCCGTGAGGAGTGCGGCACGTTCGTCCCGCACTCCTCCCCCCCATGGCTGACTCAGCGGACATCCCGGGCCGCGGCTCCGGCGCCGCGCTGTCTTCCCAGTCCCTCCCGCTTCAGCAGCGCTCCGAGCACCGTGGCTCCGAGCGCGATGAGTGCTCCCGCGGTGAAGGGCGCGCTGGCGCCCAGGGTCTTGTAGAGCGCGCCGCTGGCCACCGGGCCCACGGTGCGGGCGAGACCTCCCGAGGACTGCGCCAGCCCGAGGGTCAGGCCGAGCAGCGAGGGATCGGCGGCCTGGGAGGCCAGGCTCCCCAGGAGGGGCTGGATGAGGCCGAGCCCCGTGCCGAGCAGGAAGACGGAGGCGACCAGGGGGAGGGGTTGAGCCGCCACACTCACGCCCAGCATCCCGGCGCACAGCAGCAGGGTGCCGAGGATGAGCAGGCGCACCTCGCCCACGAGCTTGGACAGCGGGCCGATGAGGCCTCCCTGGATGACGAGCCCCAGCCCACCGACCAGCGCGAAGATGTAGCCCACCTGCTTCGCGCCCCAGCCGAGCCGCTCCTGGGCGAGCAGCGCGAAGGCCACCTGGAGCGTCGTCATGGAGAGGAAGACGAAGAAGTAGAGCAGCAGCATGAGCCTCAGCGCGCGCTGCCGGGGCGAGCGGTGGAAGACGCTCAGCCGCGAGGGGGGCTTCGCCGGAGTGGAGCGGGTGGGATGGGTCTCGGGCATGGCCACGAGCACGCCGAGCGCGCCGAGCAGGGCGAGCGCCGCCGCCGCCAGCGGGGGAAACCACGCGCCCCACTGGGAGAGCTGTCCGCCGATCATGGGGCCCAGGACGAGTCCCAGGCCGATGCCCGCCCCGAGCCGGCCCATGGCCCGCGCGCGGTGCTCGGACGGGGTGACGTCCGCGAGCACGGCCTGACACGCCGAGATGTTGCCCGAGGTGGCGCCCGCCAGGATGCGCGAGACGAAGAGGAGCGGCAGCAGGTGGTGGTAGCTGGCCAGGGAGAAGAGGCCCATGGCGACGGCGTTGGCCGCGAGGCTCATCAGGATGATGGGCCGGCGGCCGTACCGGTCCGAGAAGCGCCCGAGGATCGGGGTGGCGAGCAGCTGCGTGAAGGAGAAGCTGCCGAGCAGCACACCGACGGTGAGCTCCGAGCCGCCCATCGACTGGACGTAGAAGGGCAGGAGCGGGATGACGATGCCGAAGCCCACCAGGTCGAGGAACACCGTCACGAAGACGAGCGCCTCGATCCGGCGGAGCGGCCATGGGGCTGGAGCCATGCCCGCACTCTAGGGGGCCCGGACGTCCTTCCCCAGTGGGGAGTTCATGGCACCATTTCATGGCACCGTTTCATGGCACCATCGGCGGCATGACTCGCACGATGTTGTTGCTGTGGGTGTCCCTCGCGCTCGCCGCCTGCGCCCGCTCCACCGCGTCCCAGCGCGAGGGCGAGGCCCCGGCCATGGCCTTCAAGTCCTCACTGGCGGTGCTGCTCGAGCACCGCGCCGAGCTGGCCCTCACCCCCGAGCAGGTGGAGCGCTTCGAGCAGCTGGAGTTCGGCCTCCACGAGAAGAACATCGGACTCCAGCAGCAGCTGGACGTCCTGCGGACCCAGAGCAAGAAGGACAACCGGCCCTGGCACGGGGGCTACATGGGGGGCGGGACGCATGACGCCCATGGGGGAAAGGGCGGCAGCATGGGGCCTCCGGATGCGGAGCAGGCGCGGGCCGTGCGGCGCGAGCGGCTGGAGCGCATCGACTCCACGCTGCGCCAGATGCAGGACAACGACACGCTGTCCTACATGGAGGCGGAGAAGGTGCTGAGCGACGCGCAGAAGCCCCGCGCGCGCGAGCTCTTCTCCCAGGAGCGCGGCAAGCTGCTCAAGCAGCTCGAGGCGCTCCACTACCGGTTGCGCAAGGGCGACTACTGACGCCGCCGCCCGCGCTCAGGGCGTGACGTGGTGGATCCAGATGTTCCGCGTCGCCAGGTGGGGCTGCGTGAGCATGTCCGCGATGCGCTGCCCCGGAGGCACGGGCCGGTTGAAGGGGTAGCCCGGCTCCTGCTCCCGCTCTTCCCACGGGGTGATCATCACCATGAAGCGGAAGAGCATGCCCTCCCGCCGGCCGCGCGGCAGCAGCAGGTTCGCGGGCCAGCCGCGCTCGTGCACCACCGAGGCGAGGCTCGCCGGCCGGAAGATGACCGCCTGCTCCGAGGGCCGCAGCGTGTGGTGGAACCGGTCCATCTCCATCCACATGCGGCGATCCTCGGCGAACGCATCCGCCGCCAGGTAGACGCGCACCGTCACCTTCTGCTCGTGCGGCAGCAGGTTCTCCACCCGGAAGAAGTAGTGGAAGGGCTCGTAGGACAGGTGCCCCCCCTGCTGCGCCATGAAGGTGTTCAGCGCGTGCGTGCTCGCTCGGAAGGAGGGGGGAGGGCTGGTCCAGTAGTCTCCCCCGAAGGTGGCCTCGCCCCACCGCTGCCCGTCGAAGTCCGGGGACGTCCCGCCGGGGATGTCCTTGATGAAGCACAGGAGGATGTCCGGGCTCTGGTGGGCCGGGTAGATGCCCTCGCCGAGCCACTTGCGCACCAGCACCTGGGGACCGCCGGACACGTCGTACGGCGGCAGGTGCGTGCTCTGCCAGGCGTCGAGGATGTCGTCCACGTGGCGGTGCCAGCGGTAGAAGAGCGGATCCCTCGCCGCGGTGGCCGGGGAGGTGAGCACCCCGGGCAGGCCCGTCTTGTCCTGGGGCGCCGTCAGGCAGCCGAGCAGCACGTGCCCCATCTGTTGGTGCGCGCCATGGGGGCCGAGCGGATCCGCCCAGGCCTCGCCATCCACCGAGCCCGGGTTGGACTCGGCCGTGTCGGCGAGCTGCGCCAGGTGTTCGATGACGGTGGGCGTCTCCCCCCGCCACAGCAGTCCCGAGGAGGCCGCGGTGAAGAGGCGGTCGCGGCGCATGGCGTGGTCGGTGACGCCGTAGCCGGGCAGGTCCCTCGGGCTCAGTCCGGGCGGCCGGGGCGCGAAGCCGGGCAGCCCCGCGTCATAGGCCTCGTTGATGGGGGAGGCGTAGTCCTGCAGGGGCACGGTGCGCGGCATGCCGAACCCCAGCCGCTCCGTGTCGTAGCGGGCCAGCAGCTGTTGGCGCAGGGACGCCAACAGCTCCGCCCGTCCCTCCGGGCGCAGGCGGCGCTCGGGGCTCGCGGGGTCCGGGTGGCCCTCCGCCGGGTACAGTACCGGCCACGCGTCCACGTGCTCGTTGAGGCCGCTGTCCTCGCGGAAGGAGTCCAGCCAGACCTCCGCGCCGGGCGTGCCGGGGTTGCCCTTCCGGGGAACCTCGGGGCGCCCCGAGGGCAGCACCTGGTGGGGGGCCCGCTCCCGCAGCGGGGGCACGGACAGCCGACGGCCCTCGGGGTGGTGGGCGATGAAGACGCGCAGCGCGTACTTCGCCCACTCGGGGTCTCCGGCCGCGGCCTGCCGCTCGGCCTCGTCCAGCACCGCCGCCAGTCCTTCCTCCCCCGGCCGCGCGTTGGCCAGCGCCATGAAGCGGGCCGCCAGGGACAGCGCGAGCTGGAGGTGGGACGGCAGGAAGGGGAGGAACCGCTGCTGGAGCGAGGGAGGCCCGAACAGCGAGGGCTCCCGCCGGGCCGTCATCGGCAGCGGGGTGGGGGAGGACTCCCGGCTCAGCAGCGCCCGGACCCGCTCCTGTGGCTCCAGCGGCGCGGGGCTCACTTGAGGCCGACGTAGATGTTCTGGACGTCGTCGTCCTCGTCCATGGCCTCCAGGAAGGACTCGACCTCGGTGCGCGCCTCGCCCTCGAGCGACACCGGATTCTTGGCCACCCACGCCAGGTTCTGCGCGCTCACCGTCCAGCCCATGCCCGTCAGGGCGCGGCTCACGGTGTCCAGGTCCGTGGGCGCGGTGAGGAAGCGCGTGCCGCCCTCCTCGCCGGGCTCCAGTTCCTGCGCGCCCGCCTCGATGGCGGCCGTCTCGGCATCCGCGCCCGCTTCGGGCGGCGTGGCCTCGATGACCCCCAGGCGGTTGAAGTCCCAGGACACCGCGCCGCTGGTGGCGATCTGCCCCTTGCGGAACAGCAACCGGATGTTGGCGGCGGTGCGCGTCTTGTTGTCGGTGAGGCACTCGACGATCACCGGCACCTGGTGCGGGGCGAAGCCCTCGTACGTCACCACCTCGTAGTTCACCGGCTCGTCCAGCAGGCCCGCGCCCTTCTTGATGGCGCGCTCCAGCGTGTCGCGCGGCATCGAGGCCTTCTTCGCCGCGTCCATCGCCATGCGCAGGCGGGGGTTGCTGTTGGGATCGGCCCCCCCGGCCTTGGCGGAGACGATGAGTTCCTTGACCAGCTTGGTGAAGAGCCTGCCCTTCGCGGCCGCGTGCTCCGTGCGGCCCTTGTGCTTCCATTGAGCGCCCATGGACTGCGCTCCTACCTCATTCCGGGGCCGCGTTCATCATCTCCGCGGCCCGGAGTGCCGGGGGACGCTCAGAAGTGGTCGCCGTACTCGGTCTCGGACATCCGCTGCCACATGCCGCCCTGGAGCCGGAACTTGATCTCCTTGTAGCTGACCAGCCCGTTGTTGTTCAGGTCCCCCTTGGCGGTGATGACCAGGTCCCCGTCGCCATTGAGCACGACCTCATAGCGGTAATAGAGGTGGCCGTCGGGCGCCCAGCCCAGGTCCTTCCAGTGGCCCAGGTCCATGTTGAAGCGCTGCTTCTTGCCGTTGGGCTCCTCCACCGGATTGAACGGCATGTCCGGCTCATCCCCTCCCGGGAACTTGCCACCGTGCGAGGAGGTGTACTCGTTGAGCACGCGCATGATGGAGTTCATCATCAGCTCCCGCTCGGCCTGCTTCGAGCGCAGCATGATGTTCTGGAACTCCGGCAGCGCCACGGTGGACAGCAGGCCGACGATGCAGACGACGATCATCAGCTCGATCAGGGTGAAGCCCCGCCGGGTGCGGACGGGGTGAAGCTTGCGGTTCGCCATGACAGGCCTCCTTCGAGGCGACGGGAAAGAGAGGACCGTGGGATTCACGGAGTGGTGTTGCCCGCGGTGGCCGGAGCCTTCGCGGCGGGAACGAGGAGCCAGGTGCCCTGGCCCTGGGGCTTGAGCTGCATGCCGCTGGCCTCCTGCTGCTTGAGCCACGCCTCCTGCTGCGGCGTGGTGGGCCCCGTGCGCAGCGAGCGCACCAGCAGCGAGCCGTTGGACGTGTTGGGGATGACCACGGTGTCCGGCGGCGCGCCCGGGTGGCTGTAGGCGGCCGGCGGCGCCACGGTGTCCTGGTTCATCCGGGTGCCGTGGTAGGCGGCCACCATGGCCACCGCCAGGCCCAGCCCCACGAACAGGATCTTGTTCGTCTTCTTGGGGCCGTTCTGCGCTTCCGGCTCCTGCGCCTGGAACGTCACCTTGCCGGTGGCCGCGGGCTTCTTCGGCGCCGCATGCGGGTGGGCGGGCGTGGCCGGCTGGGCCGAGGCCGCCTTCACGTTGGTGGAGAAGTCCACCGCCTCCTGGGTCAGCGTCTCCCAGGTGCGATCAATGGCGAGCCCCATGTCCGGAGAGGCGGGCGTCGCGGCGCGCAGCGCTTCCAGGGCCCGGTCCACCTCGGCGAGCAGCGCCTCGAGCGCCGTTTGATCCACCCGGCCTCCGGCCGTCAGCAGCAGATCCTGCGCCGCCGCCAGGCGCCAGCGCACCGCGACGGCCTCCCGCAGGGAATCGGCCAGGCCCTCGTCCATGAGCGCCTCGCGCTCGGGCAGGGTCAGCTTCTCCTGCAGCCTGCGGGCGTTGGGCAGGGAGATCGCCAGCATGCGCTTGCCGCACAGCACCTCCAACGCCTGGGCCTGGGTGGGCACGTTGCCGGGCCAGATCGCCGGTTGCTCCAGCTTCTTGTGAGCATGCGCCACCGCTTCGGCCAGGCTCTCGTCCGTGGTCGGGTGGGTAGTCGGGGTGACGGGGGTCTGCGGATCGTTTGACATGGGCCCACGCGGGAAGACGGGGCCTCCATCATCCGATCTCCGGGGGCACCAACACAATCGTCCGCCCGCCACCTGCCCCTCGTCCCACGCCCGTGCTCTTCCCCGGGATTCACCCCGCTGGATGCTTGCAGTTGCAACGGAAGGTCAGGCCAGGGGCCGTCCGGTGGAGGCCTGCGCCATGCGCACCGCGCGCTCCATCAGCTCGCCCTGGGACCAGCGCTTCTCGCCCTCCAGTGCGCGGCGTTTCCACGTCCCGTCCGCGTCGAGCACCCAGGCGTGCGTGTTGTCCGCGAGGCTCCGGTCCAGCAAGTCCCTCACCTGGGCGAGCAGCTGCGGCTCCTCCACCGGGGTGAGCGCCTCCACCCGGTGGTCCAGGTTGCGGGGCATCAGGTCCGCCGAGCCGATGTAGCAGCGAATCCCACTCCCGCGCTCGAAGAGGTAGATGCGGGAGTGCTCGAGGAAGCGGCCGAGCGTGGAGACGACGCGGATGTTGTCCGAGACGCCGGGGACGTTGGGGCGCAGGCAGCAGATGCCGCGCACGTTGAGGTCCACCTTCACGCCGGCGCGCGAGGCGTCATAGAGGGCGCGGATCATCGCCGGGTCCACCAGCGCGTTCATCTTCATCTGGATGCGGGCGGGGCGCTCGGCGGAGTGCTCGGAGATGGTGCGGCGGATGTGCTCCAGCAGGCCCTCGCGCATGTTGATGGGGGCCACCAGCAGCTTGCGGAAGGACTTGGGGCGGGCGAAGCCGGTGAGGAAGTTGAAGAGGTCCGCCACGTCCGCGCCGATCTCCGGATCCGTGGTGAAGAGCCCCAGGTCCGTGTAGAGGCGGGCCGTCTTGGAGTTGTAGTTGCCGGTGCCCACGTGGACGTAGTGGCGCACGCGCTCGCCCTCGCGGCGGACGATGAGGATGGCCTTGGCGTGCGTCTTGAGGCCGGGGATGCCGTAGACGACGTGCACCCCCGCCTCCTCCAACGCCAGCGCCCACTGGATGTTGGTGCGCTCGTCGAAGCGCGCCTTGAGCTCCACCATGCACACCGCCTGCTTGCCCCGCTCGGTGGCGCGGATGAGCGCGGGCACCAGCGGCGACTTGTCCGAGGTGCGGTACACCGTCTGCTTGATGGCCAGCACGTCCGGATCCTCCACCGCCTCCGTGACGAAGCGCTCCACCGAGGTGGCGAAGGACTCGTACGGGTGGTGGACGAGCAGATCCCCCCGCCGCATGGCCGACAGCACCGTGCTCACCTCGCCGCTGTCGCTCTCGGCCCTCAGGCGCGGCTGGGTGACGGGCGTCCAGGGCGGATCCCTCAGCTCGGCGAAGCCCGGCGTGGACACCACCGACATCAGGTCCGTGTAGTCCAGCAGCCCCTGCTCCTCGTACACCTGGCGGGGCTCCAGCGCGAGCGCCTCCCTGAGCGGCTCGAGCATCTTGGGGCTCATCCCCGCCTGCACCTCCAGGCGGATGACGTCGCCGAAGCGGCGCTGGCGCAGCTCCGTCTGCACGGCCACCAGCAGATCCTCCGCGTCCTCGGACACGGTGAAGTCCGCGTCCCGGGTGACGCGGAACAGTCCCCGGTCCAACACCTCCATGCCGGGGAAGAGCGCGTCCAGGTGGTGGGCGATGATCTCCTCGAGCGGCACGAAGGTGGTGCCCCCCTTGAGCGGGACGAAGCGCGGCAGCAGCTCCTTGGGCACCTTCACCCGCGCCACGTTCTCCGTCTCCGTCACCGGATCCCTCAGCAGCACCGCGAGGCTCAGGGAGAGGTTGGAGATGTAGGGGAAGTGCCGGCCCAGGCCGATGGCCAGCGGGGTGAGCACGGGGAAGATCTGCTCGCGGAAGCGCTGCTCCAGCAGGGTGCGCGCCTCGGCGTCCAGCTCCTTCATGGAGAGGATGCGCAGGCCCTTCTCGGCGAGCGCGGGGCGCAGCTGGCGCTCGAAGCAGTCGCTGTGGCGCCGGCCCTGATCGAGGATGCGATCGTGCAGCTTGTCGAGCGTGTCGCCCGGGGTGGCCCCATCGGGCACCAGCCGGGCCACGCGGTTGCGCACCTGCTCGTGCAGGCGCGCCACGCGAATCATGAAGAACTCATCCAGGTTGCGCGCGTAGATGGCGCAGAACTTCACGCGCTCCATCAGCGGCACCGAGGCGTCCTCGGCCAGCTGGAGCACCCGGTTGTTGAAGGCGAGCCAGGACAGCTCCCGGTTGAAGAAGAGGCCGCTGTCGGGCACGTCCGTTCCGGGCGGGATGATGTCCCGCTCGACGGGCTTGGTGGGGTTGTTCCGGCTGGAGGAGGCGCGCTTGGGCATATCCGCTCTCGGGGTCGCGGGGGAGCGGTGTATCAGGCATGCGTGCGAGCCGCACCCGCTACAGGGCGGCGGTGTGCTCGTCGTGGCTCGACGGGGCCCAGCGGTGCGAGGGCGTCCGCCGGGGCGCCGGCTTCAGTCCCCGGAGCTCCATGGCGTAGGACTGCTCGGGGGAGCGCGCCTCCAGCAGCAGGGCCAGGCACTCCGCGTGGTCCGGCACGGACAGCACGCAGATGTCGGACCGGCTGCCGGCGCCGTCCCGCCGCACGACGGCCCAGCCCTCCAGCGGCAGCGGCTCCAGCATGTCCGCCCGCCACAGCACGTACTCGGTGGACAGGCCGAGGTGCTCCAGCGCGTGCTCGACCTCCAGGTGCTTCATCCACAGCACCGCCTCCCGCGCGCCGTGGGAGGCCTCGCGGGGGATGTCGATGAGCACCTCGAGACCACACTCGCCCTGGAACTCCCACCGGTAGCGGGGGCCCAGGCCATCCCCCTCGTCGTCGATGGCGAGCGGAGGCCCCAGGCGCTGCTCGAGCTCTGCCCTCGAGATGCTCAGGGTGCAGGCCCGGTGCTGCTTCCTGGAGAGGACCAGACGGTTCGTGGCGAGCGGCTTCATGGGGGTTCTCCTGTCGTGGAAGAGAAATCTGGTGCCGCTGCCGGGGAGCGCCAAGCGGGCAGGCTCGGGAACGTTCAGTTCAGCAAACGCGGCGGCGCCGTTCTGTTCACCCGTCGAGGGCCCACCGGAAATGGGATGACGTGTCCCACTTCTGGCAAGCGCGCGCGGCGGGAGGGGTCCCCACCCGGGCGGACTTTCTCGGTGCTGGCGCTGCTCGGCGGGGCCGCGGGCCTGCTGGTGGCGAACTGGGGCCTGGACGTGCTCGTGGCGCTGGGGCCCCGGGACATTCCGCGCCTGGAGCAACGTGCATGAGGGGTGATCTCAGAAGAATCCCTGGGTGTTACGACTGCGGGGGCGGACTGTCGAAGCCCCTGAGCACTTCCTCGGCCATCCGCCGGTATTGCGGCACGATCTCCACGGCTAGCACGTCGCGCATCTGCTGGCGCGCACCTTCAAGGTCGCCCGAGTCCCGGAGGCTCGTCATCCGGAACAGGGCACGTGTGAGCCGCTTCTGGCCGTCACGCAAGCGAGAAAGGATCATCCCCATGAGGGCTTCGGCACCATCCGGACTCTTGAGGGATTCTTCCGTCTCGGCCTCGCTGACGGCTGCCGTGGGGGCCATCCGGCGCAGAAGGGCGCGCACGTCGTCGGTGAGTTCCAGGGCGTGTCCCTGCTGAACGCGCTGGTAGAGGGCGGTGAGTTGCGGCCGGTCGTTCAGGTCCGGATTGATTTGCCCGGTTGCGCGTACCTCCGCCACCCCGGTCAGCTTCTCCAGGGCAATTTCGGCCTGCTCCCGGTAGAAGGGCACGACCTCTACGGCCAGCACGTCGCGCATGAGTTGCTGTGCCCCATTGAGATCCCCCGCGTCCCGTAGTTCGTAGGCCCGGATTCGAGCACGATTCAGCCGCGATGACCCGTCATGGATACGCCGCCGGACCTCCTGTAGCAGCGTCATAGCGGTGGACTGGCTGCGGAGAGCGCTCTCTGCATCCTCATCGCTAATGGCCACCTCGCGGGTGCTTCGCAGCAAAAGGGCGCGCGTTTCATCGGTGAGTTCCAGGGGCTTGCCTTGCTCCAAGACCCGTCTTGCCAGCGCCCAAATGGGGTCCCAATCCATCTGCCAGTCGGACATCTCCGCTCCTACCTCTTGCTCTTACGAGGCTCAGGGCTCTTACGAGGCTCAGGGCACATCGCTTCTGGCCATTTGTGCTGGCCCTCGCAATAGCGCATGCAGTCGTAACAGGGCCCTCCCCAGCCTTCGTCTTGGCAAAGGACGAAGTTCTTTATGCAGGTCTGCTTCCAATCTGGAAGGTCCTCGTTGTTCTCGAACTCCTCATCGTCGATTCTCAGAGAAATGTCCCGTAGGACCCGGAGCACGTCCGAGCGGCTGGCGGTGCAACTCTCCATCGCGGTCAACGGGTACTTCTTGATGCAGCAGTCAACCGTGGACTCTCCCGGTCGGCACGCGATGGCCGCTGCACAGCCCGAAACGAGCCCACCCACCAGCACGGCTACCCAGAGGCGTGGGGTGCAATTCAGGTTTTTCATGCCTCCAAGGCTAGGCCAGTCAACCAGGGACCGCCAGCCAGGGACAGGGCGTGACGGGCTGGCCGCCAGGCATCCGTTCTTGTTGGCACCCTTTCTGGTAGGTTGGTTCGCGCTATGCGGAACGTCTTACCTCCCCGGTCTGTCCTACTTGTCGTCGGCGCCTTCCGGCTCGCGGACGACGGCGAGGACGAGCCGGTGGAGGAGCTGAAGCGAGCGCTGGTGGAGCGGGGAGGGCAGGCCCCCGAGTGGTGGGTGCTGGGCTTCGGCGAGGGGCGGGACGTTCCTCCGGTGCGGGCCGACGCCGCTCTGGTGGTGCCCGCGCCCACGCCTTGATCACGAGGCGGCGGAGCCCGGCCGCCATTCCGGCCGCAGCAGCCCGTACAGCACCGCGTCCTGGCGCTCTCCGTTGAGGAAGTAGCGCTGCCGCTGGTAGCCCTCGCGCTGGAAGCCCAGGCCCTCGAGCACCTTCATGGAGCTCGTGTTGCGCGGATCCACGTCCGCCTCCAGCCGGTGCAGCTCGAGCGAGGTGAAGCCGAACTCCACCAACCGGGCCACCGCCTCGCGCCCGTAGCCGTGGCCCCAGTGCGCGTGGTTCAGCGCGTAGCCGAGATTCGCGCGCCGGTGCTGCTCGCTCAGGTCCGACAGGGTGCAGGTGCCGATGATCCGGTCGTCCTCGCGCCGGGCGAAGCCCCAATTGAAGAGCGAGCGCTCGGCGAAGAACGTGTGGATGTTGCCCAACAGCTTCTCCGCCTGCGCCCGCTCGGTGTACGCGGACCAGCTCCAGTAACGGGTCACCTCGGGATGGGAGAAGAGCTCGAAGAGCGCGGGGATGTCCGCCTCCGTCATCCAGCGCAGGCGCAGGCGGGGCGTCTCCAGGGTGGGCAGCGTCGAGGCACCGGTGAGCATGGTTCTCCCAGCTTGGAGCGCGTGCGGCTTCACGTGCACCCACACTCCGTTCTTCGCGCGGATGCTGGTGCCGATGTGCACCTGCGCTTCCCGCCCCGGGACGGCGGACACGTCGTAGCGCTGGGCGATGCGGGCGAGGATGTACTGCCCCTCCATCAACGAGAACTCCCTGCCGATGCACATCCGCTGGCCGGTGCCGAAGGGCAGCCACGCCTGCTTGTGCCGCCCCTCGGAGCGCTCCGGCGTGAAGCGATCCGGATCGAAGCGCCGCGGCTCCTCCCAGACGCCCGGGTGGCGGTGGATGAGGTGCGTGAAGACGACCACCATCTTCCCCGCCGGAATCTGCAAGCCGTCGATCTCGTCCGCCTCCGACGACGTGCGGGGAATCCAATACGAGGGCGAGTACAGCCGCAGCGCCTCCTGCAACACGTTGCGCGCGTAGCCGAGCTGGCGCAGAGCCGCGAAGCCGGGCACCCGCTGGCCCAGCACCTCCCGCACCTCCGTGCGCAACCGCTGGAAGGACTCCGGGTGGCGGGCCATGAGATGGAAGGCCCACGCCAGGCCCACGGCGGTGGTCTCGTACCCGGCGACGAAGAGCGACACCGCCTCGTCGCGCAGCTGCGCGTTGGTCATCCGCTCGCCCGATTCGCCATCCACCGCGTGCAGCAGCAGGGAGAGCAGGTTGTCCTCCTCGGCGCTCCGCCGGCCCCGCTCGATGACCCGGAGGACGACCTCGTCGATGTACCGGATCGCCTCCCGGTAGCGGGCGCGGCCCGGGACCGGCAGCCACTCGGGCAGGGAGTTCGTCACCATCCCCTGCATCATGTAGTCGATGATGTAGGCCAGCGCCTGGCCCACCCGCTGCGCCTCGTCCGTCTCCAACCCGCTGCCGAACATCGCCCGGACCATCACGTTCATGGTCATCTGGGAGAAGGCCTCGGCGATGTCGAAGGGCTCGCCCGTCCGGGCCGCCCGCTCCCAGCCCGCGAGGCTCTCGTCGATGGCCGCCACCATCTTCTCCGTCAGGGAGATCAGCCGCTGCTGGTGGAACGCGGGTTGGATCATCCGCCGCTGCCGCTTCCAGAAGTCCCCCTCGCTCACCGGCAGCCCGTTGCCCAGGAAGGTGCGCATCGACTCCCAGATGGCGCCGCCCTTGAAGTACTTGCGCGCGTGGTCCACCAGCACGTGCTGCGCATGCCGCGGGTGGCCCAGGATGATGGCGTCGGCGAAGCCGAGCTCCAGGGTGTAGATGTCACCATGGCGCTGGCGGGCCGCCTCCAGGAAGTCGAGCCGATCCTTCAGCAGCGCGGGCAGTGCGCCCAGGAGTGGAATGCCTGACACCCTCGGTGGAAGGGGAAGGGTGGGCTGCTTCAAGACAGCGGATCCGTCATGGCTCATGGAATGTCCCCCCGGGACTGCGTGCGTGCACCAACGTGGTGTGCCTGTATCTACCAGGGAATGGGTTTGCGGTTGCAGGGGCAGCGGCCAGTGGGCCCCCGGGAGGGAGCGTGGCGGCCCAGATTCCCTGCTTCATGCGCCCCACCGCGCGGGGCGCAACCTCCGCTGCATCTGGCGGAGCGTGGAGAAGGACATGGAGGGACTGGCGCGCCGCGTGCGGATGATCCGCGAGCAATATCTGCGGGGCCGCATCGAGTGGGCGGCGGTGACGGCCTTCCGGGCGCTCAAGCTGCGCGACTACGCGCGCATCGACTTCCGCGTGTCCAGCGCCACCTCAGTGGGGATTCAGCCCGAAGTGGGTCTTGATGCGCTCGGCGGGAGGGTTGCTGCCGGCCTCCTCGAGCACCTTGAGGCACCAACGCGCCGCGTCACCCACGTTGGGCGTGATGAAGTAGGGGGCATTGCGCGGCCGCACCTTGAGGAAGGTGGACATCATCACGCGCAGGAACGGTGAGGTGATGACCAGGGCGTGACCAAGCATCTGGGCATCGAGCAGGGATCCGTGCTGCTTGAGCCACTCCGCCTGACGGTGGCGGACGTCGGAGGAGAGCATGGGCGCGTTCCGCATGTCGAAGAGGGTGACGTGCTTCTCGGGGCGCTGCAGGTAGGTGAGCCGCTGCGCGAGGTATTCCTCGAAGTGCGCGAACGGGACGGGGCCTCGTATCTGGACGATGAGCAGGGGCCAGAAGGAGTCGTCCAAGCTGATGGGGGGGAACGCGGAGGTGTTCAAGTGGGGCGTCACAGCTTCCCATACCCTACTCGAACGTCGCCATTCGGAGCGAGCGCCCGCTCGTCGATGGACTTCTCCGGAGGGGCCACCCGGAAGGGCTTCTCCACCCAGTAATACGAGGCGAGCGCCGCGGCGAAGGCCATCATGACGCACAGCGGTGCCTCCCTCAGGGGGCCCCAGTCCAGCGTGCGGGTGGTGAGGAAGGGCTGCTGCCAGAGATAGAGGGAGTAGGAGATGCGTCCCAGGAAGCGGAGGGAGCGCGGCCGCAACCACGCGTGCGTCCCACCCAGCGCGCATCCCGCGACCAGCGCGGCGGCCAGGAGCCCCTGCACCAGCAGGAACACGGGCTTCATCGCGGTCATCTCCGCGTGGAGCGACCACAGCGTCAGCGCCACCAGACACACCACCGGCGAGCACCAGGCCACCAGCTTCTGGACGAGCCTCCTGCTCCGCTCCCCTCCATTCCACGCCAGCGCGAGCAGGCAGCCCAGGAGGAGCGAATCGAAGCGGAACCAGGGGCGGAGGTAGTAGATGCCCCGGTTGTAGTCGAGCACGTTCAGGGCGATCATCCCGCCCCGCACGAGGCTCACCCCGAGTACGCCCACGAGGCTGACCCATAGCGCCTTCCTCGGCCCGGCGAGCAGGAAGAGCAGGGGCCACACGGCGTAGAACTGCTCCTCCATGGACAACGACCACAGGTGGGCGTTGGTGTCTCCCCGGCCGAACACGTTGCGCAGGTGGACCAACGACGCCGCCATGCTCGACCAGGGAACGTCCGTGACCCAGCCCAGCTGGATGAGGATGGCGAGGACCAGCACGAACACCAGGAAGGCGGGCATGAGCCGGCGGATCCGGCGGACGTAGAAGGCGCCGAGCCGCACCGTCCCCGTCTCCGCGTGCTCGTGGCACAGCAGGTCCGTGATGAGGAAGCCGCTGAGGATGAAGAAGATCATGACCCCCATCGCGGCCAGGCTCCCGCCCCAGGCGCCACTTCGCAGGACGAACTGGGCCAGGTGTCCGATGACGACCAGCATCACGGACATCCCTCGAAGCCCGTCGAGCTCGGGGTAGTAGGGGCGCCTCCGGGGCCCGGTCGACGGACGCGGCTCCTGAGCGGTGCTCACGTTCATCTCCGTGGGGATGACGTGACCGGAGGAAGGCGAGGAGGCCATCCTCGCCTTTTCCCATGCCGGTTCACGCGCCATCAAGGCTCGTGCGGCCCGTGGCCCTCCGCCCGGGCAGCGGCCGAGCGGACTCCATACCCGAGCGCTTCGACCAGTGCGGAGCAGGCTCGAAGTCGCTCGACGGACTCGAAGAATGACCGCTCGGCAAGCCACACCTCTTCTGCCGGGAATGCCTTGGCGAGGGCTTCGTTGTGGAGATCACCCACGCAAGTCAGGGCCTCATGCTTGGGTCGCGAAATCTCGTCGAGGAGCTTCCGGTCCGCGGACCATGACTGAATGCGCAGCACATGTGCTTCGGAATCGTGGCGTTCCTGGCAGTACGCGAGAACTTCCTTCGTTGCCTGGTAGAGCCAGGACTCGATGCTGTAGCAGGGGGACAGAACGAGAAGACGCCCCAGCGCCATCTCGATCTGCTCGGCCGTCAGCGTGGGTCGCGGGCGCTGAGGGCCGAACCGTGGAGCCGGAACGTCACCGCGCAGGATGCGACGCACGCGCTCTCGGATGATCGTCTCGAACTTCTGGCGGTTCTCGCTGTTGTGGCGCTCGGCCCACACACGGTCGGTATCGAAGTGGAAGACAACGAATCCCGCCGGTTCCACCAGCCGGGTCGCGATCAATTCGAGAAGACGAATCGCCTCGATGGTCGGCGGCTGCTCCTTCCATTGATTGGCACGGACAGCGAGGAGCGCGCGTTCGTTCTCGGGGAGTGGTTCGAGCCGGATACGATTCGGATTCAGGTCGACGCTCGGATCGACGAGCTTGAGCGCCTCCTTCAAGAGCTTCTGGAGGGTTGGCTGGGCCTGCTCACCAGAGTCCTCGGTCAGCACGAGGATACGGGCACGGACTTCCATGACGTGTCACCAGAGGCCCTTGGTGAGCAAGATGTCCGAGACGCGCTGGATCCCTGTCTGGTACGCCGAGAAGAACGATTCGGCTTCCTCCTCGGTGGGATTGCGCCAGATGAGTTGTGGACCGGATTCACCGGTGGCTCGCTCGCAGAGGATGAAGGTTCGACGAACTTCGTCGGCGCTGTCGAATCGCAAGAAGTCGAGCAACAGTGGGTTCTGGCTCGTCAGGAAGGCCTGCCGGTCACCAATTTCGGTCAGACATGCCGAAATCCACTCGTGATGAAGGCCGTTCACGAGTTCGTCTGCGATGATGATGTCTCGTGAGGCGTCTGCGTGTGCGAAGAAGGTGAGCAAGCGCTTTTGACCGTAACTGAGCAGATCGTGGGAGACCTCCTCGCCAGGCCGTCTGAAGAAGAACCGGAGATTGCTCAGGCGTGCAATTTGCCGGCCTGGATCTGGGCTAAGGCGTTCGACATCGAATCGCGCGCTCGCGGATTCATAACCAAGCACATGCGCAGCACGCTCAAGAAACTCAAGCGAGAACGTTGCTGACATGTCTTCTGGTATGAGATTTGGGTCTATCGCATACATGGATCGGGGAGCGTCCCCGGTGTTGAAGATGACTCTTGAGCTGTCTTTAAGCCGCTCCTTCCTTAGTTCGAATTTGAGTAGCCTGTTGAATCGATCAAGGCTTTCGTCCATGCGGCCCGCGCTTTGAATTCGCGCCGACAGGAGCTTTCCCGCCAAATCTTTTGATGCAGGGTCGTTTCTGTCTCTGCTCAATGCCAGAGATAACGCTGAAATAGGTGATACAAAATTACGCTGCTGTATTCGGCTCTGTTTGCCGGCGAATTCGAGCACAACTTCATTTGCGAGTACTTGGGCTTTCGCGACGACCGCACCGTCCTTTTCAATGACGATTGAGTTGGTTTGTTGGATGCTGGAGAGTTCTTCTCTCTCCGGACGACCCGGCTCAAGGCCAAGGGTCGGCTCATCGATTCGTGTCCTCACAAGCGTGTGCTCAAATTCGAGCGCTGCGCTAGAGACGCGGTAGCTCAAATCCAGTACGTCATCCCTGAGCGCTTCTTCTGGGGCGCCGACTGCCGTTGACAACAAACGAAGCAGCGTCGTCTTCCCGGCCGCGTTCTTGCCGAGTAGCACGTTGAGACCAGGACGGAACTCGAGTGTGGTCGGAGCAACGTTCCGAAACTTCTTGATCGAGAGCTTCGTCAGCTTGTTCATCGTCCAGTCCTGCACCAGAGCGCCACGAGGAACGGCGCGGCTTCAGGACCGGAACACACACATCCAGGCAGGTCAAGGACGCTGACGTCTGAAGGTCACGAGCCGCATAAGGGTGAGCCCGCGGCCATGTCGTGGCGGAAACAGCATCTGAGCGCGCGGAGCGCTCTCGCCCGGAAGCCTGGGGCGGCGGATTTCAGTGCCGCCGCCCCCATGCCTTCTGACCGTGCCTACGCCGTGGCGGCGCGCACGACCCGGAGCAGCTCGCCCGAGTCGATGAGCTCGCAGACGGCCTCGATGTCGCGGTGGAGCTCCCGGTCCTTCTCCATGGTGGGCACGCGGCTGCGCACCAGCTCGTGCGCGGCGCGGGGGCCCCGGCCCGCCTTCACCGGCAGCC
The DNA here is from genome assembly GCF_036277355.1 of Archangium sp. Lineage (GTDB taxonomy): Bacteria > Myxococcota > Myxococcia > Myxococcales > Myxococcaceae > Archangium. Next base: position 139,253 of record NZ_DASUNC010000146.1, read on the forward strand.
GGAAGTCCAGCGCCTGGCTCGCCACCAGGATCTCAATCGCCAGGCACGTGCGCGTGAAGTCCGCCACCTGCCGGCCCTTCAGCGCCGCCGTCATGCCCATGGACACGTGATCCTCCCGGCCCGCCGAGGACGGAATCGAGTCCACCGAGGCCGGGTGGCACAGCACGCGCGACTCGGCCACCAGCGCCGCGCTCGTCACCTGGGCGATCATGAAGCCCGAGTTCAGCCCCGAGTTCTTCGCCAGGAACGGCGGCAGGTTGGACAGCGCCGGGTTCACCAGCTGCTCCACGCGCCGCTCGCTGATCGAGGACAGCTGCGTCAGCGCCATCGCCGCCACGTCCATGGCCAGCGAGATGGGCTGCCCGTGGAAGTTGCCGCCCGACACGATTCGGTTGCCCTCCACGAAGACCAGCGGGTTGTCCGTGGCGCTGTTCACCTCGACCTCGAGAATCCGCCGCGCGAAGGCGAGCCCCTCGCGGGCCGCGCCGTGCACCTGCGGCATGCAGCGCAGCGAGTACGGGTCCTGCACCTTGCTGCAGTGGACGTGCGTCTCCACCAGATCGCTTCCCGCCAGCAGCGTCAGCAGGTGGGCCGCGCAGGCCTTCTGGCCCTCGTGCGGACGCACCTCCTGGATCTCCGGGATGAAGGGCTTGTGGCTGCCCAGCAGGCCCTCGAGCGTCATGGAGCCGGCGATGTCCGCCACCGTGGCGAGCGACTCGGCGCGCAGCTGGAGCAGGGTGCCCACGGCGCACATGGCCTGCGTGCCATTCACGAGCGCCAGGCCCTCCTTGGCCTCCAGCACCACCGGCTTCAGCCCGGCGCGCTCCAGCGCCTGGCGGGCCGGCATCCGCTGGCCCTGGTAGAAGGCCTCGCCCTCGCCGATGAACACCAGCGCCAGGTGCGCCAGCGGCGCCAGGTCTCCCGAGGCACCCACGCTGCCGCGCTCGGGCACCACCGGCACCACGTCCTTGTTCAGCATGTCCAGCGCCAGCTGCAGCGTCTCCAGGCGGATGCCCGAGAAGCCCTTGGCCAGCACGTTGCACCGCAGCAGCAGCAGGGCGCGCGCCTCGGGCAGGGGCATGGGGGTGCCCACGCCCGCGGCGTGCGAGAGGATCAGGTTGCGCTGCAGCTCGCGCAGATCCTTCTTGTCGATGCGCACCTCGGCCAGGGTGCCGAAGCCGGTGTTGATGCCGTAGGCGGGCGTGTCCCCGGCGGCCACCCGGTCCACCAGGTCTCGCGAGGCCTTGACGCAGGCCTCGGACTCGGGCGTGAGCTGGACGATCGCCTCGTTGCGGGCAACCAGCAGGATCTCCTCCAGCCGGAGGGTGTCACCATCGATGAGAAGGCGGGGGCGGTACATGTCGGGGGCTCCAGGCTACGGGGGCGGCGATACGGGGCCCTATATCCCAACAGGTGGCGGCGTGCAGCCCGTCCGCTCAGGGAGCTTTTGACAGCCGGGGGGCCACCTCACTAGCTTGACGCGCCGTTCCAGGAGGAACCAGCCAACGTGGCCTTGATCGTCCAGAAGTACGGCGGAACCTCGGTCGGCGATACCGATCGGATGAAGAACGTGGCGCGCCGCTGCATCGCGGCCCAGAAAGCGGGCAACGACGTGGTCGTCGTCGTCTCCGCGATGTCCGGAGAGACCAACCGTCTGTTGAAACTCGTCTCGCAGATCACCGACCGGCCGAGCGAGCGCGAGCAGGACGTGGTGGTGGCCACCGGCGAGCAGGTGTCCATCGGCCTGGTGGCCCTGGCCATCCAGGCGCAGGGAGGCCTGGCCACCAGCTTCCTCGGCCACCAGGTGCAGATCGTCACCGACAGCACCTTCTCCAAGGCGCGCATCAAACGCATCGACGCCGACAAGATCGTCGAGGCGCTCAAACAGAAGCACATCGTGGTGGTGGCCGGCTTCCAGGGCCAGGACGAGCAGGGCAACGTCACCACCCTGGGACGCGGTGGCTCGGACACCACGGCGGTGGCGCTCGCCGCGGCGCTCAAGGCCGACGCCTGTGAGATCTACACGGACGTGGACGGCGTCTACACGACCGACCCCAACGTGTGCCCCGCGGCACGCAAGCTGGATCGCATCTCCTACGAGGAGATGCTCGACCTGGCGAGCGTGGGCGCCAAGGTGCTGCAGATCCGCTCGGTCGAGTTCGCGATGAAGTACAAGGTGCCGCTCTGGGTGAAGTCCTCCTTCACGGACGACCCGGGGACCCTGGTGTGTGAGGAGGACAAGTCGATGGAGAACGTGGTTGTCAGCGGCATCGCCTACGACAAGAACGAGGCGAAGCTCGCCATCAGCGGCGTGCCGGACGTGCCGGGCGTGGCCGCGCGGATCTTCGGGGCGCTCGACGCGCAGAACATCGTGGTGGACCTGATCGTCCAGACGGCCTCCAAGGAGGGCAGGACGGACCTGTCCTTCACGGTGGGCAAGACGGACCTGGTCAAGGCCAAGGAGGTCGTCGAGCGGGTGGCCCGCGAGGTCAACGCCGGCAGCGTGGAGACGGACGGCGACGTGGCCAAGGTCTCCATCGTGGGCGTGGGCATGCGCAACCACTCGGGCGTGGCGGCCAGGATGTTCCAGATCCTCGCCGCCGAGGGCATCAACATCCAGCTCATCTCCACCTCGGAGATCAAGGTCTCCTGCCTCATCCAGTCGAAGTACACGGAGCTGGCCGTCCGGGCGCTGCACACGGCGTTCGGGCTGGACAAGGCTCCCGCGGCGAGCTGAGCGGTGAACCGGACAGGGGCACTCGCGGTGGCCGCGCTCGGGCTGTTGGGCCTGGGCGTGCTGGCGCGCGGCCGCTGGCCGGACTCCACGCCCGCGCTGGACTGTGAGCCCGGCGCGGTGCGTGTGGTGCGGGGTGTCGCGGTGTGCGGAGAGGGCGCCGTGCCCTCCGCCCCGCAGCGCCTGCTGCTGGGACAGCGGTTGGATTTGAACGCGGTCTCCGAGGCCGAGCTCGCGAAGGTGCCCGGAGTGGGGGCCTCGCTCGCCCGGCGCCTCGTCCAGGCGCGGGAGGCCGGAGGCCGCTTCGTCTCGTGGGAGCAGGTGGCGGAGGTGCCGGGCGTGGGCGCAGCCCGGTTGGAGGCCCTCCAGGCGACAACGGAGCTACGGTAGGCGCCAGCGCCCCAGGGCGTGTGGTAGATACCGTGTGTGGAGATCGCCTGCCCCCAGTGCTCGATGCAGTACGCGCTCGACCCCCGGTTGCTTCCGCCCGGGGGTGTACCGGTGCAGTGCACCCGTTGCAGCCACGTCTTCATCGCCACTCCGCCGGCCCAGGCCGCCGCCCCGGCTCCCCACACCACCCAGGCATTCGGCGCGGTGCAGCCGCCGCGCCCGGCGGCCCAGCCGAACCTGAACGCCACGCTGGTCTACGGTGATGGCAAGAGCGGCACGCCGCCGTCCGCCTCGACGACGCAGGTGTTCGGCGCGGTGCCCCAGGTGCCTCCCATGGCGCCGGTGGCGAAGCCCGCGGCGGGAACGGCGCCGTCCGCCATGACGACGCAGGTGTTCGGCGCGGTGCCCCAGGTGCCTCCCATGGCGCCCGTGGCGAAGCCCGCGCCGGCCGCGAAGCCGCCCGCCGCGGCGAAGCCCGCGCCCGCCGCCGCGAAGCCCGCTCCGGCCGCGAAGCCGCCCGCCTCAGCGAAGCCCGCGCCCGCCGCGAAGACTCCGGCGGGTTCGGCGCCTCCCCTCGCCACGGGGACCCAGGTGTTCGGCGCGGTGCCGCAGCCCCCGCCGCAGCAGCCGACTCCCTCCACGGCGCAGTTCCTGGTGCTCGGCACCGAGCTGCCCGAGCCCCAGGCCGCCCCGCGTCCCCATCCGGCCCGGCCTCCCTCCGCGTCGACGACGCCGCCCTTCGGCTCCCATCCGCAGATGGCTCCCGTGGCGAAGCCCGCGGCGGGCCCGGCTGCTACCGGGACGACGCAGGTGTTCGGCGCGGTGACGGAGCCGCCGCCCGTGGCCGCGCATCCTCCGGGTCTGCAGCCCCGGGCTCCGTCGCGGGAGACGCCCGCGGTCCCGGCGCCCCGCGCGCCCGCGGCCGAGCCCGCGGTGGCGGTCGCCGCGCACACGCCCATCGAGCTTCCCGAGGAGATCCTCGAGCAGTTGAACCGCCCGATCGATGAGCTGAGGGCGGAGGCGTCTTCCGAGAACAAGGCCTCCGTGGCGGGAGCCCCGCCGGGGCCGTCCAAGCCGCTGGAGCTGCCGCTGGAGGCGCTCGAGCACGCGGTCGAGAGCGTCAACAACCCCGGGGGCCGCAAGAAGCCGCCCCAGCCGGGCCGTAAGGGCAGGGGACTGCTCATCGCGGGGGGCGTGCTCGTGCTCCTGCTGACGGCGTTCCTGACCTCGCCGGCCTGGCGCTCGAAGGCCCACGCCATTCCGCCCGAGGCGCGGGGGGCCCGGGACGAGGCGCTGGTGTTGTTGCGGCGGGACGACGCGGCGTCGAAGGAGGAGGCCCTCTCCCGGTTGAAGGCCCTGTCGGCGGCGAATCCCCAGAGCGTCGAGCTGCTGGCGGAGGTGGGCATCGCGCTCGCCACGCACCTGGACGACACCCAGGTGCGGGTGGCCACGCTCCGGCAGAAGGGGGAGGGGCTGAAGACCGAGCTCGCCCGCCTCCGTTTGAATCAGACGCCCGCCAACTGGCAGAGCCTCGTCAACACGATGGGGGAGGAGCTGTCCAAGCTGGAGCAGGCCCTCACGCCGCTCGAGGAGCGTGCCGCGGTGCTCTCGAGGGAGGCGGTGCAGGTGTTGAAGCAGCTGGCGGCGGCTCCCGAGAAGGAGGAGCCGGAGCCCGCCCTGGCGCGGCTCAAGGCCCAGGCCTTCATGACGGGTGTCATGGGTGGGGGCGATGCGCCCGGCATGGCCGTGAAGCTGGCCCAGGCCGGGCAGCGGGACTGGAGCTCGCTGACGCTGGCCGAGTACGTGCTCAACTCCGCCAACCCCGTGGGGGGCAATGTCGAGCAGTCCTTCAAGGCGGTGGTGGCCATGCGCGAGGCGGACAACAGCAACCTGCGGGCCTCCATGCTGGAAGCGCGCATCGCCCTGCTGCGCAAGGATCCGGCCCTGGCGAAGACGGCGTTGGACACCGTCATCACCCTCAACCCCAAGCACGAGCTGGCCCAGCAACTCCATGCGTACGCCGAGGAGCTGGAGAAGCGGGCGGCCGAGCCCGCGACGACGCCGGCCCCCGAGCCCCAGGACACGCCCGAGTTCGTCCCGGCCCCCGAGGAGGACGCCCCTCCGGCGCCCACCACCGGGGGAGGCTCCGCGCCCGAGGCCAGCCCCGCACCCGAGGCAAGTCCCGTGCCCTGACCCCGGTGGGCGGCCCGGTTCCCAGGGAGGGAAAACAAGTTCCCATCCCTTGGGGGCGAGCCGGGTGCTTGCGATCTCGCCCTGGAGGACAGGGTCCGCTCCGGGCGGCGGTACGAGCCTTGCTCCGGCCTGTTCCGGGTCAACGTGTGAGACGGCCGGGGAGGCAGGGTGATGGCGGAGCTGGTGTTCTGGTGTGCCGCGGTGTTGTTGGTGCACACGTACTTTCTCTACCCTTTGGTGCTGTTCGCCCTGGATGGGGTGGCGCAGGTGCTGCACAACGTGCGCTCCATGCGCTCGGGGGCGAACCGGCGCCGCGAGGAGCAGCAGGCGAGCGGGCTGCCCCGGGTGAGCCTGGTGGTGGCGGCCTACAACGAGGCGAGCTGCATCGACGAGAAGCTGCGCAACAGTCTGGCGTTGGACTATCCGGCGGCGCGCTTCGAGATGCTGATCGGCTCGGACGGCTCGATGGACGGGACGGATGAGCGGGTGCTGCGGTGCACGGACGAGCGGGTGCGGCTGTCGGCGGCGCCGCGCGGGGGCAAGACGTCGGTGCTCAACCGGTGCATCCCCATGGCCAAGGGCGACATCGTGCTGCTCTCGGACGCGAACACGATGATCGAGCCGGAGGCGGTGAAGCGGCTGGTGCGGCACTTCGAGGACCCCGAGGTGGGGGCGGTGTGCGGGCAGCTGCGGCTCTACAACCCGACGAAGGCCGAGTACGAGGAGAGCACGTACTGGACGTACGAATCGCTCATCAAGCTCTACGAGGGCAAGCGGGGCGCGGTGGTGGGGGCGAACGGAGGCCTGTACGCCATCCGGCGCTCGCTGTTCAGCGCCCTGCCGCCGGCGACGATCGTGGACGACTTCGTGATTCCGCTGCGCATTCTCGAGAAGGGCTACAAGGTGGTCTACGAGCCCGAGGCGGTGGCGCACGAGGAGACGACGGAGGATTACGGCAAGGAGTTCGGGCGGAGGGCGCGCATCGCGGCGGGCAACTTCCAGAGCCTGAGGATGGTGCCGGGGCTGCTCTCGCCGCTGTCGGGCTTCCCGGCGTTCGCGTTCTGGTCGCACAAGCTGCTGCGCTGGTGCGCCCCGGCGCTGATGGTGCTGGCGCTGGTGGCCAACCTCTTCCTGCTGAGCAGCCCGCTCTACAAGCTGACGCTGGTGGGGCAGACGCTGTTCTACGCGCTGGCGTACCTGGGGAAGAAGGGGTTGCTGAAGGGCTCGGCGCGCCGGGTGGCGTCGGTGGCCTACTACTTCGTGACCATGAACCTGGCGATCGTCGTGGGGTTCTGGCGGTTCCTGAGGAACACACAGCGGGCGGCGTGGGATCGCACGGCGCGGGTGTCCTCGTCGACGTAGTGGCTTGACGCTCTCCCCCCCAGGTGGGACGGTGCCTGGGGTGGAGCCGACCGGTGTCGTCCTCGAGCACAACCAACGCCTGTCGCGCTCCCTGCTGTGGAGCCGCCAGCGGGCCTTCTACGAGCGGCAGGGCATCGAGGCCTGGCGCCGGGGACTCCTGCCGAGCTTCATCACCAGCAACCCCGTCGCTGGCCAGGCCTATGCGCAGGTGGTGCTCGGGTGGATGCGGGACTGGTGCGCGGCCTCCGAGTGGGACTCGGGCCAGCCCTTCCATCTCATCGAGCTCGGGGCCGGGTCGGGGCGCTTCGCCTTCCACTTCCTGGAGGCCTTCCGCCGGCTGCACGCGCGCTCGCGGCTGAGGGACGTGGGCTTCCGGTACGTGATGACGGACCTGCCCGAGCGCAACCTCGAGTTCTGGCTGTCCCATCCCCGGCTCCAGCCCTTCCTCGACGAGGGCCTGTTGGACGTGGCCCGCTTCGACGCCGAGCACGATGCGCAGCTGGTGCTCCGCCGCAGTGGCACCGTGCTGGCGCCGGGCACGGTGGCGAACCCGCTGGCGGTGGTGGCCAACTACTTCTTCGACAGCATTCCGCAGGACGCCTTCTCCGTGCGTGACGGCGTGCTCCACGAGTGCCTCGTCTCGGTCTCCTCGCCGCGGCCCGAGCGCGAGGTGGAGGCGGAGGACTTCCTGGAGCAGGCGATGGTGTCCTTCGAGGACCACGAGGTGCGGGGCGCTTGCTACGGAGACGCGGAGCTGGATGGCATCCTGGAGGACTACCGGGAGCGGCTGGACGACGCGACGTTCCTGTTTCCCTCCACCGCGCTGCGGTGCCTGCGAAGGCTGCAACGGCTGTCGGGAGACCGCCTGCTGCTGCTCTCGGGAGACAAGGGGCACGCCAGCCAGGACGAGCTGAGCGATCGCTCGTCCGGGGTGAGCCTGGTGCGGCACGCGGGGGCGTTCTCGTTGATGGTGAACTACGACGCCATCGGCCGGTACTTCCGCCTCCGGGAGGGACACGTGCTGCGGCCCATCCATCGTCACGTGAGCCTGCACGTGGGGGCCTTCCTGCTGGGCCAGCCGCCGGACGGATATGGCGAGACGGAGCTGGCGTACGAGGAGGCCATCGAGCGCTCGGGGCCGGACGACTACGCCACGCTGCTCGGGCGGATAGAGCAGCACCACGAGGAGATGACGCTGGAGGAACTCCTGGCGCTCCTGCGCTGGAGTGGCTGGGACTCCGGGTTGCTGATGGCGGTCTTCCCCTCGTTGCTGGCCCAGGCCGAGGCCGCGAGCGAGCCGCTGCGGCAGGAGGTGTGCTGGGCGATCCAGCAGGTGTGGGAGGCGGACTATCCGATCGGAGGAGAGCAGGACGATCTCGCCTACCACCTGGGGATGCTGCTGTACGCGATGGAGCGTCCGGCGGAGGCCCTGACGTTCTTCGAGCACTCACTGCGGGAGTACGGCGAGGCGCCCGGCACGTACTACAACCAGGGCATGTGCCACGTGCGCCTGGAACAGGATGCCCAGGCGCGGGAGTGCTTCGAGCGGGTGCTGGCGCTGGACGCGGACTTCAGTCAGGCGAGGGAGATGCTCTCCGAGCTCCAGTCCGGGAAGTGAGTTGCGCATGCACTCTCTCCCTCTGGGAGAGGGCACCCATGAGGCCGCTTCAGCGCTTGCCAGGGGCTGGCGCGGAGGGCTTCTTGGTCTCGGGCGCGGCGGGTTTGGCGGAGACGCTGTTGCTCGCCGTCTTCGTGGCCTTGGGCGCGGGCTCCGCGGGCCTGGGCGCTGGCGCGGACACGTGGCCCACCGCCAGGACCGGCTTCAGCGACTCCTGAAGCTCTCCGCGCACCACCGCGCGGACGTCCTCCCGTACCGCCGCCCGCACCTCCCGCCGGATGAGATCCTCGAGCGCCTCCTCCCGCAGGGCCGCCTTCAGCTCGCTCCGCACCAGGTCCTTCAGGTCCCCCTGCAGCTCGCCGCGCAGACCGGCCTTGAAGTCCGTCAGGTCCGTCTTGAGCGCCGCATCCAGCCCCTTCACGTCCTTCTGGAGCGGATCCACCGCCTTGCTGATGCCCTCGAGCGTGGCGCCGGTGACGGCCATGATGAGCTGCTGGGTGCTCTCGCTCTGGCTCTTCAGCTCCGTCTTGAACGAGCCCAGCGCGTCCCGCATCGCGCCCAGCGAGGCGATCTCCTGCTTGAGGTCCTCCAGCTCCTGGGAGCGGGCATCCAGCTCGTCCTTCTTCTGCGCGAGCATCGCCTGGGTGTCGCGCAACAGCAGGGTCTGCTGGGAGCAGCGCGTGTCGATGGAGAGCAGGTTGGCGTAGGTGCTGCCGGTGATCTGGCACATCGTCAGCGTCTCCTGCTCGTCGAGCAGCATGAGCGAGATGCTCAGGGCGAACATGACGATGGCGAGCATGGACAGCGCGGCGCCCCGTGCGACGCGCAGGGTGAGGCCCTGGCGGCCGAGCCAACCCCGCCGCTGCAGGCCGAGGACTCCGGCCAGCGAGATGACCACCAGTGACAGGAGGGACAGCAGCTTGCCCGGGGAGATCTCCAGCACGAGCCTGGAGAGGAGCTGGATGGATTGCCACGTGGAGCTGTTCTCGAGGTCGAGCTCGGGGCGGGCGGTGCCGTTGTCCCCGACGCCCCAGGAGGGCTGTTTCACCTGGCAGCGCGTGCGCATGTCGCTCGCCCAGGAGGGCATGTCGTTCACGAGCGGGGTGCTCGGGCACAGGCCGAGGATGTACTTGGTGGTGCCGGTGGTGAAGGCGTGGTGGATGCGATGCCGCTCGGTCGCCTTCGCGAGGGCCCAGTTCCACGTGGAGCCGAGGGCGGCGATCGCCAGGGCGAACGCGAGCCAGGGCAGGGCCTTCTTGGCGAAAGTACTCAGCGACATCGGTGGCGGCTCCTTTGGGGGGGGCCCGTGGGAGGGGGGGAACGGCGCTCCGGAAGGATCCCCCAGCCGTCCACGGGGAACAACGAGCCCTCCGGGCGACTGTCCTGCACCGCGAGTTGTGGCGCCCCCCTCTGGGAGTCCACCTCCGCTGATTGCCGGCATCATCACTTCTAAATGCCCACGGGGAGTGGAAGGGTTAATCAGCCGCTTCTGAACGCTTCACCCCCGGAGTGCCCCCCCCGATGGCCGCAGACGCCCTGTTCCGCCCCTTCACCCATAAGTCGCTGACGCTGAAGAACCGCATCGTCATGGCCCCCATGACGCGCTCGTTCTCTCCGGCAGGTGTCCCCACGCCCGAGGTCGCCGCGTACTACCGCCGCCGGGCCGAGAACGAGGTGGGCCTCATCCTCTCGGAGGGGACGGTGGTGAAGCGGCCCTCGGCCAAGAACGATCCCAACGTGCCCGACTTCCATGGCGAGCAGGCGCTGGCGGGCTGGAAGCGCGTCATCGACGAGGTGCATGCCGGGGGCGGGAAGATGGGCCCCCAGCTCTGGCACGTGGGCTCGGCGCGCAACCCCATGACCACCTGGGTCGCGCCGCCTCCGGTGGATACGCCCTCCGGCCTGTCCTCTCCGGGCAAGAAGTTCACCGAGCCGATGACGGACGAGGCCATCGCCGACACCATCGCGGCCTTCGGCCAGGCGGCGGCGGACGCGAAGCGGCTGGGCTTCGACGTGGTCGAGATCCACGGCGCGCACGGCTACCTGATCGACCAGTTCTTCTGGGCCGGCACGAACGTGCGGACCGATGCCTACGGGGGTGCCACCATCGCCGAGCGCGCCCGTTTTGGCGCCGAGGTGGTGAAGTCCATCCGCGCGGCGGTGGGCAAGGACATGGTCATCATCCTGCGCCTGTCGCAGTGGAAGCAGCAGGACTTCACCGTCAAGCTCGCCCAGACGCCCAAGGAGATGGAGTCCTGGCTCACGCCGCTCGTGGAGGCGGGCACGGACATCCTGCACTGCTCGCAGCGGCGGTTCTGGGAGCCGGAGTTCGAGGGCTCGGAGCTCAACTTCGCGGGCTGGGCCAAGAAGCTCACGGGCAAGCCGACGATCACGGTGGGCTCGGTGGGGCTGAGCGGTGAGTTCACGGCGGCCTTCCGGGGCGAGAGCTCCAAGCCCGCGTCGCTCGACAACCTGCTGCGCCGTCTGGAGCGGGAGGAGTTCGATCTCGTGGCGGTGGGCCGCGCGCTCCTGGCGGATGCGCAGTGGGCCCGCAAGGTGCACGAGGGCCGCCAGGACGAGCTGCAGGACTTCCACAAGGAAGCGCTCGCGAAGCTGGCGTGACGGGTGAGGGCAGGAGCCCGGCTCGGAGCGCGTCAACGCAGCCAGGCGAACGCGCGCTCGAGCTGGGCTGTCGCATCCTCGAGGTCGAAGCGGCCGTGCGCGAGGAGCACCCGGCGAGGCTTCCAGTCCAGGATTCGCCGGTAGCAGGCGCGCGCCTGGGGTTTGCGGCCCCAAGTCGTCGCCTGCACCTCGCGCGGCGTTTGCCCCGGCCACATCGTGCCGCCGAGCTCGAGCAGCCATCGCAGTCGTGGCCGGACACGCTCTCGTTCGAGTGCCATCACCAGATCCGCCAGGATCAAGGTCGAGGACGCCTTGTGGAAGAACACGACCTCTTCCATGAAGCGGCTGCCTCGGAAGATGAGCTGTCCGATGTCTTGCGCCCATGACGAGGGCGCGTCGTCGCCGAGATCGGCATCGAAGGGGACATCGAGCTTCTGGGAGCGTGCACGCTCACGGACTCCCGGGGAGGCCCAGGCCGTCGCACGCGGATAGCGCTTCTTCCAGGCCGGGATGGCCGCGTAATGGAACCTGTTCGGCGAGACGAGATGCTCGACGGGCCCGAGCGCATCGAGCTGCGCGAACAGTTCTGGCGTTGGAGCCGTTGGAGACCACATCCACAAGCCGCCCGAGCGCAGACGGATGATCGCCATGCGCGTGGGAAACGGCAGGGAGACCAGGCCATAGCTCATCTTGATGACGGGCCCATCTACCCACCAGAGCCCATCGGAGAGCGGCTTGAGTGTCGAGAGCGGCGCGTAGGGCAGTATCCCGTCGCACCACCCCGCAGTGTCGCCAGTGCTCTTCCGGTTTTCCGATGTCATGGCCTTGTCTCCTACCGACGGGCCACGGCCGCCGTGGACTTCGCGGGCTTGGACTCGGGCAGCACGGAGCCGTAGGAGGCGAAGAGCTGCCCGGTGAGCACGGGCATCTTCCCCGGCCCGGGCACGCGCAGCATGTCGTTGAGCACCTCGCCCGTGCGCGGATCCCTCCGCAGGCCCGGCTTCGCGAGGTTCATCCGGTAGCGCACCACGCCCCGCTTCACCCGGTGGATGACGACGACGGTGCCATCGCTCTCCACCTCGTCCACCAGCCCCACGTGGGTCAGCCCGTCGTTGCGGCGCCCATCGCGGTTCTGGTCATACGTCTCCCGGAAGAACACCAGGTCTCCCGGCTTCGGCTTGCCCCGGGTGAACACGCGGCCATGGTCCCGGGCGTAGCGGTAGATCGCCGTGACGCCGTTGTCCCCGGCCACCCCGGAGCCGCGGAAGGAGACCCCGGCCCGCGCATACACGCCCTCGACGAAGCCGGTGCAGTCATCCGGCCACGTGCGCCCGGCGACCTTCACCTTGCGGCTGCCCACGAGATCCCTCGCGGTGGCGAGCACGTTCTCGCGGCTCGCGGCGGGCGGGGGAGGGCGCACCTGCCTGCGCGGGGCAGGCGAGGAAGCAGGCGCGGCGGCGGGCCTGGCGGCGACCTCGCTCAACGGCGCCTTGGGCGCGGCGGCGGGCGTCAGGGGGCTGTAGCGGTAGCTCGAGGCGAGCACGCTTCCGCCCATGGGCCTGCCGGTGGCGGCACATCCGGTCATCACCAGCAGTCCGGCGAGCAGCACGCAGAGCCTCATGTCGCGACCTCCCTGTAGCGAGTCCACGCCCCGATGGTCGGGCGGACCGGGTGTGTCGTCAAAAAACCTACCCAGCCAGGCGAGCGAGAAAGCCCGGTTTTTTCACCCGGAGACGTGGTGGTAATCCTGGGGTGATGCGCAAGCTCCGAGCCCTCTCCCTGCTGTTGTTGCTGACCGGCTGTGGCGCGCCCCGGGCGTACCAGCGGGCGCGGGACGCCGACACGCTCGAGGCCTATCGCGCCTTCCTGCGCGAGTACCCGGTGGGAGACGACGCCGAGGCCGCCGAGGTGCGCGTCACCGAGCTGGAGTTCGAGGAGGCCTCGAAGCTGCACACGGTGCTGGCCTACAAGCGTTTCCTGGATGCGAACCCGGATGCGCCGCAGGCGCGGGCGGCCCGGGCGCTGCTGGAGGGACTGCGCTTCAACGCGGCGAAGGAGGCGGGCACGGCGGCGGCGCTGCGGCAGTTCCTGCGAGACCATCCCGAGGGGGCCCAGCGCGAGGAGGCGCAGCGGCTCCTGAGGGAGGCGGAGCTGAAGGAGCTGTCCACGACGAAGGACCCGCGGCAACTGCGCGAGTACCTGCGCGAGTCGCCGGATGATCCGCGCCGCCTGCAGGTGGAGTCGCGGCTGGACGACGAGAGCTTCGCGCGGGCGGAGACGGCGGGGGCGGGGCAGCTCTTCGTGTACCTGCGGGACTTCCCGGCGGGGCGCTACCGCGAGCAGGCGAAGGTGAAGCTGCTGGCGCTGGAGGTGGAGGGGCTGCTCGTCTCGGGGCTGCTGGAGGAGGCCGAGGCGCGCGTGGCGGGGCACCCGCTGGGGACGAAGCTGAAGGACTTCCCGGCGCGCCTGGCCCGGGCCCGTGCCGAGCGCGTGGCGCTGCGCAGCACCGAGCCCCTGGCCCGGTCCGCGCAGGTGGAGCACTACCTGCGGAGCCTCGAGGATCTGCGGGCCGCGCTGGTGTCGCCGGACCCGATGGACCGGTGGCAGGCGGCGGAGGAGCTGGGCCAGCACGTGTCGGTGAAGGCGGTGGACCCCTTGCTGGAGACCTTCCGCGCGGGGCGCAATCCGCTCGTGCGGCAGCGGGCGCTGGACGGCCTGCGGACGGTGCTGAGCGCGCTGCCGAAGCCGGTGGCGGACTACGAGGTGGCGGTGCGGCTGGAGTCGCTGCGCGAGAAGGCGGGCAGCCCGGAGCTGTACCTGTCCATGGCGGCGCTGTTGGACCTGTCCGGCCGGCTGGGCGAGGCGGCCACCGAGTACCAGCGGGCCTTCGTGCCGGAGGATCCGGATCCGGTGGTGCTGCGGCGCTGGGTGCGGCTGCGCGAGGAGCGGCGCCAGTCGTTCTCGGCGGCGGTGGCGGCGCGGCAGCTGGCGCTGTGGGCGCTGCGGGTGGCGCGCGAGGAGTCCATCTCGCCCGAGGGCAACGTGCCCCTGGCGGCGGCGCGGCAGCTGTGCGCGGCGGTGGACAACGCGCGCATCGCGTCCGAGGCGATCGCCCGGGCCCGGAAGACGAACACCGAGTTCCCCGAGGACCTGGACGGCTTCGCGCTGACGGCCTCGGAGGCGCTGAAGCTGTCGGAGGCGCGGCTGGCGGACGCGGAGCTGCTGCTGCGCGAGCGCACTCCCGGGGCGCGCACATGCGGGGACGACGCGGTGCGTGAGCGCCTGGAGAGCGCCGTGTCCGAGCGCCGCGAGGCCCTGCGCGCGGTGGGCGCGAAGCTGCCGAAGCTGGCGCCGCTGCTGCTCGAGGTGGCCCGGGAGCGGGATCCCTCCCCGGAGATCCGCGCCGAGGCCGCCGCCCGCCTCACGGCGCTCCAGACCCACTGAACAGGTATTCTCCTCCGGGGGAGACCCACCCGATCCGGCAGGTCAGACCGACCAGTAGAGTGAGCCATCCATGGCCACCCGCACGTACACGCTGAAGGCCGCGACGGCGACTCCCGCGCCGCGGATCGACTATGCGCGGCTGCTCAACGAGGAGCAGCTGCTGGCGGTGGAGGCGGGGGAGGGGCCGGTGCTGGTCATCGCCGGGGCGGGCTCGGGCAAGACGCGCACGCTGACGTTCCGGGTGGCGCGGCTGCTGGAGCGGGGCATCCCTCCCGAGGGCGTGCTGCTGCTCACCTTCACCAACCGGGCCGCGCGGGAGATGACGCGGCGGGTGGAGGAGCTGGCCGGGGCCTTCGCGGACGTGCGCCAGCTGCTGAGCGGCACCTTCCACCACGCGGCGCACGTGCTGCTGCGCCAGCACGCGGGGGCCATCGGCTTCTCGCGCGACTTCACGGTGCTGGATCGCGAGGACGCGCGCGACCTGATGTCCTCGTGCATCGCCGAGCGCAAGCTGCCCCGCGAGCGGCGCTTCCCCAAGGCCGAGGTGGTGTTGGACCTGGTCTCCATGGCCGCCAACCTGCAGCTCTCCGTGGCCGAGGTGCTGGTGGAGCGCCGCCCGCAGTTCCTCCCCGTGGCCGAGGACGTGCTCGCGGTGGCCCGCCGCTTCGCCGAGCGCAAGGGCCGCATGCACCTGATGGACTTCGATGATCTGCTGGTGATGCTCAAGCGGCTGCTCGTGGACAACCCCATCATCCGCGAGCAGCTCGTGGACCGGTTCCACTGCGTGCTGGTGGACGAGTACCAGGACACCAACCGGCTGCAGGGCGAGCTCGTGGATCTGCTCGCCGGCGAGCGCCGCAACCTCACCGCGGTGGGCGACGACTGCCAGTCCATCTACAGCTTCCGGGGCGCGGACTTCACCAACATCATCGACTTCCCCAAGCGCTACCCGGGCTGCGGCATCTACCCGCTCACCCGCAACTACCGCTCGACGCCGGAGATCCTCCGGCTGGCCAACGCCTCCATCTCGCTCAACCAGCGCCAGTTCTCCAAGCAGCTCATCTCCTCGCGGCCCCCGGGGCCGGTGCCCGTGCTCGCGTGCACCCTGGATCTGGATCAGCAGGCCGCCTTCGTGGCCCAGCGGGTGCTCGAGCTGCGCGACGGGGGCATGCCCCTGGAGCAGATGGCGGTGCTCTACCGCGCCCACAGCCACTCCATCGAGCTGCAGCTGGAGCTGGTCCGCCGGGGCATCCCCTTCCGGGTGCGCTCGGGCGTGCGCTTCTTCGAGCAGATCCACGTGAAGGACGTGCTCGCCCACCTGCGGTTGGCGGGCAACCCGCGGGACGAGCTGGCCCTCAAGCGCGTGGTGAAGCTGGTGCCCGGCATCGGTCCCGCCACCGCCGAGACCCTCTGGGAGGCGCTGCTCGCCCTGCCGCCGGAGCTGTCGCTCGTGGAGGGCATGGCCCGTCCCGAGGTCCAGGCCGAGCTCCCCCGGAAGGCCGCCGCCGGCTTCGCCCGGCTGATCCAACTCCTCGAGCGCTTGGGGGCCCCCGGGTCGAATTTGACACCAGGACAGATGATCCAGGAGGTGCTGGCGGGAGGCTACGGCGAGTACCTGCGGACGGAGTTCCCGGAAGAGGAGCGGCGCGAGGACGACATCCGGCAGCTGGCGGAGTTCGCCGGGCGCTTCGAGGCGCTGCCGCGCTTCCTGTCGGAGATCGCGCTGGTGGCCGAATTCTCGGCCCGCGAGGCGACGGGAGAGCCTCCGGCGGAGAGCCTCACGCTGTCCACCGTGCACCAATCCAAGGGGCTGGAATGGCAGGCGGTTTTCGTCATCTCGCTGGCCGAGGGCCGTTTCCCGCTGCCGGGAGCCGCCCAGACGCCGGACGAGGTGGAGGAGGAGCGCCGGCTCTTCTACGTGGCGGCCACCCGGGCCAAGGACGAGCTGGCGTTGTGCTACCCGATCTCCGCCGTCCTGCGAGGAGGCGAGCGGGCGGTCCTCCGGCTTTCCCGCTTCGTCGAGGAGCTGCCGCCAGGCGAGGAGGCGCCCTACGACCGGCTGATCGTGGAGACGAGAACTGCGCAACCCGGCTCCTGACGTGATACAGAGAAGTACTCCACCATGGCGGACAGACCTCGCATCATCGGGATTGATCTGGGAACGACCAACACACTGGTCGCGTCCGTGAAGAACCGCATCCCGAAGATCGTCCCCACGGATCGCGGCAATCTGATCCTGCCCTCGGTGGTGGCGCTCTCCGGCAAGGGCGAGCTGCTGGTGGGGGGCGTGGCCAAGGATCAGATGGTCACCAACCCGAAGAACACGCTCTACGGGACCAAGCGCCTCATCGGCCGCAAGTACCAGTCCCGGGTCGTCGACGACCTGAAGGGCTACTTCAAGTACGACATCGTCGAGGCCCCGGACGGGGAGGCGGCGGTGACGCTGGGCGGGCGCATGTACACGCTGCCCGAGGTCTCCAGCTTCATCCTCAAGCAGCTCAAGACGATCGCCGAGCAGTTCCTGGGCGGCCCCATCGACGAGGCCGTCATCTCCGTGCCGGCGTACTACACGGACAGCCAGCGCCAGGCGGTGAAGGAGGCCGGCAAGCTCGCCGGCTTCAACGTCAAGCGCATCGTCAACGAGCCCACCGCGGCGGCGCTCGCCTACGGCTTCAACCGCGGGTTGGATCAGAAGATCCTCGTGTACGACCTGGGCGGTGGCACCTTCGACGTCTCGGTGCTGCACCTGACGGGCAACGTCTTCGAGGTGCTGGCCACCGGGGGCGACACCTTCCTGGGCGGCGTCGACTTCGACAACCGGGTGATGGACTACGTGCTCGAGAAGTTCTGGGAGGAGACCAAGGTCGACCTCTCGCAGAGCCCCATCGCCATGCAGCGCATCAAGAACGCGGCCGAGGCGGCGAAGATCGATCTCACGCTCATCCCCAACGTGGTCATCGACCTGCCCTACATCGAGGAGCGCAAGGGCAAGCCGTTGGACCTGCGGATTCCCCTGACGCGCGAGAACCTCAACGCGCTCACCATGGATCTGGTGGACCGCACGTTCGAGATCTGCGACCGCGTGCTGGCGGAGAAGGGCATCCACCGCTCGGAGATCGACGAGATCATCCTGGTGGGCGGGCAGAGCCGCATGCCGCTGGTGCAGCAGCGGATTCAGGAGCACTTCGGCAAGCCGCCGCGCAAGGGCGTGCACCCGGACGAGTGCGTGGCCCTGGGCGCCGCGCTGCTGGCGGACTCGCTGGGCACCATCGACTCGGTGACGCTGCTGGACGCGGTGTCCATGCCCATCGGCTACGCGCTGCCCAACGGGCGCGTGCGCCGGGTCATCGAGAAGAACTCCATCATCCCGCTGGTGAAGAGCTTCCGGCTGCCTCCTCCGAAGGATCCGGGCGCGCCCTTCATCGAGATGGACATCTTCCAGGGCGACAGCGACCTGATGGTGGACAACGAGTACCTGGGCACGCTCCGGGTACCGGCCGAGGCGGCGGGGCGGAAGATCGACTTCCGGCTCAACGAGGAGTGCCTGCTGCAGGTCATGGTCGAGGAGCCGGGCGGCCCCCGGCGGATCGAGCTGGCCACGCGGGACACGCCCGAGCTGCTCAAGAAGGAGCTGGCGCGGGTGGCCGAGGAGCGGGCCCAGAAGGCCGAGCAGGCGGCGTCCACGCCGTCGTCCCACCAGGAGAGCAGCGGGCTGTTCTCCAAGGTCAAGAGCATCTTCCGTAGGGGGTAGGCGGCGGCATGGCCACGTTCCCGTCCAAGGAGTGGTGTGAGGAGGCGGTTCGGCTGGTGAACTCGGATCCGGAGAGCTCGCTCGCCGCCCAGGGGTGGCAGGGAGAGATCGGGGTCATCGTCGACGCGGAGCCGGGCAAGCTGGCTCGGGCCTTCGTGGCGCACCTGGTGCCGCGCGGCGGCCGCATCGAGAAGCTGCGCGTGCTGGATGAGCCGGACGATCTGGACGAGCTGGATCCCGCCTACCTGGCGCGGGCGCCCTACACGGTGTGGAAGCAGTTGCTGCAGGGGAGCCTGGATCCCGTGGAGGCGGTGCTGCGGCGGCGCATCGCGGTGAAGGGAGACCTGCAGCAGCTCATCGAGCGCCTGCGGTTCAAGGGCATCGCGGATCGCGTCTTCGGGGCGCTCAAGACGGAGTACGTGGACGGGCCATGACGGCCCGCGGGGGGCAGTCATGAGCATTCGCCGCAACCTGAAGAAGCAGGCCCTGGGCGTGTCGCAGAAGGCCATGGAGAAGCTGCTGGCCGACGAGAAGCGGGCCATGGCGGTCGCCCAGGCGCTCGGCTCCGTGCAGCGGGGCAAGCAGGCGCTGGACCGGGGCCAGGAGGAGCTGATGAGGGCGCTGAGCTTCGCGACCCGGAGCGACTTCAAGGCCGTGGGCAAGAAGCTCTCCGGCCTCAAGCGCCGGCTGCGCGAGCTGGACGAGCGGCTGGAAGAAATCGCGCGAGAATAGCCGTTGACAGGGAACACGGCGGGTGGCATCTACCCACCCGTCGCTTCGTCGGGGGCGCATAGCTCAGCGGTAGAGCACTGCCTTCACACGGCAGGGGTCCCAGGTTCGAATCCTGGTGCGCCCACTCCGACGGGTCCCGATCACCGCAATCGGGCGCATAGCTCAGCGGTAGAGCACTGCCTTCACACGGCAGGGGTCCCAGGTTCGAATCCTGGTGCGCCCACAAACACAGAGGCCGTGAGTCCCCAGGGGCTCACGGCCTCTGTGTTTTCCGGGCCTGCCCCGGAGCTCACTCCGCCGCGGGCGCCGGCTGCCCCCGCGAGGCCAGGGCCTTGTCCGCCCCGGCCCGCTCCAGCGCCCGCGCCTTCAGCAGCGAGGCCACGATGGAGCCGCCCAGCAGCAGCGCGATGACTCCCAGCGAGACCGCGGGCGGCACCTTCACCACGTCCACCAGCGCCATCTTCGTGCCCACGAACACCAGCACCGCCGACAGGCCCACCTTCAGGTAGGAGAACTTCTCCACCGCCCCCGCCAGCACGAAGAACAGCGAGCGCAGGCCCAGGATGGCGAAGATGTTCGACGTGAACACCAGGAACGGATCCGTCGTCACCGCGAAGATGGCCGGGATGGAGTCCAGCGCGAACAGCACGTCCGTCAGCTCCACCAGCACCAGCGCCATGAACAGCGGCGTGGCCAGCTTCTTGCCATTCTCCACCGTGAAGAAGTGATCCTTGTCGAAGCGCGGCGTGGACGGGATGACCCGCCTCGCCAGCTTCATGACCGCGCCGTCCTCCGGGTGCTCCTCCTTGTTGCGCTGCAGGAAGAGCTTCACCCCCGTGAGGATGAGGAACGCCCCGAAGACGTAGATCAGCCAGTGGAAGCGCTGCAGCATCGCCACGCCCGCGAAGATCATCGCCGCGCGCAGCACCAGCGCGCTCAGGATGCCCCAGAACAACACCCGGTGCTGGTACACCGCCGGAATCTTCAGCGCCGAGAAGATGACGACGAAGACGAAGATGTTGTCGATCGACAGCGACTTCTCGATCAGATAGCCCGTGAGGAACTGCATCCCCGGCGTGGGCCCGAACTTCCACCAGATGCCCAGGTTGAACACCAGCGCCAGCGAGATCCACACCCCGCTCCACGTCAGCGCTTCCTTGAACTTCACCTCGTGCGTCTTCCGGTGGAAGACGCCCAGGTCCAGCGCCAGCATCAACAGCACGAATATGATGAACCCCGCCCAGAGGGCGGGGCTGCCTACACTCTGCATGTCCATGAAGGGATGTCTTTCTTTGTGAAGGGGAGGGGAAGCCGTCAGCGGGCGAAGGGGAGGGCGCTCCCGCTCCAGCCCCGGGGCGTGGACATCCGCAGGGCCTGCTCACGCAGCCGCCGCACGCGCTCCTCCGTCCGCGGGTGCGTCGAGAAGAGCGACAGGATGCTCTGCATCCCCGCGAAGGGGCTCACGATGAACAGGCTCGCCGTCGCCGGACGCCCCTCCACCGGCAGCGCCATCGCCCCCGCCTCGAGCTTGCGCAGCGCGCTCGCCAGCGCCTCCGGATCTCCGGAGATCTCCCCGCCCGTCTGGTCCGCCAGGTACTCGCGCGAGCGCGAGATGCCCATCTGGATGACCGTGGCCGCCAGGGGCGCCACCAGCGCCAGCGCCAGCGTCTGCAGCGGAGAGAGGCCCTCCTCTCCGTCCTCGTCCCGGCCCAGGAACATCGAGCCGAACATGCCCACCGCGTGCGCCATGTACGTCACCGCCGACGCCACCGCCGCCGCGATGGTGGACACCAGGATGTCCCGGTTCTTGATGTGCGCCAGCTCGTGCGCCAGCACGCCGCGCAGCTCCCGCTCGTCGAGCACCTCCAGGATGCCCGCCGTCACCGCCACCACGCCGTGCTCCGGGTTCCGGCCCGTCGCGAAGGCGTTCGGCTGCGCCTCGTTCATCAGGAAGACGCGCGGCTTGGGAATGCCCGCACGCGCCGACAGCTCCTCCACCATCCGGTGCAGGCCCGGCGCTTCCCGGGGGCTCACCTCCTGCGCCCCGTGCATGCTCAGCACCAGCTTGTCCGAGTAGAAATACGCTCCCAGGTTCATCGCCAGCGACAGCACCAGCGCGCCGAGGAGGAAGCCCTTTCCCAAGGCCGCGCCGATGCCGATGAGCACCACCGACAACACGCCGAGCAGCAGCAGCGTCTTGATCTGATTCTTCATGCTTTCTGAATTAAAGGCTCCTCGACAATTCGGCAAATAGGTAATAGGGGCGCAATCCTTCGGGAAAACCGAGGGAGAGCGGCCACTCTTCACCTCGTCTCCAGGACAGACAGGCGAGCCTGGGGCCCGGACCTGGGGGCGGGATGATGGAGTGTCGGCTTGTGTTCAGGGGCCCGAAACCGGCTGGATCCGAATGTCCACCGGGCTCGTGAGCACCTGGCCGGTCCCGGGAGCGGTGAGCGGGCGTGGAGCCATCCGCGCCGTCCTGTCTCCGCGATCGGGAGCGCTCGACGGAGTGGCCCTGGCGCCTCCGCCGGCGGCTCCCCGCCTCACGGCCCCCTCGCATGGAGAATCTCGTTGATTCGCTACCGACTTCTTTCCGCTCTCTGCGCCTCCTTCTTCCTGGCTTCGGCCGTCGGCTGTGAGCCGGCGGAGCAGGTACCGGACTCGCGGACGCCCCCCGGCTTGAATGGGGATGGCATGGGTGGAGACCTGACGAACGACCCGGGGACCGCGTCGCCTGCTCCCACTCCGGGCCCCAGCGCTCCCACGCCCGCTCCGGCTCCCACGCCCGAGCCCGCTCCCACGCCGGGTCCAGCACCTGCTCCCGCGCCATCGCCTGCTCCCGCGCCCACTCCGGCTCCCGCAGCGGACACGGATGTCTTCGGCGTGAAGATGATCTACCCGACGAAGGCGGGCGGCGAGACGTGGTTCCTCAAGGACGACGCGCTGAAGGACTCGCGCTTCGACCCGCAGGATCCCATCACCCGCAACGCGGATGGCTCCTGGAAGATGAAGAGCACCCAGGTGCGCATGCACGCGCGCACCTCCACGGGCTACGACTCGAAGAAGATCCCCACGTATGACCGGGACGTGCTGGCGGGCCGCGGTTACATGCAGGCCGCCAACGACTGGAAGAACGTGGAGATGACGGGCTTCGTCAAGGTGAACGCCGCCAGCAATTGGAGCGACAACTTCGCCTGGTACGCGCGCGGCGGCCGCCACACCGACTCGCTGGCCTGCGAGGGCTCCTCCTACAAGGGCGGCCTGCACTACGACGGCCGCGTCCGCTGGGAGAAGGAGTCCTGGCACGTCAGCTACGACAGCGTGCCCTACAAGACGGGCACCAGCTCGCTCAAGGGCCGCTGGGTGGGCTTCAAGTCCATCATGAAGAACGTCACCTCCAACGGGAAGCCCGCGGTGAAGCTGGAGCTGTGGCTCAACGACAATGCCGACAAGGTGACGTGGAAGAAGGTCTACGACGTCACCGACTCCGGCCAGATCGGCGGCGATGCCACGAATTGCGGCGGCTCCGTGGATGCCATGCCCATCACCTGGGGCGGTCCGCTGGCCACGTTCCGCTGGGACAGCGCCACGGACGTGGACTTCAAGTGGCTGAGCGTGCGCGAAATCACCGAATAGGTCGGGTGGAGGGAGCCCACCTCGCATGAGGGGTCTGGCGCGGGGATTTCCGTCGTCACCGCGCCTTTTTCATGCACGGTGCGAGACTTCTGCCCGCTGTTGAACCGGGAGCTCGCACTCGGGGGCAGTGGCCGGAGTGGGTCCCCCATACCAGCCTTCCGGCTCCACCGGCGCTCCGTCCGTGGGCACCGGACCTCGCGGGGGGATCCGTCCATGCAGATCACGTTCCTCGGGCATGCTGGCTTCCTGATTGAAACCCAACACGCCCTGGTGGTCGCAGACCCATGGTTGTCCCCTCAGGGGGCCTTCGACTCGGCATGGATGCAATTTCCGCGCAACCATGACCTCGCTCCCCTGGTGCGCGAGAAGCTCGAGCACTCGCCCAAGGAGCGCTTCCTCTACATCAGCCACGAGCACAAGGATCACTACGATCCCGACTTCCTGCGCACCCTGACGAAGCGGGACTTCACCGCCGTCATCGGCCGCTTCCGCCGCACGGCGCTCCGCGACGACTTCGTGGCCTATGGCGCCAGGCGCATCATCACCTGCGAGGACTCGCAGGAGGTGCCCTTCAAGGGCGGCTACCTGAAGCTCTACCTGACGGACTCGGGCACCAACCGGGACTCGGCGCTGCTGGTGCAGGCCGATGGGCAGTGCTTCCTCAACCTCAACGACTGCAAGATCCACGATCGGCTGCCGGCCGTCGTCGCGGAGGAGGGGCCCATCGATGTCTTCACGGCCCAGTTCTCGGGCGCCATCTGGCACCCCACCTGCTACGACTACTCGCGCGAGGAGTACGCCGAGCACTCGCGGCAGAAGCGGGCCAGCAAGTTCGAGGCGGTGGCTCGCGCCATGGAGACGGTCCAGCCCCGGGTGTACATGGCCTCGGCCGGCCCGGCCTGCTTCCTGGATCCGTCGCTCTTCCACATCAACCTCGAGCCGGTGAACATCTTCCCCCGGGCCTCGGAGCTCTTCACGTTCCTCCAGCACCGGCTGGCCGGGAAGACGCCGCGCCTGCTCGAGCCCATGCCCGGGGACGTGCTCGACGCGGGCCTCGGGGAGAGGGTGTCGCTCGCCCCCGAGCGCGTCACCGAGGAGAACGTCTCGCAGTACCTGCGCTCCTACGCCGCGCTCCAGACGCGGGTCTTCCGCGAGCGGCGGCGCAATCTGATGCTCGAGGAGGTGGACCGCATCCACCAGCGGCTGCGCGAGGAGATGCAGCAGAAGCTGGACGCCTTCTCGCTGGCGGACCGGGTGATGACGCCCCTGTACATGGGCCTCATCGAGCTGCCCGGGCAGCTCATCCGCGTGGACTTCCGCTCGCGCCGGGTGGAGGTCGTCAGCGAGGTGCGCGACTTGAGCCGCTACACGTTCATCTCGAGCGCGGCGGACATCGTGCGCGTGTTGGATCGCAAGCTGAACTGGGAGGACTTCCTGCTGTCGTTCCGCTTCCGGGTCTCTCGCTCGCCCGATGTGTATGACGCCAGCCTGCACAACTTCCTCGCCGCCGAGATCGAGGACCTGCGCGTCATGTGCGACAACACACTCGCTACCGAGTCGCGCAAGGAGCGCACCGTGGTGACGGCCGGCGGGATGCGCTACGCCGTCAACCGGTATTGCCCGCACCAGGGCGCGGATCTGCGCGAGGGGTGGGTGGAGGAGGGGCGCTACCTCGTGTGCCCCCGCCACCGCTGGCGCTTCGATCTCCAGGATGGGGGCAGCTGCGGCACCAACGGGTGCTCCATCAAGGCCGAGTGCCTCGGGAAGGACGAGGAGAAGCGCGAGGCCCCGGTGGAGCACAGGCCCGGGATGTGAGTCCGTGTGAATCCCCTCTCCCTTTGGGAGAGGGAGGAGTGTCACGGCGTCGAGAGCAGTTCCACGTCGAACCGGCCGTTGTCCGTGCGCAGGCCCACCGGCCCATCGAAGGTGAGGGCTTCCGCTGGCAGCTCTCCCTCCCAGACCGTGCTCCCGTCCACCCGCACCTTCAGCTCCGTCCCCTGGAGCTCCGCTCTCAGGGTGTGGCTGCTTCCCGGTTCGAGCCCGGGCACCGCTGCCTTGCTCCGCGGTTTCACCGTCCGGTAGCCCCCGTTGCCGCAGTCGTCCGAGCGCGACATCCCCGGGTTGTACTTCATCGACACCACCAGGCCCGCTTTCGGCTCCAGGCGCCACATCACGTAGACCACGTTGCAGCCGTCCTTCGCCCGCAGCTTCAGCCCCACCTGCCGGCGCAGCTCCCCCGATTGCAGCGGTTTCTGCTCGCGCGTGGCCCCCAGATAGGTGAAGCGCAGCTCCGCCACCCGGGCTTCCTCTCCGTCCCTGGCCTTCAGCGCCCGTGCCTTCGGGCCCTCGCCCGTGGACACCACCGCCCGCACCTTCGGGTCCTCGATGCGCAGGCGGCCCCCCCCGACAGGCTCCAGCTTCCCCTGTGTCGCCTTCATCCGCTTCGCGGTGAGCGGGCCGTCCTCCTCCGTCTTCTTCATGGGCCCTCCTGGCGCCGCCGGGGGTGCGAGCAGCCCCAACAGCGAGGCCAGCAGGATCGGCCGGCCCATCATGGCCGCTCCTCTCCCAGGAAACGGCCCAGCTCCGCCACGTGCGTCTTCAGCCAGGCCTGCTCCGCCCTCAGCCGCGCCAGCTCCAGCACCAGGTAGTCCCGATAGCGGCGCACCTTCGCCGTCTCCATCGCCTGGAGCTCCCGCAGCTGTCCCTCCAGGTCCGTCACCAGCACCGACACCTCGCGCAGGCGCGCCTCCTCCGCCGAGTGCCCCGCACGCAGCTCGCGCACCAGCCGGGCCACGTCCTGGCTCACGCCCTCCACGTCCTCCTCGAGCAGGCGCCGGCGGCCCTCCCTCGCCCGTGCGTTCGCCGACGGCAGCCACAGGCTCCCCAGGTTGTACGAGACGGTCAGCATCCCGAAGAGCGGCACGTCCTGCCGCACGTTGATCAACTCGTCGTACCCGCCCCGCAGCCGCACCTTCCACGCCGACGCGCTCCGCAGGCCCGCGGACTCCACTTCCACCCGATCATCCGCCGCGCGGAAGTCCTGCAACCACGTGGACAGCGGCCGCTCGGCGGGGCGGGGCAGGGCGGCGAGCCGCTCGCGCTCCTTCGCCGTCTCGTACGCCAGCGCCCGCAGCCCATCCAGCCGCAGCTGCAACGCGTTGAGCTCCTCGACCGTGGCCCGGCCTTCCTTCACCTCGTCGCGCAGCGAGGCCAGCAGCTGTCCCGCCTCGGGCAGGGCCGCCTCCAATACCTGGGCCCGGGCGGCCAGCGCGGCCTCGGCCCCCACGTCCGTGCCCCGCTTCGCCGCCGCCTGCAGGGCCGAGAGCGCCCGGTACCGCTCGCACTCCGCCTCCGCCCGGCGCCGGGCCGACAGCCCCCGGTACAGCCCCACGAAGTCATAGTCCACGCCCGCCATGAGCCGCGGCGTCGGGCCTCCCAGCGGCACGCCTCCGCTCCCTCCGGCCTCGCCCGCGTTCACCACGCCCACGCTCGCGAATACGTCCGGCGCCAGCAGCACCGCCGCCTCGGCGTCACCCACCCCGCGCACGAAGGCGCAGTAGCCCGGATCTCCCGCCGCTCCCTCCGGCTCCTGGGCCCCCGCGACTCCCGCTCCGAGGCCGGCCAGCACGCTCCATGCCACCGCCCACCGCATGCCCGTCTCCTTCCTCGCTCCGGCCCTACAGCAGCAGCGGCGGCCGCCCCAGCAGCAGCAGCTCGTCACGTGCCCAGCGCTCGTCCCGCAGCTTCAGCTCCACCATCACCCCGCGCAGCATCGTCTGGCGCACCGGGTGCTTCACCGTCACTTCCCCCTGCAGCACCTGGCCCACCATCCCCACCTCCCGGCACCACACCAGCTTCAGCGTGCACCGGTACAGCGGCGTCCCCGCTCCCGCGTTGTCCAGGTTCTCGTACGGCACGAAGCCCACCGTCAGCCCCCGCTCGATGGCCTCCAGCCACGGCGAGCTCCGGATCGACGCGAGCAGCGCGTCGTAGCGCGCCACCGCCTCGTCCAGCGACTTCAGGCTCTCCGTCAGGTGCCGGCGCTCGCTCTCCGCCCGCGCCACCTCCAGCACCGAGCGCGTGTACTCCCGCTCCAGCAGCAGCACCTCCGTGTTGAGGCCCGTGCTCTTGCCGCCCAGCGAGGCGTCGAAGCCGTCCAGCTCGCGCTTCACCGCCTCCAGCTTCGTCTGCAGCTCCGCCGAGCCCTCCGCCAGCGACAGGTTGCTCTGCGCCATCTGCGCCAGCTGGTGGTTGGCCGTGAGCCGCTCCTCTTTCTCCAGCATCCGCGCGTTGTAGAGCGCCTCCGTGCGCGTGCGCGCCATGCCCGCGTAGGCCCGGTTGGACTCGGCGATCTCCCGCGCGGCCTCCTGGTACTCCCGCCGCAGCGTGGCCAGCCGGCGCAGCGCCTTCGCCCGCGCCGTCCGCTCGCCACCCAGCGCCACCCGGAAACGCTCCTGGAAGTCCTTCTCCGCTCCCACCAGCCGCTGGGCCTGCTCCATCCGGGCTTCCAGCTCCCTGCGATCCGCCAGCAGCTTGTCCCGCGAGGCCGCCTGCTGCGCCAGCTGGGCGTTGAGCTGGAGGATCTGCGGATCCGTCGGAGACACCACCGTGGGTGTCAGCCACGAGTGGTTCACGAAGAAGAAGATCTGCACCCCCAGGTACGAGACGAGCCCGCCCAGGATGATCGCCAGCAGCACCGAGCCCAGGGCCTTGTAGGCGTTGACCGCGACCGTGTTGAGCTTGTTGACGATGCGCTGATTCATGATGTCGAACCCCCTCCCGCCGCTCGGGTGGGAGCAATGGTGTCGGCCGTGCCATCCGCGGGCGGCGCGCTCGCCGGAGGCACTCCCGGCGCGGCGCTCGGCTTGCCCCGCGTCTCCCAGCTGCCCGAGTCCAGCGTGAACAGCGCCAGCGGCGTGAAGAGCGCGTAGGTGACGGGCATCAACAGCCCCATGGGCAGGAAGGAGAGCGCCGGCACGCGCATCTCCGGAGGCAGGTCTCTCTTGTGGATGCGGTAGATGAGCCCCATGGCCCCCATGACGAGCATGTGCAGCAGCAGCACACCCCAGAACTGCCCGTTGAGGACGTTGTGGATGATGATGACGGGATAGGAGAGCAGCAGCGCCAGCTGTGACACGTAGTGGACACCCACCACCGGGTGCAGCCTCCAGGCGTGGCTCAGCCCACAGATCATGTCCACCAGGTTGGAGCGCCGCCACCGCAGTTGTTGGGAGAAATACCCCGCCAACGTGGCCGGCGCGGCCGTCTGGCACCACGCCTCCGTGGTGTACACCGTCTCGTAGCCCACCTTGACGATCTGCCGCGTGAGGAAGCGGTCCTCCCCGTACTTGATGGGGACACCGGCGATGTTGCGCGCCTCGAGGATCGGATCCAGCTCCAGCAACACGTGGCGCCGGTACGCGGTGAGGCACCCGGACAGGCACAGCACCGAGCGGAAGCTCCGCTCCAGATCCTTGAGCCACTCCTGGGCGAAGTAGAACTTGATCTCGATCATCCGCGTCATCCAGTTCTGATGACGGTTGGCCACGTAGGTGCGGCCGCCCACCGCGGCGATGCGGGGACTCACGAAGCGCCGCACCAGCTCGCGCACGGCGCTCGGGTGCACCACCACGTCCGAGTCCACCGAGACGATGATCTCCGCCGTGGCCTCGCGCACCGCCCGGGCGATGCCCTTGCGCTTGCCCATGTTGAAGGGGTTGCGCACCACCTTCACGTTCGGGTGGCCCTCGGCCGCCCTCAATGCCCAGGCATGGCTGTCGTCGGTGGAGCAATCATCCACCACGCAGATGCTCAGTTTGTCGTGCGGATAGTCCTGCGCCAGCAGGCTGCGCACGGCGTGGTAGATGCCCTCGCCCTCGTTGAAGAGGGGAATCACCACCGTGACGGTCGGCTGGTAGCCGTCGTCCGTGGCATCCACCCACCGGCCCCGCACCCGCCGCAGCAGCGGACCGAGCACGTACCGGTTCATCATCACCACCAGTACCAACAGGTGAACGGGGAACAGTTCCATATCCCAACCCGGCGCCGGGAATGAGCCCGGCGCGTCCCAACACACACACACCCCTGACGCTCGCCCTGGCCTCGTCCCGCTCGGTTGTGCCCCCCCTCGTGCTCCGATCGCGCATGCCTTCCGGCACGGTGCTTCGGCGCGGCCTGAAACTCGGCCCGTGCCAGACCGCTCACAACTGCCCCGCGGGGCAGTCGGAGTGTCCTTCACGCCCGAATCCTTCTCCTCCCATGTCGGATGCCGGGACACACGAACGCCCAGAGCTGTCGTCCGCTGATCAGGAGGTATGGACCGAGGCACCCCTTGGCAACACCCCCGAGGGTCCTACGTTGACTTGCCACGTTGTGGGGGCGGTGCAGGAAGGGGACGGGGATGGGGCGATCAGCCGTGGGGGCTTGGGGGAGAGGTCTGTTCTTGGCGGCGGGGGCGTTGCTGGCGGTGGTGCCGCCGGTGGCGGACGCGGCGGATCCAAAGGTGGCGGGGGAGTGGTCGCCGATGACGACCTTTCCCATCTCGCTCACGCACGCGCACCTGCTGCCCACCGGCAAGGTGATGTTCTTCGGCGAGTTCGATGAGGGGCTGACGCCGCCGCGGCTGTGGGATCCCGCCACCCGCACGCTCACGAATCTCCCCATGCCCGACTACAACATCTTCTGCTCGGGCCACTCGTACCTGGCGGATGGGCGTCTGCTGCTGACGGGCGGGCACGAGGTGTCCCACGTGGGCTACCCCTACGTGAGCATCTTCGATCCCTTCACGCTCACGTGGAGCCGCACGCAGGACATGAATGACAACCGGTGGTACCCCACCAACACCACGCTGCAGAACGGTGACGTGGTGGTGCTCTCGGGCGAGACGCACGCGGCGGGCATGTCCAACCCGTTGCCGCAGGTGTGGGAGTCCAAGACGGGCACCTGGCGCAATCTCACCACCGCCGTGCAGGATCTGCCCTACTACCCGCGCATGTTCCTGGCGCCCAACGGCAAGCTGTTCTTCGCGGGCCCCTGGCGCCGCTCGCGCTGGTTGGATCCCGAGGGCACCGGCACCTGGTTCGACGGCCCGCTCAGCGTGTACAACGGCCGGGCCTACGGCGCGGCGGTGATGATCGGCTCCAAGGTGCTCATCATCGGCGGCGGCTCGCCCGCCACGGCCACCGTGGAGGAGATCGATCTCTCGCAGCCCTCGCCCACGTGGGTGACGCGCGCCCCCATGGCCTGGCCCCGGCGCCAGCTCAACGCCACCCTGCTGCCGGATGGCAAGGTGCTGGTGACGGGCGGCAGCAGCGGCGAGGAATTCGATGACGAGACCCAGCCCGTCAAGGTGCCCGAGCTCTACGATCCCGACACCAACACGTGGACGAAGCTCAACCCCGCCGCGGACTACCGGGGCTACCACTCCACGGCCCTGCTGCTGCCGGACGGGCGCGTGCTGACCGGTGGTGGCCGCGACCGCCGCACCACGGAGATCTTCTCGCCCCCGTACCTCGAGCAGGACGGCCCGCGTCCCTCCATCCAGGAGACGCCCCCCGTCCTCACCCCGGGGACGAACTTCCTCCTCCAGACGGCGGACGCGGCCCAGGTGGCCAAGGTGACGCTGCTGGCGCTCGGCTCGGTGACGCACGCCTTCGATCAGCACCAGCGCTTCCTCCAGCTGCCCTTCACCCAGGCGAGCGGGGGGCTCCAGGTGTCCGCGCCGGTGAACAACCTCGCCGCGCCTCCGGGCTACTACATGCTCTTCATCGTGGACGGGCGCGGCGTGCCCTCGGTGGGGCGCATCGTGAAGGTGGGCTACGTGGAGCCCGCCGCCCAGAAGAAGATCATCTTCAGCGACACGTGGAAGTACGACGATCGCGGCGTCGATCTGGGCACCGCCTGGCTCGCCCGGGACTTCGATGACTCGGCCTGGAAGTCGGGCCCGGGCCAGCTCGGCTACGGGGACGAGGACGAGGGCACGGTGCTCACCCCGGGCGCTCCCACGGTGTACTTCCGCAAGAAGATCAACCTGGAGAACATCGTCACCGAGGCGAACCTCGAGGTGCTCTACGACGATGCCATCGCCGTGTGGGTCAACGGTGTGCAGGTCTTCTCCCGCAACCTGGGCAACGGCACGGCCTTTGGCGCCTATGCCACCGGCTCGACGACGAATGCGTACGAGCGCGCTTCGATCCCGCTGGCATCCAACCCGTTCCGCGTGGGGGAGAACGTGATCACCGCGATGGTGAAGCAGGTGTCCCCCAACTCGGATGACCTGACGTTCGCGCTCTCGCTGGCGGTGACGCAGCTGTCCGGCCCGGTACCGGACACGCTGGTGCTCTCCGCGCCCAACGGCGGCGAGGTGCTCCAGCCGGGCGCCTCCACCTCCATCACCTGGACCAGCACCGGCAGCGTGCCGGGCGTGGACCTCGCGCTGTCCACGGATGGCGCCGCGAGCTGGTCGCCCATCGCCTTCGGCGTGCCCAACACCGGCCTGTACGCCTGGACGGTCCCGGACGTGAGCACCAGCCAGGCCCTGGTGCGCGTGTCCCGCGTGGGCGGCACCACGCCCCTGTCGGACGTGAGCAACGCGCCCTTCACCATCAGCCAACAGTTGAGCGTCATGGCCATCCCGTTCCGGTCCACGTGGAAGTACCAGGACACCGGCGTGGACCCCGGCGCGGCCTGGAGCACGGCGGGCTTCGATGACTCGGCCTGGCCCTCGGGGGCGGCCCAGCTCGGCTATGGCGATGGTGACGAGGCCACGGTGCTCGACCGCACCACGCCCTCCCAGTCCAGCGTCTACTTCCGCAAGAAGATCACCGTGAACGGCGTCGTCACCCAGGCCCACCTGCGTGTCCTCTTCGACGATGGCATCGCGGTGTTCGTCAACGGGACGCAGGTGTTCGGCCGCAACGTGGACAAGGGCGTGGCCCACGACAAGTACGCGAGCGGTGGCGCGGAGAACGAGCTCGCCTCCGGCACCCTCCCCACGAGCGTCTTCGTCCAGGGGGAGAACACCCTCGCGGTGGTGGTGAAGCAGACGGGAGGGACGTCGCCGGACCTGACGTTCGACCTCGAGCTGCAGCTCGGCGTCGTCCCGAAACCGTGAGCGGGCGGGCGGGCGCGCCTGCTTGCCGGGCTGGCGCGTCCGCCCGTGACGCGATAGGGGTGGGGACTGGACCGCCCATCATGTCGAGCCCCCTCTCCGAGCCGCCCCTCTCCCTTCGTCCCGATGAGGTCCACCTGTGGGTGGTGGAGCCGGAGCGTGTCTCCGAGCCCCGGCTGCTCGCCGCCTACCTCGCGATGATCAACGCCGAGGAGCGGGAGCGGCACTCGCGCTTCCGCTTCGACAAGCACAAGCTGCAGTTCCTCGTGTCGCATGCGCTGGTGCGTGTCACCCTGTCGCGCTACGCGCCCGTGCAGCCCCAGGCCTGGCGCTTCGCCGTCAACGGCTACGGGCGCCCCGAAATCACCGGCGACGGGCTGCCCCGCCTGCGCTTCAACCTCTCGCACACGGACGGCATGGCGGTGTGCGCGGTGGCGCTCGACACGGACGTGGGCGCCGACGTGGAGTACTCCGGCCGTCCCGGCCAGACGGTGGAGCTGGCCGACTCCTTCTTCGCCCGCTCCGAGGTCCACGCCCTGCGCGCCCTCCCGGCCGAGCACCAGCGCGAGCGCTTCTTCGATTACTGGACCCTCAAGGAGTCCTACATCAAGGCCCGGGGCGCGGGGCTGAGCCTGCCGTTGGATCAGTTCGCCTTCCACCTGGAGGCCGGACGGCCGCCGCGCATCTCGTTCGATCCACGGCTGGTGGACGATCCGGAGACGTGGCAGTTCGTGCAGATACGGCTGGGGCCGGAGCACCCGGCGGCGGTGGCGGTGCGCCGGACGCGGGGACTGCCGCTGACGGTGCGCTGCCAGCGGACCGTGCCGCTGGCGGGGGATGGGCCGCCCTGGTTCGTCCCGGCCAGCTAGGGGCCCACCTCGGGGCACCAGCGGACGATCTCCTCGCGCAGGGCCGCCAGCAGCTGATCCCTCGCCGTGCGCAGGAAGAAGTGCGTGCCCGGGAAGTGGCGGGAGCGGAAGCCACCGGTGGTCAGCTCGCCCCAGTGCTCGAGATCCGGCAGGGAGACGTGGGGATCCGCGTTGGAGCCGAAGGCGGTGATGGGGCAGCGCACCGGCAGGGCGGGGAGCACCGCGTCGGCGAGGGCGAAGTCGGCGCGCAGCATCGGCAGCACCATCTCCAGCAGCTCCTTGTGGGCGAAGACCTCGGGAGGCGTGCCCTCGTACTTGCGCAGCAGCTCGATGAAGGCCGCGTCGTTCAGCGCTTCGCGGGACGTCCGCTCGCGGTGGGGGGCACCGGCGGCGGCCATCACCATGCCCAGGGGCAGGGGCGCGCCCCGGGCCTGCCAGCGCTGCGCGAGCGACAGGGCCACCCGCGTGCCCATGCTGTAGCCGAAGAAGACGAAGGGCTTGTCCAGCAGCGGGGCCAGCGCCGGCTCCAGCGCATCCAGGAGCGGGGCGAGCTGCCGGAAGGGCGCTTCCATGATGCGGCGCTCGCGGCCGGGGAGCTGCACGGCGACCAGCTCGACTCCGGCGGGGAGTGATGCGCCCCAGCCGTTGTAGACGGAGGCGCCGCCTCCGGCGAAGGGGAAGCAGAACACCCGCAGACGCGCGTTGGGGTTGGGCTGACGGGTTGGGAACCAGGGATTCGTGGAGGCCGCGGGACGCATGGGGCAGGGGACTGTGTCGCTTCGGTCACGGAGCGTCAAGCCTGCCCGGCTGCTTCCGGCCGGCCGCTCCGGGGGGGAGCGCGCAGGCTTTGCGTCCCCTCGTGCCCGGCCGCTCCACCCGCGCAAGCGGTGCACCCGGGGTACTGCTGTAGCCAGGTAACGAGACCCTCACGTCTCCCCAAGGGAATGGCGATCGGGCATGTTTCTCGCAAAGAGTAACGGGTCCTACTTACCCGGCCGAGAGGTCATCATCGTGAGCGCGAGCGGGGCCCCTCGGGGAGGGCCGGAACTGGAGCGGCTGCGAGCCATCTTCGACCATGCCTTCGAGCTCATCGGGCTGCTCACCCCCGAGGGGGTGCTGGTGGAGGTCAACCGGGGAGCCCTGGTGTTCGCGGGGGTGGAGCGCGAGCAGGTGGTGGGCAAGCCGCTGGACATGGCCCCCTGGTGGCTGGACTCCAGCGGCGCGGCGGAGGAGTGGCTGCGGCGCGCCATCCAGGAGGCCTCGCGGGGCCGTTTCATCCGCTACGAGGTGGAGGTGCGCAGCGGAACGGGCCGGCCGGCCGTGATCGATCTCTCGCTCACCCCCATCCTCGACGGCGGGCGCGTGGGCTACATCCTGGCGGAGGGCCGCGACGTCACCGAGCGCAAGCGCGCCGAGCAGACGCTGCAGTCCTCCGAGGCGAGGCTGGCGGGCATCATCGCCATCGCCGCGGACGCCATCATCTCCATCAACGAGGAGCAGCGCATCACGCTCTTCAACCAGGGCGCGGAGCGCATCTTCGGCTACTCCCGCCAGGAGATGCTGGGGGCGCCCGTGGGGCGGTTGCTCCCGGAGCGTTTCCGGGCCGCCCACCGTGAGCACATCCGGGGCTTTGGCGCCGGTCCGCTGAAGCAGCTGCGCCTGGACTCGCTCCGGGAGGTCATGGGCCGGCGCCGCGATGGCGAGGAGTTCGCCGCCGAGGCCACCGTCTCCAAGCTGAGGGTGGACGGGCAGTGGGTGTACACCATCGCCCTGCGCGACATCACCGAGCGCAAGCGCACCGAGAGGGAGCAGCACTTCCTGCTGCAGGCCGGAGCGTTGCTCGCGCGCTCGTTGGACTTCGAGGCCACGTTGAAGCAGGTGGCGGAGCTGCTGGTGCCCACGCTGGCCGACTGCAGCATCATCCACCTGCGCGGGCCGGGGGACTCCATCGAAGTGGCCGCGCTCGCCCACCTCGACGTGGAGATGGCGCGCAGGCTGAGGGAGCTGTATCAGCGCTACCCCGTCCGGGCCGACGCGCTCCATGGCGCGGGGCGGGTCATCCGCACCGGCGAGCCGGAGCTCCTCTCCGAGGTGGGCCAGCGGGTCCGCGAGGAGCTGGCCCGCGACTCCGGCCACCTGAGGAGCATGCAGCAGGTGTCCATCACCTCCGCGCTGATCGTCCCCTTGCGAGGCCGGGAGCGGGTGCTGGGCGCCATCTCCCTGTCGATGAGCGAGTCGGGCCGGCGGCTGGGGCATCGGGACCTGGCCTTCGCCGAGGAGCTGGCGCACCTGGCGGCGCTCGCGCTGGAGAACGCGAACCTCTACCGCGTCGCCCAGCGGGCCACCCGGGCCCGGGACGAGGTGCTGGGCATCGTCGCGCACGACCTGCGCTCCCCGCTCAGCGCGGTCTCCATGTCCGCCCAGCTCGTGGAGCGTCAGCTGGAGCGGGGGAAGACGGGTCCGGAGACGCGGGAGATGCTCCACGTCATCCTGCGCATGGCGCAGCGCATGGGCCGGCTGGTGGAGGATCTGCTGGACATCTCCCGGCTGGAGGCGGGCCAGCTCTCCGTGCTCCCGAGCCGCCAGCGTGTGGAGCCGTTGGTGATCGAGTCCCTCGCGCAGGCGCGGTCCTCGGCCCCGGCCCTGGAGCTGCGCGCCGAGGTGGCCGAGGCCCTCCCGGAGGTGCTCGCGGACCGCCACCGCATCCTCCAGGTGTTGAACAACCTGCTCGGCAACGCGGTGAAGTTCACCCCACAGGGAGGCCGCGTCACGGTGGGGGCCCGGGCCGAGGGCGAGCGGGTGCGGTTCTGGGTCGAGGACACCGGCCCCGGCATCCCCGAGGAGCACCGCCAGCACCTGTTCGAGCGTTTCTGGCAGGCGCACAAGGGAGATCGCCGGGGGGCGGGCTTGGGACTGGCCATCTGCAAGCACCTCGTGGAGGCCCACGGCGGACAGATCGGCGTGGACAGCGAGGTGGGGCGGGGGAGCACGTTCTGGTTCTCCCTGCCCGTGGTCCCCGTGGGGGCGGCTCGCTGAGGACGCGAGGCCTCGTGCTTCATTCCTTGCCGCACAGCCCTGAATCCACGTGCCGGCAGTCGTGCAGGTTGCGCGGGACCACCAGCCAGGAGATGTCCGGGGCCACGTTGGGGCGCTCGCGGAGCGTCTCGGTGGTGGGGGCATCGCCCACGCCCGTGATGGCCACCTGGTAGCGGACACCGCCCGTCTTCGAGAGCGCGACGAGGCTCGCCGGCTCCGGCGGAGGCGCCGACGCCGAGCGGCTCTTGTGGGGGATGAAGCCGAGCAGCCGGCCCGCGTCGTCCCGGAGGCGGAAGCCGTGGGCCTGGTCCGGCAGGCCGGTGACGACGTCCGCCTGCCAGGAGCGGCTCGTGTCTCCACCGCCCATCAGCTTGCAGGCCTGGAGGGACTCGCCCTCGGGAGGCTGGAAGCTGGGCCAGAAGACGACGCCACCCATCACCGCCGAGCCGGTGGCCGTCTTCTCCTGGAGCGAGCCGTACTCGATGAACCAGCCGGGCCCCTCCTGGGTGCCGCGCGCCAGCGAGGACAGCTTCGCCGAGGGCACGTAGCGCACCGTCCCCAGCGTGGGGTGCGCGAAGGTGGCGTAGGCGCTGCTGGGAATGGTGACATCCACCAGCGAGCACTTCACGCCCTCCTCGCAGGTGAAGGGGATGTCCGTGACGCGCCGCTTGTCGAAGACGAGCGCCTGCGCCTCGGTGCGGAACCGGCGCTGCGGGCCGCCATAGGAGTGGAAGCCGTAGTAGCGGTTCCTGGGAATGAGGCTGGCGTCGGCGCCCAGCTTCATGTCGGCGCGCGAGTCCGTGGAGAGCCGGGCCAGGGAGCAGGACCACTCGCCGCCGGACGTGGCGCACTCGGCGTCCGAGAGGGCCGTGCCCGCCATGGGGTAGCGGTAGGAGCCGCCGCCGAGCGCGGTCTCGTTGGGGCAGTGGATGGTGAGGCCGGTCAGCTCCATGCGGGTGGCGCCGCAGGCGGCCAGCGGGGTGCCGGACGTGGTCTCGATGTTCTTCACCAGCACGCCGTCGTCGTACTCGAGGAGCGTGGTGCGCTGGTGGCCGTTGATGTTGGCGATGAACTCCGCGCGCACGTCGCACTTCTGCCGCACGCAGGCCAGGAGGTTGTCCGGGCTGCACGCGGTGTCCTCCGTGTCGCGCAGGTTCTGCCGGTCCCCCGTGCCCAGGAAGCTGCGCAGCCAGCCCGTGTCCGGTTGGCGCACGTTGGAGGCGATGTGGAAGAAGGGCGTCTTCTTGAAGGCCTTCTCCCCGCGCTGCACCTCGAGCGAGCGCGCGGCGAACCAGTTGTTCACCTGTCCGTCTCCGCCGAGCACTCCCGGCTCGTGGAAGCGGAACGTCCAGACCTGGCCGCCCAGGTCGCCCACCACCATGGTGTCGAAGAAACCATCCTGATCGATGCGGATGTCCTCCGCCCGGCCCACGTCCACCATGGCCGGCGAGGCCACCACGGGCATCATCTGGTGGATGACGTCATCCCGGTAGGCGTCCCCCGAGGCGGTGGCCCCGGGTTTCGCCTCCACGGACCACAGCTTCTGGCCCGTCCAGGCGTCCAGCATGTACACGCCGCGGCCGCGCGTGAGATCCGCGCTGTAGCCGCCGTTGAGGAAGACGATCCACCGCTCGTCCCAGCCCCGCGCGTTGTCCGCCGCGAGCCGCACCGGGCCGATGGGCGGCGGCTTGGGGGCGAAGCTGCTCCAGGACTGGCCCACGGCGCTGGACTCCGGATCGCACGCGTTGGGGAACATCCAGCGGAAGGGCTTGCCGTCCGGCTTCAACATCTCCCGCGGATCCGTCACGTCCAGCGCGGAGAAGCGCTGGCCGCCCGAGCGCTCGGTGAGGATGGCGAGCGTGTGGAACTCGCCCGCTTCCTTCACGCCGTTGCTCTTGTCCGTGCCGCTGGCCGAGCCGTCCGCCCAGATGTCGCGCACCATGGCCGTGCCGTCCACGTAGAACTCGTGGCCGCCCATCATCAACCCCAGCTTGGGCAGCAGATCCGGCGGGATGAAGGCCCACAGCTCCTGGCCCGTGCCCAGGTCGTGCATGTCGTCCACGGCGCTCTTCTTGTCCCGCTCCACCCACGTGCCCGCGTGCACCGCGTGCAGCATGCCGCCGTTGGAGCCCACCAGCACGATGCGCTCGCGCTTCGCGTACGCCTTGCGGAACACCTCATACGCCCCGTACCTGCTGCCGCTGGAGCCGAGCGGCGGCGACATGGGCGTGGGCGTGTAGCAGGGCTTGCCCGCGCCCGGCGTGGAGCACACGGCCTCGGACGACACCGAGGCGGTGAAGTCCTCGTAGAGGGTGGACAGGCACTGGCCGCTCATCCCCAGGCCGCACACGAAGGGCTCCAGGGGCGGCTGCACCAGCATGGGCGTGGAGTGGAAGATGTCCGCCAGCTTGCAGGAGCGCGAGGCGCTGTCCGCGCAGGGGCGATCCTCGGAGACGTTGGTGTCGCCGTCGTAATCGAGTACGTCCATGCCCCGGACGAAGCGGATGAGCGTGCGCACGCACTCGTCCTGCTGCGCGCTGGTGCCCGTCCACGTCAGCTTGCGCTGGGCGAAGAGCGTCAGGCAGAAGCCATCCCCGGCCGCCAGCAGGTAGGGCTTGAGGGCCGCGAGCTGGGACTCCTCGAAGGGCAGGGGAGGGTTGTCCCCGTCGGTGAACCGGCCGTCCTTGTTCCGGTCCACCAGGGTGAAGAGGCAGCGGCCACTGGTGGGATCCAACGGGTTGTCGCGGTTGCAGGGCGCACTCGCGGCGCGCTGGCCGAGCGTCTCGTTCAGGTCCCAGAAGGGCTCCGCGGGCTGGCCGCCCACGAGCCGCCCCTCGGCGTTGAGGGTGGCCGTCCTCACCTTCACCCATTTCCCGTCCGCGTTCTCCTGGACGATGTTGTTGACGGTGAAGCTCTCGGGGCTCGGGAGGACGCCCGGTGTCACGGTGAAGCCGGCCGGCTTGTCGAGGAAGAAGGTGTCCTCGCAGTCCTTGTCGCCGTTGAGATCGCGCTTGTCGCCGAGCGTGCTCCGGGCCTGCTTCGGGTCACACCCCTGGGTGAACTCGTTGTAGAAGAAGAAGCGGTAGAGGTGCCCCTCGTAGGGCATTCCCCGGCGCGGGATGAAGCGGGGCACGTACGCGGAGGACTGTCCGCTCGCCTGCACACCGGAGACGTGGGTGGAGGAGACGGCGGTGGACACCTGCTTGACCTCGCCGATGGCGGCGAGCAGGGCGTTGCGCAGCTGCGAGGGATCATCCACGCGGTAGAAGCGGCCCTTGCCCGCGAGCGCGATGCTCTGGAGCATGGGGCTGTTGTCGCCATACCCGATGGTGTACGTCGTGACGGACTGCTGGCCCGCCAGGTCGTCGCGCAGATCCATGTTCGCGAGGAAGAAGGCCACGTCGTCCATGAAGTTCTTGTTCGTCCGCGCGTGCCCCGTGGGCCAGTTGGCGTAGTCGCAGTCCTCCTTCGTGGCGCCGAACCGGTCGCAGTAGTTCACCCCGCCGGGGTCGAGGTTCGTCTTCGGGTTCGTTGGATCGAACCGGAGCGGGGCGCCGTCCGGGTGCGCCGCCTTGTTGGCCACGAGCAGCTCCATCATCTTCGTGATGGGCACCGTGTTGTCGAACCGGGGCGCGCCGTCCGTGAGCACGATGACGGAGCTCGACTGGCAGCCGAAGCACATGGACTTCTGGTCCCCCGTGCCCTCCCAGGGCTGGCCGGGCTTGTGCCACTCGTCGAAGGCCTGGCCCCAGCCCGCGCCGTCCATGAGGGTGATGGGATCGCGATCCGTGCCGCCGTTCCAGCCACCGGGCCAGCCCCAGCCGGGGCTGATGGGATTCTTGAACCACTTCACCCACCGGCCATCCACCTGCTGTGAGGAGTAGTAGCCGCCCAGGCCGAAGAGCGCCTCGCCGATGGAGCGCTCGGGGTTGCGGAAGACGATGGAGTTGATGGCCTTCACCATGTCGGCCCGCTTGAGCTCCTTCTCGTCGAAGAGCGGATACGAGCGGCTGCACGACGGCTGGATGGGCTGCAGCAGCAGGGGCGGGTCGTACCAGCCGCGGTCGATGCCGAAGGTGGCCAGGCCCATGCGCAGGTTGGTGGTGCTCATCACCACGTCCTTGAGCACCTTGCGCGCCGCCACGAACTTGGGCGGGCGCACGTTGAGCACCCGGCCACTGAGGATCCACCGGCGGCGCGCCTCGGTGGGCAGCTTCGGATCCGCCGGATCGCTCCCCACGACGCCGCGCCACCAGCCCCGGGTGAGCAGGCAGCTCCGGCACTCCTTGTGGATGGCCGAGCTGGGATTCCATCCCGTGTACGGGTAGCAGACCTGATCCACGTCCGCGGTGGCGAACGTGCCGCGGAAGTCCGCGTTGAGCGAGTAGGGCCACTCCGTGCCGTCCCGCGCCAGGCGCCAGCCGCGCGAGTGGTAGTACCTGGCCGGATCGAAGAACTGCACGCCCGCGGTGGAGAACTCCGGGTCCGGATCGATGGGCTCGGAGCCGTTGCGCCTGGGGTCCGTGCTGGCCGGATCGAACCAGCTCATCGCGGCGACCAGCGCCGGATCCGAGCAGCCCGTCTTCGTGGGATCTCCCGCCTCGGGGAGATAGACGGGGTACTCCTGCATGGACTCGTTGTTGCCGAGCAGGAAGAGGGTGCTGGGCGGGCCAGAGGTCGTCTCGAAGAAGTCCTTGTCGCCTCCGGTGGGCGCGTGGATCATCGCGTCTCCCAGGGCCGTGGCGCCCGTGCAGCACGAGGCCCTGTCGGGGACCGGCACATTGCCCGAGTGCCCGGGGGCGGCCAGCAGACCCAGCCCCACCACCGCCAGGCCCGTCACCGCGAACCTCCTCCGGCTCTCCACCGCCCGCCGGAGCGGACGCACCACGGCTTCG
This sequence comes from Archangium sp., assembly GCF_036277355.1. Taxonomy (GTDB): domain Bacteria; phylum Myxococcota; class Myxococcia; order Myxococcales; family Myxococcaceae; genus Archangium. The sequence goes on from NZ_DASUNC010000146.1 coordinate 179,644, forward strand.
ACGACATCGCTGCGCTTCATGGACGGTACCCCCTGAGGACCTTCCGGGTACCGATTCATAAATCACGACATGTATTTCGTAAATTGAAATTCGCGATAATTTATTCCCTTAATTATTTGAACTCATACAGGTTGAAGTACGCTCTGGAATACGTGACAAGAGCGTCACGTATCCGGACAGGTCTTCAGGGAAGGGAGCGGACGCGGAGATGGCGACCCGAGCGAGCAGGCCGGTGAAGGAGCCGGCCCCCGTCGCATGGACATTCCTGACGAATCACGCGCACGTGCTGCTGTGCCTGGCGCGCACCCCGGACGCGCGGATGCGCGAGGTGGCGGACGAGGTGGGCATCACCGAGCGCGCGGTGCAGCGGATCGTCTCGGAGCTGGAGGAGGCGGGCTACCTGCGGCGCACGAAGGAGGGGCGGCGCAACACGTACTCGGTGAGGGCGGATCTGCCGCTGCGCCACCCCATCGAGAGCCACCGCACGGTCGCCTCGCTCCTCGCGCTGGTGCTGGAGCCCGAGCCGGGAGGCCGGCCGAAGCGTTAACGGGGCTCGAGCGCGGCCGCGGCGGCGAGCAGATCCACCACCGCGCGGTGGTAGTCGACGAGGGCCTTGATCTCCTTGAGCTCGGCGTCGGCGGCGGTCTGCTCGCGCAGGTTGACGAAGAGCAGGCTGGTGGCGCCGTGCTCGAAGCGCGCCAGCTCGGCCTGGGCCAGGCGGCGCGCCACGTCCGCGGCGCTCTTCGCCAGGCCCACCCGCTCGTGGGCGGCCCGCAGGGCAGAGAGGGTGTCACGCACCTCGGTGACGACCTTGTCCTGGGTCAGCCGGGCCTTCGCGTCCACCACGGCCCGCTTCGCCTCGGCGGCCTGTACCTGCCCGCGCGCGCCCCGGGCCTGGATGGGAATGTCGAGCACCAGGGAGGCCTGGAGCTCGGTGGGCCGCAGGCTGTCGGGGCCCCTGCCCAGGTCGCGGAGCACGGTGACGCCGAGATCCACGGCCGGGGCCGTCTGGTTGCGGGCCAGCTCGGTGTCGAGCTGGACCACCTCGCGCTGGAGCGCCAGCTCGCGCAGCTCCGGCCGCTGACTCAGGGCCTTCTGCAGCCACGCGTCCAGCTCCGCCTTGAAGGTGTCGTCGGGCATGGGCATGCCCTCGGGCAGACGCGAGTCGGACACGCGCACCGGCCTGCCTTCGCCGTCGCGCAGGTAGAGCGAGAGCTTCAGGGCCGTCTGCTCGAGCTTGCGCCGGGCGGCGACCCGATCGGCCTCGCGCTCCAGCAGGGCGCGCTCGTTCTCGGTGTGCTCGATCTGCGGGATGTCTCCCTGGGCGGCCCGGCGGGCGAGTTGATCATGGCGGGTGAGGGCCAGGGCGTACTGGGCCTCGGCGATGGCGAGCTGCCGGCCCGCGGCCACCCAGTCCCAGTAGTGGTAGGCGGCCTCGCGCTGCAACCCGAGCTGCTCGCCCGCGAGCGTGAAGGCGGCGATGTCGAGCCGCAGGCGCGCCTTGGCGATATCCGCCCGGCGCTTGTCGATGGAGCGGTTGCGCCACAGGGGAATCTCCACGCCCGCGCGCAGCTCGCCCCCGCTGAGCGTCTCGTATTCCCCGTAGTACGTGGGGAACTTGCCCTGTCCCAGGCGGTAGCCGGCGAACAGGCGCGTTCCCCCCAGCGGGGTGGGCTGCTCGACGACCGCGTCCAGGCGCTCGTTGGGGTAGTAGCTGAAGGGCACGTAGACGCCCTTGGCCTTCAGGATCGTATCGAAGCCGCCCTGCGCGGACAGCAGCTCGGCCTCGGCGGTGGCCACACCCTGGCGCGCGGCCTCCATGCCCGGGTGCTGCTGGCGCACGGAGTCGAGCACCTCCTCGAGCGTGAGCGGGGCCTCGCCGCTGGCGTGAGCGCGGGGGGCCGCGCCCAGCACCGCCAGCAGCAGGACCAGGAGGGCGGAGTGCTCACGGCGCGAGGTCATGACTTGTCCCCGGAGGTGTCATCCTTGCCCTTGTCGTCCGACTTGCCGCCGGACTTCTCCTTGTCCGTCCAGCCCGGCTCGGACGAGGAGAGGGCAGGGGGGAAGCCGTTGAACTGGCGCCACAGCTCGTAGCCGAGGCGGACCTCGTCGAGGAGGATCCACCCGTTGGCGCGCACGCCCTGGCGGAGGAAGCGCGTGGCGGGCCACTCCTCGCCCTTGTCGGGCACCACGACGATGCGGAACTTGCCGCGCCCGTCATCGGCCGCGTCGACGAAGGACACGGTGCCCCCGAAGGTGCCCACGGCCACCGAGGGCCAGCCGGCGAACTGGATGGCGGGCCAGCCCTCGAACTGGAGGCGCACGTGCCGGCCCGGGGAGATGAGCGGGGCGTCGTTGCCGTGCACGTAGAGCTCCACGGCGCTGGAGACGGTGTCGGGCACCAGCACGGCGAGGGTGTCGCCGGCCTTGACCACCTCGGCGCCCTGCCGGGCCACCAGCCGCAGGATGGTTCCGGCGCGAGGCGCCCGCACCTGCTGGGTGGCCTGGCGGGCCATGGTGCTCTCCAGCTTGGCCAGCTCGATGCGCTCCTTGGCCAGGTCGGACTTGGCGTACTCGTACTTGGCGAGGCCGTCGTTGATGAGGGCATCCGCATCCGTCTGGATGCGCTGGCGGTCGGAGCTGATGGCCTCGAGCTCGTTGCGCGCGGAGTTCAGGCTGGCGCGGGCGCTCTCGGCGTCGGTGGACGTCTTGGTGTAGTCGAGCTGGGCGAGCTCCAGGCTGCGGGTGGCGGTGAGCCCGTCCGCGTGCATGGCCTTCTGGCGCTCCAGGTTGAGCCGGGCCGTCTCGCGGGCCACCTCGGCCGCGGAGAGCGACTGCTCGGCGGCGCGGATGCGCTCCTGCACCATGCGCACGCGCGAGCCGGCCGCGTCGATGCTCGCCGAGCGCGAGGAGCGCAGGGCATCCACGCGGGACTCGTAGGCCATCATCTGGCTCTGGGCGGCGCTGATGCGGGCCTGGATGGCGGTGCGCTGCTCCTCCAGGCGGGCCATCAGGTCCGCGTCGTTGTCGGACAGCTCGACGAGGATGTCTCCCTCCTTCACGCGGGAGCCCTCCTGGACGGCCCAGGAGGTGATGCGCCCGGCGATGGGGGCCTGGATGGACTGCTGGCGCTCCAGCGGCGCGTAGGCGATGACCCGGCCCTGGCCGGTGACGTTCTGCTGCCAGGGGGCCACCAGCAGGCCAATGAGGGCGAGCAACAGGGCGAGCATCAGCAGCCGGGCCACCGTGCGCGCCATCCGCGTCGAGTGCCGCACGAGCCGCATGGCGGGGAGCTCAGCGGCGGTACCGTCATGATGGGAAGTGGGCATGGTCATGGTCGTGGATTCGGAGTCAGGAGACATCAGGAGACGGTGGCCACCCGCGGCTGCTCGGAGCCGAGCGGGCTCAGCTGACCGTCGAGCAGCTCGTAGGCCTGGGTGCAGCGGCCGAGCAGCTCGGGGCTGCGGGTGATGAGGAGGAGGGTCCAGGGCGCGTCCGGTGCCAGCAGCGTCTTCAGCACGTGGTCGCGCGCCCGCGAGTCGAGCGAGTCCAGCACCTCGTCGAGGACGAGCAGGCGCGGGCGCAGCACCAGGGCCCGCGCGAGGTGGAGCTGCGCCACCTGGCCCGAGGACAGGGGCAGGCCTCCGGTGGTGAGCTCGGTGTTGAGCCCCTCGGGGAGTCCGGCGATCATCTCGCCCAGGCCCACGGCCTCCAGGGCCCGGCGCACCTCGCTCAGCGGCAGCTCCGGCTGGCCCATGCGGACGTTGTCCACGATCGTGCCGGCGAAGATCTCCGGCGCCTTGACGATGGCCACGTCGCGGCGCAGCGAGGCGAGCGAGAGATCCCTCAGGTCGAGGCCATCGAGCAGGATGCGGCCCTTGGAGGGAGCGCGCAGGCCGTAGAGCAGATCCACCAGGGTGCTCTTGCCGCCCGCGGTGGCACCGGTGATGGCCACCTTGTCGCCGGCCCGCACCTCGAGGCTGGCGCCGCGCAGCACGGGCGCGCTCTCGCGGTAGTGGAACTCCAGGCCGTCCAGCTTCAGGGAGGCGGGCCCGGGGCCCGGCGGGACGCTCTCGCCGGTGTCCTGCTCCAGCGGCAGGTCCACCAGCTTGCCCAGCTTGTCCATGGCCGCGAGCAGATCGTAGTAGGCCTCCAGGTGCTTGCCGAACTTGGCGATGGCGGCGACCACGGCGGTGACGATGAGCTCGGCGGCGACGAGCTGGCCCAGGGTGAGCTGGCGGTTGATGACGAGCCAGCCGCCGAGCCCGAGCAGCAGCGCGCTGGCCACGGCCTGGAGGCCGAGCGCCCCGAGGATCTGCCGGAAGAGGTACTTGAAGTGCTTGCGCCGGTAGCCGAGGTAGTCGCGGGCGAGCTCATCGGCGCGGCGCAGGGCATGGGCCGCGCCGCCGTGCTGGCGGAAGGCGACGGGGTGGCGCGCCAGCTCCTGGAGCCAGGCGGCCACGGCGTACTTGGCCTTGGACTCCTTGAGGCCCGCATCGGTGGCCGAGCGTCCCCAGCCGAAGATGATGCCGGCCAGGGCCAGCAGGAGGAAGAAGTCGAAGGCCAGCAGCAGCGGGTGGTAGAAGGCCAGCATCAGCAGGCCGATGCCCGCCTGGAGCACCACGGAGAGGCCCTCGAGCATGAGGGACGAGCTGGCCTTCTGGACGGTGACCACGTCGAGGAAGCGGTTGACGAGCTCGGGCCCGTGGACGCGGTCGAAGGCGCTTGCCTGGACGCGCGGCAGCCGGTGGCTGAGATCGCTGACGACGCGGATGAAGACGCGCTGCTGGAGGATCTCCACCACCCAGTTCTGCATGGCGCGCAGGGCGCCGGCGAACACCAGGCCGCCGAGCAGCAGGATGCTCAGCACCACCAGCGGCTGGAGCAGGGCGCCGAAGGCCACGGTGTTGACGACCGACTGGACGGCGATGGGCGTGGTGAGGGCGAAGAGGCCGACGCCCACCGCGTACATGACCACGGCCCGTACATCCGCGGCCTCCAGGTGCACGAGCGCGCGCAGCCGGGCGAAGGGCGTGAGGGGCTCGTGAGGGGACGCCTCCACGGCGCGCAGGGCATGGACGGGCTCGGACTCCTCGGCGAGCACCCAGGTGAGGGGCTGCGCCGCCCAGGGAGCGAGCAGCTGCGAGAGCTCTTCCCGGCTCATGCACGCCTGGCCCTGGGGGAGCAGGCTGGTGTGCACGAGGACACGCTCGGGCGCCCACTCGGCGATCAGCAGCCACGCGGCGCCTTTGTCCGAGAAGCACACGGTGCCGAGCGGCCCCTGGAGGCTGCCCTGGCGCAGGACGTCCTCGGGTGAACGCCTCAGGGTGGAGAGGGTGAGGCCGAGTGCCTGTCCCGCGTGCTGGAGGAGCGGGCTCCACGAGTCGGCCAGGGGGCCGGCGTGCTGGCGCGAGGCATCCAGGAGCGAGGCCTGCGTGGTGCTGGTGCTCGGCTCGAGGCCGGCGGTGTGGGCGAGCCCGGTGAGCAGTGGCTCGAGCAGCTCCGCGGCGGGAGCCTCGCGGTGCACGAGGGCAGGGGCCTCGGGGGAGCCAGGCGGCGTTTCGGACGAGGTGTCGAGGTCGCGGTCGTACATGAGCGTGGAGTGCCGGTCGCGGCATCGCCTCCGGGCGGATTTGCCCGAAGCAGGCCTTTATGTATGTGCCTGGGGATGCTGGTTGAAAAACAGATAAATTGTGACAGACCCTTCGATTAAATCGATGGGTTATTGATTGAGGCCTGTTTCGTCACGGTACCGTGACGCGGACCGGTGGAGGTGTCCTCCGGGAAGGATGCCGGGGGGCTCAAGGCCCGTCCAGTTCCACCAGCCAGGCGTCGTTGTCCACCTCGATGCCGGACCAGGCGAGGAAACGCCCATCCGGCGAGGGGGCGACATAGCAGAGGTAGATATGGGGGATGCCCAGGAAACGCTCGCGGAACTCGGCCGTCCGGCGCAGTTGCTCCTCGGCGGCCTTGCGGTCGGTGGTGTACAGCACGGTGACCCCCGCCGCGATGATGCGGCCCTCGGCATCCCGGATGGGGGCGGCGTTGTGGAGCGCTACCCCGCTTCCGACAAGGAGGCCTCGTGCTCCTCGTGGCAGGGGCTGGCCTGTCCCGCGTGCCGGGGTGAGCGCGAGAGGCAGACGCGGAACGTGGTGCCCGCCTCGGCGGTGGAGTGCACGCTGATGGAGCCTCCGTGGGACTGCACGATTTCATGGGCGATGTAGAGCCCGAGCCCCATGCTCGTGCGGGCCGTTTCGTCCGTGGCCCCTCCCCGGCGGAACGGCTCGAAGAGCAGGGGAAGCAGGTGTCCGGGGATGGGTGCTCCCAGGTTGTGCACGTCGATGAGGACGCTCTCCGTGTCCTTGTCCTGGGTGGAGAGCCGCACGGGCGTGTTCTCGGGGCTGTACTTGAAGGCGTTGTCCAACAGGTTGGCGAGCACCTGCGCCACCCGCTCCAGGTCCCACTCTCCCTGGAGCGCGTTGCGAGAGAGCTCGCTCAGCAGAAGGCGCCTCGGGTGGGCGGCCTGGAACTCGTCGGCGATCCTCCTGCACAGCTCGTTGAGGTCTCCGGGGCGGCGGGACACCGGGATACCGCCGCCGAGGCGGGCGCGGGTGAAGTCCAGGAGCAGGTCCGCGATCTGGCCCACGATGCCCACGAGCTGCTGCTCCAGCTCGGCCGCGCGCAGGAATTCCTCCTGGGCCCGGCGGTGCTCGGCGATCTCCAGCGCCTGACGCTTGAGCTGCTCGCCCCGCACATGGAGGTCCACGAACACCTGCACCTTCGAGCGCAGGATGTCCGGGTCCACGGGCTTGAGCAGGTAGTCCACGGCGCCCTGCTGGTAGCCCCGGGTGATGTAGGCCGCCTCGCGGCTGAGCGCGGTGATGAAGAGGAGGGGGATGTGCCGGGTGCGCTCCCGCTCGCGGATGAGCGAGGCCGTCTCCAGTCCGGTGAGCCCCGGCATCTGCACGTCCATGAGGATGCAGGCGAAGTCCCCCTGGAGGAGCGCCAGGAGGGCCTCGTCCCCCGAGTGGGCCAGCACCAGCTCCTGCTCCAGCGGCTCCAGGATGGCCTTCAAGGCGAGCAGATTGGCGGGCAGGTCGTCCACCAGGAGGATGCGGGCGCGTATCGGCTCGGCGCTCGACACGTGAGCGGACGAAGACGACCCCAACCGTGAAATCTTGCCGGACACCGATCCACCTGACTCTGCGAAGGGAGAAGGAGAACGGTGGGGAGGCATGAGCGCGAGCCCTCCAACTGGCCGCCGTTCACCGTGCGTCTGCTGCAACACCTCCGGTGGATGCGTTTCATCCGGGTCCGTCCATGAGGATGGCCTCGCCGGCGGCCTGCCGGGCGCCTGGCTCTCTGTCAGCCAGGCCCCTATCCGTCCTATGCTCGGCTACGATCCGCCGACCTCCGGTGCCGAGCAGCCAACCCCATGTCCTTCAACAAACAGTGGAAGCTGGCCTCGTATCTCATCGTCGGGTTCAACGACGCGGCCGCCCGCGAGACCAACCGCCTTGTCCCTGTGGGCAAGGTGCTCATGCATCTGCCGGATTGGTTGCGTTCGCGCAAGCAGACCCTTCAGGAGATCTACGAAGCCCTGGAGAGGAACCAGCCCACATTCTCCTCGGGAACAGGCAGCGGGGGCCGCGAGAAGCAGCTCGCGCAACGCCTCACCGATGCCTTCACGAACGGCAAGCTGCTGGTGCTCGAACTCGAGCCACCCGTCTTTCAAATCCAGGCCTCGAGCACGGCGCCGATCGCTGTCGCCCTGGCGAAGCATGAGACGCGGGCTGCACAGTCTCAGCGGAGCCCCTCGTTCCAGCGGAGCGCTCCGCAAAACGGCAAGGAGGCCTCCCAGACACCAACCAAGGTGTACGTTGGCCCGTTCAAACTTTTCATTACGGGGGAGCTGAGCGACCAGAACCTCGTTGTCCATGCCTGCATGCGTGCGTTCAAGCTCGACATGCCTGCCGCGCAACGCCTCGTCCAGAGCGAGGGCTTGTTCGTCACTTTCTCCATCACCAAAGAAGCGCGCGCGGCGGGGTTCGTGGAGTTCGTCGTCGAGGCCAGCCTCTACCAGAAGGTGATGTACGGCAAGACCGGCAAGACCTACGCGACGGCCGAGCGCGAGGCGAAGGATCGCCAGCAGCGCTTCAAAGGGAGTTCCAAAACGTACCAGCAGCGCATTCGGGAGAAAGTGGACCAGGAGTTCGAGCAGCGTGCCGGGTACAAGCCCGGGGGCACTGAGGGGTCGAAGGAGGAGCAGCAGCGCCTCCGAGACGCCATCGAGGACGATGTCCTCCGCGAGGAGGAGGTCGCGACTGCCGCCGACAAGGCCCGGTTCGACGCTTTGCCCCAGGACGTCAAGTCTCTGTTGCCCGGCACGGCGACGGCCAAGCCCGAGAATTACTCGCAGCTCGCTCGCATAGGAGAGAAGCTCAAGCAACTGACCTCCGAGGAGCGCTCCCTCTACAAGCTGCTGGCCACCTCGCTCAGCAAGGACCTGGACCAGTTCGAAAAAGCGGTGGACGCCTTTCTCTTCCACCGCCAGGCGCTTACCGAGCAGATCGCGGCCGCCGCCGCGCAGCAACCCACCGGGGAACCCACGCTGGAGGACGTGTCGCAGCAGGTCTGGGAGGGCTTCGATGCCAGTCGGTTGCCTTCGCTCAGCGCGAGAGAACGACGCTCGCTGGCCCGCGACCTCGCTTGGAAGCAGTCGGCAGCGCAGCTCGAGCACATGCTCGAACATCCCGGCCAGACGGCATTGGGGATGGCACGCTCGATGGTCCGGTTGGACGAGCTCGCCACCGCCATGGCCGGCGACATCCGGGCCGCAGCGGATGGTGACCGCAACGCCTACTCGCGGTGGGCATCGGGGCTCGGCGCGCTCTCCAAGACCTTGGGCTTGACGGCGGCCGTACTCGGCACCGTGGCGGCGCTCATCTACGTGGGCCTGCTGTTCATCCCTGGCGTTAATGTGGCCGTGCTTGCCACCACTGCCCTCTATCTCGGGGTTGGGATGCTCGTCCTCGGCGGTGCCGAATACACGCTGCGCATCCAGGCAGCTGGCGAGGCCACCACTGGGGCCACTTTCCGCGCCGAGGTGGACAGTGCCTCAGCGGCGACCAACAACACCATCATCGGCGCGGCGATGCTGGGCTCGGGCCTGTCGTCCCGGTTCATAGGCCGGCTCCCGCTGGGAAGCCGGCTGCAGAACGTGGGCACGGTCTTCCGCCGCGCGCGTGAGACGGTGGCGGGGACCCCGCGGGGCCAAGCGTTCATCAAATGGCGCGCGGACCTGTTCTTCGAGTTGCGCCAGAAGCAGGCCGCCATGTGGGCGGCGCTCGGCCAGACGAAGAAGATGATGATGGAGCAGGCCAAGGTGCTCCAGACCATCAAGAGCGGCAAGGCGCTCGCGGATCGTCTCGCCGCCGGAGATCAACCGCTCCTGGAACTCACTGGACTCACGAAGGAGCAGGGCCAACAATACCAGAAGATCGCCGGGACTCCGGAGGCCCAGGCCTCGCTGGAGCGCCTGCGGCAGGAATTGCTCCGGGCCGTGCATGACGCGCCGGCCGCCGTGGAGCAGCAGGTCCAGCGACTGGACGCCGAGGTGAAGAAGGCCATCCAGGCGATCGAGAAGGCGGCGACCGCCGAGCAGGCCCAGGCGGCCCTCGCGGAGGTGGTGAAGAACCTGGGCGAAGGAGCCGTCGAGCAGGCAGTGGCGGACCAGCACGGGCACCTTGAGGAACGCCTGGCGGCGGACGCGCCGGATCCCGAGATCCCCGCGAAGCAGTGGCTTGAGCGGCTCACCACGCGTCTGACGCCCAAGGCCAAGAAGGCGCTGGCGGAGTTGTGCGAGCAGATGGAGGACACACAGGTCCGCGCCTTGTTGGAGAAAGAGGGTGGCAAGGCGTACCTCGAGCGACAGGCGAAGCTCAAAGAGCTCGTTCGCAAGCGCGGGACGGACAACCAGTCCGCGACGAATGCCTCCAAGCAGCCGGCCATTGATGCGGTGGTCGAAGCAAAGGCCAGCGCCGCCCTCGACAATCTCGAGCAGAAGCTCTCGCCGACGGCGCGCGAGCAGTTGCAGTCAATGCGGCGCAACTCCGAGTCCGAGCGGATCATCTGGGAGAACGTCCAGAAGCAGGGAGGGGCGGTCTACCTGGAGGGGATGGCCAAGGCGCGAGCCAAGGCGAGGACCGCCGACAAGTCCGTGGTGGAGAGGTCGAGCGAGCTCGTCCAGACGTTCAAGAAGCGGCTCCTCGAGTCCGACTTCCTACGCAGGCGAGAGGTCCGCGACGTCCTCTTGGGGAAGGGGTCAGCCGAGGACAAGCAGCATGGCCTGCGGGGGTTCATCGCCGAGGAGGTGGCAGCCGAAGAGGTGCTCGCGGCGCATGGCGGCAACAATCCCGGCAAGGTCCTACACCGCGGTATCCGGGTCATCCAGGAGCAGAAAGGCTTTCGCTCGGTGGAGGAGTTCCGCGCCGACTTCGCGGCGAAGAACGACGGCAAGGCCTTCGAGGGCGCCTTCCTCAAGGACGGGAAGGTGTACATCAAGGTGGGGGAGATCGATCTCCTGCTGGTCGAAGAGCAGCCCTTCGGCAAGGCGCGCATCCGCTATCGCGAAGAGGTGAAGTCCGGTGCCGGGGACACCCCCGGTAAGGCGCAAAAGCAGCTCGATGAGGTGGGCCGGCTGTTCGAGAAAGCCGCCGCGGGCGATGAAACCATCCGGTTCGAACTGCACGGCACCGACATCACGAAACAGCTCGACCTCTCCAGCGATGCGGCGGCCCAGAAGGCGCACCGCGGTCCGGTTCCGGTGGGCGACCCGAAGAACCAGAAGATCTACAATGAGTCGCTGGGGCTGACTGAAAGCGACCTCAAGAATCTTGCCGCGAAGCTCTTTGAGGAATGGCAGGCCCAGCAGCAGAGCAATGGCAGCGGTGGCGCACCCGCGCCCTGAGTGGAGCACGACGCATGCACCTCTACATTCTTGGACTCGATGAGGGCGAAGCGGACTTCGATCCCATTCAGAACCCGGCCGGGCTTCGCGACGAGCTTTCCGAGGGCTCCCGCTACCTGGACCAAGCATGTCAGCTGCTCGAACTGGTCAACACACAGAAGGGCGCGCGCCTACGTCACATCCTTGAGCACGATCTACTGGAGAGCGAGTCGTTCCACCGGCTGATTCCACTGCTGGACCTCGGTCGCATCGTCGACCTGCTGCAGGGCATCGAGGATGATGTGTCAAAGGTGGCGGACGACCGGTGGCAGCTTCGCCCCGGGCCTGCCGCTGCTGTTCTGGCGAAGGCGCCTGGGCTCGTGGACACGTACGAGGACAAAGAGGGCCGCACCGTTCAGACGCTGTCGAACACCATGAACGCGGTGCTTGCCTTGCGGCAGTTCCTCATCGACGCCCTCGTACGAGGGCTCGAGGTCGCCATCGACTGAGTAGTGGGAGAGAGTGCAGGCCTGGGCCTGGTCCTCAACCACGACACCATCCGAGGGCTCGACGTGGCGTCGGGCTTGGGTATGGTCAGTGGTGAACGGCGTGCGACCTCGTCACCGCGTCAGCCTTCCGGGCTGTTCGCCGTCGTTGCATAAGGCGGGTCGCCTGCTATAAGTCCTCCCCGCAGTCTTGGTCCCGTAGCTCAGTTGGATAGAGCGGCGGTTTCCTAACCCTTGAAGGGCCGCTCGGCCCTCGGGTGGAGCCGGGTAAACCTCCGAGACTACTGGACGCTGGCGTTCATCCACGTTCACCAGCGACCGGCCAATTACGTACAGATTACGTACTGACCGAGCATGGCTGATCTCCTACGGGATCGCGCTGACCGCGAAACTGCCCCAGCTGTCATCCCGCCCGGCTTCAAGCCACCCCGCCAGGGCCTCTAGAAGCCAGGCGGGGGGCGGCGACAAGCGATGCTGGAGGCATCAGCGGGTCAATAGGAATGGAAGAAGGTCAGACCCAGCGCAGGCAGCGGCTGTGCTGGCCATGGATGTCAGTGCTGCGCGATTGCTGACGCTGGTAGCCCAGCTGCTGGCAGATCTTGGCGATGCGGCAGCCCAGCAGCGTGTGCAGAGCATGCACGGGACTGCGTCGGCCTTGGAGTTTTTGCAGGGCAGCGTGGTAGGCGGCGGTGTAGAGCTCGATGAAGCGTTTGATGACGTCATGCGAGTCGAACGACCGGTTCTTGCGTGCGACGTCAAGGATGGCGCGTTTGATGAAGAGCGTCGGGATTTGAGAGGTCATGGTCAATCTTCTGGGCTTGGGAGTTGGGCAGGGGCAGCCTTGCTGGCTGCCAGGACGGGAACGGGGCGTCAGCTGCGGCGGCGGTAGATCTGTTTGTTCTGCGACGACTTTTCGTAGGGGTCGGCCAGTTCGGCCGTGACACGGGTCTTGAAGGCACGGCCGTACGCTGTCGGCTTGATGTTGAGTTGCTGCCATTCCTCCTTGGTGAAGAGGCGGATGGCACCGGGATGGTCGGCGTTGAGGGAGAACGTCTCACCGACGGGCACCATCTGACGAACTCGGCTCATGGCTTCATCGAGGAAGGACATCAAAGCCCCATCCAGGGCATCAACGTCCTCGCCGTTCGAGGTGCTGTCCGTCGGCTGGTAGAGCCCCTCGCGTACGAGTCCTTCGATGACGTAGCGAGCCATCGCCTCCGTCACCCCACCATGTCGTTGCCCTGCTGCATGCAGAGCAGGCAGCACGTCGTCGCTGAGCTGGACTCCAAGGATCACCATAGCGCTTCCTTCCGCTATCGAAGAAGCTCGATAGCGGGAATGTCCCTCGATTTTAGCTATGGGTCAATAGGCATCCGCTATGCGGTCACGACACGTAGCTACGCCAGCATGGTGCAGTAGCGAAGCGGCCGATGTCGGCTGCGGGCCTGCTCACCAGAATAGCCCAGGCGCGATTTTTTTTGTGCCTGGCGCATTTTTATTGGTGCCCGGCTGCTGGAATGGTATCGGTTGTAGCCCTCGAACGCCAGCCTGGCGCTTCATGGATGCGGAGATGAAGATGACTCTCGAAGCTGAAACGACGCTGGGGGACATCGCCGAAGGCGGCAATGTCGTACCCGATCCCATCTCGGTCCTGGTGGGGTACCAATTCGGCCAGAAGACGCTCAACGCGACGCTGCCCTTCTTGAAGTTCTACGAGAACAGCGAGGTGGCCAACGAGCACCGGGTCGCCGAGCGCGGCGAAGATGCGGAGAGCGTGTCGAACCGTCGCCTGGATAAGGAGCATGCAACCCGTATCGCCAAGTACATGCTCAAGGGCCTCGTGATGGCGGTCCAGCGCAAGCTCAAGGCGGCCAGCGACACCTCGTTGGATGATGTGATTGCCGCCGTCCTCCGAGAACTCGGCGAGCAGCCGTACCTGGCGCTTCAGGCGATGACGGTCAACATCCGGGAGTGCGCGCCCGGTGGCACCGACCTACGCGCCAGGCAGCTCGAGAACGGCGCTACGATCCTGTACCTCGGAAGCGGTCAGATTTTCTGGGTTGTGGACGGCCAGCACCGCCGCGAGGCGATGAACATGGTCATCAACGGCTTCTTGCGGCCGGTGACGAGCACGAAGCGCTACCCGAAGAAGGGGCTATATGTGCCGACGAACGGCGAGTTGGTTCTATCTTCCGGCGAGCGGCGGCTCTGGAACTTGGCCCTTGAGGCAGCGCGGAGCAACTGCACCGTGGATGTAACTATCCACCTCGGTCTCGACCCGGTGCAGGAGCGACAGCTCTTCCATGACCTGAACAACCTGGCCAAGACGGTCGAGAAGTCGATTGCCAACTCCTTCGATACTGGCAACCCGGTGAATCTCTTCATCCGGAAGGTCTTGGAGGAAGAAAAGATCCTCAAGGCGCCGCTCGTGGAGCAAGACGCCAATCACATCTGGAACCTGAATAACGGCTCGGTTTCTCGAAAGGACATCGTGCTGGCCTGTAGCCTCCTGTTCGCCGGTCAGACCGATCCGAAGAAGGTGAAACCTGCGGCGGTGAATACTTGCTACGACCTGGGGCGGCGCTTCTGGCGCGCGATTTCGCGTGTCCCCCATTTCGGCGAGCCCGCCTCCAACGACAAGACCGTGCTGGCGCAACCGGTGGTGATCAAGGCTCTGGCGCAGCTCGTGTACACCTTCAATGCTTCGCGCGAGGAGAACTCGATGCACCTTGAGACGTTCCTGAGCGCACTTGAGAAGCACCAGATCGACTTCACACATACGAATCCGATGTGGCGGATTTTCGAGGAGCCGACCTCCAAGCGAGAGGAACTGTGCCCGGGCATCTCCGACGCCATCACGCCAGAGACGGCAGGTTTCAACCTGACGATCGGCAGCTGGGACTCGGTGAAGCAAGTGATGCGGTTCAGCACCAACAGCCGCGACGTGCAGCGGCACTTGGGTGACGTTATCCGCTGGAAGCTGGGCCTGCCGAAGCGCCCTGCGCTGGTGAAGGTGCAGCAGGAGACCATGAAGAAGGTCTCCACTGCCGCCTAAGCCCAGAGCCCAAGGGCGGGTAGTGCACACGTAGTCTGGTGGTCTCAGGAAAGAACTTCGGCCGGCCCGGGCGCTCCCCCGGAACCGGCCGATAGCACGCGCAAGGAGCGCGTTAACAACTACGGTATGGCTACCGGTAGCGTTAACGCGATGCCCTCCTTGTGTCAACAAGGTGGAGGTGGCTCCTCCGCCAACCAAGGAAGGAGGTGTTCGCGTGACTCACAAGCCTGTGCTGTGCCCGACGTGCGGGTGCGGTTTCGTCCGCAGCTACGTGCACTACCGGACTGGGAAGGTCATGGACGCCCAGAAGTACGGTTACCGTGCATGGCCCTTCGGGTGCCGCTGCCGCCGTAAGAAGTAGAAGGTAGCAGAGTGAGGGCTGCCCCGTTCGTGCGCGGGGCGGCCTTCACGCTTTTTCGATCCAACCTGCTGGGTCATTTTCATTCCCCCGACCAGTAGAGCCCACCACTGGGTGCTCAGCTCAAGGCGGGGCCATGCGCGTCATCATCGGCAGGGCATCACGCCAGGAACTCGATCCCGACCAGGACTCCATCCTGGTCGAAGTCGAGCACCACATCGGGGCCCGTGTAGGACCCCATGAGTTCGGCCAGCCTGATCGATTTCGACATCTTGCAGGTCTCACCGGGGTGACTCGGGAGGCGCAAATAGGCCACGTCCTGATCGTCTTCGGAGACTCGCAGCTCGAAGCGCCCGAGCTTCTTCTTGGAATCCGTCTGCCCCATTACGGCCTCCACTGCAAAACGGTCTTCAGCTTCAATACACCATCCCTGAGCTGATAGACGACCGCACCACCTCGGCCAAAGCCAGGAACGATGACGCGGTCCGCGTGGGCCGTGTCCCGAATGGTTCCGGGCGGAAGCCCCGACTTCTCGATCTGTCGGCCGAACTCCTGCAAGGCAGCGCGAGCATCCTGCACGCTCGAGAAACCAGCCCGTTCAACCGCACGTTCCGCCGCGTGCGGCATGTTGCTGTTGACCACCTTGTCAACGTGGATATCCGACGCGCCTCCTGTCAACTCGCCCGTGACATGGCCGTTGCCTCGGCCATCTCCGGCCGACATCGCGACCGCGTTGGGGGCGAGGGTGATAGTGACGGCCTCGGCACTCACGGCAACCGTCTCGACTTCCCCCACTGCCGCGAGGCGGAGGCCCACCTGCATCTCCGCCTGCGCCGCCGCCTGCATCGCACCGGGCAGCGTCGGCACCTTCGCCGCCAACCCCGTCGCCGTGTTGCCGAGCGCCACCGTGGCCAGCATGGCGAACGCACGCGCCGCGTTGCGGCCCATGACCTTCCCGTACCGCTCCCCGGCCTCGCGCAGCTCGTTGAACGTGGCGGCCCGATCCGCCTCGTCCATCAGCCGCTTGAAGCCCACGACGAGGCCCCAGAAGGTGTCGACGCCCACGTAGGAGATGAGGGTGGCGGTCATCACCGCCGCGAGACCCTTCGAGACCGTCACGTCGGGAATCGAGATGAGGAGCATGTACGTGGTCCAGGTCCAGAGAACCGCCGCCACCATGGCGTGGGGGTCGGCCATGTCCTTGAACGCCTCCAGCATCTCGTCGAGCACGGCGCCCTTGGCAAGGGCCAGGGCCAGGGCGAAACGGCCGTCCCCGTTGACGATGGGGCTCTCCGTCAGCAGGCGGAGACAGTCTCCGGGCCTGCCGGTGCGCTCGCACCAGCGCAGGTAGTCGCGCGTCAACTCCACCTCCGCCGTCGGTGGTGCCTCCTCCAGATGTTCGTCCGGCCCGAGTGGAGTGACGCGGCGGCTGCGCGTCTCGTACGTGTACGAACCACTCCGCGCCTCGATCTCGAACAACTTCCGGGCGGCCTCCTGGGGCCGAGCGGAGGGCCGAATCTCCCAGGCACGCTTCGCCACGGCCTCCTTGAACTCGTCGCCGTTCAACCTCACCGGCTCGGCACCGGAGCGTGGGGTGAAAACGAGAGTGTCGGCCTGGCCCGTGTCCAGGCGCACGACCCGAGAAGCGGTAGCACACCCGGCGAGGAGCACCAGCAGCGCCGCCGTCCAGCCCAGCTTCATGGGAATTCCCCCTGATGATGGCAACACCCTGATGGGTAGCCAGTCCGAAGGTGTACCCTATTGGTCTGACAACTCCCGGTGTCCGCCGCTCTCGGCGGCGTCAATCGAGGGGCTCATCAAGAGCGCCCCGTGCTTCGGCATAAGGACCTTGGCGGTCATCCCCGCTGACGTCCTGGCTGGTTGGGCCCACTGGGCGAGGTAGGTCCGCATGTTGCGCCGGTATCGCTCCGTGCGGCCCTCGGCCTCGAGGTGGGCGAGGAAGCGGCCTACCAGCTCGGCCTCCATGAAGACCGCCTCGTCGGCGGCCTTCCGGGCGGCCTGGCTCTTTGTCAGGTAGGCGTCAGGGGCACGCTCGAACGGTGCTGGCCTGGCGGGAGCTTCCCCATGTCAGCCATCCGAGCTGTTCGCCGTCGTTGCATCGGACGGGTTGCCTGCTGTAAACCCCGTCTCACCCACGGTCCCGTAGCTCAGTTGGATAGAGCGGCGGTTTCCTAAACCGCAGGCCGCTGGTTCGATTCCAGCCGGGGCCACTCGCCCTGCTTCCCAAGTCCCTGGAAGCAGGGCTTTTTTCTGCCCGGTGGTGTTCAGCGGCGTTCGGGAACGTGCGCCCACGGGGTTGGCGCGGCTCCATGCCCTCGTGGCCCACGGCGCCCCGGGCGAGCCGCGCTTCCTTCAGAGCCCGTGAGGCGCAGGGCGCGTGAGCGGCTCGTGGGCCGTGCGTCAGAACGAGAGGACCACCCGCCCCTCGAGCTCGCCGGCCTTCATCCGCGCGAAGATGTCGTTGATGGACTCCAGCGGCGCCTGGGTGAAGGTGGTCCGGACCTTGCCCTCCGCCCCGAACTGGAGCGCCTCGGCGAGATCGGCGCGCGAGCCCACGATGGAGCCCCGGATCGTCAACCGCTTGAGCACCACATCGAAGATGGGCGCGGTGAAATCACCCGGAGGCAGACCCACCAGCGCCACCGTGCCTCGCCGACGCACCATGCCCACGGCCTGGGTGAAGGCCTGGGGTGAGACGGCTGTGACGAGCACCCCGTGAGCGCCGCCGAACTCTCTCGCCACCCGCGCCACGGGATCCTCCTGCCGCGCGTTGATGGTGAGCTCGGCTCCCAGACGCCGGGCCAGGGCCAGCTTGGCGTCGGCGACATCCACCGCGGCCACGTGCAGGCCCATGGCCCGGGCGTACTGCACCGCCATGTGGCCCAGCCCCCCGATGCCGGAGATGACGACCCACTGGCCCGGCCGCGCCTCTGTCTCCTTGAGACCCTTGTAGACGGTGACTCCCGCGCAGAGCAGGGGCGCTCCCTCGGCGAAACCCAATCCCTTCGGCAGGTGGCCCACGTACTGGGCATCGGCCAGGATGTACTCGGCATAGCCCCCGTTGACGGAGTAGCCGGTGTTCTTCTGCTCCGGGCACACCGTCTCCCAGCCGGTGACGCAATACTCGCAGTGCCCGCACGCCGTGTAGAGCCAGGGCACCCCCACCCGGTCCCCTTCGCGCACCGCCCGTACGCCGGGCCCCACCGCTGCCACCGTCCCCGTCCCCTCGTGCCCTGGAATGAAGGGCAGGGTGGGTTTGGCCGGCCAGTCACCCTGAGCCGCATGCAGGTCCGTATGGCACACGCCGCAGGCGGCCACCTTGAGGAGGGCCTGCCCCGGACCGGGCCTCGCAATGGGGACTGCTTCAATGGCCAGGGGCTGACCGAACGCGTGGACGACTGCGGCCTTCATGGTGTCGGGCATGGCATACCTCCCCTTCTCCATGACTGGGACTGATCCACACGTCGGGCAACGTCCCCCAGGAGCAACGTGCGGGGTGCCGAGCGGCCCGCTGGCCGCGCTCCTACCGCATTGAAGTGCGCTCCTGAGATGGAACCGAACGAAATCCGAGTCGCCCGAGGAGGCCTCTCATGCCCGCCCGGCGCCGGCATCTCCAGCCCGCCCTCTTGCACCGTGGGGAACGGACGGCTCGGGCGCGACGGCTTGGGCGAGTCATGTGAGACGGGCTGCCGGAACCCTGCACACAGCTGTCCTGGATGCGGACACTCCCCCATGGCCGCACGGAGCCTGGATAAGTAGCCGGAATTCCTGGGACCTGCTTCGTGGATGTCAAAGCAGTTGACAAACGGGGCCGTAAACAGTGGAGCAGCCTGACTCCAGAGGTCATACTGACCCACCCATCAAGTCCTTGAATAGCAGGGCGCAGGTTCAATCCCACGAAGCTGGTTTCCGGGCCCAACTCTTGCAATCGCGCTTCCTGGAAGTCTCTGGATTCCAGTCGAGCATGGAAAGGGTCGGCCATCCGGCCCGGGAGCCAACCCGGATGTCTGCAAGATTCAGGTGTTACTGGAAGAGCACCTGCAAGCCAGCAACACCCCGGGCCATGTTCGTGTGGGGTGCATTGCTGTACGCACTGTGTATCGCCCCGAGCACTTACGGGTTCGACACGACGAAGACCTGCAAGGACCCAGCGACGTGTGCCGTTGTTGCTGGAAAGGATTTCGAGACCGTGCGGCAGGTGGGGACCGCGGTGGCCTCCACCGCGGCCCTGATGAAGCTGTTCGAGGAACAGCAGCCATCCATTGAAAAGAAGTTGGAGGAGTGCGCCAACCGGGCCCGTGCGGACGTGCTCGCCCGTCATCGAGGCCAATTCAAGAAGGAGACCCCTGACTCCGAGGAGTGCCGCCAGACGACCAGGGCTGACACGGGCCGGAAGATGACCTGGGCGCAGCGGCTCGGCGAGGAGATGCACAAGGCCGCCAGGGATTGCGCCGACCTGGAATTGGGGGCGCTCCGGAAGGGACGCTACAGCCTGGAACAGCGCTACCGCATCGTCGACCCCAAGACGGGGGAGAAGAAGCTCGTCAGCACGGAGGACGAAGAAGCCCTCGTGAACACGGGCAATGGCGCGGAGTTGAAAGGAACCGTCAAGCCGGACGTCGTCATTCACGAGGGAGATCCCCTCCATGCTCAAGCCGTCTATGACTTCAAATTCCCCTGCGGAGAAAAGGGCAAGCCGCCGGACTGGTCGCGGTACCCCGAGGACCATCCCTTTGCAGGACAATACCAAAACACCATCTACGAAAGATACATCGCGCCTTTCGTCGCGCGCATCGTCCCCTGGCTGGGAGTTCTCGAATGAACCCCCATTACCCCAGAGTCCGCATTCACGCCAGGAATGGCTATCTCCTGATCAGAGAGGGGCTGAGCATGACCTTCTACATGCGCCACTCTCACGCGGAGATCTCGCGAGCCGTCAGCCAGTCACTCGAGACGTTTCTGCGCGCAGTCGGAGCCGACGCGTTGGGATTGTATGCCGATGAAGCGGGCGACTGGCAGTTGCTGGACGATACGGGCTGGTCTGTCATTCGTGACAGGTTGAACCACCCCCGGAGATCATACGCCAAACTGACCGACACGTCGGACGTTGAAGACCGCTATCGATTCACCTACGAAGGCAGGTGGCTGGACCCTTCCTTCCTGGAAACCGAGCCGGATGCAACTTCCGCGGTATCCTTCTGGCTGCCCACGGAATATCTCGAGGAACACGGCCCCGAGCGGGTCCGGAACATGGCGATCGAGATCGCATCGGCATTACCCTTCTGCTCTGGCAATGCCGGCCTCTCGTTCAATTGCGACCTGGGATTGATGGGGGTAGCCCGGGAGGTCCGCAAACTCTGGATGCGTTACCCTGGTATGGACCTCCCCCTCCTGCATTGGAACTCATTGCGAATGGGTTCGCGAGTCCGCGGGCCGTCGTGGCTGACGTTCCTTGGCCAGCCGGTACTCGGTGAGCTGGGAGGCACGGTGGGATTGCAAGCGCGCCTGCGCTCGCCACGGACAACCGTGCAAGCCCTGGAGGGAAACCGCGGCGTGGTCACTCTCGGCGCATGGCCTGAAGCAGGCGACACCCAGCAGGGTCAAATCCTGCCGGAGTACCGCGAACTGGCCCATGTGTTGGAGCCATGGCTGTTCAGGCCCCCCCCCACACATGGGGAGAACCTGCCGCCGGATGAGTTCCTTCGCTGGGAGCGCCGCTTTCTCGAGTGAGCCTGCCCCGGTTTTGTGGACACACCTCATCAGTCGGCTACACGGGAGGTAGTGTTCATGGAGCGAAGGAAGAGGCGGAGTTTTACCCCGGAGTTCAGGGCCGATGCGGTCCGGCCGCGCTCACGGTCCGCCGGGGATGGCGGTGACGGCGATGGGGTCGCTCGCGTCGACCAGGTTGTCCGAGAGCAGGTGCAGGTGGATGGCATCGCCCTGGAAGAGCCGGCCGGCGATCACCGGGACGACGGTGCTCCCCCGGACCAGGTAGTTCGCTCCCGCGTACTGCCGCGGCAGATCGTTCGCGTCGCTGCTCCAGTACGTCACGGAGGGAACCTCGGGGGGCAGCAGCGCCCGATCCTTGTCCGCGTAGACCAGGATGACTCCGGGGGACACATGCCCGTCCGGGCGGCCCGCCCGCGGGAACAGGTTGACGTTCGGCATCATCCAACTCCCGTCGGCACTGGCGAGCAGCAGTCCTCTGCCCACCGTCGTTCCCGCGAACAGCGTGGACAGGAAGAGGTCCGGCCGTGCGACGCCCGCCCTCTGGCCGTAGAGGACGCTGGAGCTCGGCCAGCGTATCGAGCCCGCCGGGAGCTCGCACTGCGTCTCGCGCACGTTGTCCGAGAGCTGCTGGACCCCGATGCTCTCATCACCGACCTCGAAGAGCTTGGAGATCGTCCTGCACCTGTCGGTGCCGGCGGCCTGACCGAATTCGATCGGGACGAGCACCCAGGCCCCGCCTCCCGTGCGCGGCTGGAGGGAGATGTGCCCGAGGGAGCTGAAGGTCGGGCGCCAGTCCTGGTCCGCCCAGAGCTCGGAGAGGGCGAAGAGCGGCCGGTACCGGAGCGCCGAGAGCGAGGCGCCCTTGGCCCGCTCCGCGACGACGATGCCCAGCCCGAGCGTCCGGTAGGCCACGTACAGGTTCCCACGCTCGTCGAAGACGGAGGAGCCCCGCTCGATGACCTCTTCGCCGGGCCGGGAGAGCCGCCACCATCCGATCCCGGTTCCGGTCCATTCCATCGCCCAGAGCGTGTTGTTGATGACGGCGGTGGCGAACGGCCACCCGCGCTCGTCGAGCACGAGCAGGTCGTCGCCGCGGATGGCTCCGCCCTGGTGCGTGAAGAGGGGGAAGAGCACCGGCCTGGGTGAATCGAGCTTCGAGCGCAGCGTCGCGGGTGATGGCCGGCCCAGGGCAAGCGTGTCGACGGTGACCTCCGTCTGCCGGCTCACCGCGCCGCTCCTCGCGGTGAGCTTCGCCGTCCCCACCGAGAGCGCGTACAGCGTCCGGCCGTCCTCGCCCACCCGCACCACGGCGGGCGCCGAGCTCTCCAGCGTCACCGGGAGGTGCGAGGGGGGGGCCCTTCGCGGAGCCCTCTTCCAGGACGGCCGTGGCGAGCAGCTCGAATGGCCGCA
Source organism: Archangium sp. (assembly GCF_036277355.1). GTDB lineage: Bacteria > Myxococcota > Myxococcia > Myxococcales > Myxococcaceae > Archangium. Next base: position 201,672 of record NZ_DASUNC010000146.1, read on the forward strand.
CCTCGCCGACCCCGAGCCTCGTCACGGCGGGCGGCAGGGCGAGGGTCGCCGGCTCGGAGCCGTAGAACCGGATGTGGAAGGGGCCCAGCGTCTGGATTCCAGGAGCGAAGACGCCGCTGCTCGGGTCGCGCACCTGCACCCGGCAGCCGACTCCAGGAAAGTCGATGGTGCTCTTTCCGGTGATGACGAGCCGCTCCCGCCCCGGCGAGACGTGCTCCCGGAGCACCTCGACGGAGTGGGTGTACGCCGTGCTCCCGGAGACGGAGTCGGCCGGAGTCGCCCAGGTGAGCTCGTAATCGGTCGCGAGCGAGCCGTCGGCGAGGCGCAGCTCCACCTCGAGCACGAGGGGCTGGCCGATGGGGACGCGGCTCCACTCGTGGGGCTCCGGGGCATGGACCGGGACGATGTTCGGAAGCGGGGCGGGCGCGGGGGGCTCGGGCTCGAGGAGCAGGTCGCAGCCAGCCAGTGCCAGCGAGAGGCAGAGCGGAAGGATGCGGTGGATGAGCGAGGCCATGCGGGCGGACTCCGGGATGGGATGCAGGGCTACGGGAGGGGAGTGAGGAGGGGCGAGCAGAACTCGTTGACCGGCTGCGGGGTGCCCGCCGGATTCAACAGCTCGAGCATCACCTTCGGCTTGCCGGAGCGCTGCACCTTCACGTCCTCGAGCGGCGAGGTGCCATGGGCAGTGACGAGCTCCGAGAGCTGATGCCTCGCGGTAGGTTTCGAGCCCGACTGTATCGAGAGACAGGATTTCCCAGCGTACCATGTTCATGGGAGGCGGATGTTGTCACCTCTGGCGCACTGCTCGGGCGGCCCCCCTCAGCGGCCCTCCTTGGCCCCTTCGCTCCAGCCCGCTCCCTCCACCTGGCCTCTCTCCCGCCTATGCGCTCCTTTGATTCACGGCGGCCCGCTCGTGGGCGCGCTCGAGGGACTCGCGCAGCCGCTCGGCCACGGACTGCACATGGGGCTGCTTCAACAGCTCGAAGTGCGTCCCGGGCACCTCGTGGATGTCCAGCCTGCCCGAGGCGGGCACCAGCACCGCCCAGCCCCGGTCTTCCGTCTGGCCCTCCGCCGCCTGGGCGGCGCGCAGCAGGGTGAGCTGATCGCCCTCGTAGGCGGTGGCCTTGTAGCGCCAGCTGGCTCGCAGGTTGGCCTCGAAGACGTCCCGCAGGGCCCGCACCTGCTCGAGCCCCACGTCCGGCAGGGCGAGGTTGGCCTGGCGGGCCTCCTCCAGGATGACGTGCAGCAGCTCCTCGCGGTCCAGCGTCTTCACCCGCTCCTCGGGCACCTTGAAGCCATTGCCGACGAACTCCTCCACCAGGCCCACGAAGGCCCGCTGGAGGGCCTCTTCCTCGTTCGTCACGTGCGCGGGGCGCCCGTTGGGCACCTGCGAGTCGATGAGCATCAACACCTCCACCTGCTCGCCCTGGCGCAGCAGCTGCTGGGTCATCTCGTAGGCGATGACGCCGCCCATGGACCAGCCGCCGAGCAGGTAGGGCCCGGACGGCTGGAGGGTGCGGATGGCCTCCACGTAGAGGGTTGCCATCTCCTCGATCGTCGTGAGGGGAGGCAGCGAGCCGTCCATGCCGCGTGACTCGAGGGCATAGAGCGGCTGCTTCGGACCCAGCTGACTCGCCAGCTCGGAGTACCCGATGACCGTGCCGCCCACCGGGTGGACGACGAAGAGCGGACGGCGGGGGTCCCCCTTCTCCCAGGGCACCAGCGGCACCAGGGGCGTCCAGGCCCGCTGCTCCCCGCGCAGCAGCTGCGCGAGCTGCTCCACCGTGGGCGCCTGGAAGAGCGTCGCCAGGGGCAGGCCGCGGCCCGTCACCTCGCGCAGCCGGCCCATGAGGCGCACGGCGAGCAGCGAGTGTCCACCCAGCTCGAAGAAGTGGCCGCGCACGCCCACCGGTTGCACCCCCAGCACCTCCTCGAAGACGCGGGCCACCTTCAGCTCCAGCTCGTCCCGAGGCGGGAGGAAGGCCCGCTCGTGCTCCCGGTTCGAGGCCTCCGGCGCCGGCAGCGCCTTGCGATCCAGCTTGCCGTTGGGGGTGAGGGGCAGAGCCTCCAGGGCCACGAAGGCCGAGGGCACCATGTACTCGGGCAGACGCTGCTGGAGGAAGGCGCGCAGGCTGGAGGCGTCTGGCGAGTCGCCGGTGACGTAGGCCACCAGCCGCCTGTCGCCCGGGACGTCCTCGCGCACGAGCGCCACGGCCTGACGCACGGAGGCATGCTGGAGGAGCACGGACTCCACCTCACCGAGCTCGATGCGGAAGCCACGCAGTTTCACCTGCGAGTCGAGGCGGCCGAGGAACTCGAGCGTGCCGTCGGCCAGCCAGCGCACCTTGTCACCGGTGCGGTAGAGGCGGGCTCCGGGCGTGGTGCTGAACGGGTCCGTGATGAAGCGCTCGGACGTCAGCTCCGGACGGTTCAGGTAGCCGAGCGCCAGGCCCTCACCACCGATGAGCAACTCACCCGGAACACCGACGGGCACGGGCCGCAGCGAGGCGTCCACCACGTAGGCCTGGGTGTTGGAGATGGGACGGCCGATGGGCAACGCGGAGACAGGGTGAGGCGGGCACACCCAGGCTGTGCTGTCGATGCAGGCTTCCGTGGGACCGTACTGGTGCACGAGCCGGGCGCTCAGCTTGGAGAGGAAGAGCGCGTGGAGCTCGTGCGTGAGGGGCTCGCCGCCGCAGAAGACGAAGCGCAGGGATTGGCAACGCTCGACGTCCGGCGTCTGCAGGAAGACGGACAGCGGCGCGGGGCCGAAGTGCAGGTGGGTGATTCCGTGGCGCATCACCATCCGCACCAGGTACTCGGGGTCTCTCTGGCCACCGGGACGCGCGAGCACGAGCCGGGCACCGGCCAACAGCGGGGCGAACATCTCCCAGACGGAGATGTCGAAGCTGAAGGAAGCCTTCTGGAGGAAGGCGTCCTGGGGACTCATGGGGAACTCGCGCTGGCGCCAGTGCAGGTGGTTGACGGCGGCGCGGTGGGCCACCTGGACGCCCTTGGGACGGCCCGTGCTGCCTGACGTGTAGATGACGTAGGCGGGGCTGGTGGCCTCGGGCTCGGGCAGGACGGTGCCCTGGGGCGCGGGAGGCAGTGCGTTCAGTGCGTCGAGCGAATCCAACCGCAGGACCTGGGCCCGGGTGGCGGGCAGGGCCTGGAGCAGGGCGGAGCGGGTGACGAGCAGCGTCGCGTCACTGTCCTCGAGCATGAAGGCGAGGCGCTCGGCGGGGTACTCCGGATCCATTGGTACCCAGGCGGCGCCGGCCTCGAGGATGGCCAGGAGCGAGACGAGCATCTCCGGGGAGCGCTCGATGCAGAGGGCGACGAGAGACCCGGGGCCCACGCCGAGCGAGCGCAGGTGCAGGGCCAGGCGCGTGGAGGCCTCGGAGAGCTGGCGGTAGGTGAGAGTACCGGACTCGGAGACGAGGGCGGTGGCCTCGGGTGTGCGCAGCGCCTGGGAGCGGACGAGCGAGTGGAGCGTGGCGTCGCGGGGGAAGTCCGTACGCGTGTCGTTCCACTCGACGAGCACCTGCTGGCGCTCCTCGGGAGGGAGGAGGGGCAGGTCGCGCAGCACGGTGTAGGGACGGGCGGCGATGGCCTCCAGGAGCACCTGGAAGTGACGCATCATGCGCGCGGCGGTGAGCGCGTCGAAGAGGTCGGTGTTGTAGGTGAGGGTGCCGCCGAAGCCCTCCGGGACCTCGTTGAGCGCCAGGGAGAGCTCGAATCTGGCGGTGGTGCTCTCGGGCTCCACGGGGCGCAGGGAGAGGCCTGGGAGCTGGAGCTCCCCCGTCGGGAGGTTCTGCAGGGCGAACATCACCTGGAAGAGAGGCGTGCGGCTCAAGTCGCGAGGAGGACGCAGTTCCTCGACGAGCTTCTCGAAGGGGATGTCCTGGTGGGCGAAGGCACCGAGGGTGGTTTCCCGCACCTGGTGCAGCAGCTCGCGGAAGGAGGAGACACCGGAGAGGCGGGCACGCAGGACGAGGGTGTTGACGAAGAAGCCGATGAGCCCCTCGAGCTCCGCGTGGCGACGGCCGGCGATGGGAGAGCCGACGGAGATGTCGTCCTGGCCGGAGTAGCGGGAGAGGAGGAGCTGGAAGGCGGCCAACAGGGCCATGAAGGGAGTGACGCCTTCGCGCTGGCAGAAGGCCTTGAGCGACTCGGAGAGGGCCTTGGAGAGGTGGACCTCGATGTGTGCGCCGCTATGGCTCTGGACGGAGGGACGAGGCTTGTCGGTGGGCAGCTCGAGGGAGGCGGGAGCCCCGGAGAGCTGCTGGCGCCAGTAGGAGAGCTGCTGCTCGAGGGCGGCGCCTTGCAGCCACTGGCGCTGCCAGACGGCGTAGTCGGCGTACTGCAGGGGCAGCTCGGGGAGTGGCGAGGGCTGGCCGGAGGAGAAGGCCTGGTAGAGAGCGGCCATCTCGCGCACGAAGATGCCCATGGACCACCCGTCGGAGACGATGTGGTGCATGCAGAGGGCGAGGATGTGGAGCCGCTCGTCGAGCTTGAAGAGCGAGGCGTGAAGCAGCGGGCCATGGGCGAGGTCAAAGGGCCGCATGACGGAGTGGAAGGCCAGACGGTGGGCCTCGGCCTGACGCTCGGAGGGAGGCAGGGAGGAGAGGTCCACGAGCGTCAGCGGAAGAGAGGCGTCGGGAGCGATGCGCTGGACGGGCTGACCGGCT
>NZ_DASUNC010000147.1:0-93279 GCF_036277355.1 Archangium sp.
CACTCTCTCCGGCCGGCGAGGCGTTACCCCCGCCTTTGGATACGGCGCTCCTCATCCGAGCGCCGGAGGGACTTCAACCCTCCTGACCAGTGCGCTGCCCAGCGCACACTACGGCCTCTGCTGACTGCTCGCTCCGCCTCTCGGCGTCGCCCTTTCAGGCACGAGGCGAGCTCTCCCCGGGTAAGAACATCGACCTTCACCGCACGAGCGCCGGCTCTACGTCACCTCGCCTTGGTCACCGGAGCTTCGCGGTCTTTGGCCCGCTCGCTCCGCTCGGTGCCGCCTCACAGCCGGTTCCTGTTCGTCGCCCCGCGGCTTCGTTTCCCGCTTCCTTCACACCGGCCTCACGGTCCGATGCTCTGCGGTTCCCTTCGTTCGCGGTGACCTGCTCTCGGGAGGACTTTCACCTCCAAGTCGATGCCCATGCCGGGCGCACCAAAACAAACGGCCGGGCCCCCGAAGGAAGCCCGGCCGCCTTGTGTCCCTCGCGTGAGGGGCGAACTGCCTACTTCTTCAGCTTGCTCGCCATCACGTCGCCGAGGCGGGCCTTGGAGCCCTCGGCCTGGCGGCGGAGGTACTCGCGGTAGTCCTCGCCCTCGCCGATCAGGGCCTTCATCGACAGAGCGACCTTCCGGTCCTGGGTGTTGATGTCGATGATCTTGACCTCGACCTCCTGGCCCTCCTGCACCACGTCACGCGGGTTCTCGACGCGCTCCTCCTTCAGCTCGGAGACGTGCACGAGGCCCTCGATGCCGGGCTCGATCTCCACGAAGGCGCCGAAGTCCGTCACCTTGGTGACCTTGCCCTTCACGCGGCTGCCCACCGGGGTGCGCTCGGACAGGGTGTCCCAGGGATCCGGCTGGAGCTGCTTGATGCCCAGGCTGAAGCGCTCGTTCTCGACGTCGATGTTGAGCACCACCGCCTCGACCTCGTCGCCCTTCTTGAACATCTCGCCCGGGTGCTTGATGCGCTGGGTCCAGGAGATGTCGGACACGTGCACCAGGCCGTCCACGCCCTCCTCGACGCCGACGAACACGCCGAAGTCGGTGACGTTGCGGATCTGACCCTTGATGACGGAGCCGATCGGGTACTTGTCCTCGAGCAGCGTCCAGGGGTTCTGCTCGATCTGCTTCATGCCCAGGGCAATCCGCTTGGCCTTCGGATCGATGTCGAGAACCACGGCCTCGACCTCCTGGCCGACCTCGAGCATCTTGCTGGGGTGCTTGAGGCGCTTGGTCCAGGACATCTCGGACACGTGCACCAGACCCTCGACGCCCTGCTCGATCTCGATGAACGCGCCGTAGTCGGTGATGGAGACCGTCTTGCCGCGCACGCGGGTGCCGACCGGGTACTTCTCGTCGGCGCGGTGCCACGGATCCTCCTGGATCTGCTTGAGGCCCAGGCTGACGCGCTCCTGCGTCGGGTCGAACTTGAGGACGACGACGCGAACCTCGTCACCCACGTTGAACATCTCGCTGGGGTGACCGATGCGGCCCCAGGACATGTCGGTGATGTGGAGGAGGCCGTCGATGCCGCCGAGGTCGATGAAGGCGCCGTAGTCGGTGAGGTTCTTGACCACGCCCTTGAGGACCGCACCCTCCTTGAGGTTCTTGAGGGTCTCCTTCTTCATCTCCTCGCGCTGCTTCTCGAGCAGCACGCGGCGGGAGAGCACGATGTTGCCGCGCTTCTTGTTGAACTTGATGACCTTGAACTCGAATTCCTTCGAGATGTACTGGTCGAGGTTGCGCACCGGGCGGATATCCACCTGGCTGCCGGGGAGGAACGCCTTCACGCCGATGTCGACGGAGAGGCCACCCTTCACGCGGCCCACGATGGTGCCCTTGACGATCTCATCGCGCTCGCAGGCGGCGCTGATCTCGTCCCAGATGCGCATCTTGTCGGCCTTCTCCTTGGAGAGGACGACCATGCCGGTATCGTTCTCGCGGCTCTCCAGGAGGACCTCGACAGGGTCGCCCGCCTTGACGGAGACCTCGCCGCGAGGGCTGGTGAACTCGGAGATCGGAACCTGGCCCTCGGACTTGTAGCCGATGTCGACGATGGCGTAGTCCTTGGTCACCTGCACCACGGTGCCCTTGACGATCTCGCCCTCCTTGAGGATGCCCTCGCCGCCACGCTCCTTGAGCGAGGCCTCGAACATCGCGGCAAAATCCTCGTCGCCAACATCTCCGATCTGCTGGTTCACATTCTGCTGCATGAGATTGGGAGTCCTTCGAAACTGGTACAGCTGCCCCCGGTGGTTGACGGCAGCCACTCGCGGGGAGCTACGAGTGGCCCGCGAGCCCACTCCACAACGGAGTTGACTCGAAGGCGCGCACCCTAGACACCGGTTACACCGGCAGTCAAGCGAGCACGCGGTACTTGTTCACAGTCTTGATAATCCGGCCCGGGTGGGACGGGCACCCCCACCCCACCCGAAACCTCGTCCCGCGGGCCAGGTCGCCAGGCCTGCTGGCGCCTGTCCCCGAGGAGAAGGTGCTACCCCATGGGTAGTCGCGCCATCACCCCACGGCACGGGGTCCCCCGGCAGCGGGGGCCCTCGGCCCGGGGGGCGGGCGTTCAGTCGAGCAGCTTGAACGTCTCGCGGGCGATCACCAGGCGCTGCACCTCGCTGGTGCCCTCGTAGATGGTCTGCACGCGGGCGTCGCGGAAGTAGCGCTCCACGGGGAACTCGTCGATGTAGCCGTAGCCGCCGTGGATCTGCACCGCCTTGTCCACCGCCCGGTTGGACATCTCGCTGGCGTACAGCTTCGCCATGGAGGCCTCGCGGGTGAACGGCTGGCCCTCGTCCTTGAGGAACGCGGCCCGGTACGTCAGCAGCTCGGCCGCCTGGAGCTCCGTGGCCATGTTGGCCAGCATGAAGCGCAGGCCCTGGAACTCGCCAATGGGCTGGCCAAAGGCCTTGCGGTCCTTCGCGTAGCGGATGGAGGCCTCGAGCGCCGCCCGCGCCACGCCGCACGCCTGCGAGGCGATGCCGATGCGCCCACCATCCAGCGCGATCATCGCCAGCTTGAAACCATCCCCCTCCTTGCCCAGGAGGTTCTCCGCGGGGATCTCCATGTCCTCGAAGGTGAGGCTCACGGTGTTGGACGCACGCAGGCCCATCTTGTCCTCGTGCTTGCCGACGATGAGGCCCTTGGTCCCGCCCTCCACGATGAACGCGGAGATGCCCTTGTTCCCCTGCCCGCCCGTGAGGGCCCACACCACCATCACCCCCGCGTAGGCGCCGGAGGTGATCCACTGCTTGCTGCCGTTGATGACCCACTTGTCCCCGCGCCGCACCGCCGTGGTGCGCATGGCGCGCGGATCCGAGCCGGCGTGGGGCTCGGAGAGCGCGAACGAGCCCACCACCGCCTCGCCCGAGGTGATCCGCGTGACGTACTTCTCGCGCTGGGCCTCGGTGCCGAACTTGTGGATGAGCTCGCCACACATGTTGGTGACGGCCATGGCCACCGAGGTGGAGGCGCATGCGGCCGCCATCTCCATCATCGCCAGGGCATAGGAGGTGGTCCCCGCCTCGGCGCCGCCGTACTGGCCGGGGATGTTCACCCCCATGAGCCCCAGGGAGGCCAGCTCCTTGAAGAGCTCGACGGAGAAGAACTCCTCCCTGTCGAACTTGCGGGCCTGGGGCGCTACGCGCTCGCGGGCGAACTTGCGGGCGGTGTCGCGAATGAGCGTCTGCGTCTCGGTGAGCTCGAGGTTCACGGGAGCGGGTGTCCTACTTGATGGCCTTGAGGTTGAACGGGTACTCGATGGGGTACTCGCGCCCATCCGGCGGCGCCGGGAAGTTGATGCCGGTGAGCACACTCACCACGCACTCGTGCAGCCGCGCGTCCTTGATGGTCGTGCCGCTCCTGGCCACCTTGGCGTTGCGCACGAAGCCATCGGGCGAGATGGTGAAGGTCGTCATGATGCGGCCCTCCTCCACCTTGTTGCCCTTGGCCGCGAGCAGCTCCTCGTAGCAGTCCTGCACGTCACGCGCGTAGTACTGCATCACCTCGCGGATGGAGTCCGGGGTGAAGGGCAGCCGGCTGATGTCCGGAGGCGGAGGCCGCACCGGCTCCGCCTTCTTCTTCTCCTGTGCGGGGGCGGCCGCCTCGGGAGCGGTGTCCTTGGCGGACGCGCCCTTCTTCGCGGGCGAGCCCTGCGCGAACGCCAGGCCCGACCCGAGCACCACCACCATCAACAGGGAACGGTTCATCATGAACGGTTGGACTCCTAGTCCTTCAGCAGGTTGGCCGAGATGACGATGCGCTGGATCTCGCTCGTCCCCTCGTAGATTTCCGTGATGCGCGCGTCGCGCACGTGGCGCTCGGCGTCCATCTCCTTGGAGTAACCCATGCCGCCATGCACCTGCAGGGCCTTGTTGGCCACGCGGCTGGCCATCTCGCTGGCGTACAGCTTGGCCATGGCACTCTCGGCCGAGTGGCGCACGCCCTTGTCCTTGAGCAGCGCCGCCCGCAGCACGAGCATCCGGGCCGCGTCGATCTCCGTGGCCATGTCGGCGATCATGAACTGGATGGCCTGGTGCTCGCGGATGGCCTTGCCGAACGTCTTGCGCTCGCCCGAGTAGCGCACCGCCTCCTCGAAGGCCGCGCGGGCGATGCCCAACGCCTGCGACGCGATGCCGATGCGGCCACCGTCCAGCGTGCTCATGGCGATCTTGAAGCCGTCGCCCTCCTTGCCGAGCATGTTCCTGGCCGGCACGCGCATGTCCTCGAAGAACATGCTGCAGGAGTGCGCCGCGCTGATGCCCATCTTCTTGTCCGGCTCGGCGCGGATGAAGCCCGGGGTGTTGGTGGGCACGAGGAACGCGGTGATGCCCTTGTTGCCCGCCTCCTTGTTCGTCATCGTGAAGAGCACGATGGCGTCGGCCTTGGGGCCGTTGGTGATCCAGTTCTTCGAGCCGTTGATGACGTACTCGTCACCCTTGCGCACCGCGACGGTCTTCTGCGAGGCCGCGTCGCTGCCCGCCTCGGGCTCGGTGAGGCCGAAGCAACCCAGCTTCTCGCCCCGGGCGAACGGCGTGAGGAACTCGGCCTTCTGCTCCTCGGTGCCGTACTTCATCACCGGATCGCAGTAGAGCGAGTTGTTCACGCTCATGATGACGCCGTTGGAGGCGCAGCCACGGCTGATCTCCTCCATGGCCACCGCGTAGCAGACGTTGTCCAGGCCCGCGCCGCCGTACTGCTCCGGCACCGCCACGCCCAGCAGCGACAGCTCGGCCAGCTTCTTCACCGAGTCGGCGGGCCACTGGTGCGTCTCGTCCCACTTGCGGGCGTTGGGGATCAGCTCGCGCGCGGCGAACTCGCGGCACATCCGCTGGATCTCGCGCTGGACATCGGTCAGCTCGAAGTTCATGGCACTCCTGGTCGGGAAAGAAGGGCGCGGGGGTACATATACGGGGCCGCGCGCCTGGGAACAGCGATTGCAAGAGGGGCAGGCAAGCACGAGTTGCCGCGCCCATTAGTCTGCCCGAAGGCTCCCCAGAGCAGCCCGGGGAGCCGTCCGCTACCGGACTACTTGCCGGTGAAGCCGGCCGGACGCTTCTCCAGGAAGGCCTTCATGCCCTCCTTCTGGTCCTCCGAGCCGAAGAGCACCGCGAAGCCCTGGCGCTCCAGCTCGTTGGCCGCCCGGAGATCCTGGTCCGCGCCGAACTCGATGACGCGCTTGGCCTGGGAGATGGCCAGTGGGCCGTTCTTGAGCATCTTCCCCGCCACCGCCTTGCAGTGGGCCAGGAGCTGATCCGCCGGGAGCACGTCGAGCACCAGGCCGATCTCCTTGGCCTTGGCCGCGTCCAGGCGCTCACCCGTGAAGACGAGCTCCTTCGCGCGCATCTTGCCCACCACGCGGGTGAGCCGCTGCGTGCCGCCGAAGCCCGGGATGACGCCGAGGCTCACCTCGGGCAGGCCCAGCTTCGCCTTCTCCGAGGCGTAGATGAGATCGCACGCGAGGGCCAGCTCACACCCGCCGCCGAGCGCGAAGCCGTTCACCGCGGCGATGGTGGGGATGGGCAGCTGCTCGAGCGTCTGGAAGGCACGGTGACCCAGGGCGGCGAACTCCCGCGCCTGCGCCGCGCTGATGGACGCCATCTCCGCGATGTCCGCACCGGCCACGAAGGCCTTGTCGCCGCCACCCGTGATGATGAGCGCACGGGCCGTGGCGGGCAGGGACAGGAGCGCGGACTCGAGCTCCTGGAGCGTCTTGCTGTTGAGGGCGTTGAGCGCCTTGGGACGATCGATGGTGAGGATCGCGATCGCGTCCTCGGTCTCCAGCCGGATGTTCTCGTAGGCCATGGGGAAGTCCTCGTCCTAGTACTTGTAGAAACCGCGGCCGCTCTTCTTGCCGTACCAGCCGGCGTCCACGTACTGCCGCAGCAGCGGGCTCGGGCGGTACTTGTCGTCACCCAGGCCCTTGTGGAGCACCTCGGCGATGTAGAGCACCGTGTCCAGGCCGATGAAGTCCGCCAGCTGCAGCGGGCCCATGGGCTGGTTGGTGCCCAGCTTCATCGCCGTGTCGATGTCCTCCGCCGTCCCCAGCCCCTCCTGCAGCGCGAAGCAGGCCTCGTTCAGCATCGGAATCAGGATGCGGTTCACGATGAAGCCCGGGAAGTCCTTGGAGACCACCGTGGTCTTCCCCATCTTCTCCGCCAGCGCCTTCGTCGTCTGGTACGTCGCGTCCGACGTCGCCGCGCCCCGGATCAGCTCCACCAGCTGCATCACCGGCACCGGGTTCATGAAGTGCATGCCGATCACGTTCTCGGGGCGCTTCGTCGCCGCGGCGATCCGCGTGATGGGGATGGACGAGGTGTTCGTGGCCAGGATGCCGCCCGGCTTCACCACGCCGTCCAGCTCCAAGAAGATGCGGCGCTTGAGGTCCTCGTTCTCCGTCACCGCCTCGATGGCGAAGTCCACGTCCTTCACCTCGGTGGCGCTCGTGGCGGTGGCGAGGTTCGTGTTCGCCGCCTCGAGCCGGGCCGCGTCCAGCTTGCCCTTCTCCACCAGCTTCTTCAGGCCCGCCTTGATGCGCTCGGCACCCTTGGCGAGGCCCTCCTTCGAGACATCCACCAGGGTGACCCGCAGGCCAGCCTGCAGCGCCACCTGGGCGATGCCCGACCCCATCTGACCTGCCCCGACGACGATGATGTGCTCCGATGCCATGGCGTTCGAGACCCCTTGCTCGGTAAACGAGGAACCGGGCGCGCTATAGCCCTCGCTCCCCCACCGGTCAACGACTCACGGGGAACCGAAGTGTCCGCTCGGCGCGCTCCTCCTCGTCTCCGAGTGTCAGGCGCTCCACAAGCGGCGGCCTCGAGGGTCCGCTCTCACCTCGGGCGAACACCCACACCTCGTACGTCCCCGCGGGCAACCGCGCCTCCAGGGTGACCAGGCCCGGTGGACCGGACTGGAACGAGCGCGTCTCGCGCTTCACCAGCTCGCCGTCCGCGTTCTTCACCTGGAAGTCGAGCGCCCGGATCTCACTCCAGCCCGGGCCCTCCAACCGCCACGCCAGCTCGCGCTCGGGAGTGTCCGCGCCCTTCCACAGCCACAGGCCCAGCGCCACCAGCAACAGGAGGGGCAGCCGCCTCAGCAGCGGGTGTTGTCTCCAGTTCCGCCGCTCGCCGCCCTCCACGCGCTCACTCCTTCTTCGTCGCGGCCTTCTTGCCGCCTCGGCGCGTGTGCAGCTCGCTGACGGTCACCTTGGCCCGGCCCGGCGTGCCCGTCTCGCCCTGCTCCTGCTCCTCGTGAGGCACCAGGCGGATCTGCGCCTTCACCTCGATGGTCATCCCCGAGACCACCTTGAGCAGCTCGTCGCGCAGCTTCTCCGACTGGAGGAAGCGCCGCAGCTCCTCGGAGACGACCCGGCCCACCTCGTCCTTCGTCTTCTCCGCCTGCCCGAGGATGTAGCCGAGCACTTCCTTGGGCAGCTTCAGCTGGCCAGCCAGCGAGCGGATGCCCTCCTCCGTCATGAAGAGGGCCCCCAGTCCCGCCACCGCCACCTTGCGCACGAACTCGGGCACGAAGCCCGCGCGAGAACCCTCCCGCTCCGGCTCGTCTCCGAGCAACGGATCGAAGTCGTCGTTGTCGTCTTCGGGGGCCTTGCTGCCGGGCGCCATAGGGTCCTCGGGGTTCGCGGGGAGTGACTAGCGTATCACCGGCAGCTTCACCGCCACCCGCATGTTCTCGGTGGACACGCGGCCCGCGATGTTGCGCGCCATCGCCACGAAGGCCTGGGCCTCGGCGCTCTCCGGGTGGCTGATCACCACCGGCACGCCCGCGTCACCCGCCTCGCGGATCTTCAGCTCCAGGGGAATCTCCCCCAGGAACGGGATGCCGAACATCTCCGCCGCCTTGCGGCCGCCGCCCCGGTTGAAGATGGCCGTGGCCTTCGAGCAGTGCGGGCACACGAACTGGCTCATGTTCTCCACGATGCCCAGCACCGGGATGTGCACCTTGTCGAACATCTGCTTGGCGCGCACCACGTCCGCCAGCGCCACGTCCTGCGGCGTCGTCACCAGCACCGCGCCCGACGCCTTCACCGACTGCGACAGCGACAGCGCCACGTCACCCGTGCCCGGCGGCAAGTCCAGCACCAGGTAGTCCAGCTCGCCCCAGCGCACGTCGCGCACCAGCTGCATCAGCGCCCCGTGCAGCATGGGCCCGCGCCAGATGAGCGCCTGATCCGCCTCCACCAGGAAGCCGATCGACATGACCTTCAGGCCGTGCTTCTCCAGCGGCAGCAGCGTCTTGCCATCCGGGCTCACCGGCTTCTCCGTGATGCCCGTCATCAGCGGCACCGAGGGGCCGTAGAAGTCCGCGTCCAGCAGGCCCACCTTCGCGCCCTCGCGCGCCAGCGCCGCCGCCAGGTTCACCGACACCGTGCTCTTGCCCACGCCACCCTTGCCGGCGCCCACCAGGATCACGTTCTTCACCTGCGGGAGGATCGCCTGCCCCCCGGCGTTCGGCGCCGAGCGCACCTGCGCGCCCCACTCGATGTCGAACGTCTTCAGCCCCGGCACCTGCTTGAGCGCCGCCTCGGCGTCCGCCTGGATCTTCCCCTTCATCGGGCAGGCCGGCGTGGTCAGCTCGATCTTGAGCTTCGCCTTGTCTCCGTCCACGCGGACGTCCTTCACCATCCCGGCCTTCACGAGGTCGATGTGCAGCTCGGGATCCATCACCTTCGACATCGCCGCGAGGATGTCGCGCTCGGAAACACTCATCTGTGTACCTGAATCCTTTGAATCCGGGGGGCGCGCCGAAATAGCCAGCGGCCCCCCCGGTGTCAACCTCGTCTAATCCAGCGTCTCCCCGGCCGCACCTCTTCTCATTCGATCGCGGCCACCCGGTACTCGCCTGCCTCCCGGACCAGCCGTACGGCCCGGTCCGTCCCCAGGGGGAACTCCGCCCCCGACGCCGTCACCCGCACGTCCCCCTCCAGGGCGAGCCGCGCCCGGCGTACCCGCTCGGCCGACAGGGGCTCGCGCTTGAAGTCCTCGCGCAGGCGCTCGGGGGTGTAGCGGGCACGCAGGGGATCGCTCAGCAGCGACCAGGCCTTGTTCCAGTGGCCCGCCTCCACCGCGTCCAGGAAGCCCTTCAGGGCCGCCCGGGGCGCGTCCTCGGGTTTCTCCTCGACGACCCGCCAGCCTTCCTTCGCCTGGACCAGCGTGAGGGCCGCGGCTCGCGCCTGGAGCTCCGGGAGGGCCTCGCGCACCTCCTTCGCCCGGGCCTGACGGACCGAGGCGTCCGCGTAGTGCTCCAGGAACGCGGGCCGGGCCTCGGCGGGGGCGCTCGTCAACGCGTAGGCCTCCGCCAGCCGGTTCTCCTCCAACGCCCGGGCGTAGGACGCCGCCACCTCCGAGGGCCCCGGTGTGTGGACACAGCCCGTGGCCGCCCCGGACACGGCCAGGGACAGCGTGGACAGCGCTCCCAGGACCCTGCGCAGCGGGCCTCCCGGTGTGCCCTTCTTCATCGCCGCCCCCGAGACCGAGCCCGGTGGCCGGCACGCACCGCAATACACCTCACCCTCGTACGCATAGGCCTCCGAGACCTGGAGCCCCACCCCGCAGCGCGAGCACTCCATGGCCGCCGTCGCCGGAGCGGAGGGCCGCGCCTGGGGCACCACCCCCGTGGGCGGCGGCCGGGTCTCCGTCACGCCCGCCAGCGCCTCGAAGGCGCCCGCGTCCAACCACACCCCCTCGCACGAGGGGCACACGTCCACGGGACTGGCGCTCGTCACCACCCGCCGCAGGCGCTCGGAGCAGGCCGGGCAACGCACGGGCTCGCTCCGGCACGTGGGGCACACCGCCTCCGCCCGGCCCACCGGGTGCCCCGACCTCCGGCACCTCGAGAAGGTCTGCCCCTTCATGGCCAGGAAGCTCCGCGCCGGGGGCCGATCCGGGAAACGCTCCAGCTCGCCCCGATCGAACCACAGCCCGTGACAGCGCGGGCAGGTGTCGATTTCCACATGGGAGACGCGCAAGGGCCGCAGCGGCTGGTTCTCACAGAGGGGACAGGGGCGCGCCATGCGGGCCGGGAGGTTACTCGAAACGCTCCCCTCCCTTGAACCCCAGCAGGCTCCAGGCCGTTGGACAGAAGGCATAAACCCCCGCCCACGCGTTCCCCAGCAACAGCTTCAGCAGCGAGAAGCCCCGATCCCCTCCCCCATACGTCCGCAGCTCGAAGCGCCCCGCCGGCACCTTCGCCAGCGCCATCGCGTGACGGCACGCCTCCTCGAAGCCCCCCACCTTGTCCACCAGCCCCACCCCCAACGCCCGCGTGCCGCTGTACACCCGCCCCTCTCCCAGCGCGTGGATCTCCGCCGTCGTCCGGCCCCGCGCCTTCGCCACGTGCTCGAGGAAGGCCTGGTACGTCTCCTCCATCTCGAGCTCCATCAGGGCCCGCTCGTGCTCGGTGAAGCCCCGCGAGCTCGAGTAGATGCCCGCCGTCTCTCCCCGCGTTATCAGCGTGCGGTGCACCCCCAGCTTCTCCATCAGCTCCGAGGTGTCGAACTTCCCCGAGAACACACCGATGGAGCCCACCACCGAGTGCTGCGTGGCCCAGATCTCCCTGGCGCCCAGCGCGGCCATGTAGCCGCCGCTCGCCGCCACCTGATCCACGAAGGCGATGACCGGCTTCTTCTTGGCCACCCGCTGCACCGCCTCCAGCATGATCTCCGAGGCCACCGCCGAGCCTCCCGGGCTCGCCACGTACAGCACCACCGCCTTCACCCTCCGGTTGCGCCCCGCCGCGCGCAGCGCCTTCACCACCGTGTCCGAGCCCGCCGTCCGCCCCGGCGTTCCCTTGCCCGGGACGATCATCCCCGACACGGGCACCACCCCCAGCCGCGGCCTCGGACGCAGCGGACGCCACCGCACCGGCGGCCACGGCAGCCGCGCCCGGTACATCGGCATCGGCTCCACGCCCTCGTCGTCCTCGTCCTCCTCCTCCTGCTTCCCGCCCCCGAGCCGCGCGGGCAGATCCGCCTCGTCACACGTCCCGTCGATGAGGCCTCCCGCCATCGCGCGCTTCGCGCTGTAGGGGCCCGCGTCGATCCACGCCCTCACCTCCTCCGGCGTGCGCCGCCTCCCCCGCGCCACGCCGTCCACCAGGTCCACGTACCGCTCGTCCAGGAAGGACTCGAGCGTCTGCCGCTGGATGTCCGACACGTGCGCGTGCGTGAAGAGCTCCGGCGCCGTCTTGTACGCGCCCCGCCGCAAGAAGTGCGCCTTGATGCCAATCCGGCCCAGGCCCTCGCCCAGCGCGGTGGCCTCCGCGGCGAAGCCCACCAGATCCAACCGGCCCGCCGGGGACAGCAGCACCTCGTCCGCCGCGCACATCACCTGGTAGCCCACGTTGTCCACGCTCACCGCCCACGCCACCACCCGCTTGCCCGCCGCCCGGAAGTCCCCGAGCAGCTTCTCCAGCACCTCCCGCTTGGCCGGCGGCACCTCCAGGTCCTCCAGCACCAGGAGGATGCCCTTCACCTTCTCATCCTTCGCCAGCAGCTCCAGCGCCTCGCGGAAGGACTCCAGCGACGTCACCGTGGCGGGCTCGGGACGGCCCTGCCCTCCCAGGCCCAGGGGCAGGCGGGAACGCCGGGGCCGCTCCCGGTAGGGGGGATCCCCCGCCAGCCGGAAGCGCACATAGGCCGGCCGGCTCCGGGCCCCCAACAGGCGGAACGGGAGACCCAACAGCACCCTCAACAGCACCAGCAGGTTGATCAGGGGAATGACGAGGAAGCGCACGGGTCTGGCGCCTAATGGAGCGCCGGGGGGGAAGCAAGCCCTGTTCTACGCACCTGTCAGGTCGTGGTAGGCTGCGCCGCCATGCGCCTCCCCCTCTTCTCGCGTCTGCTGGCCGTCCTCGTGCTCGTCACTGGCGGCGCCGCCCTCGCCCAGCGGCGGCAGCTGCAGAGCTTCCAGGGCGAAGAAATGACCCAGGAGGAGCGTGACACCGCCCGCTCCCGCCCCAAGTACAACATCAACTCGTACAACCGGGACATCCAGATCAAGGAAGAGCCCATCCCCTGGAAGGCCATCGGCCTGGGCGTCATCGCGATGCTCGTGGCCGCGCCCTTCGCGTATCGCGCGTACCGGGGCACCACCAAGGAGATGTCCGAGGCCAACACGTTCGGCGTCGCCAGCTCCCGCGGCGAGGTCGCCGAAGACGAGCAGGCGTAGCCTCCCGCGAGGGCCTTCCATGAAGCGTGCCCCGTCCCCCCTGTCCCTGGTGCTCGCCGGCTGCCTGTCCCTGGGAGCCCTCCTGAGCGCCTCCGCCGCGTCCAAGCCCAAGGCGAAGGCCGCCGAGGCCAAGGGTGGCCCTGGCCTGCCCGCGCCGGACTACCTCCCCGAGGATGCCCGCGCCCTGCTGCGCAAGAAGATGGCCCGCCACGGGCAGGACGCGCGCGATCTGATGTTCAGCGTGACGCTGCTCCGCTACGACGTGGCGCGCGCCACCGCCGAGCGCATCGCCGCCGAGCCCCGGATCGATCGTCCCCAGGCAGGCTCCGAGGACGAGCCCGCCGCCTTCCTGCCCGAGCGCTTCTTCGTCCTCCAGGACGAGGTGCGCAGGCGGGCCCAGGCCGTCGCCGCCGCCGCCGGGAAGAAGGACGACGCGGCGCTCTCCGAGAGCTACGGCCTGCTCGTGCAGACGTGCGTCTCCTGTCACTCGGTGTACCTGAAGCGCGAGTAGGTACGCACTGCGCGGTACCCTATGACCAGCCCGCCGCCCCGCTGGAGAGCCCCATTCCGCCTATACTTTCCTCAACTAGCACCAAACGCGTCGAGGGCCCTTTTCTGGTGGAGATGGTGGTTCCGCTGCCCCCGAGCGGAGGTGACCTGGCCTCCCTCTGGGCGAGCGGAACTTTTCAGGTCACCCGTTTCGACCCTTTTGCGCGTTTGGTGCTAGCGCTCAACGTGCGCTTCAATGGCTCGCTCGATCTGCTCGGCAATATCTTCGCCAGTTTGAATGGCTAGTTCATGCCCTTCAGGAGTGTAGTCAAGCGGTGTCCTCACGTCCGCAAGAGGCATGAGTTTGCGAATAATGCCTTTCAGAACGCTCGCCTTACGGCCATGGGGGATGTGGTCTGGGATCGTGATCGTGATCTTCGTCATGTCTTTTACTTTGCGGCGTTCGATGGCCTGCCGAGTGGCACGCTGCTAGACATTTTAAAGTGCCTGTTCCGGTAGAGACCGTCCCTGCCCGATTGCTCCTCGGGCGAGGATGCAGGTCTGCCTACTACCGGAACAGACACTTAGCCCATATGCGCACAAACAAGGCTATGGCCAACACTCGGTGTCCTGCGTCTGCATTACATGAACCATTGGAAACGCGAGTACCCGCGAGTACCACGGTGCTATGGCCTCTCGCGATCATCGCCATGGGGACTCTTCAGTTGGTGTTTCCTGCAGATGGCTGCATTGGTGTCAGACGCCAGAGAGAGGTGAGCTTCGCGAGCAACCTCTTCTGCCGTGCCTCCACTACAGCAGGCGTCCAGGTAGATTCATGGAGAACCTCACTGGTCAACACGAATGGCGATCCACCGCTTTTCGCGGTTGCCAGATATTTGGCCTTTTTGGGCGTGAACTCCAAGTTGGATGCTTCGCTGTTCTTCCTGCGTGAGAGCAGCGCGAGATTGCCGAGCCGGTGCACAAACGCCGAACGCTGAGCGTCGTTGAACAACGTTCTCCACTGACTATTCGACGGTGGATTTCGTGGGAGCACATGCTCGACAGTGATCACCGGGTAGTCGTATGAGGCCGAGCCGTCGGACAGCGTTTGATCAAGCCGAAGGAGTACATAGAGCCGGATCCGCTGTTCTTCATACAAGTTACCATCGAGGATACTTAATATCCTGGTCTGCTCATCCGCAGTGAATTGCAGAGGAGAGGTATCGGCGTACAGATCGTCACCGCGCTCCATTGCCTCAAGCAGTTGACCATAGCGTCGGATGCGATCGTTGATGTTGTTCCGAAGGAACATCATCCCAGCGGCGAGGCGCTCAAGGTCACGTAGGAAGCGAAGTACTGCAGCAGATTCCTTGAAAGGCGACGGCTCAGCCCGGCGGTATGCGGCGAGACATCGGAGCGCCGGAGGAATCCAGTCGACGTTTTCGATACCTACTCGCTCACCATTCCCCAGCATCCAGCTCAGCAGTTGGTTGATCTCGTCAGCGTGCTCGCTGCTCGTGAAGCTGGCTGTCAACAGGTCCTCGTACGCTTCGGCCATTGGCAGCAACTCGCTGTCGATGAGCTTGGCTGGATCTGGGTACTTAGTGACAACAACCTCGCGAAATTCCTTGAGCACGGTGCCCTTGAGCTTTGTTCGTGCATGGATCATTCGGATGTGGGCAAACAGATCGTTGAACGCAGTGCGCCCCAGGCGGTTTTCGTGCGCCTCCCACTTCTTCGCGAACGTCGGCCTGTCATCGGTCGGGATGCCGCCAACAATCTCGGCTTTGAGAATGTCTGCGTGCGAAAGATCCAGCCCGCGATCGTTAAGCACCGAGAAGATCCGGTAAGCAGCATCGAGGTCTGGTGTGGACACCACGACGAGGAAGCACCGGGTCAGGAGGTAACGAGTCAGCCGCAGCCGGGCATCGTCGCTGAGCTTCTTGGCTGAATCATAGAGCGCGAGTGTGTTAGCGCGGATCCTTCGTTGCGTCTCAAGCTTGAGGACTTTTGGGTCGAGGGATGCAACTTTGTCGATACCCCCAGGGCGTTGAACATACTCCTGAAAGAAATCTCGATCATCGTCCCGTACACGAAGCCGGAAGCTCTCAGCGAGCCCGGTAAATTCATCACCAGGCTGATACAAGAAGCGATCGAGCTTTGATGCTTGGCTCTGTGGAAAAAGGGAACGAAGAACAGACAGTAGGATCGTTAGCGTGGTAAGCCGCTGCTGACCATCAACCACGTAGGACGCAGGACGCTCATCCTTGATGAGCACGATGCTACCAAGAAAGTAAGGTGCGATGTAGTCGAGTTGTTCGGTGCCCTCGCCAAGTGCAGCGCGCAGGTCTTCGAACAATGCGACCGCATGCTCAAGTTCCCAGGAATAGGGGCGCTGGTACTCTGGAATCTGAAACAGAAACTTTTCGTTGAAAACATCCTCGATGGGTAACTGGCGCCCCTCGATGGTGATCCTGAACTTCTGCATAACAGGCTCTCCCAAGAAACGAAAATTGGTCGCACTCCGTCCCGAATCTTAGCACTTGTGATGAACAGAGTCGCCTGTTGGACGTTGTAAAACGCGCCCGTCTCTTCCTGCAGCGCTTCTACGAGCGCGCCTTCCGATTCCTCGCCGGAGCCAAGGCCCTCGAGTCCACCCGGGACGCACACGAGTTGGGGCGCACCGCCCTCGGCCTGTCACCCTGAAGGCGGACCGCGCTGTCGGGTGCTCGACGCGGCCGGGCCGGAGTGTGCTCTGGAGCGCACGCACCGGCCCTTCCGGGTGGGTGTCCTCCCTGGCACCAGCTGCTGATCGTGCCGAGCCTGGGTTGGCCGCTCTCTCGTGGAGGCACCATGGGCACCCGGTCCGCGCTTCTCGCTTCATCCACTCCTGGAGCTCCTGGCACCCCGTGGACACCGCCCCTGCTGCTCGCCGGTCTCGTGAGCGCGGGGCTCGGGGTGCTGCGGAACCTGTGGTGGGCCGTGAAGTGCTTCGCGCGGGGGCTCGGCGGGCTCCTCACGGGCAGGTTCTCCACGGGCGGCCACGCGCTGCGCCGGGGCGTGTTGAAGCTGCTCGTCCAGATTCCCCTCGACGTCCTGCTGAGCCTGGGAGGCCGGGTGCTGAGCGGCATCCAGACGCTCCTCGGCCTCGAGCCCGTGGGCGGCCGGCTCGCTCCGAGGCAGATCGCCGAGCTGCGCAAGGTGTTCGGGGACAGCATCGACTACGAGCGGGTCCGCCTCAAGGTGGGCAGGCTCGGGCTGCTCTCGCTGGCCGGCCGCCCCTTCGTGCTCGGCCATACCCTCTACGTGCCTCGGGACGTGCCCCGGACGGACTCCGCCGCGCTCCAGCTCCCCATGCATCTGCTCGTCCAGGAGATGGGCCACGTCTGGCAGTACCAGGCGGGGGGCACCGACCACGTCTGCGAGACGCTCTGGAGCCAGTGGTTCGGCGAGGGCTCGGACTGGCGCACGGCCCTGGACGCGGGCCAGAGCTGGGGCGAGCTGGATCCCGAGCAGCAGGTCCGGCTCCTCAAGGTGGCCTACGCCCGCTCGGGCTACTTCGAGGCCCCCGGCCAGCGGTTCGTCGACGAGGACACGGGCGTGGACTACACCGGGCAGCTCGCGCGGGCCCTCGAGCAACTGCGGATGAGGAAGGGAGCGCCCTGACGGCTCGCCTCCCCGCCCGGACGCCGGGCGAACCCGTGAGATTGTTGCTTCGGCTCCGTACCCTGCGATGCTAGACGGCCCACCGGGCACGTCTCTCCAGGAGCCAGCAAGACCTCATGAATACGGCACTCGCCATGCGCGTGGAGGAACCTCCGCGCTCCGCCTTCCCGGGCCTCGACATCGATGAAGAGGCCTTCGCGCGGGACCTGCAGGCCCTGCGCACGGAGATGGAGTCCTCCCTCGGTCCCGAGGACCTCGCGCACTTCCGGAAGATCGAGCGCTGGGGCCGGGTGTGCTCGGCGCTCGGTTATGCGACGGCGTGGCTGGCACCCAATCCCCTCTCGGCGCTGCTGATCGCGCAGGGCAACACGGCGCGCTGGACGATGATGGCGCACCACGTGACGCACCGGGGTTACGACCGGGTGCCCGGCATGCCCGAGCACCGCACCGGGCGTGCGTTCGCCTCGGGGTGGCGCCGCTTCCTGGACTGGCCGGATTGGATCCACCCCGACGCGTGGCGGCACGAGCACAACGCGCTGCACCACGGGCGCACGGGCGAGACGGCGGATCCGGATCTGGTGGAGGAGAACACCGGGTTCCTGCGGAGCTCCTCCATGCCCCTGCTGGCGAAGTACGCGGTCGTGGCCTTCTTCGCCTGCACCTGGAAGCTGACGTACTACGCGCCCAACACCTTCCTGGAGTGGCGGCGGGCCGAGCGGCGGCGCGCGGGCGAGAAGGACGATGGGAGCACCCCGCGCCTGATCACGGCCTTCAACCCGCTCACCGCGGATGGCCGGGCGTTCTGGTGGACGTGCATCCTGCCCTACGTGGGCCTGCGCTTCGTGCTGCTGCCCGCCCTGTTCGCGCCGCTCGGGGCGTGGGCCGCGCTCAGCGTGCTGGCCAACAGCGTGCTCGCCGAGCTGCTCACGAACATCCAGAGCTTCGTGCTGATCGCGCCCAACCACGCGGGCGATGACCTCTACCGGTTCCACGATAAAGCGAAGAACAACGCGGAGTTCTGCGTCCGGCAGGTGATCGGCTCGGTGAACTACGCCACCGGGAGCGATGGGGTCGACTTCCTCCACGGCTGGCTCAACTACCAGATCGAGCACCACATCTGGCCCAGCCTGCCCATGAGCAAGTACCAGCAGGTGCAGCCCCGGGTGAAGGCGCTCTGCGAGAAGCACGGCGTGCCCTACGTGCAGGAGAGCGTCTTCCGCCGCGTGAAGAAGCTCGTGGACATCATGGTGGGACGTAACTCGATGCGCACGGTGCCCACCCGGTGACACCGGGACGGAGCCTGGGCCTCGTGGTGTGGGCCGTGCTGCTGGCCGGATGTGCCACGCAACGTTCCATGGGGCCGCCTCCGCGAGGCGCCTACGCTCAATCCGTGGACTCGGCGACACGGGGCTGCTTGAACAATCCGGCCTGCTACACCACCGCGCCGGGTGAAGAGGCCCTCATCCCGTGGCTGTCTCGCGCCCTGGAAGCGGCCCGGCTTCTCGTCACCCTCAAGGAGGTCCTCGACGAGGCCGATCTGCGCCTCATCGAGACAATCCTCGTCGAGTGCGCGAAGGAGGCGGACTTCCAGGTCAACGAGCGGGAGTATGGCGAGGGCAAATACCCGGACGACGCCGAGTGCGACAGGGTGGTCGGCCATGACGAGAAGCAGAACAAGATAACGCGGGCCATGGAGCTCGGGACGATGAAGCACGAGGTCGCCTTCGCCTGCGTACGGTTGCGGCTCCTCACCCGGTTCCCGGAAAACATCTCGATAGAACCCCGCTATGTGCCTGGCCCGTCACCAGGGCAATACGTGCTGACCGACCACGGGACGGGCTCGCTCAGACCAGACATCGTCCTGCACTTCGCGCGCAACCCCACCAGGGTTCAATGCGTCTACGACTTCAAGTTTCCCTGCACGCTCACCAGCAAGAGCAATCCCTTCTCTGGCAAGGTACGTACACAACTCGAATCGTACGATGCACTGGGCGG
This sequence comes from Archangium sp., assembly GCF_036277355.1. Lineage (GTDB taxonomy): Bacteria > Myxococcota > Myxococcia > Myxococcales > Myxococcaceae > Archangium. Next base: position 18,848 of record NZ_DASUNC010000147.1, read on the forward strand.
TAACTGCCCCTCAGCCATCGTGACGCCCCAGCTTGGACTCAACCATGAATGAGCACTATCCCCGCATCCGCCGATACGGACCCACGCGGCAGGGGGAGCGATTGCTCATCCGCGAGGTTGTTCAATTCACCTTCTACCTTCCTCACGACCACCACGACCTGGCCGTGGGGGTCGCGCGTGCCCTCGATGCCTACCAACGTGCGGTCGGCGTAGGTCCTGAGGCCATCAGCTACTGGGAGGACACTTCTAGCGAAACCTCCCATTCCATCGTGGAGAAGGGATGGCAGGCCATCCACGAATGTCTGCACCCCGGAACCCGCCGCATCTTCTTGGATGACTTCGGAGAGGAGACAGAGTTCTTCCGAAGAAATACCAAGCAAGGCTACGAGGTTTTCTTCAATCTGACCGGCGCCCCTTCGTTCGAGTACAACGGATACGGCTTCACGTATTGCGCCCGCCTGCCGTGGCGTTCTCCTCCGGAAGGCAGCGTCAGCGTGCTGCGGGCCACTCTTCCCACGGAGTACCTCGAGCAGCACGGCCCGGGACGGGTGAGGGAACTGGTCCTGGAAATGGCCTCTTCCCTGCGCTTCTCCACCGGCCATGCCGGCCTCGCTTTCGAACTCCTGGGCTCGCGCCGCCGCCTCCTGCCCGAAATCCGCACCGAGCTCTTCCGCTACCCGGGGGTGGACGCGTCCCACGTCGGAGTCCTCCTCTGCCGGCAGGGCACGCACGTGGAGGGTGTGCACTGGCTCAACTTCCTGGGCCAGCCCGTGCTCGGCGCGCTGGAGGGCGTGGCGGGCCTGCGTACCCGGCTCCACTCTCCTGGAACCACCGTGCAGGAGATGGAAGGCGAGCGCGCGCTGGTGACGCTCGGGCAGTGGCCAGAAGCCGGGGACATGGAACAGGGCCGCGACCTCCCCGCCTACCGCGAGCTCGCGCGCGTGCTGGAACCCTGGTCGGTCCCGTTCTCCCCGGGCTTCGTCAACTCCTGGAGGGGCTACACGGAAGAGGAAGTCCGGCGGTGGTGGCGCCGATTCCTCGACTGAGCCACACGGACGGGCTCCCGGCCTCGCTTCCGGTTACTGTCCCCTCATGTCCGGCCCCCGACCGAAGACGTGCGCCGCATGCGTCCGTGTTATCGTCGCCAACGAGGTGTACTACCGCTTCTCCCTCGTCCTGCAGGGTGAGCAGGACGTGCTCGGCCCCTCCGGTGGCGGCAGCTCCGAGGACGAGCTCGCCGCGCTCGTGAAGCAGCTCGAGGAGGGCCAGGAGTCCGCCCAGGAGCTGGAGGAACAGGTCCACTGGGAGCGCAGCGGCGTCGTGTGCTCGGCATGCCGCTCGGTGGTGGTGCGCACCCTGTCCGCGCCCCCCGAGGCCGCCGGGCCGCATTGAACGGCAGCCCGTGAGCCCTGGCGCTCAGCTCATCGCGGAGTGCCCTTGCGAGCCCTGGCCCTTCCCGTCTTCTGGGTGCCCTGCGGCCCCGTGCTGGAGGTGAAGGGCTCGATCAGCCCGACGATGTTTCCCTCCGGGTCCTTCATCATGGCGAAGTTGTAGCCGTCGACGGTGACGGGCTCCACGTAGGTGCTGCCGCCAAGCTTCCCGGCCTGCTCGAGCGTGGCCTTCAGGTCCTCCACGAGCAGGTAGAAGTTGCGGCCCGGCTCGAAGCCCGGCACCGACGGGTCCGCCTGCCCGATGCCTCCGAGCAGCGGCTGGGGCTCCCCGGGGAAGCGGATGTAGGCGAAGTTGCCGGTGCCGAACTGGTAGTTCCACCCGAAGAGCGAGCGGTAGAAGTCGAGCAGCGGCCCCTGCTTGTTGGCGATGATCTCGAACATCACCGAGGGGTGCTTGTTGGTGGGCGCCTGCTGGACCGCCGCCCGCGTGGGCCCGGCGGGCGGCACCTGGTTCCAGTAGCTCACCGTGAGCTGATCCGAGTCCTTCCGGCGCAGGCCCAGGCCCTCGTAGGCCTCGGGGCTGTCCGGCCGGGTCCAGGTGAGCGCGTAGCTCTCCATCCGAGGATCCGTCCCGTCCGGCAGGGGCTTGATGGTGAGCGTGCCCGTGAAGAAGGGCGGTTGCGAGATGGGCGTGCCCGGATTCCAGATGCGCACGTCGTACTGGCCGGGCAGGCCGCTCCGGTTCCTCCCCTTCTTCTCGGCGATCTCGATGCCCGTCTTGCCGTTGATGCCGTGCCCCGACACGCTCCAGCTGCCCTCGAGCCGGCCGGGCTCGATGCGATAGAGGGCCACTCCGTTCACCCGCGGCGGCTCGCGGGTGAAGCCCGCCTGGAGCTCCAGGAACTGGACCTGGATGAAGGGCTTGCCCGGGGTGTTCGATGGCCCGAGGAACAGAGCGCCGTGCTCCTTCACGAAGCGGGTGAAGCGAGGGCCATTCACGTGATCCAGGAAGGCCTGCGTGTTCGCATAGGTCTCGACGAACACCACCTCCTGGGGAACGGAGGCCGGCAGCGAGGGGGGCAGCCCCCGCTCATCCACGACGGGAGTGTGGACGCGGTACATGAGCGTCCCGGGCTCGTTCGCGCGCACCTCCTCGGCGAGTCTCTCGAGGGCACGCACGCCCTCCTTCTCGCGGCCCTTCCGGAAGATCCACTTCGAGATCAGATGCACGGGAGCGTCTTGGGACGTCTTCATGAGTTCTTCCCCTCCGTCGAGACATCGAGCCTATCGAAGGCGTATCCCAGGCCCACCACGCCAAATGCCACCTCGGCCACGAGCACCGCCGCCGCGGAGGCCCCCGCGAAGGGCAGTGCCCACACGCCCAGGTCCAGCAGCCACTCCAGACCGAAACCCACCCCGGCCGCGAGCAATGCCGCGGGCAACATTCCCACCAGCAGCACCAGCAGGGTCCCCCCCAGCGTCAGCAACCGCTGCCCGAGTGCCTCCAGGCCCCGCACCCGCTCGCCCTCGGGCGGCAGCCACGCCGGAAACAGCACCACCGTCGCGTTCTGCACGAACAGCCCCCCGAGCGACACCGCCGGCAGCACCCACAGCGCCCCCAGTCCCGCCGCCACCCACAGCGCCGTGTACGTACCTCCCTGCCACACCGCCATCGCCATCGCCAGCACGACGAGCCCCGCCTGCGCCACCCCGAGCAGCAGCGCCGGCGCGGCGAGCTCCGCCGCCACCACCTGCCTCCCCGTGAGCGGCAACGCCCGGAGCTGCTCCAGCCTCGGCAGATCCATCCGCAGATCGAACCGCAGCGCGGACGGCCCGAAGAAGCACAGCACCCCCGCCAGCCCCGCGCACAGCGGCGCCATGAACAGGCGCACGTTGTCGAGCGCCTCGGACAGGCCCCGGCCCGAGGCCACCGCCGCCACCAGGCCGCCCACCAGCCCCGCGGCGAGCAGCCGCCCCGCCCCACCCAGCCGCCGCCCGGCGATGAGGTTCTTCCAGAGGATCGCCACCTCCGGCCGGCCCGTGGGCGCGAGCTCGAAGTACGCGGGGCGCATCCGCGGGAGCGTGGCATGGCCGCCCCCCCGCGAGAGCTGCTCCCGGAGCCGGGCCCGCTCCTCGGCCCTCACCACCGCCGCCTCCTCGAAGGCCACCGCCGCCCGCATCACCCACACGTAGTGCACGGCGAACAGGCCCAGCCCGAGCGGCAGTGTCCTCAGGAAGCTCCCCACGTCCGGCGCGAGCGGCAGGGCCACCAGCAACCGTCCCGGCCCCAGGGCCGGCGAGTCCATCAACGAGGCCAGCAACGCATGGAGCTCCCGGGCGTTCTTCAGCTCGGTGGGCAACGGGTGCTCGCGCAGCGCGGACAGCGCGGCGATGAACATCAACGCGCTCGCGGCGGTGAGGGCCGCCCAGCGCAGCGCCGTCCCCGCCCCTCCATACCGGGCGAGCCGCGTCCGCACGAAGGAAGCCGCCGTCACGTGCAGGTGCACCGTGGACAGCGTCACGGTGGCGCCCAGGAAGAAGAGGACGGGGTGCCCGTTCATCACGCGGCTCACGAAGAGGGTGGCCACGAAGGCGCCCATGGCCGCGCCCACCAGGCCTCGCGCGAGCTTGTAGTGCAGCAGCCCCCGCCGCGACACGGGCGCGGGGAAGAACTGCTGCACCTCCGTCTCGTTGAAGGACAGCGAGGGCCGGTCCGGTCCCAGCGCCCAGGCGGACAGCACCGTGCTCAGCATCGCGACCGCGAGCATGAACTGGCTGAAGAGCTGCGCCCCGGGAGGCACCGGGTCCTCCTGTCCCGCGAAGCTCAACCGCCGCAGGAACACGGAGTACACGTACAGCCCGCCCACCACCGCGCCCACCAGGTACTTCGGCTGGCGCAGGCGCTGCAACTGGCGCAGCACCCGGTTGCGTGCCGAGGCCACCCACAGGAACGTCACCGCACGCGGAAAGCTCACGGCGCCTCCCGATCCGGCCGCGGCTCGGGGGACGCGCTCGTGATCCGGATGAAGAGCTCCTCCAGCGACGCCGCCGAGCCATCCGGCCCACTGAGCTGCGCGCGGATGTCCGCCAGCGTCCCGAGCGCCACCGCGCGCCCCCCGGCGATGACGAGGATGCGGTGGCACAGCTCCTCCACCAGCGGCAGCAGGTGCGAGGAGAGCACCAGCGCCGTCCCCGCCTCCGCCCGCTGGCGCAGAGACGCCTTCATGCGCCGGATGGCCAGGGGATCCAGGCCCGTGAGCGGCTCGTCGAGGATGATGAGCCGCGGCGAGTGCAGGAAGCCGCAGGCGATGGACAGCTTCTGCTTCATCCCGCGCGACAGCTCCCCGGGCAGGGCCTTCTCCTTGCCGGCCAGCTCCATCTCGTCCAGCAGCGCCCGCGCCCGCTCCTCCCAGTCCGCCACCCCGTACAGCCGGGCCACGAAGTTCAGGTGCTCCCAGACGGTGAGGTACTCGAAGAGGCGCGGCTCGTCCGGAAGGAACGCCAGGGCGTGCTTGGCCTGGACCGGCTCGCCCGCCAGGTCATGCCCCGCCACCCGCACGCGCCCGCTGGAGGGCGGCAGGATGCCCGCCAGGCAGCGCAGCGTGGTCGTCTTCCCCGCCCCGTTGGGTCCCACCAGCCCGAGCACCTCGCCCGGAGCGACCTGGAAGGTCAGCCCCTGCACGGCCCTCACGTCGCCGTAGGTCTTCTCCAGCCCTTCCACATCCAGCACCGGCGCCCTCATCCCGGCATCGCTCATGTGCGCCAAAATACGCGGCTCTCCGGGTGGATTCCAATCCATGGGGCATCCCCCGCTCACGAGCGCTAGGGTACGCCCCTCCTGGAGGGTGTGATGCGCTTCCTCGATGACCAGAAGCCTCCCTACGATCTCACGTACAACGACTGCTTCATGGTGCCGGGCCGCTCGGAGGTGGGCTCGCGGCTGGACGTGGACCTGACACCGGCCGATGGCCTGGGCACCACCCTCCCCATCGTCGTGGCCAACATGACGGCCGTCTCCGGCAAGCGCATGGCCGAGACCGTGGCCCGCCGCGGGGCCATCGCCGTGCTGCCCCAGGACATCCCGCTCGACATCGTCGAGAGCAACATCGCCTACGTGAAGTCGCGCCACACCGTCTACGAGACGCCCATCACCCTGCGGCCCGGCGACACCATCCAGCAGGCCCTCAACCTCATCCACAAGCGCGCCCACGGCGCCGTCGTCGTCGTCAACGAGAACGAGGAGCCCGTCGGCATCTTCACCGAGAACGATGCCGCCGGCTTCGACCGCTTCACCCAGCTGCAGCGCGTCATGTCCACCGACCTCGTCACCATCGACGAGGGCACGCCGCTCGAGACCATCTTCGATCGCCTCTCCAGCCGACGGCTCACCTCCGCGCCGGTGGTCCGCGGGCGCCGGCTCATCGGCGTGGTGACGCGCAAGGGCGCGCTGCGCTCGACGCTCTACAAGCCGGCGCTGGACGCCAAGGGCAAGCTGCTGATCGCCACGGCCATCGGCATCAACGGCGACGTGAAGGGCAAGGCCGAGGCCCTGTTGCGTGCCGGGACGGATCTGCTCGTCATCGACGTGGCGCACGGCCACCAGCGCCGGATGCTCGAGGCGGTGGAGATCGTCCGCTCGCTCGCTCCCTCGGTGCCCATCATGGCGGGCAACGTCGTCACGCGCGAGGGCACGCGCGACCTCATCTCGGCCGGCGCGGACCAGGTCAAGGTGGGCGTGGGGCCCGGGGCCATGTGCACCACGCGCATGATGACGGGCGTGGGCCGGCCCCAGTTCTCCGCGGTGCTCGACTGCGCCGAGGAGGCCCGGAAGCTCGGCAAGCACGCGTGCGCGGATGGCGGAGTCCGGCACCCGCGCGACGTGGCGCTGGCGCTCGCGGCGGGCGCGGCCAACGTGATGATCGGCTCCTGGTTCGCTGGCACCTACGAGAGCCCCGCGGACGTGCTGCGCGACAGCGATGGCCGCTTCTACAAGGAGAACTTCGGCATGGCCTCGCAGCGCGCCGTGAAGGCCCGCACGCGTGGCGAGTCCCTCTTCGAGCGCGCCCGCAAGGAGCTCTTCGAGGAGGGCATCAGCTCCTCGCGCATGTACCTGGACTCCGAGCACCCCGGGGTCGAGGACATCATCGATCAGATCATCGCGGGCGTGCGCAGCTCCTGCACCTACGCGGGCGCGCGGACGGTGGAGGAGTTCCACCAGCGGGCCGTGGTGGGCGTGCAGAGCCAGGCCGGCTACGAGGAGGGCCGTCCCGTCCGCACGAGCTGGTGAGCTCCCCTGCCCTCTCCCCCTCACGAAGCCGGTGGAAGCGTCAGCGGGTCGCGCTTTCCCCGGCCTCCGAGCCCGGATTGACACCCCGGACGCCCAAGACAACCTTGCGCGCCAGGGGTGGGTTGGAGCGTGGAGGGGGGAGCGATGGGTATCGGCCGATTCGTGACGGCAGTGGTGTGTTCCTCGTGGGTCATCTCGGGCACGGGAGGGTGCGGGGCCACGGAGGACTCCTGGGACACGGAGGAGAATTCCCTCGCGCGGACCGAAGCGCCGCTCGCCCAGGAGGCCCTGCAACCCGTCGTCAGCGCCGAGTACAAGCTCCCGGCCTCCGTGGATCCGGACATCCTGCCGGATCGCTTCACCGAGCTGTGGGCGCGCGTCTACCGCCCGGCCACGTTGAAGAAGGGCAAGCGCTACCCCGTCATCGTCTTCCTGCACGGCAATCACGCCACGTGCGGAACGGGCGCCAACCCGCGCGTCGACGACAACGCGGAGTACACCGAGACGGGCACGTGCCCGCCGGACTACGTGGTGGTCCCCAGCCACGCCGGCTATGGCTACATCGCCGAGCCGCTCGCGGCCCGGGGCTACATCGTCGTCTCCATCAACGCCAACCGCGGCATCAACGCGGCCCGGGGCATCCGCGGGGATCCGGGCCTGAACCTGGCCCGGGGACGCCTCATCCTCGAGCACCTCGTCCAGCTCAGCCGGTGGAACCGCGGCCTCGAGCCCACTCCCACCTCCCTGGGGGTGAGCCTGAGGGGGCAACTGGACTTCCAGCAGCTGGGGCTGATGGGGCACTCGCGCGGCGGCGAGGGCGCCCGGGCGGCCTACGCCCAGTATCGCGATCCCGGCAGCCCCTGGAAGCAGCGCATCCCCGACTCCCTGCGCTTCCACGCCATCTTCGAGATCGGCCCCGTGGACGGACAGACCTCGCGCGTGCTCGATGCGAACGGCACGCGGTGGAACGTCCTGCTGCCCATGTGTGACGGCGATGTGTTCAATCTCCAGGGCGTCCGCCCCTTCGATCGCATGCTGTTCACCGAGAACGAGCATCCGGAGCGGATGAAGTCCACCTTCACCGTGTGGGGCGCGAACCACAACTACTACAACACCGAGTGGCAGGAATCGGACTCGCCGGGGTGCACCGGCCATGAGCCCCTGTTCTCGACCGAGCCGGGTGTATCGGGCTCCGCGGCCCAGCGGGAGACGGGCCGCATCCCCATGCTCGCCTTCTTCCTCGCCAACGTGGGTCAGGCCCGGGAGCAGGTCTGGGACCGGATCTTCGATCCGCAGTTTCCCGTGCCGCCGAGCCTGGCCGCCATCACCCGCGTGGACCGCGGCATGACGCCCAGCCCGGACGACGACATCACCCTGCGGCTGGAGGACTTCCTGGGCCCGACCGGCATGGGCTCGTCCGGCGTGCCCAACGACGCGAGCCACATCTCCATCGAGCACGGACCCCTCCCCGAGCATGATCCGCGGCTCCACGGGGCACGGATCTCCTGGACGTCCGCCGGACGGAGCACCTGGTTCCAGGCGAACTTCGCCCCACCCGGCGAGGGGCTGTCCCTGGAGCACTACGCCACGCTGGACTTCCGCATCGACCGGGCCCCGAGCGGCCTCAACAGCTTCCTCGAGCCGACCCACTTCTCCGTGCAGCTCGTCGACGCGAAGGGCCACCTCTCGGAGCCGCTCGACATCGCCGACTTCGTGGACCTGCGGGGGCCCGTGGGCGGGCCCTTCGGGGACTTCCACTCCATGCTCCAGACGGCCCGGCTGCCCCTCCAGGCGTTCCGGACGGACGGCCTCGAGGAGATCCGCGGCGTGCGGTTCACCTTCGACCAGACGCCGAGCGGGGAGCTCTTCCTCGCCAATCTCCGCGCCTCGACGCAGGGCGCCACCACGCACTACCCGCTGGCCGCGCGGCCCGCTCCCGGAGGGGTGGCGGCCCTCGCCGCGCCGTTCGCCCGGAGGCAGGTGCCCGGCCGGATCGTCCGCTTCTTGATGCGCCAGGACGGGCTCCTCGAGCTGGAGCTGCGCGGTGACGAGCCCTTCGCCGTCCGCGACGAGCTGCTGACGCTGGTGGTGGGAGGGCTCACGTCCACCTCGAGCCACTACCCGGACCCGAGCGACCTGCGGCGCGTGGTGTTCACGCTCACGCCCCAGGAGCTCGCCCGGGTGAAGACGGGAGAGCCGCTCCGGGTGCGGTATGGGGCGGGCCCATCGAACCCCGAGTGGACATTCGGTCCGCTGATCCAGTAGCGCGGGGCCACTCGCCCGGGTGGTGGCCTTCCAGCACGCGAGCCTCCTGACGTAAGGTCCGCATCAGGAGCCCGGAGGCCTCATCTGGAGGCTGATCGTCGGCTCCGGAGCGGATCCGTCAGATCCTTGCGTTTGATCCGTTGCCGATTTCCCGCTGAATAGATAGAGGCAGTTGTAGCTTCCTTCCTTTCCACAAGGAGAATCACAATGGCCGCGAAGACGAAGACCGCTACCGCGAAGAAGGCTGGCTCCTCCGACAGGGGCCCGACGAAGTCCGAGCTGCTGGTGTCGATCGCCGAGGAGACCGGGCTGAGCAAGAAGCAGGTGTCCTCGGTGTTCGAGGCGCTCAGCGGCGCGATCCAGAAGAGCATGGGCAGCCGCGGTCCCGGCAAGTTCGTGGTGCCGGGCCTGATGAAGATGAAGGTCGTGAAGAAGCCGGCCACCAAGGCGCGCAAGGGCATCAACCCGTTCACCGGCCAGGAGACGACGTTCAAGGCCAAGCCGGCCCGCAAGGTCGTGAAGATCCAGGCCCTCAAGGCCCTGAAGGACATGCTCTAAGCCGCTGAATCGCTGAAGAGCCAGACGGGGGCCGGGGCCTGAGGGGCTCGGCCCCCGTCTCGTTGCGGGGTGGCGCGGTGCTGGGGCTCGCGGGCAGCTTCTAGGCCCGGCGGCCCCTCAGGGGTTCGCGGTGGCGAGGCTCTTCACACAACTCCTCCCTGGAGGGCTGACATTTGGAGTACCTTGCAAGGGCTTGAGAACGACCACGAAGCCGTACGTCCGTCTCTGTGCGTCCGCCCTCGTCCTCCTGGCGATGGGTTGTGGCCGGCGGCAGCCCTCTCCGTCGCCGTCCGAGATGCTTCCCCAGGTTGGCCCCTCCGAGCTGCGCGCCCCCGAGGCGTTCGGCGTCATCACCGACAAGGCCGATCGCTCTCGCGCGCTGTTCCTGGAGGCCAGCCGGGTGCTGCTGCACCCGCGGTGCGCGAACTGCCATCCGGATGGGAGCTCGCCCTACCAGCGGACCGGGTTGCAGCTGCACGATCCGCCCGTCCAGCGAGGCCCCGAGGATCGCGGCATCCCCGGCATGGAGTGCACGAGCTGCCACCCGGATCGCAACGCGGAGCTCGCCCGGGTGCCCGGGGCGCCGGACTGGCACCTCGCGCCCCTGTCGATGGCCTGGGTGGGCCGGACGCCCCGCCAGGTGTGCGAGCAGTTGAAGGATCCGGCGCGCAATGGCGGCAAGTCGCTGGCGCAGCTCGTCGAGCACAACGCGCACGACGAGCTGGTGGGCTGGGGCTGGAAGCCGGGCGCGGATCGCGAGCCGGCACCGGGAACGCAGGAGCGCTTCGGCGCCATCGTGGCGGCATGGGTGGAAACGGGCGCGGAGTGCCCGAGCGAGGAGGCACGGCCATGAGCATTCGAGTCCGTATCAATGGCGTCGAGAAGGAGCTCGACGTGGATCCCGAGATGCCGCTGCTCTGGGCGCTGCGTGACGTGCTCGGCCTGACCGGCACGAAGTACGGCTGCGGCCAGGCGCTGTGCGGCGCGTGCACCGTGCACCTGGACGGCCAGACGGTGCGCGCGTGCGTGACGCCCATCCGCCGCGCGGACGGACACTCGGTGACGACCATCGAGGGCCTGTCGCCAGACGGCAACCACCCGCTGCAGCGCGCCTGGGTGGACCTGGGCGTTCCGCAGTGCGGGTTCTGCCAGTCGGGACAGCTCATGTGCGCGGCGGCCCTGCTCGCGAAGAAGCCGAAGCCCACCGATGCCGAGATCGACCACTCGCTCGCGGGCAACCTGTGCCGGTGTGGCACGTACACGCGCATCCGCGCGGCCGTGAAGAAGGCCGCGGGAATGTCCGAGGAATAGGGAGGACGCGATGAGCAAGCACTCGTTGATTGCCCGGCGGACCTTCCTGGCGGGGATGAACCTGGCGGTGGGCGGACTCGCCATCGGCTTCTTCTCCAGCGACAGCCTCGCGGACGAGCCCACCGGGAAGCGCTCGGGCCCCAAGCCGCCAACGAGCTCCCAGGCCGAGGAGAACTCCGCCCCGGGGCTGAACCCGAACGTCTTCGTGCACGTGGCTCCGGATGGACTGGTGACGATCGTCTGCCACCGCTCGGAGATGGGCCAGGGCATCCGCAGCTCGCTGCCGGTGCTGATCGCCGATGAGCTGGGCGCGGACATGGCGCGGGTGAAGATCGTCCAGGCGGACGGAGATCCGGCGTACGGAGACCAGAACACGGACGGCTCCAACAGCGTGCGCGGCATCTACGAGGACATGCGCCGTGCGGGAGCCACCGCGCGCACGATGCTGGTGGCGGCCGCGGCGAAGCGCTGGAAGGTGTCTCCGGACACCTGCGAGGCCAGCAACCACGTGGTGCTCCACCGCCCGACTCAGCGCAAGCTGGGCTTCGGAGAGCTGGCGCTCGAGGCGGGCAAGCTGGCGGTGCCCAAGCCGGCGGACGTCAAGCTGCGGCCGAAGAACGAGCTGCGCAACGTGGGCAAGCCGCTGCCGCTGCTCGACGGGCCGGCCTACGTGAACGGGAGCGCGGTGTTCGGAGCGGACGTGCGGCTGCCGGGCATGCTCACGGCGGTGATCGCCCGGCCGCCGATCGTCGGGGCCAGGGTGGTGAAGTACGACGCCAGCCGAGCGCTCGCGGTGCCCGGGGTGAAGCGCGTCATCGAGCTGCCGGCGCCGAAGGCCCCGTACCTGTTCCAGACCTGGGGCGGCATCGCCGTCCTGGCGGAGAACACCTGGGCGGCGATGAAGGGCCGCGCCGCGCTGGAGATCATCTGGGACGAGGGCGAGAACGCGACGTACGACTCGGAGCAGTACCGCAAGACGCTGAGCGCGTCCGTGGCGGCGCCGGGCACGGTGGTGCGCAGCGTGGGAGACGCCGAGGCGGCCCTGGCCAAGGCGGCGAAGGTGATCGAGGCCGAGTACCACGTGCCGCACCTGTCGCACGCGCCGATGGAGCCGCCGGTCGCGGTGGCGCGGGTGGAGGGAGGCACGTGTGAGATCTGGGCCCCCACGCAGCACCCGCAGGCGGCGCGCGGGACGGCGGCGCAGGTGCTGGGACTGCCCCCCGAGAAGGTCACGGTGCACGTGACGTTCCTGGGAGGCGGCTTCGGACGGAAGTCCAAGGCGGACTTCATCTCCGAGGTGGTGCTGCTGGCGAAGGAGGCGGGCGTGCCGGTGCGCGTGCAGTGGACGCGCGAGGACGACATCCGCAACGACTACTACCACTCCGTGAGCGCGCAGCGCCTGACGGCGGGCCTGGACGAGAACGGCAAGGTGGTGGCCTGGAGGCACCGCACCGCGTTCCCGCCGATCGGATCGACGTTCGCGCCGGTCAACCGGCCCTCGGCGGGGGATCTGCAGCAGGGCGTGCTGGACTTGGGAATCGGGGTGCCCAACATCCGCGCGGAGGCGTGCGAGGCCAATGCCCACGTGCGCATCGGCTGGCTGCGATCCGTGTACAACATCTTCCACGCGTTCTCGGTCAACTCGTTCATCGACGAGATCGCCCACGCCCGGGGCGAGGATCCGCGAGACGTGTTGCTCGAGGTGCTCGGACCGCCGCGGGTGATGAAGACGGTGCAGGAGCTGGGCGTGGAGAAGCTCGCCAACTACGGCCAGCCGCTGGAGAAGCATCCGGTGAACGTGGCCCGGCTGAGGGGCGTCATCGAGCGGGTGACGGAGCTGTCACGCTGGAGCGACCGGAAGAAGGACGGCCGGGCGCTGGGCCTGGCGGCGCACCGGAGCTTCCTGTCCTACGTGGCGGTGGTCGCGTCGGTGGTGCGCAACCCGGAGGGCAAGATCGCGGTGGACGAGGCGTGGATCGTGGTGGATGCCGGCACGGTCATCAATCCGGATCGCGTGAAGTCCCAGATGGAAGGCTCGATCATCTTCGGCACGAGCATCGCGCTCTACAGTGGCATCACGATGAAGGGAGGCGCGGTCGAGCAGTCGAACTTCCGTGACTACCGGCTCACGCGCATCGGTGAGGCGCCGCGCAAGATCCACGTGGAGATCGTTGCCAGCGACGAGGCACCGGGAGGCATTGGCGAGCCGGGTGTGCCGCCGGTGGCGCCGGCCATCGCGAACGCCGTCTTCGCGCTCACGGGAACGCGCGTGCGCGAGCTGCCGATCGCCAAGGCGCTCAAGGCCTGACGCCGGGCCCCCTGCCCTTTCCCGACGGGTTCGAACCCCCGTCGGGGACACCGAAACTGGGGCCGGAAGCACGGCGAGTTTGCCTCTTTGCCAGGGACGCCTACTCGCTCCTGCCGCCCGCGCCTGGATACCCGTTTCGCGGGAAGGGTTGCTCCATCGAGATCCGCGCCAGCGCGGGGCAGAAGCGATACTCGCCCCCAGTTGGAATCGAAAACCGATCCGCAAGCTTCAGGAGCGCGAGCCCCTCGATGAAGACGGACTGCCCGGCCACCGTGGGAGCGTCCGTCATGAAGCGCCGCTGCTGCCGCGCGACTTCCTGGGCTTGGTCCTCAAGGAGTGCCTCGAAGGCGCTTTCGAAGCGAGCTGTATTCCGGGAGCACAGGGCCTGACAGAGCTCAAGCCGCGCCGGGGAATGACCATCTATCGCCTCGTACCGGGCGAGCAGGGCCTCCAGGGCATCGCTGGCACGACCATCCGCCAGGCAGAAGTCGAGCAGAAATCGGGCGTAGGCAAAGTCCTCCGGGTACTCATCCCCCTGCCGGAGCGTGGTGGGCGACAGCTCCGCGATGCGGTTCGCGCACGCGAAGTCACCTGCGGTGAGCGCATCGAGGAACGGCTCGAACCGGCTGGCGGCCCCGTGGAAGTCCGCGTACCCCTCGCTCCGACAGCGCTCCAGGTAGTACCGGCGCGTGTACGCGCTCCGGAGGAGTTCGTGGTGGAAGCCGTCGGTGTCCGCGTGCAGCAGCAGCTTGGCAATCCCCAGTGCCCGGCGCCAAGCCGTCACCTGGTCGCAGAAACGCCCCGCCAGCTGGAGCGAGCACGCGGGATGCTCCAGGTTGCGCAGCCCGTGCTCGATTTCGTCCGTGAATATGACAAAGTCCGGAAGAGGTTCCATGGGTGGACTGGCTGGCTACTTGTCGAACCTGTTCAGCTCGATGAATACCGGACCGACAAAGCCCGCTTGGGAGATCTCCGCAGCCAACTCACGGTGGACGATGAGTGGCTTGCCGAATCCCACTAGCCGGAACAGCCCCACGCCCGGGGCGATCTTCGACTCGTCGATGACGAGATCCTGCACCTGGGAGATCAGGGTCGGGTCGATCTTGTTGTAGCGCGGGTTACTCGCCTTCAGGTCGAGGCAGTCCTGTGGATGGACGGGATGCACGAGGAAGTACTCACTACTGGCCACCCGCCCCTTGTGGTCGAGGATCGACACTGGGTGGTACTCAAGGTTGGGCAACTTCCTGGCTTCGAGGAACTCCTTCAGACGCTTCGAGGCGACCAGCAGGTCGTCCAGATTTGCCAAGCAGTCGGTCAGCCCGATGTTCCTTGGATAGTCCGCGCTCATCCGGAAGAGTGCGTTGCTCGAAAACCGGCCGGCCCGGGGAACCCCCTTGAGCAGTTCGTAGGATCGGTCCAGGCCCTCGATGGGGTCAAGCATGCATGCGTTTCCGACCGCAACCGACTCCCAGCACTGATAATTCGGCACCGTCATTCTCTCTCTCCCGTGATTGAGTCTGTCCACCCGGCCGCACCGGTCTACAGCGTCGGGAGCGGGTTCGCCATGGCGACCGCATCGGCAGCCATCGAGAACGCAAGCCACCAGCCATTCGTAAGGCTCCCCTGATTGGCCCAGGCGATCAGTGTTCCTCCCGAGCGAAGGCCCCGGGAGTGCAGCTTCGCTCGGAAGGACTTCTCCAGGGACTGCAATTCCGACAGCACGTCGGCGGGCGTGAAGTGCGTATTACTGTTGGCCGCATTGTCCACCGCAGCCTTGATGGGATTCCAGATGTCCTTGATGAAGGCCTTGGTTACCTCATCCCGGTAGCCACCGATTGCCAGATTGTGGTGCACGTCGTGGCAAGGCAGGTTGAGGCCCCGTGCCGCAGGGAAGTTGCGGTAGACGGGTTTTCGCGGAAGCGCAACCATGTTCGGCGGCTGGTTGAGGCACCAATCCGTCAGCTTGTAACAGTCGTTGATTTCGTCCAGGACGTCCTTGTATTGCTGCTTCTCGCCGTACGCGTTGACGCTCTGGTAGCAGAGGATGTGGTGCGCCTCCCAGGGCTCCCAGCCGCTCGGCAGTGGGACCGTGTTGTTCCGGTATTCGCTGCATGTAGTGCCCTTGCCGCAATTTCCTACTTTCGTCGTGTGAATCTTGGTGTTGGCTTCGCTGCCGTTGAAGTGAGGCATGATTCAGTCCTTCTCGATTGATCCAGGAGAGGAACTCAGCCCGCCCGCCACGTGCGGCCCAGGAGGCTCCGGAAAGGCATCGTTCCCGATGGCGGGGGCTTGACCCGGGCCTGCTTCAGGGCGCGAACCTGCGCTCCGGTGAAGGCACGCACCGGAAGCCAGTGCTCGCCCCGGCTCCGGATGGCCAGTTCCAGCGCGAGCGAGGCGCGGCGCCGCATGGGACCGGTCTCCAGTTCGCTGATGAGCCGCTCCATCGTGAAGGGGTGGCCCCGGAGGTAGCGCAGTTGTGGATCGAACCCCGGCCGGGTCCGGCTCCACCACCGCTCGACAGCGTCGGGGTTGGGGATCGGCAGCGCGTCTTCGGGGCGAAGCTGGAGATCCGTGTCCAGGTCTTCCTCCAGAGGGGGGAGCGTATCCTGCTCCGGGCGGCGCTCGGCAACGAGGTCCTTCTCCAGGACCAGCCCGGTGATGGCCGAGAAGGCTTCTCCTGCCAGCGGGGCCAACGCCTCGTCCCGCATGAGCGGGAGACAGGCATCCGCCAGCGCGCGTCGGCCGGAGAAGGCCGCCGCCTCAAGTGCGTCCCGGCGGAGCCCGGGTCTCTGGAGCGCCTCCACCAACCACGCCTCGTTGTCCGGCTCTCCACTCATCGCGCACAGGAGGCGAGCCCGCCCGGCGGTCGGCTCATGAGCACGGGCCAGCGCCTGGCACAGGGACCACGCCTCATGGACGCCTAGCACGAGCCCCGCCTCAAGAGCCGCATCGCGCACTGTAGGGCTGGGGCTGCCCAGGCCCCTTTTCACCAGGTCGGAGCCAGACGGCACCGGGACGCGGGCTACTGCGCGCAGCACAGAGGCCTGAGCCGCAGTGTCTCCACTTGCGAACAACGGCTCCAACACGTCCCCTGGGTGCGCCCTCCGGAAGGCAAGAACCTCGACGAGGGAGGCTTGTACGGAGGGCGGGCGTGCCTTTACCAGTGCGGTCAGCCGCGCCGACAGCTCCGGTCGCTCACATACCTCGAGGGCTCGCCGCATCGCGGGGGCGAGGGTCTCCGCATCCTCGGGAATCCACGCGGACGGAGCCTCGAGTTCGGGATCGTTCTCCTCCGCGAGAAGGCAGAAGGCAGCCGATTCGGCGCACCCCAACTCATCGCTCCCGATCGCGGGCTGAAGCAGGCGGCGGGCCACCTCCGGTCCTCCGAGTACCAGCCCGTCGAGGTGGGCCAGCAGTCGCTCCTCCAGTCCTGCCACCTCCTGGAGCGAATAGTGCGGCGCCAGCAGCACCCGCTCCCACTGGGTCCAGAGGAAGCTCGCTTCGTTCAGATGATCTTCCAGGATGTCCCAACGCATGGCTCGACCTTCTTACCGGCTCTTCGTGGGATTGCGCTCGAAAGGGCCTGCCAGGACGGCTGGGATCCTGGGTACCGCTTCTGAAGCGAGACTCCCAGCCCTCAGTCAAATTCGTGTTTGCAGACAGTGCAGAGTATCGACACCGGCTCCTCGCTCTTGCCCATTGCCACCACTGGAGGTTGCATCAGAGGGGCCGGAGGCGTGTTCTTGTCGTTGTGAAGCATGAGGTCCAGGCTTCGTGGGACGTTCTTGCCCTCGAACTTCACGTCGAAGGAAAAGTTAACGAACTCTGCCTTGCCCTTGGTCTTGCTCGAAGCGACTCCGCCACCGGCGGTGCCCGCCTCGTCGCCGGTGCTGGTGCTGAAATTGGAGTCCTTCACGCAGACGGGATTGCCCTCGACCGAGACATCCTTGGTCGCGGCGGCGGTGTCCGAGGAGCGGGCGATGTTGGGGTAGGGAATGGGGACCGGGCCGCCCGGACTCGGCGTCTTGCAGACATCGGGCATGGCCACCGTGACGCCGTTGGTGTCCTTGTGCACCACCGACAGCTTGTTCACTCCTACACTGGTTCCCATCAGGCGCCTCCCCTGTGTCCTAATAGCCCGGTGGATTCTACTGGAATGCCGTCTTGACCTCCACGCTGGCCACGTCAAGGGGGCCCGTCCGCAGAGGCAGCATCGCGCGCCAGAGGAGGAACACCTTCGCCGCATCGGTGTCCACAATAACGGTGTCCAGGAAAAGGGAGCCCTGCGCGGTGCGGCGGCCCTTCAGGGCCACCTTGAAGGAAGGCGGCGGGACGCCGGGGAGTCGGAATTCGAGCCGCCCGCCCGGGCTGCAGTTGATGACGCAAACGGACTCGTCCCCCCGGAGGTAGCCCGCCGCCACCAGCCCTGGCGAGGCGGCGTTGAGGAAGCGTCGGTCGAAGTCCCTGGGGAGCAATGGCATCCTCTCGCGCGACCACGCATCGTCGTAGGTGCCCGCGTACGAGGCGCGGGGCTGCCAGTGCGGAGCCAGGAACCCGAAGCCCGCAGGAGGGGGCGCTTGGCGGAACGCCGTGATGGGATGGTTGGGGTCCTCCAGGTTGGGCAGGCGCAGCCCTTCCTCGAAAGCCCCGGAGCGCCCGCGGAAGCCCAACCCCACCGGATTGCGCGGCTCGAAAGTATGGTGCCTCGCGTCTGGGGCGCTGAGGTCCCAGCCGCCGAACGCGCGTTCGTAGCACAGCGGGATGCGCTGCACCGGGAGAGGCGAACTCATCGAGATCGAGCCGAGGCTCTTGTACCAGACGCGGTCGCCCACCACCCGCACCGTCTTGTGCAGCGGGCCCACCTGGAAGGTGACCGGGAACTCCTTCAGCCCCGCCTGCGGCGGGTGGCCATGGCCCACCAGCACGACGTCAGTGGATGGCTTGAAGAAGGCGCACTCGGGTTCGAAACGGTAGCTGGACTTCGAGGTGTTCTCGCCAGTGAACAGGCCCTCGAGCAGCAGCGGAGCCTGCTCCTCCGCGAGTGTCAGGCGCCCCGTCTCTTGGATGGTGAAGGTGGCCTTGGCCACCAGGGTCACTACCGGCTGGCCGTGCTCGTCTGCGAGGTAGAGCGGTTCCACCGTATATGGCGTGCAGTTGTCGAGCTTGGGGTGGCTCATGTCACCTCGCAAGACGCTCCAGCCTGATCACTCCCCGCTCCGGTCCATCCGAGGAGCAGAGGATCAGCGCCGCGTCAGTTGGAGCGTAGCCCCGGGCGAAAGCGCGCACTGCAGCACAGATGCCGATGGCGCCACTCACCGCCCCCGTGTTACCGAGGGATGTGGCCGGGTACCACACGGGTGCGTCGCGAAGCGCGGGGTGGGTGGCGGCAAGCCGGACCAGCAGGTTGCCCCACTCCATCGAGCGTCCGGGCTCGCCATTCAGGTCGGAGATGATCCACACGCGTTCGCCTGGCTCGTGATTCAGCGCGGATGCCACCGCGCCCCCCAGCACCACCCCGGGCGCAGACGCGTCTTGCTTCTTCTCGTGCCCGGCGACGACCACGTGGGAGATGACCCCCTGGACCTGCGCTCCCCGGCGCTGGGCCGCCTTCACGGGCTCCAGCAGCAGGAAGGAAGCGGCCTCGCCGGGCTGGAAACCATCCGGAGCGTCGTAGCTCTTCAGGCGCCGCTCCTTATGGAGCGTTTGGAGTGTCTCGCCGTCGAGATAGCTGTCGACCGCCCCGACGATGCATCGGTCGATCTGGCCGGAGGCCAGTCGCAGGGCGGCGGAGTTGATTGCCAATGCAACTGAGGCATGGCCGAAGCGGAACTCGGCCTGATACTTCGATTGGATTGTCAGGCGAACCCGTTTCAGTAGAGGCGCACAGAGGCCCGGCTCAGGCCATGGCGGCTTCGCGGACTCGCGCGGCGCGGGCAGTGCCAGGAAGAAGCCGAGTCGTTCAGGAGGTCCGGGGTCGCGCAGCTTCGCGCGGGAGCTCAGTTCCTCTAGCGCCGGGTAGGCGAGGGCGAGCAGCCGGGCCATGCCTTGGAAACCCTGGACTGTCTCGACTGGGTGGCCGATGGGGTGCTCCGGGGAGCCGTCCTCGTTGATGACCGTGCAGTGGATAAGTTCGCGTGGTCGGACCAGTCCTGCCCGAAGCGCCGCACAGGCGCCGACCGCATCATCACCCAGCGATGAACGCATGCTGATCCCGGTGATGGCGATAGCTGAGTACATGGTAGCCCGGTAGTATCCCGGACGACTCAATACAGGGCAATCGCCTTTCCGGGCACACTCCCCGAATCGGGGCAGTAGTGGATGCGAATCCGGGCAGGGACCTATTCCGGATGGAATGCCCGAGGTTCATGGCGTCTCCAAGTCCGAGGTTCAACGGTGACTTCATCGTTCGAAGGTTCGAAGCCTTCGACACCCTGGCCGCGCTGGATCTCCACTCCAACCTTCGATCTCCGTCGAAGCCCATCGCGAACCATGTTGCAATCCGGCCAGGTGTTGTCGAGATTCGACCAAGCGAGCGTAGTGCCGATGGACACCCTCGCTCCCCGCCGCCATGTCCTCCCCTCGCAAGCTGCGCACCCTCATCGGCACGAGCACGCTCATCCAGGTGGAGGCCGGCGTGGCCTTCGGCGTGAGCCTGGAGGAAGCAGCGGCCGTGGGCCTCGATGTGCAGGCCCTCCGGGTGCCCGAGGCACGCGCCTCCGCCGAGGCCGTCTACACGCACCTGGAGCTCGTCGCCTCGCGCGGCCCGATCGAGCCCTACGTGGTCGAGCAGGCCCGGCGACATGGCTCCTCGGCCAGCCTGGGGCTCATGAGCCTGCTCATCAAGACCTGCTCCACGGCGCGCCACGCCATGAACAACTTCCTGCGCTACGAGCGGCTCGCCAACGAGCTGGTCACCTCGGAGCTCACCGAGCAGGACTCCCGGGCCATCCTCACCGAGCACCGCCACGGCCCGGATCGCCCGGGGGCACAGGTGGCCTCCGAGGTGTGGGCACTCTGCTCGGTGGCCATCTGCCGCAGGATCCTGGGCGAGCAGCTGTGCCCAATCGCCCTGGAGGTACGGCGCTCGGGGGTACAGCTCGGCCCCTATCAGGACTTCCTGCGGTGCGAGGTGAGGGAGGGAGCCCCGCGCGCGCGCCTCATCTATGACTCCCACTGGCTCGATCTGCCCCTGCCGGGTGCGGACCCCGAGCTGGCCACCTACCTCGAGCAGCAGGCGCGCGCCCGGTTCGAGGCGACCGCCGCGCGGGGCACACTGGTGCTCGAGGTACGGCGCTTGCTGCGCGAGCAGCTCACGCAGGGCTCGCCCTCCATGGCCTCCGTGGCGCGCCGCCTGGCCCTGAGCACCCGCAGCCTCCAGCGCCGGCTCGGCGAGGAGGGCACCTCCTACGAGCAGGTGCTGGATGAGCTGCGTGCGGAGGTCGCCCGCGCCTACCTGACTCGGGAGGATCTCTCCGTGGCCGAGGTGGGCTTCCTCCTCGGCTTCCAGGACAGCTCCTCGTTCCATCGCGCGTGCCGGCGCTGGTTCGGCACCACGCCCACCCGGCTGCGCGCGCCTCAGGAGCCCGAGCCGCCCAGCCGCCAGCGCAGCACCAGGCGCCCGGGAGCAAGGCCTGGCGAGAGCTCCTGACGGCTCTCCCCGCCGAGCACCGCCTGCTGCCGCGCGCCTATCGGGAGCACGAAGGCCGGCACATAGAGCAGCTCGGTGACGCCGAGGCGCAGCCCCAGGGGCACGCCCACCTCGAACAGGCCGTGCCCGCTGCGAGTGCTCAGCTGCAGCGCTCCGGCGAGCCCGAGTTGCAGGCTGAACGCGGGGGACAGGTGCCACTCGGTGAGCAGTTGCTGCTCCGCTCCCAGCACCAGCTCACCGGTGGCCGGCAGCAGGCCGAGTGCCCCCTGGGTCTGCGAGCGCAGTTCCGCGGGGCCGAGCCGCCAGGGCAGGCGCATCGACAGGCCCGCCTCGAGGCCGACATCCAGGCGCTGGCGCGAGGTCTCCACGTCCAGTGGCGCGGAGCGCACCCGCAGGCGCTCCGAGCGCAGCCCCACGGCGAGCCCCACCGTGGGCGAGAGTCGCAGGGGCTCGGCCCGGGCGGGCACGGCCGCCAGCAGCGAGAGGCCGAACAGGGAGGAAACCACGGAGGTCCGCTTCATCGGGTCACCCACTCGAGAGGCCGCCGGGGGCTGAGGAGGGGCTCGTCCCAGGACACGCCCATGCGAAAGGCCATCTGTACGCCCCAGCCCGGGCCCGTGAGCTCGCCGAGGACGTGGCCGAAGTCCGAGGCGAGGCCGAGCTGCTCCTCGCGATCCTGCCGCTCCGGGAGCTGACAGAGCGGCTGCATGGAGAGGCCCACGCTGGTGGCATAGAGGTGGAGCCGCTGGTACACCCGGCCGCCGCGCATCTGCTGGATGCGGTCATTGCGCTCGCGGGTGGCGAGAATCCCGAAGGCGGAGCCCGTGAGCTGACGCGCCTCGGTGCCCTGGATCCAGTACTGCCCGGAGGTCTTCGGATCAGGGCGGGCCAGGAGCTTGCTGGCCGAGCGCGTCGTCCAGTCGAGGCCGGTGGCGTCGATCGTGGCGCCATCCCGGTTGCGCTCGAGCTCCTCCTTGAAGTAGCGCACCCAGGCATCCCCCGCGTCGTGCATCTCCGTGTCCTCCACGATGGCCCGGGTGGCACGCACGGTCTCCGTGCGGAAGCGCTCCATGTCACCGCTGGAGGTGAGCAGGAAGAGACGCACGTCCGGCTCGTCCACGAGCACCTGGAGCTGCTGCTCGACGCCCGCGGGGAGAGGCCCGTTCACATAGACGCCGCGATGGGTGTGCCGCCGGGCAAGGGCGTCATACAGCGGATCCTGCCGCGGCGCGGCGGGCTGGAGCGTGACGCGGGCCACATGGGTGGCGTCCGCTGGCTCGGGCATCCAGGCCACGGTGGCCTCACGGCCGTTGGCGCGAGCGGCGCGCACCAGGTTCTCCACCGCGCAGCCCAGACCGATGTGCAGCTCCCGCCGCAGCGAGTCCATGGGCCCGAGGTTGCGCTCGAGGGCGGCGAAGACATCCACCGCCTGGGGGGAGACGGAGAACAGCCAGGGCTGGGTGTTATGGGGGCTGGCGGCGAGGAGGGCGGCCCGCACCGCGAGCCACTCGGGCCGCGTCTCTCCGTCGGGGAACTTCCACGGAGCATACGCCTCGCCAGAACCCTCGGCGTAGTAGCCACAACCGTCGACCATGAGCAGGAGGGCCGCGCCACCCCCGGCGCGCAGCAGGGCCCTCCGGCTGAGAGGAGCTGTCGTTTTCATGGCCTCGTTCATGCCGTACCGCGGGCCTCTGGCACAGTGGCGCCAGGCGCCAATCCCATGGCCCTGCGCGCCGGCTCCGCCCGGTGGCTCGACACCTGCTCCAGCTCAGTACGTGGACGGGCACGCGGTGGACAGCGCCGTCCCCTTCTGCCAGCACTTGTTGGTGCTCGAAGTGCAGGCGTACCAGGCGCACGAGGCGCTGTGCGCGTTGCAGGTGGTCACGTCCGTGTAGCTGCGGCAGGGATCACACGCGATCGTGGTCGAGGTGCCCTTGGGCCAGCAGGTGTTCGTGCAGAGGTACCAGCCGCAGGACGTGCCGTACTGCTCGCACGAGGACTGCGAGGTCTGCAGCGCGCACGGCCCGCAGGCCACGCCCAGCGGCGTGCCCGGAGACCAGCAGGAGTTGGAGCAGGCGTACCAGGCGCACCCGGCCGCGTCGCAGGCCGACACGCTGGTGTTCTGGCCACACCAGGAGTCGCCCGGGCACGCCACCTTGATGTCCGTGCCCCGGGGCCAGCAGGAGCTGGAGCAGGCGTACCAGGCGCACCCGGCCGCGTCGCAGGCCGTCACGGTGGAGTTGGCGCCGCAGGTGCTCGGCAGCGCGGGGGCCACGGTGTCATCCAGGTGCACCAGGTGCCGCCACCAGTTGGGCCCGTTCTTCTGGCCATAGGGCATGTGGTGGAACCACCACTTCATGAACCCCTCGTGCGAGCAGCCCCACTCGCCGCAGTTCATGCTGCGGCGGGCCACCGAGTCCGGGTTCACCAGGGGGTTGCGCAGGAAGGTGTCCGCGCTCGAGGGCACGTACGTGGTGTTGCCGTAGTCGTAGTCCGAGCCCACCGCCGCGTTGGGAGGATGGTGCACCCAGCCCACTCCGGCCAGGTTCGGCTTCTCCCGGTGGATGTCGTTGAACTTGTCCCAGAGGTTGCCGGTGGCCTGCCCGCGGTACGCCCGGTCGAGGATGGACTCGGCGCGGTGTCCGTACGAGTGCAGGGCCTCGGCGACGCCGCGCTCGTAGTTGTAGCCCATCACCACGAAGTTGCGCCAGGAGGCCACCCGCGTCTCGGCGGGCGCGTTGCACCAGTAGGCGTTGGTGCCCAGCATGCGGGACTCGTACATCTGCGTCCACGGCGGCGCCATCACCCAGACCTCGTCCAGCTCGTTGCTCTCCATCCGGGCCTTGAGGTTGAACTCATTGGCGAACGCCACGTAATCGAAGCGCGGGCAGGTGCTCTCCACGCCGGGCGTGGTGCACTTGCGCAGCACGTCGCGCTGATAGGCATTGGGCTCGTTGATGATGTTCAGCAGCTCGGTGGGCGTGTAACGCCAGCCACCTTCGAACAACGGCAGCCGATCCGAGATCACCCGCACGTCCGTGATCTGATAGTCCACCGTCGAGTGCGAGCCGTACTGCAGCCCCGCGCGCAGCTGGTTCGTCAGCGCCTTGGGCTCGTTCCACCCCTTGAGGGTGTGCAGCGGCGTGCCCGAGTAGAGCGGATTGTAGATGACCAGCATCACCCGGGGCCGGAAGATGTACGTGCCGGCGTACGAGTAGTTCAGTCCGCTCTCCTGCTCCTCCACTTCCGCGATGGGCGTGGACGAGACGGTCTCGTCCTCCTCGCTCATGGGCGCGCAGCCCACACCGCACAGCACCGCGAGCAGCAGCGCTCGCATCCGATATGACACGTTGTTCATGATTTACGGTCCTTTCCCCGAGCGGAAGTTAGGAGCAATCCATGAGCCTCCTCAAGTGACGGTCACGTCACGTGGGCCGGTGTGACCCGGGGCGCGAGGCTCGACGCCAACCCCAGACGTTGGGTACGATCGAGCCCGTGGAGGAAACGCACCGCGAGAGCGCCGAGTGGATCCGCTCCCTGCTCTCGAACGCGCAGGTCACCCCGGCCGTGTTCCGCACGGCCCTGACGAGCGTGCCTCCCTCCGAGCGGGATGCCTGGCTCGATCAGGTGCTGGGGCTCGACTCGCTCGCCGAAGATGGCCCCGAGCTTCCGACTGGCTGCGTTCCCTACCTCCCCTGCCCGGTCGATGTGCTCCTTCGCATCGTGGAGTGCGCGGGGGTGCAGGCGTCCGACGTGTTCGTCGACGTGGGCTCGGGCGTGGGGCGCGCCGCCGCGCTGGTGCACCTGTTGACCGGGGCCTCGGCCATTGGCATCGAGATCCAACCCGCGCTCGTCCACACCTCGCGTGAGCTCGCGGCGCGCTGGAGCGCGTTGCGCTTCTCGCCGATCCAGGGCGATGCGGCGGTGCTCACCGGCCACATCACCCTCGGGTCCATCTTCTTCCTGTATTGCCCATTCAGTGGCGAGCGATTGGAGACAGTGCTGGACGGCCTCGAGGCCATCGCACGCACGAGACCGATTCGCGTCTGCTGCGTCGATCTGCCCCTGCCGCCCCGCCCGTGGCTCACGTTCGTGTCGCCCCCCTCCGGGGACCTCACGGTCTACCGCAGCACCCTGCTCGACCCGGGGTAGCCCCGCCTGATCGCCCTGCGAGGGAGCAGGGGTCTCGTCACAAGCGGAACGCGCGCCTTCCACAAGGACACCGACCCTTTGTGAGGAGGACCCATGCCGTCAACCGCGCAGCCCACGCTCCTGAGTCCCGAAACCCTGAGCCATCCCTGGCCCGTGTACCGGCAACTGCAGGAGGAGGATCCGGTCCACTGGTCGGAGTCGCTCCAGGCGTGGGTCGTCACCCGCCACGAGGATGTCACCGGCTGTTTCCGCGACCCGCGCCTGAGCGCCAACCGCACCCAGCTCTTCGCCGAGCACCAACTCGGGGGACTCGGGCCGGAGCTGGTGAAGGACTACCTGCACGTGGCTCGGGGAATGATGCTCATGAAGGACGGCGCCGAGCACACCCGCCTGCGCCGGCAGGCCAACACGGGCTTCACCTCGCAGGTGCTCGACGGGTGGCGTCCCACCATCCAGCGCATCATCGATTCGCTGCTCGACCGCGTCCAGGCGCGGCGGCGGATGGACGTGGCCGTGGAGCTCTCCGAGCCCCTGCCCGCGCTCGTGATGACCGAGCTGTTCGACATTCCCGCCGAGGACCACGAGCGCTTCCAGCGGTGGTCCAACGACACCGCCACCTTCTTTGGCGCCGCGGCGGGGGACGTGAGGAGCATCGCGATCCGGGCCAACGAGGGCTCGGCCCAGCTCTCGCGCTACCTGACGGCGGCCATCGAGGCGCGCCGCGAGCGCCCTGGCGATGACCTGCTCAGCCTGCTGCTCCGCTACGCGGAGCAGGGCCGGATGAGTACCCAGGAGCTGGTCTCCAACGCCGTCCTCATCCTCTCCGCCGGGCACGTCACCACCATCGACCAGCTCAGCAATGGCGTATACGAGCTGCTGACGCACCCCGAGCAGTTCGAGCAGCTGAAGCGGCAGCCGGAGCTGTGCAAGGAGGCCGTCGAGGAGCTGCTGCGCTACACCCCCGCGGTGCCCTTCATGCACCGCGTGGTGGCGGAGGACCTCGAGCTGCGCGGGCGCACCCTGCGCAAGGGCCAGCTGGTGTTCCTCGGCCTCGCCGCCGCCAACCGGGACCCGGACGTGTTCGCCGACCCGGATCGCTTCGACATCACCCGGCGGAACAACAAGGGCGTGTCCTTCGCCTTCGGGCCGCACCTGTGCCTCGGAGCCGGGCTCGCCCGCCGCGAGCTGGAGCTGGCCCTGCGGACCCTGGTGCACCGCATGCCGGACCTCCGGCTCGACGAGCAGCGGCCGCCGCGCCTCAAGTGCAACAGCCTGCTGTTCCGCGGGTTCGACTCGCTGCCCGTCCGCTGGTGAGGGCCCCAGGCCCGCTCAGCTGGCCGAGCCCTCGTCGACGATGGCCTGGGTCGCGTCCTCCATCCAGCGGCGGATGGAGGCGAGGCGCGCCCCGGTGAGCGGCTGGAGGGGCAACAGCTTCCAACTGATGAGGAAGCCGTTCCAGAGGATGCTGAGCCGCACCGCGCGCCCCTTGCCATCCGGAGCTCCCAGCCACCGGGCCAGCGGCGTGAGCACCTTCGTCTCGAGAAACTCCATGCTCACGGCGTGCGCCGCGGGATCCGTCGCCGAGAGGATCATCATCGCCAGCGGGCTCGAGGCGTCCGGGCTGTCGCAGAGGGCCGCCATCATGTCCGCGCCGAAGCGGCGCCGATCCCCTTGCAGCAGGGGAGAGATGCCGCTCACCCGCTCCATCGCCGCCCGGAACAGCCCCTCCTTCGAGCCGAAGTAACGGCCGACGAGCGCGGAGTTCACCCCGGCGAGATCCGCCACGTCCCGCACGCCGGTATTGGAGAACCCTCGCGTCGAGAACAGCGTCTGCGCCGCGTCGAGGATCGCGGTGCGGGTGCGCTCCGAGTCGCGCTGGCGCATCGCCTTCTTGGAGTCTGGAGAATCCGATCTGTCCACGGCGGTTGACCTAGGACAGCGGCCGGATGATGTCCAGCAGCGTGCCGCTCACGCCCGGTGTGCACGTACATTGCTGGGGAAGTCATCCATTGCAAAGACACCGCCGAAGTTTCGGAACCACAGCAGTGGCGCGACTCAGGGGTGTCCGGTGTTCGCGCGCAGCTGGGCCTCCAGCTGCCGCCTCACTTCGGGCGGGAGCGACTCGAGCCCCTGCATCTGCCCGCCCCCGGCGAAGCCCGGCTGCGGGTGGCGCTTGAAGAGCTCCACCCCCTGGGCCAGCCGGTTGCGCACGCCCTCCCCCACCGCGTAGGTGAGCGAGTCGAGCGTCGTCCGGGCGTACAGCTCCTTCGCGCCATTCGCCGCGCCCGGCGCCTCCTTGCCCAGCCGCAGCGTCTGGACAGCCCCGCCCTCCACGGTCACCTCCACGAGCACGGCCGGCGAGGCAACCCCCGCCTGCGCCTCCGTGACCTGGCCCTCGATGAGGCGGTTTCCGCGCAGGCTCCGCAACCAGGTGAGCTGCGTGTCCACCTGCGAGGGATCGAACTCGAAGCCGTCCGGGAGCTTCGCGGGCTCGGTGAGCTTCCAACTCGCGCCCTCCTTCACGGCCACGGCCGTCTTGCCACCCGCCTGGACCTTCAGCTTCGTCACCTTCAGGGGCTCGAAACCGAAGAGGCTCGTGTCCCGGAAGTCCACGAGGCGCTTGCGCAGCTGAGACGCAGTGTACCGCGGCAACTGGTACACCTGCGCGTCTCCCTCGACGCGGGCCGCCACGGTGGCCGCGCCCTCCTTCGACTCGGGCTGCCGGCCCAGGTGCACCACCACCTTCTTGCCGTCCTCCCGTTGCGCCTCCACGCTGTCGTGCGCCTCACCGAGCCCCGTGGCCGAGTCCGCCGCGGCCTCTCCCTCGAGGAAGTCCTGCGCGGTCAGGCTCGCCAGCTGCTGGGCGAGCTGCTGAGCCGCCTGCGAGCTGAACCGGAAGCCCGCGGGCGTCTGCGTCCCCTCCGCGAGGCTCCACTCGCCCGAGGCCTTCTTCAGGGTCAGGCTCTCCCCCTCCTTCGAACGGAGGATGAGCTGGGAGATCTTCTCCGCCTCGAGCGTCACGAGCTGACGCCTGCGCCAGTCCTCGAGCTCCTTGCGCACGGTCCAGTCCAGCCGGCCCCGGTGCGCGAAGACGTCGTCGCTGCCCGCCTTGCGCAGGTACACGCCGCCATTCCGGGCGCTCTTGCCGAGCACCAGCTCCACGGCCGTACCGCCGCCCTGGGTGACCTTGAGCTTCAACCCCTTCGCGTCATCCAGCTCGAACTCCGCCTGCTTCCCGGCGCGGTCGGTGACGAAGTCCGGGTTCTTCACCTCTCCGAGTGCCTCGATGACACTCGTCACCAGGCGCTCGTCCGCCGGGTACTTCGTGTCCGGCTTGCCCGGGTCCACCACAGTCCAGCCCTCGCCCTCCTTGCGGAGGGTGACATTGCGGGCCCCCGTGAGCTCGAGCGCCGTGACCTGGGCCTTGTCCAGCTTCGGCAGCTCCAGCTTGCGGACTCCCACGCTGACCTGCCGCTCGCGGGTGGCGAGCACCAGCACGAGCAGTACGACGAACGCGCCAAGGGCGATGAGGGTTCCTTTCTTCATGGCTCTTCCTCAGCTCCGCTTCAAACGGTGACAGTGGCCCGACGCGACTCCCGCATCCGCCAGCGGACGAGCCCGAAGGCGGCGAGCGCGAGGGGGATCCCGAAGGCATTGCCAAACTTCGCGGTGTTGCGCGTGGTGGCGCTCAGCTCCGGCTGGAGGGGCGCCTCGGCCATGCCGCGGGTGCGCATGGCCAGGAGCGCGGGATCCAGCAGCAGCCAGTCCGCGACGTTCAGGAGCAGCGCCTGGTTGGGCCGGCCCATGAAGTCGTCCCACAGCGCCGCCGAGCCGCCCGCCACGATGACCCGCGGCTCCCCCTTGCTCTCGGCGAGCACGGGCGTCCCGCTGGAGGAGCTCGTTTGCGCCTCCGCCGCGAAGTGGCTCTTGAGCTTCCCGCTCACCTGCACCATGAGCGGGTGCGGACCGTCCGGCGTGAGGGTCTCGTTGCGCCAGTCGCGCCGGGGATCCACGTTGTAGGGCTTGTTCTCCAGCCAGCTCTTGCGCGAGGACTTCGCGAGCACCGTGGCCTGGGCGCCCTCGGGCGCGGTGGCGGTGACGGCCGTGCTGAACGGCAGCGACACGCCCGCGAGCCCCTGGGTGACGGGGCTGTCCCCCTCGAAGCGCTCGAGCAGCGGGATGAACGGGTACGGCACCGGCATGGAGACGACCATGAAACCGCGGCGCTCCTGGACGCTCAGCTGAGCGGACTCGACATCCGCCACCAGCTTGTCTCCGACCTTGATGCCCCACGTCTCCAGCAGGGGCCCGAGCCCATGCGTGGCCTCGCTCGGCGCGAAGGTCTTCAGGTCCACCTGGAGGGCGTCGAGGAAGAACGCCACGCTCTTGCCCTCCATCACGAACTGATCGATCGCCTTCAGCTCGTTGTTCTGGAACGCCGTCTTCGGGCCGATGACGAGCAGCGCGTCCACGTCCGCGTCCACGCGCTCCTTGCCGGACAGGTCCACCGGGCGGACCTCGTACATCTGGCTGAGCAGCGCCTGCAGCCGCGTGAGCTTCTCGTGCAGCGAGGGCGCGTCGTGCCCCTGCACCACTCCGAGCACCGGCGTCTTCGGGCGCGTCAGCTTGCGCACCAGCGTGGTGAGATCGTACTCGAGCGTCCGGACGTCCTGGACGACGGGGATGACCTCCTTCTTCTCCTGATGCTTGATGACGATGCCCATGTAGGCGCGCTTCGTCTGCATCTGGTCATCCTCGATGACGCGGATCTCCACGGGCTGGACGCCCTCCTGCGCCAGCTCGCGCTCCACGGAGGTCGGCTCGCGGAAGACGCGGCCGAAGATGTCGCGCTTCGTCTCGCGCTTGGCTTCCTGGTCCTCGGCCGTCTCCTGGCTCATGGGGTCCAGGAACTCGAAGGAGAGCCGACCCTTGGAGGCGGCGCGGAACTCCTCGAGCAGATCGCGCACGTAGCGCGCGTTGCCCGAGTACGGAGGCGGCAGGTCCTCGGTGAAGTACGCCGTGACGGTGACGGGATCCTCGAGCCCCGCCAGGGTGTCCTGGGAGGCCTGGGACAGGGTGTAGAGCCCGTCGCGGGTCGCATCGAAGCGGCCGAACGTGCGCACGGCCAGGATGTTGAGGAGCACCAGGCAGCCGACGATCGCCGCCAGGAAGATGTTCGCGTTGGAGGAACCGGGTTTCATCGTCAACCTCACTGACGGACGTTGCCCAGGGTGCGCGTGGTCAGCGCCAGCCCCACGCCCGTGAGCGACAGGTAGAAGAGGAGATCGCGCGTATCCAGCACGCCCCGCGCGATGTTGGCGAAGTGGTAGTCGGCCGAGAGGTACTGGAGCAGCTCACCGATCGACTCCGGCAGCACCATCGCGAACTTGTCGATGAAGTAGAAGGCGAAGCACAGCAGCAGCCCGATGATGAAGCCGACGATCTGGTTGCGGCTGAGGGCGCTCGCCCAGAGCCCCAGCGCCAGGAAGCTGGAGGCCATGAGCAGCAGCCCCAGGTAGCCCATCACCACGGGGCCCCAGTCGAACCGGGCGCCCTCGGCGGTGAGGCCCGCCACGGTGAGCGGATAGGGCAGCGTCCACAGCAGGCCCACCGCCACCATGCCCAGCGCCGCGACGAACTTGCCCGCCACCAGCTCCCAGTCCCGCATGGGCATGCTGAGGAGCAGCTCCAGCGTGCCGCTCTTGCGCTCCTCGGCCAGCAGCCGCATCGTCACCGCCGGAGCGAAGACGACGAACAGCACCGGGGCGATGCCGAAGAACGCCCGCAGCGAGGCCTGCCCGGCGACGAAGACGGTACTGAAATACAACCATCCCGCCACCACCAGGAACACGCCGATGACGATGTACGCGACGGGAGAGTTGAAGAAACTCCTGAACTCACGCCTGGCGACGGCCAGTGTCGTTCCCATTCTCTACCTCGTGATGTCTGATGTCTGGGATGGGGCTCAGGCCGCCAGCGGCGGCACGTGAGGCTCCTGAGGGCCCCGCGGACCCTCGCCACCCGTGAGCTTGCGGAACGTCTCTTCCAGACTGACGTGCTGCCGCTTCACCTCGAGCAGGCAGAGGTCATGGCGCACGGCGGCCTCGAAGAGCGAGCGGCGGATGTCCTCGGCGCCGTACCGCAGCCGGAAGCCCAGGGTTCCGCTCCCCTCCCCCTCGGCCAGCTCCACGCCCGTGACTCCGGCCACGCCCGCCAGCATCGTGCGGATGGCCTCCGGGTGCAGCGAGGCCCCGGACCGGGACGCGAGCACGACGGTGACCGTGCCCCCCTCGCGCTCCCCCAGCCGCTCCGGCGCGTCGTCCGCGACCAGCCGCCCATCGTTGATGATGAGGACCCGGCTGCACGTGCTCTGCACCTCGCTGAGGATGTGCGTGCTGAGGATGACTGTCTTTTCCTTCCCCAGCTCCTTGATGAGGCTCCGGATCTCCACGATCTGGTTGGGATCCAGGCCCGTGGTCGGCTCGTCCAGGATGAGCAGATCCGGATCGTGCACGATGGCCTGTGCGAGGCCCACGCGCTGCCGGTAGCCCTTGGAGAGCTGGTGGATGTCCTTGCCCAGCACCGCGCGAAGGCCACAGCGCTCCACGGCACTGCGGATCTTCTCGGCGCGCTTGGACCTGGGGATGCCCCGTACCTCGGCGACGAAGTCCAGGAAGTCCCGGACCATCATCTCCTCGTAGAGGGGGTTGTTCTCCGGCAGGTACCCGATCAATCGCCGGGACGCGACCGGGTCGACAGTGACGTCGATGCCATTGACACTCGCCGTGCCGGAGGTCGGCGTGACGAAACCGGCGAGTATCTTCATCGTGGTGGACTTGCCGGCCCCATTGGGCCCGAGGAATCCCACCACCTGTCCTCGGGGGACGTCGAAGCTGACCCCGCGCAGCGCCTGCGTGGCTCCGTAGCTCTTGGTCAGTCCTTCGATCCGGATCATTGGTTGAGTCACGACCTCACCCCATGAAACGAACGGTTTGTTCCAGATGCCGTCTGCACTTAAGGCAGCGAGCGGCACTGTCAACCCGACCCGCGCGGATTTATTTCCGCCCCCCCGGTGACCGTGGATTTCACCAGAGGTGAAACGAGGCCTCATGGGCAAGGCTCAAGTCCTGCATCCTCCAGGAGGCCCAGCTGGACGAGGCCGCGCTGGATGGAGCCCGGGTGCGCGGGGCGGACCTGCGCGGCGCTCAGGGCTTGCCGCCCCTCAAGGTGGCGTGGCTCGACCTCGGCAGCCGCGAGGCGCCAATCCGGCCCGAGGGTGAGGCGCTGAAGCAATGGCTGGTGGAGGCCGCGAGCGAGGCCCCCTGAGGGCTACGGATGGAGTGACTGCGGCTGGCGAGGCTTCCTTGATCGCGCCGAGATCGGCAGGTAGCACTTGCCCTCGTACTCCGCCTGATTCTTGGAGCAGGGCGGACGTCTGGCCAGTTCCACCCAACAACCACCATTGATTTGTACCTCGTCGTCCTCACACGGTGCCTTCGCCTGATCGCTGAACGGCTTGCCCGGCAGGGGATAGGCGATGATTGATGCGCCTTCATCGATCGTGTCTGCCAGCGTGGGCGCCCGGTTCTCCACCACTGCCTGCACCGCCACCCCGGCGGCCACGGGCTGCGTCCCCTTCGGCGCTCCCGTTTTCGCCCTCCAGGAATCTACTCCTACGAAGAGCACCAGCGTCGCGATGCCAACCGCGAGCCCATAGGCCACCACCGGCCACCCCCTCCTCCGTGCTGCCGCCTTCCGCTTCGGCGGCCTCGCCCCGCTCGTCAGGTGGCGCTGCACCGGCGCCATGTACTTCATCCGCAAGGAAGCCAGGGTGAGCAGGTCCAGTAACTTGCTCAGGTCCTTCAGTTGGCTCCGTGAGGGCCCTTGTTCCACCTCCAGCGCCACGTAGGACGAGGAAGCGCTGCAGGTGGCTCGCACCGTCCAGTCCTCCGTGGGTTTCCAGCCGACGTGCGGCCCGGGTACCAACACCACCGCCGCCGCCCCCGTGCGCTCGTTGCGCGCCTCGTAGATCGGACCCAGCCTCGTGAACTCCAACACATCAACGTTCTCGTGCACCCTGCCGAGCCGAAAGGGCCCCAGCCTCCGCACCTTCCCGCGCTTCGTATCCGCCATGGAACCGCCCTCCTTTCCTCCCCTCTTCTACACCACTCTCCGAGCCGCGATGCGCTGGCCCACCCTCTCCTGCACTCCGTGGACGAGCGCGTAGAAGGTGGGCAGAGCCAGCAGCGTGAACAGTGTCGAGGTCAACAGGCCTCCCACCATCACCACGGCCAGCGGACGCTCGATCTCCGTCCCATGGAGCGGCAGCACCAGCAGGGGCAGCAGGCCGAGGATCGCCGTTCCCGCCGTCATCAACTTGGGCCGCACGCGGCCGATGCTGGCCTCTCGTACGGCCTCGGCGAAGGGTTTGCCCTCCGCCATGAGCCCCTTCGTCTGCGCCACCAGCACCAGGCCATTCTGCACCGCGATGCCGAACAGGCCGATGAGCCCCACGAGGCTCGACACGTTCCACGTCTCCCCGGCCAGCAGCAGCGCGAGGATTCCTCCCACGAAAGCGTCCGGCAGCGTGGCGAGGATGACGAGCGCCTCGGCCAATGAGCCCAGCGCCAGGTACAGCAACAGGAAGACGGCGAGCAGCGCCACCGAGATGGCCACCAGCAGGGACTGCTGCGCCCGCTCCTGGCTCTCCACCCGGCCTCCCACGTCGAGGAAGTAACCCGTGGGCAGCTTCAGCTCGGACGCCAGCCGCTCGCGGATCTCCGCCGCCGTGCTCCCCAGGTCTCGTCCCGCCACGCTCGCCTCCACGGCGATGCGGCGGCTCCCCGCCTCGCGGCGCACGCTCCCCGCCCCCGTCGTCTCCTCGATGCTCGCCAGCTGGCTGAGCGGAATCCGCGAGCCGTCATGTCCGTCCACCAACAGCTCGCGGATGGCGTTGATGTCCCCCCGATGGTGATCCGCCAGGCGCAGCACCAGCTCGAACCGGCGCTGGCCCTGCCAGATCTGCGACTCCTCCTCGCCCACGAGGCCCACGCGCACCGCCCGGATGACGTCGCCCGGCGTGAGCCCCACCCGGGCCACCGCGGCGCGGTTCACGTCGATGCGCAGCTGCGGCAGCCCACTGAGCTTCTCCACCCGCAGGTCCTCCACCCCCTTCACCCGTGCCATGACGGCACGCGCCCGCTCCCCGAGCTCCGCGAGCCGCTCCAGATCCGGGCCGAAGATGCGCACCGACACATCCGCGGGGCTGCCTCCCAGGCCCTCGTCGATGCGCATGCCCAGGGGCGTGGTGAAGAGCACGGACACGCCCGGTACCTTGGCCACCGCCCGGCGCATGTCCGCCTCCAGTGCCTCGGGACCACGTCCCCGCTCCTTCTTCAACACCACCAGCACGTCCGAGACGGTGTGCGGCATGGGATCCTCCGTCCGCTCGGCGCGTCCCGTGCGGCGCACCACGTCCTCCACCTCGGGGAACTGGCGCAGCACGTCCTCCACCCGGTGGTTGAGCCGATCCACCTCTTCCAGCGACGCCTCGGGCGGCAGCATCGTCTGGAGGAGCAGCGCGCCCTCGTCGAGCTTGGGCATGAAGTCGCTGCCCACCGCGAAGGCGAGCCCCAGGGCGGGAATCGTGATGGCCAGCGCCACCACGCGCACCAGGCCCGCCCTCCGCATGCAGGCATCCAGCAGCGGGGCATACACGGCCTTCACCCGGCGGATGAGTCCCACGTCTTCCGCCTGCCCCTCCTTGTGGGGCCGCAGGAAGAGCGCCGAGGCCACCGGCACCAGCGTCAGGGCGAGCAGCAACGAGGCCGCCAGACACGCCACCACCGCCGCCGCGAGCGGCCGGTACATGCGCCCCTCGATGCCCGACATGGCGAAGAGTGGAATGAAGACGGAGACGACGATGAGCGTCGCGAAGGTGATGGGCCGGCCCACCTCGCGCGCCGCCGCCAGCGCCTGGGCCTTCCGGGCGGCCTTGTCGCTCCCGGCCCGGAGCCGGTGGACGATGTTCTCGGTGACGATGATGGCCGCGTCCACCAGCAGGCCCACGGCGATGGCCAACCCACCGAGCGTCATGGTGTTGATGCCCACGCCGGCCACCTTCAGCAGCAGGCCCGCCAGCGCGAGCGAGAGCGGCAGCGTGAGCGTGACGATGGCCGCCGCGCGAATGTCCCCCAGCAGCCCGAAGAGGACGAGCACCACCAGGAAGGCACCAATCAGGATGGCCCGGCTCACCCCGCCCAGCGACGAGGACACCAGCTCCGATTGATCGTACACGACGCGCAGGCTGACTCCCGGCGGGAGGCTCGCCCGGACGTCGGCGAGGGCCCGGCGCACGCCCTCCGCCACCTTCATCGTGTCCGCGCCGAACTGCTTGCTGATGCGGCAGCTCACCACCTCGCCATCGAGCCGGTGGGCCATGCCGCGGCGGATGGCCGGCGCCTCCCGCACGTCGGCCACGTCCCCGAGCAGCACCGGTATCCCCCCGCGCAGCGCCACCACCGTGCCGCGCAGATCCTCCAGCGTCTCGGCCCGCCCCACCGCCCGCACCGTCCACTCCAGCGGCCCCTGCACCACGAAGCCTCCCGAGGCGTTGAGGTTGGCGCCCTCCAGGGCGTGGGACACCTCGTCCAGGGTGATGCCCCGGGCCACCATCTGCTCCGTGTCGAGCTGCACCTGGAACTGGCGCAGATAGCCACCCAGCCGCTCCACGCCCGCCACTCCTGGCACGGCGAGCAGCCGGTTCTTCACCTCGAACTCGGCCAGATCCCTCAGCGCCATCAGGTCCACCGTCCCCGGCTCGGCCTCCAGGGTGAACTCGAACACCTCGTTGAGCCGCCCGGTGAGGCTGGAGACGAGCGGCGCATCCGTGCCGGGAGGCAGCTCGCTGGTGGCCGCCGCCACGCGCTCGGCGACGAACTGGCGGCTGCGGTAGTAGTCCGCGTCCGGCTCGAACTCCACCGTCACCTGGGTGACGCCCAGCTGCGAGGTGGAGCGGATGCGGCGCACCTCCGGCAGGCCCGCGAGCGCCACCTCCATGGGAATGGCCACGGCCGTCTCGAGCTCCTCCGCGCCCATGGCCGGGTTCTGCACGATGACGTTGAAGATGGGCGCCGACAGGTCCGGGAACACATCCCGGCGCAGGCCCTGGAAGGCCACCACGCCGAACGCCGAGAGCGCCAGGGCCAGCACCACCGTGAGGCCCGGACGCGAGAAGGACGCCTCGAGGATTCGCGCGATCATGCCCGGCTCCGCTCAGTGCTCATGGTGCTCGCCTCCGCCCCGGGACTTCTCCACCTCGGCCCGGAGGAGGAAGGCTCCGTCCACCACCACCTGCTCGCCGGGCGCGAGTCCCGAGAGCACCTCCACGTCTCCCCCGAGCGTGCGGCCACGCCCCACCTGGCGCCGCTCGAAGATGCCCTGCTCCTTGGGGATGAAGGCGAACCAGCCATTCTCCAGCCGCTGGAGCGCCGCCGCCGGCACGGTGGTGACGGTGGCGCCCCGCTCGCCCAACGGAATGAAGGCCGAGGCGGACATGCCCGGCCTCAGCACGCCGTCCGGGTTGTCCAGCTCCAGCCGCACGGGGATGGTGCGCGAGGCCGGATCCACCCGCTGGCCCACGAAGCCCACCTTCGCGGTGAAGTCCTTGCCGGGAATCGCGGCGAAGGTGATGCGCGCCGGGGCCCCGGGTTGGATGCGCACCGCGTCCCGCTCGAAGGCATGCACGGTGAGCCACAGGCGCGACAGGTCTCCCACGTGGAAGAGGCTCTGGGAGGGCTCGGCCATCTGCCCCATCACCGCGTGGCGCTCGATGACCGTGCCCTCCACGGGCGAGCGCAGGGTGAAGCCCGACGTCCCTCGCGCACCGCCCGCATCCTGCGCATCCACTCCGAGCGCCTGGAGCTCCGAGCGTGCCGCCGCCAGATCGGCCTCGGCCGTGGCTGCTTCGGCTTCGGCGGCCTGCACGTCCTTCTGGGCCACGATGCGCTCGGCCCCCAGGGTGCGCTTGCGCTCCGCCGCCTGTCGAGCCGCGTCGGCCCGGGCCTGCGCTGACTGGAGGGACGCGCGGGCCTTGCCCAGCTCGGGGCTCTGCAGCTCCACCAGCGGCTGGCCCTTCTTCACCTGCTGGCCCGGTGTGGCCCGGAGGGTGAGCACCCGCGCCGGAACGGGCGAGGCCACTTCCGCATAGGCGTCCTCGTTCACGCCCAGCTCGCCCAGGGCCGTCACCCCTTCGCCACCGGGGCGCTGCTGCACCGGGGCCGTGGTGACGCGCAGGTCTCGCAGCATCTCCGGATCGATGTGGACGAAGGTCTCGTCCTCGTCCTCACCGTGGGCGTGCTTGCCGGCTTCCTGTTCGCGGGCATGGTCCTCCTCGTGCGGAGGCGCCTCCCGCTTGCAGGCGCCAAGTCCGAGGAGGAAGGCCAGGAGGAGGTGTTGGGGCTTCATCGAAGGACTCCGGACTGCACGGTGAGTTGGACCCGGGAGAGGGCCGCCTGCAGGAGACGGGTGAGGTAATCCGCGCGGCCGTCGAGCACGTCCCGGCGCACGAGGAGGAACGCGGCGAGGCCCATCTCCCCGGCCTCGTAGGACTTGCGGGCCAGCAGCTCGTTGTCCGCGAGCAACGGGAGGGCCTCGCGCTCCAGCAGCTCCACCGCCTCGCGGTCCTTGCGGTACTGGACGAGGGCGGCCTGTAACTGGACGGCCTGGGCCCGGCGAGCGGCCTCCAGTGCCACCTGCAGACGCCGAACCCGGGCCTCGCCCGTTACCCGGGCGGACTGGCCCCGCGAGAAGAGTGGCAGCGACACGCCCAGGGCTCCGACGAGGGCACGCTCATCGCCCTCGTTCTCATAACGGATCCCCACGTTGAGATCGGGCCACGCGGAGCCCTCGCCCAGGCGCTGCTCGGCCCGGGCCTCCTCGAGTTCCGACACCAGGGCGGTGACGTCCGGGCGCTCGGGTGGCGTGGCCGGAAGCTCCACGGGCCGCGCGGCCAGGGCACTCAAGTCGCCCAGGGGCGAGAGCTGCGCGTCCGCCGGCAGGCCGAGCCATTCGCGAAGCGCCCCGAGCTGGACCGCCTCCGCCCCCTCGGCGCTCGCCACGTCGGCCCGGGCGCGCGCCAGGGCCACGC
The DNA here is from genome assembly GCF_036277355.1 of Archangium sp. Taxonomy (GTDB): domain Bacteria; phylum Myxococcota; class Myxococcia; order Myxococcales; family Myxococcaceae; genus Archangium. The sequence goes on from NZ_DASUNC010000147.1 coordinate 56,915, forward strand.
GCGCCACGTTGACGTCCACCACGGGCACGTCCCCGGCCTCGAATCGCCGCTGGGTGGAGTGAGCGAAGTCCCGGGCGGCCTCCTCCGCCGCTCGCGCCAGGCGCAGCCGCTCCCGGGCATGCAACGCCCGCAGGAAGGTGGCCGCCACCTCGCCGAGCACCCGGCGCTCCGTGTCCCGCTGGAGGGCCGTCTCACGGGCGAGGCCGGCGCGGGCCGCATCGAGGCGGGAGCCCCGCTTGCCACCCAGCTCGACGGGTTGGGAGAGCCCCACGACGACATTCGGTGCCTGCTCTCCGGTGGCCAGGGTGCGCGGGCCCGCTTCGAGCGACAGCGTGGGGTTGTTGTGCAACAGCGGAGAGGCACCCGCCACGGGCCCCCGTGCTTCGGCCACACGGCCCGCGGCCTCGAGCAAGGCCGGGGCACGCTGGCGGGCCAGGGACAGGGCCTCTTCCAGGGTGAGCTCGGAGGGTTGGGCCGCACCCGGGCGCGGCCAGAGCAGCACGGTGACGAGCCCGAAGGCCGCCACCGTCAGACGGTGGAACACGAGACACCTCGCGGAGGTGAACGGGCGTCAGGAGCGAGGCGCTCCCCGGGCAGCCGGGGCACACCCCTCCCGATGACGCTCGAGAGACGATGGAACGAACAGGGTCCTACGCGAGGGGCACTATTGGGACGTGCAGGATGTCCCCCACGTCGGCCGAGGCGGGCTCGTCCTCTTCGTACCCGGCGACCGGAGGAGGCCTCGGGGCCAGGAGGACCGTCGAGGGGGCGGGGACCGCGACCACCAGGCGCACGTGGGCGCAGCAGACGCAGTCGGTGCAGTCCGGGGCACACTGCCCATGCTCGTCATCATCCGGGCAGCTCTGCATGCACACGTCACCCGAGCTGGCAGTCGACACCAGGCCACTGCCGGCCGGGGTGAACAGCAACAGGCTGAGCAGGAAGAAGATGCGAAGCACCGGAGGCAGTCCTAACACATCGGCGAAGGGGTTGTCCGGGGTCGTTGTCCAGCGAGTGTTGAGCAGGTGGTCCAACACTCTCGGACTCCGAGAAGGGCGACAGGCCTACGCGCGCTTCCTGGCCACCGTCTTCTTCGCCGCGGGCTTGCTCTTCTTGGCGGCCGGCGCCTTCTTCTTGTCCGGGGGCCGGATCACGGACTCGTACTGTTGGATGTATGCCTTGGCGGGCACGCGGCGGATGGCCTCGCCGAGCACATCGAGCGCGACGTCCTCGAGCTTCTTGAAGCGCACGCACGACTTGCCCATGTCCAGCTTCCTGCCCGTCTTCGTCCACGCGTCGCGGAACCACTTCTCCAGCTGGGGCTGGCCGTAGACGCCCATCAGGTAGACGGCCATGTGGTTCTTCTGCGAGGCCAGCGCGGCGAAGGGCAGCGGCTGCTTCGGATCGACGTGGTAGCCCGCGGGGAACACCTCGTGCGGGACGTAGTAGCCGAGCATCCCGTACTGGATGCCCTCCTCGTAGTCCTCGTCGAGGTTCTCGAGGATGACCTCACGCACGGCGGAGACGGCCGCGCGGCGGTCCTCCGGAAGCGAGGCGAGGTACTGCTCGACAGTGGTGGCTTTGCTCTGCATGCCCACGACTGTAGCGCGTCCCGAACTTGACGGTTCCAGGACGCGCGGGAAGCCTTGCGGTGCGGCCATTCGCCCGTCACATTCCTTGATGCTTTTGGCCCAAACGCTTGCGGCGCCAAGCGAGAAACCCTTGGGGCAATTCATCCAGGCACCCGAGGGCATGGGGCAAAAAGGGCCTCCTCCCGCCGTGAGGCGAATCCGGCGGAGATCAACCGGTTGCATGGAGCGGATGTAAAGCCGCGCTACGTTCGGGGCCGCGCTCGCTGTGACATGCATGCTCCACCGGGTTGTCGAGGGCTGTGCGGTCTCACGGGGATTCCATCGGGTCCATGAGTTGGCCCGATATCTGCTCCAGGGATTCCACGTCCGGCGACATCTCGTCGCAGACCGAAGGAGTGCCCCCCTTGCGTACGCGTTTCCTTGCTGTTGCGCTGCTCGCCCTTCCCCTCGCCGCGTGCGAGGTCGACAACACCCAGCTGCCCGAGGGTGCCCAGAAGTTCGACCAGGCCGCTGACTCGCTCGGCGATGTCCAGGCGGCGCTGGCCGCGCTGCCGTCCGCCAGGGTCGCGGGCGCGGACGAGAGCAACTTCCCCTACATGCTCACCGGCAACCTGGGCTCGGCCAGCTCGAGCCTCACCGGTGACATGCACAGCCGCGTGAGCCCGGCGCTGCCCGCCATCGCCGCCGCGTTCCGCCTGAATGCCTCGGATCTGGTGCACACGCGCAGCCGCGTGGACGAGCAGGGCGTCACCCACCTGCGCTATGCCCAGACGAAGAACGGCCTGCCGGTGGTGAACGAGGAGCTCGTGCTCCACGTGGCCGCCGACGGCACCATCACCGCCGTCAACGGCACCGCACGCGACGGTGAGATCGTCTCCTCCAAGGCGACCATCTCCCCCGAGGCCGCCCGGATCGCCGCGCTGGACTCCACCTCCGGCCGCCACCTGGCCTCCGAGGGCACCCGGCTGGTGTACGTGCGCTCCACCCAGGACGGCAAGCTGAAGCTGGCCTACGAGGTCCTGGTGTCCGGCGAGGGCGTGGACATGCCCATCCGCGATCTCGTCTACGTGAGCGCCAAGGATGGCTCGCTGGTGCAGCGCAACTCGAAGATCCACTCCGCGCTCAACCGCAAGGTATACAGCGCCAACAACGGCTCCAGCACCCCGGGCACGCTCAAGCGCACCGAGGGCCAGGCGGCCACGGGTGACGCCCACGTCGACGGCAACTACGACAAGCTGGGTGGCACGTACAACTGCTACAAGAACAACTTCGGCCGTGACTCGTTCGACAACCTGGGTGGCGCGCTCATCAGCACGGTGCACTACAGCACCAACTACGTGAACGCCTACTGGAACGGCACCCAGATGGTGTACGGCGATGGTGACGGCGTGAACTCGGGCATGCTGGGCCTGTCCGCGGACGTGACCACGCACGAGCTCACCCACGCGGTGACCGAGCGCGAGTCCAACCTCACCTACTCGGGTGAGTCCGGCGGCCTCAACGAGGCGATGAGCGACATCTTCGGCGCCTACTGCGAGAGCTACGCCTCGGGCACCTGGGCCACCACCAACGCGGTGTTCATGGTCGGCGACGACATCTGGACGCCCGCCACCCCCGGTGACGCGCTCCGCTACATGTACGATCCGGCCAAGGACGGCGTCTCGCTCGACTACTGGACGAGCAGCGCCGGCAGCGTGGACGTGCACTACAGCTCGGGCATCGCGAACCTGGCCTTCACCCTGCTGTCCAAGGGTGGCACGCACCCGCGCGGCAAGAGCACCGTCACGGTGACGGGCGTGGGCGTGCAGCAGGCCGGCGCCATCTTCTACAAGGCCAACGTGGACTACATGACGGCCTCCACCACCTTCGCCCAGGCGAAGACGTACACGGAGCAGGCCGCGACGGCGCTCGGCTACTCGGCGACGTCCGTGACGCAGGCCTGGAACGCGGTGGGCGTGGGCGTGACGACGCCTCCCCCGGCCGCCACGGCGCTGAGCAACGGCGTGGCCGTCACCGGCATCTCGGGCGCCACGGGCTCGTCGAAGTACTACTACCTGGATGTGCTGGCCGGCCGCGCCTCGTCCTTCGTGATGAGCGGTGGCACGGGTGACGCGGACATGTACGTGAAGATCGGCTCCGCGCCGACCACCTCCTCGTACAACTGCCGTCCGTACCTGACGGGCAACAACGAGACGTGCAACATCGCCGCGCAGAGCACCAACCAGCGCATCTACGTGATGCTGTACGGCTACAGCTCGTACTCCAGCACCTCGCTCAAGGGCACGTACTGAGCCCGGGTTCGCTGAAGTCAGCTTGAGATGAACGGCCCCTGGGAGGCATGCCTCCCGGGGGCTTCGTCTTTGGGCTCATGGACCGGGCACGCCGAGCGCCGTGCGGGTTTCGACGGCCGAGTGGTTGGTGCACGGCTCAAGGAGGCGCGTCGAGATCGATGCGAATCTCCTGGGTCTGATCCTTCTGGTCCCGGCAACCGAGCACGAGTTGCTGGCCCTTCCAACCGAGGTCATCCACCACCCAGAAGGTGCCGTCACTCGCGGCCCTTCGTGCCACCTTCTGTCCGGTGGACAGGTCGTAGACCTCGATGACGGGCGGCGCCGCGAAGAGGGTCGGGAAGGTGGCGAGGTACCGCATCGAGGGCGACAGCTCCATCGCCGGGCCCGACACCTGGAGCAAGGTCTTCCCATCCGTGCCGTAGACGATGCCGCTGGCGGCGTCGCTCCCGGCGGTCCAGGTCAGCAGGATGTGGTTGCCCGTGGTCCACCGGACCCGGGCGTTCGTCGAGCGCACCACGGTGGACTTGTCGAGGGTGATGCGCGTGAGCCGCCGCGAATCGGACGCATCGTGGACATCGATGTGACGAATCCGCTCCCCTTCGGGCACGAGCAGGGCGAAGCGCTTGTCGGGTGAAAGAACGGATCCGGGGAGACCGGGAGCCTCGGTGGGGCCCGGGTCCGGGTCGGGCACCGGGGCGGGAACGGAGGCGGCGCCCGCGTCGGAGGTGACCGCGGCCACCGGCGGGCTGCTCTCGATACGCGGTGGCGTCCGAGGGGCCTCGGGAGGCTTGCGCTCCTCACACCCTCCCATCAGCACCAACACCACGAGCCCGGTGCGCCACAAGCAGGTGTTTCCCATGGGTGTGCCCTACGGTGAGGATGGAGGAGTGGATCGCGCTGATCTCATCGATCCGGCGGTTGAAGTCGCTCACCGCCTTTTCGCTCCAGGCCCACTTCTTCTTCAGGTACTCGCCCTTCCGCTTCTCGATCGCCTCCTGGAAGAGCCGCACCTGGGCGTCGAGCCACTCCATGATGAGTGCCTGGATGTTCTTCACCGCAGCCTCCCCTTGGAGCACGGTAGGCCGCCGGGCAACCACCGTCAAACCCGCCTGCCCGCCCCTCACTCTCGGTGGAGAAGAGGGCATGCGACTTTGCTAGGCTCCGCGCCGCGATTCCCGGCTGAACGAAGAGGAGGAGATGGTGCGCGGTGCGGCTGTGGCGGTGTGGCAGGTCATCTCGGCCTGTTACGTGTTCGTCTTGCTGGAGTGGCTCTTCCTCGTCACCCAGCAGGGCTTCATGGTCTCGTTGCCGCACTCGGTGTGGTTCAGTGCCCTCGCGTGCATCCCCCTGGCGCTCGTGGTCCCGGCGCTCGCCGCGCTCCCGCCACTGCTCGGAGTCGAAGCGCTGCTCGCGCGCCTTCCCGAGGGCTCCCGGGCCCGGACGCTGGCCGTCGCCTCCGCCGTCCCGGCGCTGGTGCTGACGGGCCTGTGCTTCCTGCTGATCGACAACTTCACCTACACCGTCTTCGGCTTCGGGGTGGTGAGCATCCCGAAGTCCCTGCTGTTCCTGTACGTGCTGCTGTGGATCGCGCTCTTCGCCGTCATCGTGAGGCAGGTCGCCCTCGCGCGCCAGGAGGCACTGGCCGGGGACGGGTGGCGCTGGCGGCTCGTGGTGGCCGGGGGGCTCGTCGCCGTCTCGCTCGGGGTCCTGGCCTTCCGGCTCGGGAGCGCGCGCGGGACGGAGCCCCAGGAGGCCCCCATCGCCAGGGCCGCGGCCGGGTCCCCCCACGTCATCTTCGTCGCCACGGACGGGCTGGAAGCGCGGCGGATGTCCGCCTACGGCTACGAGCGCCCGAACACGCCGTTCCTGGAGCGCTTCAAGGAGCGCACCCTCTTCTTCGAGAACGCCTTCTCCAATGCCGGGCGCACCACGGGCTCGACCACGTCGATGCTCACCTCGCGGCTGCCCACGAGCACGAAGGTCATCTTCCCGCCGCACATCCTCTCCGGCGAGGCGTCGTTCCTGCACCTGCCAGGGCTGCTGCGGCGCGCCGGCTACGAGACGCACCAGTTCACCGTCCGCTACTACGCGGACGGGCCCGACCTGAACATGCTGGGAGGCTTCGAGCACGCCAACGGCCGGAACGTGTCCGTGGAGGTGCCCACGGGGCCCTGGCGGGCCCTCATGCAGGAGCGCTACGTGGCCGAGCGCATGGCCGAGCGCCTCACCGAGCGTGTGCTCTACGTGCTCGGCATCCGGCCGATGGTGAATCACTTCAAGCTCGTGCAGTTGCCCACGCGCATCGCGGGCTGGGACACGGATGAGGATCGCATCCAGGGAGCGCTCACCGCGGCCGAGAAGGCCCAGCGGCCCTTCTTCATGCACATCCACCTGATGGGCACGCACTGCTGCAGCTACCCGGAGAGCCCCCACCCGGTCTTCACGCGCGGCTCCAAGTCGCGGGACAACCAGCTCGACGACGCCATCCTCGACTCGGATCGCCTCCTCGAGCGCTTCATCACCCGGCTCGAGGAGCGTGGGTTGCTGGAGAACACGATGGTGGTCATCAGCTCGGACCACAATCACGAGTGGAACACGCTCGATCGGGTGCCGCTGATGATCCACTTCCCCAGCGGCCGGCACCGGGGCGTGGTGAAGGAGAACGCCCAGCTGCTCGACGTGGCGCCCACGGTGCTCGAGACCGTGGGGCTGCCCATCCCGGGCTGGATGGAGGGCCGCTCGATGCTCTCGGCCCGGCGCTCTCCCACGGAGCCCATCCTGGGCACGGGCGAGGTCAACGCGAGACTCGCCCATGCGGATTGGGAGTACATCTCCCAGCTGCGCAACGCGGGGCCGCCGCTCTATGGCATGAGCACCGTCTCCGCGATCGTCTGCGACCGGTGGTGGACCTTCCAACTCAAGACCGGGGAGCTCCAGACGGGCCGGGTGTCCGGGCACACGGCGCCGTGCGCGGAGGGGTCGCTTCCCAAGGCCGAGGACCTCCGGCATCAGTTCCTCTCGCACCTGCGGGAGCGGGGCTTCGAGCTCGCCCACTTGCAGGAACAGAAGCAAGGACGATGATGGACTCCTCTCCCTCCCTGCTCCCCACCTCGCGTGCAACCGGCCTCCTGCGCTGGGGAGTCCTGCTCCTGCTCGCCGTGGCGGCCTATGTGGGCTGGCGCGAGTTCTGGTTCCTGACCGACGACGCGTTCATCACCTTCCGCTACATCAGCAACAGCCTGCGCGGGTACGGGCACACGTGGAATCCGCCGCCCTTCCAGCCGGTGGAGGGCTACTCCAACTTCCTGTGGATGGTGTTGCTGGAGGGGGTGTGGCGGGTGTCCGGCGTGGAGCCTCCGGAGGCGGCCAACGCGGTGTCGCTCGCCTTCAGCTACGGCACGCTCGCGCTCGGCTTCTTCTGGGTATGGCGCATGGCGCTGCCGGCGGGGCTGGCCCGCTATCGCTTCGCGCTCGCCGTGGCGGTGCTGGCCGGAGTCCTCTCCAACCGCACCTTCCTCGCCTGGATGAGCTCCGGGCTGGAGACGGCGCTCTTCATCTTCTGCACCACGCTGTGGTGCGTGGCCATGGTGGAGCAGGACCGCGAGCACAGCCCGAGGGCGGTCACGGTGGCGTGCACGGCCGCGGCGCTCTCGGCGCTCACCCGGCCGGATGGGATGCTGCTGGTGGCCGCGTGTGGGGTGCTCCTCCTCATGAAGCTCGTGCAGGCGCCACCGCGTGGGAGATGGGTGCTCGCGGCGCTGCCCCTGCTGGCCGTGCCGCTGCACATCGGCTGGCGGCGGCTGTACTACGGGGAGTGGCTCCCCAACACGTACTACGCCAAGCACGTGCAGTCCTGGCCCGAGAGTGGCCTGCGCTATGCCCTGTGCTTCCTCATCGAGTACGGGCTGTGGGTGTGGCTCGCGGTGGGGATTGCCGCCGCCGTGCGGTTGCTCCGGGGCATGGGGTGGCGCGAGGTGGCGGAGCGGTTGTGGAAGCAGCCGGGGCACGTGGCGGTGGTGGGGGTGCTGCTCGCCCACTTCGCCTACTACACGCTGATCATCGGCGGAGACCACTTCGAGTACCGCGTCTACGCGCACCTGATGCTGCCGCTGATGGTGGCCTTCGTCGCCTTCCTCGGGTGGCTGCGCGTGGAGCGCACCGGCGCGCTCGCGCTGATGGGGACCTTCCTGCTGCTGAGCCTGCCGGTGCAGTGGGTGCACTACGCGAAGACGCGGGAGCTCACCACGCGCAAGCAGACGTACCGCCTCCGCCAGCCCATCGCCGACGCCTTCCCGGCGCCGGTGCGCCCGGTGGTGGAGCTGTTCGACGCCCAGCAGGACTGGCTCATCTCGCACTTCGTGGGGATGCGTCACCAGGAGCACAAGGTCTTCTTCGAGACCTGGAGCCACGAGTACCCCACGCGCGAGGAGGGGCAGAAGCTGGCCCTGCCGGAGCGGCCCTTGCTGGTGACGCGGTCGGTGGGCGTCCCGGGGTGGGTGCTGCCGGACGTGATCATCATCGACTACCACGGCCTCAACGATCGGGTGGTGGCCCGCACGCCGGTGAAGGAGCAGAAGCTGAAGGAGCGCATCATGGCCCATGACCGGACGCCTCCTCCCGGCTACCTCGAGTGCTTCGAGCCCAACCTGCAGATCAAGCGCCGGCAGATGCGGACGGGCACGCGGAAGACGCCGTTGACGGACGAGCGCATCCGCGAGTGCGAGGCCCGCTTCGATCCCAGCAAGTCCCCTGCCCCCACGGATGCTCCCGCCCCGGACGCACCAGGGCTCACGGGAGCGGGCGAGGAGTAGGCCGCAGGAGGTCACGAAGCGCGACGCCACGCCTCATCGAACCCTCATTGCCCGGGCCCCGGTGTTGGGGTCAAGGTGCGCTCCTCGGAGGAGACGATGGACAGGACAACACGGCCGTACATCATCTGCCACATGGTGCCCTCGAAAGTACAAGGCACCCTCCGGTCGCGCGGCAAGCCAACTGGTCCGACCATCGGACCAGTTGCTCCCCATCGCGACCGGAACCTCCCCCCAGACAGGACTTCCTCCTCCTGGCTTAGTTCTTGATGATGTTCAAACGGGCGTAGTCGCCGTAGTCACCAGCGTAGCCCTCGACGATGATCAACAACTTCACGCCCTTGACGAGGCCCGAGAGGGTGACCTTCGACTGGAGGCCGCTTCCGTAATCGTCGTTGCAGCCCATGATCGACGAGGTGTTGCTGAGGTGGCGGATCTGGAGGACGGTATCGAAGTTCGAGCCGCCGGTGCCGAAGCTGTACGAGCCCGTTTCAGGCACCGTCCACACCCAGGAGATGTCCCGCGACGACCCGCCGTTGCAGCTGACCGACCACTGGTTGGAGGCCGTGCTGATGGCGGCGTAGGTGTCGACAGGGGAGCCGATTCGAGTGCCCAGGTCCCCCACGAGGGTCTGCGCATGCACCGTCCCGGCCGCGAGTTCGGACGCGGCCAGATCGACAGAGTCAGACGTGGTGGGCTTCGCGACGGCGGGCGCCGCGCCTTCGAGCGGCTCACCTTCCTCGATGGCAGGGCCACACGCACCCAGGAGAGAAGCACAAGCAGCCGCACAGACGACAGACGTGACAAGATTCTTCATGTTTCAATTTGTGAGATTGGTATTGGTCAGCCGCGAAATGCGGCGTGAGCCCGCTCTCGTTCAAAAAGAGACCCCTCGCGGCCGAGCTATGCATTTTCGTTATTTCCTTCATCACCGCCGGAGCCATGAACGTCTCCTCGAAAAGCGAGGGAGCGAGCACCCGCGCGGTTAAGCTCGGGCCGGGGCGGAACCCGCCACCCAGGAACGCATGAAACCCAACTTCGGACGCGACCTCACGACCGGCAGCATCCCCAAGCACATGGTCGCCTTCTCCATCCCGATGCTGATGGGGAGCTTCCTGCAGACGGCCTACAGCTTCATCAACGCCATCTGGGTCGGAAAGTTCCTGGGCCACGAGGCGCTCGCGGCCGTGACGGTGAGCTTCCCCGTCATCTTCGTGCTCTTCGCCATCGGCATGGGGCTCACCCTCGCGACGAACATCCTCGTGTCGCGGAACTACGGCGCCCGGAACATGGAGGAGCTGCGCAAGGTCGTCGACAGCTCCACCGTGCTGACGTACGCGCTGGGACTCGCGCTCACCGTCCTGGGCGAGCTCTTCGCGCCCGCCATCCTCCGCGCCATGGACACCCCGCCGCAGGTCTTCGCCGCGTCCGTCAGCTACCTGCGCATCTTCCTGCTCTCGCTGCCCTTCAGCTTCGGCCTCTTCCTGATCCGGAGCATGCTGCAGGGGGTGGGCGACTCCAAGACGCCGCTCTACTTCCAGTTCGGCTCGGTGCTCTTCACCACGGCCCTGGATCCCCTCCTCATCTTCGGGTGGATGGGGCTGCCGAAGCTCGGGCTGAATGGCACCGCCTGGGCCACCTTGATCTCCCAGGCGGTGGCCCTCACCGCGCTGATCAGCTTCCTCCGCTGGAAGAAGGTCCCCGTCGCGCCCTCCTGGCCGCGCCTGAGCCACCTGGGGCCCGTCACCCGGCAGACGCTGCGCATCGGACTGCCCTCGGCCGTCCAGCAGTCGCTCGTCTCCATCGGCATGGTGCTGGTGACGGGCATCGTCAACGGCTTCGGGGAGATCGCCACGGCCGCCTTCGGCGCCGCCTCCCGCATCGATCAGCTCGCCTTCATGCCGGCCATGACCTTTGGCATGGCCATCTCGACGCTCACCGCGCAGAACCTCGGGGCGGGCCACCACCACCGCGTGCGCGAGGTCTTCTTCTGGGGCTGTCTGTTCAGCGGAGGGATCACCCTGGTCATCTCCGCCCTGGCCGTGGCGTTCCCGGAGGCGCTCCTGCGCATCTTCATCTCGGATCCCGCCGTCATCGCGCCCGGCATCTCCTACCTGCACATCGTGGGAAGCACCTACGTCCTCTTCGCCCTCATCTTCGTCAGCAACGGCATCATCAACGGGGCGGGACACACCTTGACGACGACGGTGTTCACGCTGGTCAGCCTCTGGGTGGTGCGCGTCCCCGTGGCCTGGTGGCTGTCGCGGCGCATGGAGAGCGTGACGGGCGTGTGGTACGCCATCTCCCTGAGCTTCGTCGTTTCGCTCGTCGTGAGCATGACGTATTACGCCTCGGGCCGTTGGGCGCGCTCGCTCGTCAAGAAGCCCGCCGAGGGGCCAGCGGCGCCGAACCCGGGGGAGATCTTCGGCCACGAAACGGGGGAAGCGTAGTCAGTCACCGGCGCCATCGCGCGTCACGGTGGTGGGGGAGGAGTCCATGTTCCGTATCGAGACAGAGAAAGAGCTGCTGAGCGCGTTCCGTTCACGGGATCGCAAGTACGTGGAGTTGCCCAAGGGCACCCAGTTGCCCCTCTTCGTCCGTGACTACCTGGCGTGGGTGGATCCGTACGGGGTGCGCGTGTTCCTGGTGTTCACCGCGCCGGGCGGCAAGCGGCCCACGGGTATCGCCTTCCGCCGGGATCAGCAGGGAGACAAGGCCCTGGCGGTCCGGGTGTGTGATTGGTGCCGGACGGCTGGCTCGGCGGATCAGATCGGCCTGCTCACCACGGACGTCGATTCCAAGCGCCGCGTGGGTGTGAATCTCTGCCTGGATCTGCGCTGCAACGAGCGGCTGGAGGCGGAGATGAACAGGGCCGGCCGCAGCGTCGTGGACGAGAACAAGCACCTCATCGAACGCATGTCCCGCTTCGCGAGCGAGGCGCTGGGCATCGAGTTCAGCTGACGGGCCCCCAGGGGTACACCGCTGACATCGAGCGCTTCACGCCGTGAAGCCCCACCGCCGGCGCGGGCGGACAGGCGAGCGGCTGAAGGCCCGGGCGAGGACCAGCGGCTGACGCGGGACGTGAGCGGACCCACACTCCTCGCAGGAGGCTTCCATGGCCAAGTGCGAGGTTTGTGGCAACGATTACTACCTGGCCTTCCAGGTCATCACCGCGGGCGTCACCCACACCTTCGACAGCTTCGAGTGCGCCATCCACAAGCTGGCGCCCGTCTGCGATCACTGCAGCTGCAAGGTGCTGGGCCACGGCATCGAGGCGAACGGCACCTTCTACTGCTGCGCCCATTGCGCCCGCGCCGCCGGAGCGCGCTCCATCGTCGACAACGCGGATCACGCCTCCGTCCAGCAATAGGCCCGGCCGCCTACGTCTCCGGCGCCACGAGCACCGCGCGCACCAGCTCCACCGCCGTGTCCGCCAGTTCGCGGAGCTGGCCCGCGCGTCCCTTCTCGGCCGCGACGAGCACCAGCTCGTTGATGCCTCCGACGAGCGCCGTCGCCATCGCGGGTGAGAGCGCGCGCAGCTCCGGGTTCTCCTCGCGCGCCCTCCGCACCAGGCCCCTCAGCTGCTCGGCGAAGCGCTGGTGCACCTCGCGCCGCAGCTGGAGCGCGCGCGGGCCGGCGGCGTGGATCTCCAACAGATACGTCCGCGTCAGCGCGGGCCTCGCCTCGAGCGCGTCCAGGTACGCGCGCGTCGCCGCCTGGAGCCGCTCCTTCCACGAGAGGCCCGGGGCCGCGGAGGCGGTGTCGATCGCCCGCAGCGTCTCCTCGCTGGCCGCCACGTACGAGGCGAGGAAGCACGCGTCCTTGTCCGCGAAGTGCTCGTAGAAGGTGCGCTTGGACACCCGGGCGTGCCGGACGATGTCCGCGATGGTGGTGGCGGCGTAGCCCTTCTCGGTGATGGCGGCCGCCAGCCCCTGGAGCAGCCGATCCCGGCTCGGGGTTCCATCACTTCCGGGGCGGAGGCCGCCTGACTCGGGGGGCGCTTGCATCTGGTACCGGACCGTACCACAGTCCCGCCACCCCACCGGGAGTCGGAAATGAAGACAGTGCAGGGCAAGGTCGCGGCGATCACTGGCGCGGGCTCGGGCATCGGCCGGGCCACGGCGAGGCTGCTGGCGCGCAAGGGCTGCCATGTCGCCATCTCGGATGTGAACGAGACGGGGCTGGCCGAGACGGAGGCCATGTGCCGCCAGGCGGGCGTCAAGGTGCTCGCCGCCCGGGTGGACGTGGCTCGACGCGAGGAGGTCGAGGCCTGGGCGGCCCAGGCCGCGCGCGAGCTCGGCGGCGTCCACATCATCATCAACAACGCCGGGGTGGCCCTGGGCGCCACCATCGAGGACATGCGCTACGAGGACTTCGAGTGGCTCATGAACATCAACTTCTGGGGCGTGGTGCACGGCACCAAGGCCTTCCTGCCGCACCTCAAGGCCGCCGGGGACGGGCACATCGTCAACATCTCCAGCGTCTTCGGGCTGATCGGCGTGCCCACGCAGGGTGCCTACAACGCCGCGAAGTTCGCGGTGAAGGGCTTCACCGAGGCGCTGCGCCAGGAGATCGAGGTGGAAGGGCTCCCCATCGGCGTGACGAGCGTGCACCCCGGTGGCATCAAGACCAACATCGCCCGCAGCGCCCGCTTCACCGCGAGGAAGGGCTGGGTGGAGGAGGCGTCCAACAGCGACTTCGAGAAGGCCTTCGCCACCACCCCGGAGGTGGCGGCCGAGAACATCCTCCAGGCCATCCTCAAGAACCGCCGGCGCCAGCTCATCGGCGCCGACGCGGTGTTGATCGATCTGGTGCAGCGCGCGCTGCCGACGCTCTACCAGACGCTGCTGGTGGCGGGCGCGAAGCGGCGCCGGCAGAAGCTGCTGAACAAGGCCGGGTGATCAACCCTCCATCACGGGGCCGGCGCCCAGCGGCGCCTTCTCCGGATCGCGGGCCTTCGGAGCCGAGGCCTCGCGCGGCGTCATGCCGTGGCCGCCCAGGGAGATGCCGGTGTGGTAGGCGCGCTCGCCGTGGACGTGGGGATCCAGGCCCTCGTACTCGGCCTCGGCGTCCACGCGCAGCCCCACCACCGCCTGCACCACCTTGAGGAGCACGAAGGTGAGCAGCGCGGAGAAGGCGGCCACCGCCAGGATGCTGAGCGCCTGCTTGCCCAGCAGGGCCCAGTTGCCCCCGGCGATCACCCCGTCGGCACCGGCCGGATTGACGGACACCGTGGCGAACACGCCCGTGAGCAGGGCGCCGAGCGCTCCGCCAACGCCATGCACGCCCACGACGTCCAGGGCGTCGTCGTAGCGGAGGTGCTCCTTGAGGAGGACGCCGCCGTAGCAGACCCCGCCGGCCAGGAAGCCGATGGCCAGCGCGCCCATGGGCGAGACGAAGCCGGCGGCCGGGGTGATGCCCACCAGGCCGGCCACGAGCCCGCTGGCGGCGCCCAGGGCCGTCACCTTCTTCAGACGCACCAGGTCCACGAGGCCCCACGCCACCGCGCCGGCCGCGGCCGCCAGGTGGGTGTTGGCCGCGGCGACGGCGGCCAGCTCGTTGGCGGCGAGCGCACTGCCCGCGTTGAAGCCGAACCAGCCGAACCAGAGCAGCCCCGCGCCGAGCAGGGTGAAGGTGAGGTTATGCGGGGGCTGCCGCGCGCCCCGGCGGCGGCCCACCACGAGCGCCACCACGAGCGCCGACACCCCACTGGTGAGGTGCACCACGGCGCCCCCGGCGAAGTCGAGCGCGCCCAGCTTCAGCAGCCACCCGTCCGGCGCCCACACCCAGTGCGCCACGGGCGCGTACACGAACGTGGCCCACAGCACGGTGAAGAGCAGGAAGGCGGAGAACTTGAGCCGCTCGGCGTACGCCCCGCTGATGAGCGCGGGGGTGATGGCGGCGAAGGTGCCCTGGAAGAGGAAGAAGAGGATGTGCGGCAGCGTGCCCTTGGCCTCCTGCCCCACCCCTCTCATGAACAGGTGGGTGGCCCCGCCGATGAGCCCTCCGTGGCTCTCTCCGAAGGCGAGCGAGTAACCCCACAGCGCCCACACCACCGTCACCACCGCCAGGGCGCCGAAGCTGTGCATGAGGGTGGAGAGCACGTTCTTGCCCTGCACCATGCCCCCGTAGAAGAGCGCCAACCCTGGCACCATCAACATCACCAGGGCGCTCGCTACGAGCACCCATGCCACGTCCGCTCCGACGATTCCGCCCGGCATCATCACCTCGCACGGTTGGGGCCGCATGGGCCCGCCTGGCTCGAAGCCAGTGCAACCGGAGGGCCAGACCGGGGGGGCAGCCCATCCCCTCGAAATCAGGGGCGGGAGACGCCTGCCTGGCGAAAGTTTTCGCCCACCCGGTCCCTACAAAATTGTCGGACGCGGCCCGGGAAACGACAAATTCGTAGGAAGCCTCCCGAGCACCCGGGAGGACGTCCGCCGCGCCCTCCCCGCTCCTGGAAAGGAGGCGCCGGGCGCTTCTTCCTACGTTTTTGTCGCTCCCCCGGTGGATTCCTACAAATTCGTAGGAATGTATTGATGGTTGACGGCGGCGTTGCCGCACCGCATTATGACGCTGGATTCAGTTTCCAAGCCCGCCAGCCCCCCGCTGGTGGGCTTTTTTATTTCCCCCCACCTGTTTCCCCCCGCCACCCGCAGTCCGAGGAGCACAAGACGATGTCAACGGCCGTGACCGAGAAGCTTCCCGCCCACACCCTGGACGCCATCTCCTTCGGGAAGATCGTGCAGATCCGCGAGGGGCTGCTCCGTGCCCAGGCAACCGGCAAGCGGGTCATCCGCTTCGAGTCGGGTGATCCCAGCTTCTCCATTGCCCCGCACGTGGCGGAGGCGATCGCCGCGGCGATGCGGGCGGGCAAGACGCACTACGTGCCCAACGACGGCATCCCGGAGCTGCG
This sequence comes from Archangium sp., assembly GCF_036277355.1. GTDB lineage: Bacteria > Myxococcota > Myxococcia > Myxococcales > Myxococcaceae > Archangium. The sequence goes on from NZ_DASUNC010000147.1 coordinate 72,522, forward strand.
CGCGGCCCTGGCCGACAAGCTGCGCCAGAAGAACGGCATCCAGGGCGCCACGGCCGAGCAGGTGTTCCTCACCAACGGCGCCATGCACGCGCTGTACGTGACCTTCGGCGCGCTGCTCGCGCCCGGGGACGAGGTCATCCTCCCGGATCCGATGTGGACCGAGGTGGCGGAGAACGTGAAGCTCGCCGGTGGCAAGCCGGTGGGCGTGCCGGTGCGCGCCGAGGAGGGTTACGCCTACCGCCCCGACGCCATCCAGGCGGCCATCACCCCGCGCACGCGGGCCATCTTCCTCAACACGCCCCACAATCCGACCGGCGCCGTCATGCCTCGCGAGACGCTGGAGGCCATTGTCGCCCTGGCGCGCAAGCATGACCTGTGGATCGTCTCGGACGAGGCCTACGAGGACGTCATCTATGAGCCGCACGTGCACCACTCCATCGCCTCGCTGGCCGGGGACTGGGCCGAGCGCGTCATCAGCGTCTATTCCTTCTCCAAGAGCCACGCGATGAGCGGTCTGCGCACGGGCTATCTGCACACCCCGTGGCCGCTGCTGCAAAGGCGCGTGCAGAAGCTGCTGCGCTGCACCATCAACGGCGTGAACAGCCTGGCGCAGTGGGGCGCGCTGGCCGCGGTGACGGGGCCGCAGGAGCCCCTGCGGGCGATGCGCGCCGAGTACCGCCAGCGCCGCGACGTGCTGGTGAAGGCGCTGGAGGGAATCCCGGGCGTGCGCCCCTTCACCCCGCGCGGTGCGTTCTACGTGTGGGCGGAGCTGGAGCCGTCCCTGTACTCGCGGCTGGACGTGGCCAACGCGGACGCGCTGTCGGCCCGGCTGGCGGCGCAGGGCATTGGCAGCGCGCCGGGGGATGCCTTCGGCCACTCGTGCGAGAACGCCATCCGCTTCGCCTTCAGCTGCGACACGAAGATGGTGAACGAGGGCGCGGAGCTGCTTCGCGCCGCGCTGCTCGGTGGAGCTTCGCGATGAGCCACCGCCTGAACGTGGCCCTGGGCCAGTACGACATCGGCTGGCACTCGCCGGAGGCCTCGCTGGCCGCCGCGGAGACGTTGATCACCCGCGCGAAGGCGGGCGGGGCCCGGCTCGTCGTGCTGCCGGAGATGGCCACCACGGGCTTCACCATGGACAAGTCGCAGGCCACCCCGCTGCAGGGGCCCGTGGTGTCCCGCCTGGGTGAGCTGGCGGCGCGCTCCGGCGTCTGGCTCGTGGCCGGCGTGGCCGTGCGCGAGGACGAGGGCTCGGACACGGCCGCTCCCCGCACGGTGAACACGGCGATCGCCTTCGATCCGGAGGGACGGGTGGCGGCGGTGCACCGCAAGCAGCGGCTCTTCGCCTACGGCGGCGAGCACGAGCACTACCGCGCGGGCACCAGGCCCACCTGTCTGCTCATCGACGGGGTGCGGACCGCGCTCTTCATCTGCTACGAGCTGCGCTTCCCCGAGCTCTTCGGCGCGGTGGCCCGGGACGTGGACGCGATGGTCCTCATCGCCAACTGGCCGGCGGCGCGCCACGCGCACTGGGATGCGCTGCTGCGCGCCCGGGCGATCGAGAACCAGTGCTACTTCATCGGGGTGAACCGCATCGGGAGCGGCGGCGGACTCACGTATGACGGCGGCTCGGCGGCCTTCACCCCCTGGGGCGAGGACATGGCGCCCGAGACGGCGTCCGGCGTGCCCATCGTCACGCTCGACACGCGCACCGTGGCCGAGGTGCGCGAGCGCTATCCATTCCTGCGCGACCGCGTGGTGTAGGCCTCTCCCACGGCCGCTGGATGCGGGGCTGAGCGCCCTCCGTCCCGGACTTCGTCTCAGTCCTTGATGAAGTCCGGGAACGCGATGTCGATGGGACCGTCGAACCACGAGGCGTACGCGCGCTCATCCGCCACCGGATAGACGCGCCCGTACTTCTCGCGGAAGTGGGTTGCCCAGTCCGGCTTCCGCCCGTCCACGTCGGTGAAGCCGTACTCCTTGGCGAGATCCCACGAGCTGAAGACGCGGCCCGCCTTGCGCCGGACTTCTGGATCCGCCGCGAGCGCCGCGACCCCGCGTGCCACGTAGTACGGCGTCTCCGAGGCGATGAAGTCGGGCTCCTTCGCCGCGCCATCCCGCCACGTCGCCTCGGTGACGCCGAAGTGCTCGAGCATCGCCTCCGAGCGGAGGAAGCCCGGTGTCACGGCGAGCGCCGTCATCCCGGGCTTCTTCCGGAGCTCGTTGGCCATCGCGAAGGCGAGGCGGATGACCGACATCTTGGCCAGGTCGTAGAAGAGGTTGCCGCGATAGCCGAAGTGGTCGCCATCGGTCACCTCGATGATCAGCCCGCGCTCTCCCTCGAGCATGAGGGGCACCGCATGGCGGCTCGTCACGATGTGCGTCCAGATGGCCCGCTCGAGCAGCACGCGTCCCTTCTCGAGGGAGAGCTTCCAGAAGGGCGCTCCGAACTCGGTCAGCTCGTCCCCACCCCAGATGTCGTTCACGAGCACGTCCAGCCGGCCCTGCTCGGCGCGGATGCGCGCACAGAGGGCCTCGACCTCGGACTCCACCGTGTGGTCCGCACGAATGGCGATCCCCCTGCCCCCTCGCGCGGTGACCCACTCGGCCGTCTCCTCGATCGTCTCGGGACGCCGATCCAGCTCGAGCAGCGGGCCCGGGCCCTTTCCCCGCTCCGTCTGCGCGCGCGTGCTGCGGCCCGTGCAGTAGACGGTCGCCCCGGCCTCGCCCAGCGTGCAGGCGATCGCGCGCCCCGCCCCCCGTGTGGCTCCCGCGACCAGGCAGATTCTTCCTTCCAGCGTCTTCTTCATGGCGTCTCCCTCCAGCGTCCACGTCTTCAAGATGAGGGCGGCGACCCTAAAGGGCGATTGTTGACACCTCCTGTCAGGAATGGGCGTTACGCTGTTTTTCATGCGCGCGGACCGGTTGGTGAGTCTGATGCTCCTGCTCCAGGACGAACGGCGGCACACGGCCGAGGAGCTCTCGCGGCGCCTCGAGGTGTCGCCACGCACCATCTACCGGGACCTGGATGCGCTCTCGTCCGCGGGAGTCCCCGTGTATGCCCAGCCCGGCTCCACCGGCGGCATCGGGCTGCTCCCGGGCTGGCGCACCCAGCTCACGGGACTCACCGGGCCGGAGATCCAGGCGCTCGCGAGCGCCCATCCCATCGATGCCCTGGATGACCTCGGGCTGGCGGGCCCGTTGCGGTCGGCGCTCGTGAAGCTCGCCGCGGCGCTCCCCAGCGTGCAGCGGACGGCCGCCGAGCACGCCCGGCAACGGCTCCACATCGACGGGTCCTCGTGGTTCGGCGAGAAGGATCCGGTACCGCACCTGACCGTGCTCCGGGAGGCAGTGTTCCAGGATCGGAAGGTCCGGCTGGCCTACCGCGACTTCGAGGGCGCGCGGAGCACCCGCGTGGTGGACCCCTACGGCCTGGTCATCAAGGGAGACCACTGGTACCTCGTCGCCGACGACCAGGGCGTGACGAAGGTCTTCCGCGGTGCACGGGTGGAGGGGGCGCGCATGCTCACGGATACGTTCGCGCGGCCCGCGGAGTTCGAGCTCCGGGCCTTCTGGAAGGACTGGTGCAAGCGGTTCGCGACCCAGCGGGCCCGCTACGAGGTGACCTTGCGGCTCACCGCCGAGGGAGCCGAGGCGCTCGCGGCGATGCGCCCGGGCTCGGAGCGGGAGCGCATCCGCGTGGGCACAGTGACGATCGACTTCGAGCGCCTCTCGATTGCGCTCTCTCAGCTCGTCCTGCTCGGCCGTGGGGCCGAGGTCCTGGAGCCACCGGAGTTGCGCGCCCGGCTCGGAGCACTCGCGAACGACCTGAGCGCTCTCTACGGAACGCGACCCCGATCCTGAGGCCTGACGGGTATGGCGGCACGCCTCCCCCGCCTCCGTAAGGCCCGGCCACAGCGCCTTCTCCCCTCACATTGTGACTGGCGGTAGCACCGACTGCCTGTGATAGGTTATCGGGGAAATCCGCTTTGGAAGATGGCCCTGCGCGTCGCCGATGTCATCGCCCGCGCGAGCCTTCCGGCCCCCGCCGCGAGCACCTCTGCCTGAGCCCCCTTGGAGATAGCATGGCCACCATCGTCATCACCCCCATTCCCGAGAGCGGACACCTCAACCCCACGCTGAAGCTCGCGAGAGATCTCCGGGCCCGCGGCCACCACGTCATCTACTGCGGCATCCGGGACCTGGAGGAGCGCGTACGGGCCCAGGGCTTCGAGTTCCACGTGGTGCTCGAGGAGGTCTGCCCCAAGGGCTACTTCGAGAACGCCGTCACCCTGGCCAGCACGCTGAAGGGAAAGGCGCTCAAGGCGTTCGCCCGCGAGGCCGCGCGGCGCGAGACGAAGGTGCTCCAGGCCATGCACGACGGAGCGCTGGATCAGGTCATCACCGGGCTGAAGCCGGACATCCTCATCTGCGACATCCTGTTCCCGCAGCCCGCGACGATCGCGCACGGCCTCGGCGTGCCCACCGTGCTGCTCAACACCAGCCTCCCCATGCGCCTGGATTACTCCAAGCCGCCCATGTTCTCCTTCATCCTCCCGGATGGCCGCCTGTTCACGAAGGTGGGCATCCGCTACGCGTGGCTGCGGTGGATGAACTCGATGCTGAAGCAGCGGATAAGGGTCGCGCTGGGGTACAACTCGCCGCAGCGCCTCATGCTCGCCCGGATCGCTCGCAGGTACGGCGTCCCGGACAGCCAGATGGATCTGCGCAGCATGAGCCCGGGCCCGCTCCTGCCGGAGATCATCCTGTGCCCTCGCGAGTTCGTCGACTTCGGCGAGCCCTGGAAGGGTGATTTCCAGTACCTGGAGCCCTCCGTCGACGTGCACCGGCAGGAGCCGGACTTCCCCTGGGAGCTCGTCCCCGAGGGCAAGCCGCTCGTCTATTTCTCCATGGGGAGCATGGCGTACAGCGAGGCCCGGGAGCGCAGCTTCCAGGAGGCCGCGCTCCAGGTGGCGGCCAGACGGCCGGACTGGACATGCGTGCTGAACGTGGGCCGCAAGACGGATCCGGCCACGCTGCACCAGAAGCACCCCAACGTCATCGCCGTCAGATCGGCGCCCCAGCTCAAGCTGCTCCAGCGGGCCTGCGCCATGGTGAACCACGGCGGCTTCAACACCGTGAAGGAGTGCATCTACTTCGGCGTGCCCATGGTGGTGATCCCCCAGAAGGTGGACCAGCCGGGCATCTCCGCGCGCGTGGTGTTCCACGGCATTGGAACCCGCATGCACCACTTCCAGCTCAACGGAGACACGCTGCGGGCCGCCCTGGAGGAGATCACCTCCAAGCCGGGCTACCAGCAGAACATCCAGCGGATGCAGGCCGTCTTCCGCGAGGCCGAGAAGAAGGCGAACGTCGTCGACTTCGTCGAGCGCCTCATCCGGTCCCCCCGGCCCCAGGCCACCTACCGCGCGCTGGCGGGGTGAGTCATTCCCGGGGGAGTCACTCCAGGGGGATGCTCACCTCGAGCACCCCCAGCCGGTAGGCGAACCCCACGCCGGGGAACTCCAGGCCCGCGCCGATTCCCACCTCCGCCAGCGACACCTGCATGCCCTCGTAGGTGAAGCGCAGCGGAGCGAGTTGGAGGCCCAACGCGTACGGCGGCACCACCGGCACGCTGGGATGAGCCGGCGTGAGGAACGTCAGCCGGTCTCCCACGAAGGTGGAGAGCGTCACGAGCACGGCCGGGGTGTACACGCCCCGACGCTGGATCCCCGCTCCCGCCCGCAGCACCACCGAGTTGCCCACCAGCATGTGGTAGGTGGCGTCCACCTGGAGGATGAAGCGCTCCTGGAAGGTGTCCCGCAGCCCCACGCCTCCGCCAATACCACCGGCGGTGCGCGTGTCGGAGAGGTACACCTGCGCTCCCGCCGGCAGATACACGGAGAACCGATGGCCCGCGAGCCAGGCCGGCGCGTTCGCGGCGGGCACGTCCCCACTCAGGGCCCCGGGCTCCTGGGCCCGTCCCTCGGCTCCAGCGAGCACCCCGAGCGCGAGGACAAGCGTACGGGCGCGGCTCATCGGGGACCTCCCGCCCAGAGCGCCACCGCCGCCAGCGAGACCTGGACCGCCTTGCGGAACATCTCCGGGTGCAGCGTGTCCACCGTGTCGGTGGGCCGGTGGTAGTGGGGGTTGCGGAAGTTGGCGGTGTCGGTGAGGAACATGGCGGGGTGACCCACCGCCCAGAGCGAGCTGTGATCGCTGCGCTGCAGGGCGCCGCCCATGGTGAACGTGCCATCCCGCGGCACCAGGATGGGGACCACCTTCATCAGCCCCAACCGCTCGTTGAGCGTGAAGAGCTCGGCGGCACGCGGGTGGGAGAGCTCGTCGGCGATGACCGTCAGGAAGTCGCCGGCCTCCGGGGTGGGCAGCCCGGGCATGGAGCGCTGGGAGCCGGGCGTGAAGTCGTAATACCCGATGCCGTCGAAGACGATGGAGCTGTAGATGCGCTCGCCCTTGATCGTGTCCGCGTACCGCAGGCTGCCGATCAGCCCGAGCTCCTCCAGGTCGAACCCGACGAAGCGGATGGTGCGGTCGAACTTGTACTGGGACAGGATGCGGGCCATCTCCACCATCGCCGCCGTGCCGGAGGTGTTGTCGTCCGCCCCCTGGTACACCGCGTCATAGTGCGCGCCCACGAGGATGATCTCCTCGGGATGCGTGACGCCGGGCAGCTCGGCGATGATGTTGGACGTCGTCAACGGCTCCGTCCCACCCGTCTGGTGTGAGATCCGCAGCCCCGCCGACTCGAAGCGCCGCTGGAGGATCTCCCCACTCAGCTTGCGCGTGAGCGAGCAGAGCGACGAGTTGGGAGACCGGCCCAGCAGGGCACAGTCCAACGGCTGCTCTTCCTTGCTCTTGCGGACGTTCGTCACCTCCACCACGAAGTCCATCAACCGCTGCTGCTCCACCTGCTCCACCAGCGGCCGGATCGCCTCCACCTGGGCGTTGTCGATCAGGGACTTGGAGCAGGACACGCTCCAGAGCGCACCCAGCAGGACGGGGACGAACACGAACAGCCGATTCATAGCGCGACTCCCAACCGCAGCAGACCCAGGTACAGGCGCGTCGTCACGCCCAGCGGCGGTGTGCTGGTACCCACCTGGAGCTCCATCGCGTTCACGAGGAACATGCCGAAACGGAAGCGCAGCGGCGAGGCATTCAGGGCCACGTACAACGGGCCCACGTCCGCGTCCTCCTGCTGGTAGAGCTGCACCGAGGGGAACGGGAGCCGCCGATCCAGCCTCGCGAAGCCGGTGAGCCCCAGCTCCGGCCCCACCGAGGGCTCCCAGAAACCGAAGCGCGCCGTCAGTTGCGCCTGGACGAAGAGCTCCCCCGGAAACCGGGCCTCGCTGACCGGCAGGCCCGTGCGCAACCCCCCGCCCAGACGCACCGCGCGCCAGAACCCCGAGCTCCCCACGCGCCGGTGATAGCTCACGTCCAACGTCCGGAAATCCACCGACTTCCGCAGGTATGAGCTGTAATTGAAGGTGGAGACTCCCAGTGAAATCTCGTTCCGGCCCGATTGGGCATGGGCCGTCCCCGCCGCCAGTAACAAAATCGTTACAACGTGCGTCCTCATCCAAGCGGGGGGCATGGTCGTGGCACGGCTCCTTGTGCGTCGTCAGGGGCCTGCTCGTATCACACTCGCAGTCACAGTGTCACCCGAGTCTCACTGGAATTTCACGGCTACGCAGGAAAACAGTGTTGTGCTAAGGATTGCGGCCCCACTGATCCCATCCGCAGCCGCCGCCCACCCACGGGGTGCGAGCGAAGGCTCAGCATGTGAGTCCAAGAGGCATCATGCGCATCCTCGCCGATACAACCGATCTCCAGGGTCGGTCCGGAACCCTTGTCGACATCCTCCAGGCCCGCGCCTCGGAGCATGCGGACCAGCGGCTCTACACCTTCCTCGGGGACGACGAGGGCGAGGAGCTCACGCTCACGTACGCGGAGATGGATCAGCGGGCGCGCCGGATCGCCGCGCACCTGCGACAGCACTCCAGCGCGGGCGAGCGCGCCATGCTGCTGTATCCGCCGGGGCTCGAGTACATCGCCGGCTTCTTCGGCTGCCTCTACGCGGGGCTGCCCGCGGTGCCGGCGTACCCGCCGGATCCCTCGCGCCTGGAGCGCACCCTGCCGCGGCTGCGGGCCATCATCCGGGACGCGGAGGCCTCGGTGGTGCTCACCACGGGCTTCATCGTGTCCATGGTGGAGGCGCTCTTCGAGCAGGCCCCCGAGCTGAAGGCATTGCAGTGGGTGGCCACCGACGAGCTGCCCGAGGGGCTCGAGGCGGGCTGGCGCCGGCCCGGGTTCGACGCGGGCTCGCTGGCCTTCCTCCAGTACACCTCCGGCTCCACCGGCACGCCCAAGGGCGTGATGCTGAGCCACGAGAACCTGCTCCACAACCTGAAGCACATCTCGCACGCCTTCCAGGTGGAGCGAGACAGCCAGGGCGTCATCTGGCTGCCGCCGTACCACGACATGGGCCTCATCGGCGGCATCCTGCAGCCGCTGTACGCGGGCTTCCCCGTGGCGCTCCTGTCGCCGCTCACGTTCCTGCGGCGGCCCGCCCGGTGGCTCCAGGCGGTGTCCCGCTTCGGCGCCACCATCTCCGGAGGCCCGAACTTCGCCTTCGAGCTGTGCGTCCGGAAGATGTCTCCCGAGGAGCGGGAGGGGCTGGAGCTGTCGCGCTGGAAGGTGGCCTTCTGCGGCGCGGAGCCCATCCGCCCGGAGACGCTGGATCGCTTCACCGAGGCGTTCGCGCCCCACGGTTTCCGCCCCGAGTCCGTCTACCCCTGCTACGGCCTGGCCGAGAGCACCCTCATCGTCTCGGGTGGCGCCGCCTCCACGCTGCCCATCCGCAAGGCGCTGGACGCGGCGGAGCTGGAGCGCAGCCGCGCGGTGACGGTCCGCGAGGGCCAGCCCGGCGCGCGCACCCTGGTCGGCTGCGGCCGGGTACTGCCGGACGGGGAGATCCTCATCGTGTCCCCCTCCACGCTCGAGCGCTGCCCCGATGGCGCCGTGGGCGAGCTCTGGCTCTCCAGCCCGAGCGTGGCGAAGGGCTACTGGCGCCGGCCGGAGGAGACGGAGCAGGCCTTCCACGCGCGCACCGCGGACGGCGCGGGCCCCTACCTGCGCACCGGTGACCTGGGCACGCTCATCGACGGCGAGCTCTTCGTCACCGGGCGGCTCAAGGATCTGATCATCCTCCGCGGCCGCAACCACTACCCGCAGGACCTCGAGCTCACGGTGGAGCGCAGCCACCGCGCGCTGCGGCCGGGCTGCGGCGCGGCGTTCGCCATCGAGGGCAGCGGCGGTGAGCGGCTCGTCATCGTGCAGGAGGTGGATCCGCGCAAGCTGCCGGAGAAGCTGGAGGAGGTGCTGGGGGCCGTGCGTCAGGCGCTCGCCGAGGCGCATGAGGTGCAGCTCCACGCGCTCGTGCTGCTCGAGCCCGGCAGCATCCCCAAGACGTCCAGCGGGAAGATCCAGCGCCGTGCCTGCCGCGAGGGCTTCCTGCAGCAGGCGCTCCGGCCGGTGTGGAGCTGGCACGAGGAGGCCGGGGAGTCCGGAGAAGCTCCCGCCGCCAGGTTGCCGCTGCCCGCGCCAGGCGCCTCGCCCGGTGAGCTCATGGCCTGGCTGCGCGCCATCGCCGCCGCGCGCCTGCGGGTCCGGCTGGAGGAGCTGGAGCCGGCCGAGCCGCTGACGCGCCAGGGTCTCGATTCGCTCGCGGCCGTGGAGCTGGCGCACGAGATCGAGCGGGCGCTCGGCGTGGTGCTGCCCATGGAGGCGCTGCTGCGCGGCCCGACCCTCGAGGAGCTGGTGCAACAGCTCGCGGGAAAGGGAGCCGCTTCGGAGGCCACCGTTGGCCAGCCCCTCGCGCGGGTGGAGCGCGAGAGGCCGCTGCCGCTCTCGTTCTCGCAGCAGCGGCTGTGGCTGCTGGATCAACTCGAGCCCGGGAGCCCGCTCTACAACATCGCCGCCGCCGTGGAGCTGGAGGGACGGCTCGAGCTGTCCGCGCTGGAGTGGGCCTTCGCGGAGACCGTCCGGCGCCATGAGGCGCTGCGCACGGTGTTCCCCGCCGACACCGGACAGCCCCGTCAGGCGATCTCCCCCGCCGCGCCCCTCCCCATCGCCCAGGTGGATCTGCGCGGCGTGCCCGAGGACGCCCGGGAGGCCGAGGCGAAGCGGCGCGCCGCCGAGGAGGCCCGAGCGCCGTTCGATCTGGCCCGTGGGCCCCTGCTGCGCGTCACGCTCCTGCGGACGGGCGAGCACCGGCACGTGCTGCTGCTGGTGATGCACCACATCGTCACGGATGGCTGGTCCATGTCCATCCTCGCGCGGGAGGTCGCCGCGCTCCATGGCGCCGCCGTGGCCGGCCGGCCCTCTCCCCTGCCGGAGCTGTCCCTCCAGTACGCGGACCACGCGGCCTGGCAGCGGGCGCGGCTCCAGGGCGATGCGCTCGAGTCCCGCCTGGCGTACTGGCGCGGCCAGCTCGCCGGGGCCCCGCCGCTGCTGGAGCTGCCCACGGATCACCCCAGGCCCCCGGTCCAGACGTACCGCGGCCAGACGCTCGGGTTCCTCCTGCCCGCGGCCCAGGTGGACGCGCTGAAGAAGGTGGGCCAGGAAGAAGGCGCCACGCTGTTCATGACGCTGCTCGCGGCGTTCCAGGTGCTGCTCCAGGGCTACTCCGGCCAGGACGACATCAGCGTGGGCACCCCCATCGCCGGCCGCAACCGCGCCGAGGTGGAAGGGCTCATCGGCTTCTTCGTCAACACGCTCGTCCTCCGCACCCGGTTGGGCGCCGGGCTCACCTTCCGCGAGCTGCTCGCCCGCGTGCGCCAGACGACGCTCGAGGCCTACGCCCACCAGGACGTCCCCTTCGAGAAGCTGGTGGAGGAGCTGCGGCCGGAGCGGCACCTCGGCAGGTCTCCGCTCTTCCAGGTGATGCTCGTCCTGCAGGGCGCGCCGGTGGCGGAGCTGGAGCTGCCGGGCGCCACCTCGCGCGTGCTCGAGCTGGACAGCGGCACCTCGAAGTTCGACCTCGCGCTCGCCTTCACCGAGACGCCGCGGGGACTCGAGGGCCGGCTGGAGTACAGCACCGATCTGTTCGAGCCGGACACCCTCACCCGGCTGATCGGCCACCTGCGCACCGTGATCGACGGCGTGGTGACCGATCCCGGCCAGCGGCTGGGAGCCTTGCCGCTGCTCACCGTCGAGGAGCGGCACCAGCTCCTGGAAGCACTGAACGACACCGGCCGCGAGCTCACCCGGGAGACCGGCGCCCACCGCCTCTTCGAGCGGCAGGTGGAGCGCACCCCGGACGCACCGGCCGTCTCGTCGGGAGCGCTGACGCTCACCTACCGGGAGCTCGATCAGCGCGCGAACCGGCTCGCGCGGGTCCTGCGCGCGCGCGGCGTGGGCCCGGAGACGGTGGCCGGCCTGTGCCTGAACAACTCCGTCGAGCTCGTGGTGGGCATCCTCGCCACCCTCAAGGCCGGCGGCGCCTGGGTCCCCCTGGATCCCTCGCTCCCCACGGAGCGGCTCGCCTTCATGCTCGAGGACACCGGGGCGCCCCTGGTGCTCACCGAGCGCCCGCTGGTGGAGCGGCTCGGTGACAGTCCCCGCGTGGTGCTGCTGGAGGCCCTGCGTGACGAGGAGGCCGCGCAGCCCGCCGGCCCGCTCGACGTGGACGTGGACGGCGACACCCTGGCCTACGTCATCTACACCTCCGGCTCCACCGGCAGGCCCAAGGGCACGCTGCTCACGCACCGGGGCCTGTGCAACACGGCCCTGGCCGCGGCCGGGGCCCACGGCGTGAAGCCGCACAGCCGGGTGCTCCAGTTCGCCGCCCCCGGCTTCGATGCCTCCGTCTGCGAGATCTTCTCCACGCTGCTCGGTGGCGCGCGGCTGTGCCTGGCCACCCGCGACGAGATGATGCCGGGAGAGCCCCTGCGCACGGTGTTGGAGCGCCAGGCCATCACCCACGTGACGCTGACGCCTTCCGTGCTCGCCCAGCTGGCTCCGGAGGGGATGCCGGCGCTGGAGACGATCATCTCCGCCGGAGAGGCCTGCACGCCGGAGCTCGTCTCCCGGTGGAAGCGCCCGGGCCGCACGTTGCTCAACGCCTACGGCCCCACCGAGGTCACCGTCTGCGCCACCCTGCGGCCGGACGTCTCCGCGCAGCGGCCCACCATCGGTTTCCCCTGGCCGAACGTGCAGGTGTATGTCCTGAGGGATCTGCGGCCCGTTCCCCCGGGCGTTCCCGGTGAGCTGTTCGTCGGTGGCGTGGGTCTGGCCCGCGGCTACCTGGGCCGCCCGGAGCTCACCGCCGAGCGTTTCGTCCCCCACCCCTTCAGTGATGAGCCCGGCGCCCGCCTGTACCGCACCGGGGACCTCGTCCGCTTCCTCCCCAACGGGGACCTGGAGTACCTCGGCCGCGCCGACAACCAGGTGAAGCTGCGCGGCTTCCGCATCGAGCTGGGAGAGATCGAGGCGGTGCTCGGGCGCAGGCCGGAGCTTCAGGACGTGGTGGTGGACGTCCGCGAGGAGACGCCGGGCGACAAGCGGCTGGCCGCCTACGTCGTCGCGAGGCCCGGACACGAGGTCCACGTGGGAGAGCTGCGCGCCTTCGTGAAGGCGTCGCTCCCCGACTACATGATCCCCTCGGCCTTCGTGACGCTGGAGGCGCTGCCGCTGACACCCAGCGGAAAGGTGGATCGCCGGGCACTGCCGGCCGTGGCCTGGTCCGGAACGGGCGAGCCCCCGGCCACGCCGCGCACGCCCATCGAGGAGGCCGTCGCGGGGCTCTGGTCGCAGGTGCTGCGCCAGGAGCAGGTGGGGCTCCACACGTCCTTCTTCGAGCAGGGAGGCCACTCGCTGCTCGCGGCGCAGGTCATCTCCCGGGTCCGCACGGCCTTCCAGGTCGAGCTGCCGCTGCGCGCCCTCTTCGAGGCTCCCACGGTCGCGGGCCTGGCCCGGACGATCGAGGCCGCGGTGCGCGCGCGCCAGGGCCTGCGGGTGCCGCCGCCCCAGCGGATGGCACGGCGGGAAGCCTCGCCGCTCTCGTTCGCGCAGCAGCGGCTGTGGCTCGTCGAGCAGCGCATGCCGGGCCATACCCTCTACAACATGCCCGGCCTGGCCCGGCTGGAGGGGCCGCTCGATGTGGCGGCGCTCGAGCGGAGCCTCGGGGAGCTCCTCCGCCGGCATGAGATCCTCCGGACGCGGTTCTCCGCGAGCGCGGAAGGGCCCGTCCAGACGGCCGCCCCGGCGGAGCCGCTGAAGCTGGCGCTCGTCGATCTGAGCGGGCTGCCGGAGGCGGAGCGCGAAGCGGAGGTGCTGAAGCGGGCCGATGCGGAGGCGCAGCGGCCCTTTGAGCTCTCCCAGGGGCCCCTGCTCCGGACGGCGCTGCTGAAGCTGGGCGAGCGCGAGCACGTGCTGCTGGTGACGATGCACCACATCGCCTCGGACGGGTGGTCCATCGGCCTGCTGCTGCGCGAGGTGGCGGCGCTCTACGAGGCCTTCTCCCGCGGGCAACCCACGCCACTGCCGGAGCTGCCGCTCCAGTACGCGGACTACGCGGTCTGGCAGCGCGGCTGGCTCCAGGGCGAGGCGCTGGAGACGCTGCTGGCGTACTGGCGTCAGCAGCTCGCGGGCGCACCGCGCGCCCTGGAGCTCCCCACGGATCACCCCCGTCCGGTGGTGCAGGGCTTCCGGGGCGCGAGCGTCCCGCTGCACCTGGGCGAGCCGCTGTCCCGTGCGCTCCGGGAGCTGAGCCGCCGCGAGGGCGTCACACCGTTCATGACGCTGCTGTCCGCCTTCCAGGTGCTGCTCTCCCGGTACTCGGGGCAGAGCGACCTCACCGTCGGCTCGCCCATCGCGGGCCGCAACCAGACCGAGCTGGAAGGGCTCATCGGCTTCTTCCTGAATACCCTCGTGCTCCGCGCGCGGACCTCGGAGGGCATGACCTTCCGCGAGCTGCTCGCCCAGGCGCGCCAGGTGACGCTGGAGGCCTATGCCCACCAGGATCTCCCCTTCGAGAAGCTGGTGGAAGAGCTGCAGCCCGAGCGCGATCCCAGCCGCTCGCCGCTGTTCCAGGTGTGGTTCGTGCTCAACGAGGAGCTGCCCGCGCTGGAGCTGCCCGGACTGACGCTCCGGCCCGTGGAGACGGAGATCCGGACCTCGCAGTTCGACCTCATCCTGTCGCTCTCCGAGGAGGCCCGGGGCTTCTCCGGAAGCCTGCGGTACAACTCCGGCCTGTTCGAGCCCTCGACGGCGGCCCGGATGGTGGAGCACCTCCGGACGCTGCTGGAGGGCATCGCCGCGAATCCCGGCCAGCGGCTGTCCCTGCTGCCGCTGCTGCCCGAGCACGAGCGCCGCGAGCTGCTGGTGGACTGGAACCGGACCGGCGTGGACGTCCCGCGCGGCGTCTGCGCCCACCACCTGTTCGAGCGCCAGGCCGAGCGCACTCCGGACGCCATCGCCGTGTCGTTCGAGGGACGTTCCCTGACGTACCGCGAGCTCAACCACTCCGCCAATCAACTCGCCCGCGCCCTGCGGCGCCGCGGCGTGGGCCCCGAGGTCGTCGTGGGCCTGCTGATGGATCGCTCGCTGGAGATGGTCATCGGGCTGCTCGGCATCCTGAAGGCCGGTGGCGCATACCTACCGATGGATCCCACCCTGCCCGCGGAGCGCCTGGAGTTCATGGCCGAGGACGCCTGGCTGGCGGTGATGGTGACGCGGCGCGAGCTGGTGGAGCCGCTCAACCTGCGCGTGGCCTACGTCCTGTGCCTGGATGAGGAGTGGGAGCGCATCGAGCGGGAGCCGGGCGGCAACGTGGAGAGCGGCGTGGGAGAGGACAACCTCGCCTACGTCATCTACACCTCCGGCTCCACCGGCAAGCCCAAGGGCACCCTGCTCCACCACCGGGGCCTGTGCAACACCGCCCTGGCGGCCATCGACGCGCACGGCGTGCGGCCGGACAGCCGGGTGCTCCAGTTCGCCGCGTCCGGCTTCGACGCCTCCGTGTGCGAGGTGTTCTCCACGCTCCTCGCTGGCGCCCGGCTCTGCTTGGCCCCGCGCGAGGCGCTCATGCCCGGAGCCCCCCTGCTGGCGACGCTGCGGGAGCAGCACATCACCGCCGTCACCCTCACCCCCTCGGTGCTGGCGCAGCTGGAGCCCGAGGGACTGCCCGCGCTGGAGACGGTGATCTCCGCGGGTGAGGCCTGCTCGCCGGAACTGGTGCGGCGGTGGAAGCCCGGCCGGCGCTTCCTCAACGCCTACGGCCCCACGGAGGTGACGGTCTGCGCCACCATCACCGCGGAGGTTGATCCGAAGCGGTTGAGCATCGGCCGCCCGTTCCCGAACGTGCGGCTCTACGTGCTGGGCCCGGCGCTGGAGCCGGTGCCGGTGGGCGTGGTGGGAGAGCTGTACGTGGGCGGCGTGGGCCTGGCGCGCGGCTACCTGGGACGGCCGGAGCTGACCGCCGAGCGCTTCATCCCCGATCCCTTCGGCACGGCGCCCGGCGAGCGGCTGTACTCGACGGGAGACCTCGTGCGCTACCTGCCGGACGGGAGCCTCGAGTTCCTCGGGCGCCGGGACGGCCAGGTGAAGATCCGCGGCCACCGCATCGAGCTGGGTGAGGTGGAGGAGGCGCTGCGCCGCCACCCCGGCGTCCGCGAGGCCGCCGCGGCGGTGCATGAGCTCGCGGGCGAGAAGTCGCTCGTCGCGTACGCCGTCGTCTCCGGCGAGGAGGCGCCGACCATCGAGTCGGTGCGCAAGCGGCTGGGAGATGCGCTGCCCGCGTACATGGTGCCCGCCGCGCTGGTCGTGCTGGACGCGCTGCCGCTGACATCCAGTGGAAAGCTCGATCGCCGCGCGCTGCCCGCGCCGGGTGGGGAGCGGCCGCGTCTGGAGAAGGCGTTCACCGCGCCCCGCACGCGCGTGGAGGAGTTGCTGGCCTCCGCCATCGCCGAGGTGCTGGGCTTGGAGAGCGTGGGCATCGACGATGACTTCTTCCACCTGGGCGGAGACTCCATCCGCAGCATCCAGGTGGTCGCGCGGTGCCGCGAGCGGGGCCTGGAGATCACGATCGCGGATCTGCTCCAGCGTCAGAACGTCCGCGGCCTGGCGGAAGTGGCCCGGAGCCTCGACGCGGAGGTGCTGGAGCCCGGAGGAGATCAGCCCTTCGGCCTCATCTCCGAGGCGGATCGCTCGCGGTTGCCCGCGGACGCGGAGGATGCCTACCCGCTGGCGGTGCTCCAGGCGGGCATGCTCTTCCACAGCGAGCTCAACCGGGAGCTGGCGCTGTACCACGACACGGTGAGCCTCCACCTGGAGCTGCCCCTGGACGTCCCCGCGCTCCAGCAGGAGCTCGCCCGGATGGGCCGGCGCCACACGGTGCTGAGGACCACGTTCGACCTGAGCCGCTACGGCGAGCCGCTCCAGGTGGTGCACCGGGAGCTGGAGATTCCCCTCCAGGTGGAGGATCTGCGCCACCTGTTCCCGTCCGACCAGGACGCGTTCCTGGACACGTGGCTCGAGCCGGAGCGCGCCCGTCCCTTCGACTGGGAGCGCTCGCCGATGCTGCGGTGCACCGTCCACCGGCGCTCGGACACCACCCTCCAGTTCACCCTCACCTCGCACCACGCCATCCTGGATGGCTGGAGCAGCGCCGTGCTGCTCAGCGAGCTGCTCGGGGGCTACGTGGCCCGCCTGAAGGGTGAGACGCTGGAGCCCGCTCCGCTGGCCGCGTCCTTCCAGCAGTTCATCGCGCTGGAGCGCAAGGCACTCCGCTCCAAGCCCGGCGAGCGGTTCTGGAAGGAGCTGCTGCGCGACCGCGCCGCCGCTTCCTCCTGGAGTGGCAAGCGCCGCCAGGAGCTGGAGGCGTTCCGGCTCCACCCGCTCCGCATCCCCACCTCGCTCCAGGAAGCGCTCTCGCGCGTGGCCCGGACGGCCGGGGTCCCCATCAAGAACGTGCTGCTCGCCGCGCACCTGCGCGTCATGAGTCTGCTGGAAGGCAGCACCGACGTCGTCACCGGCCTCACCACCAACGGCCGCCCCGAGGTCCGCGACGCGGAGCGCACCCTCGGCCTGTTCCTCAACAGCCTCCCCTTCCGCCTGCGGCTCGAGGGCGGCACGTGGATCGAGCTCATCCAGGCCGTGGCCGCGCGGGAGCAGGAGATGCTCCCCCACCGCCGCTACCCGATGGCCACCCTGCAGCGGCAGCTCGGCGGGCAGTCCCTGTTCGAAACGATGTTCACGTTCGTCCACTTCCACGTCGCCAGTGGGCTGACGCGGCTCGAGGGCATCCGCCTGGTGGACGAGATGCGGACCATCGCGTGGGTGGAGATGCCGCTGGGCGTCACCTTCAGCATGGATCCGGAGTCCTCCGAGCTCCTCCTCGGCCTGCGCAGCAACGGAGAGCCCCGGGAGGGACTGACGCTGGAGCGGCTCGCGGGCTACTACCTGCGCACGCTGGAGACCCTGGCGCTCACGCCGCACGCTTCCTACGCCTCGGCGCCGTTGCTCGACGAGACGGAGCGGCACCAGGTGCTGCGGGAGTGGAACGGAGAGCGGAGTGGAAGGCCGTCCGCGCAGGCGTGCTTCCACGAGCTGTTCGAGGCCCGGGTGGACGCCCACCCGGAAGCGCTCGCCGTGGTGGCCGAGGAGTCCCGGTTGAGCTACGGGGAGCTGGATCGCCGCGCCAACCAGCTCGCGCGCTTCCTGCGGACGCGGGGCGTGGGTCCCGAAACGCCGGTGGGCCTGTTGCTGGAGCGCTCGGTGGAGGCGCTGGTGGGGATGCTCGGCATCCTCAAGGCCGGAGGGGCCTACGTGCCGCTGGATCCGGCCCATCCCGCCGAGCGGCTCCGTGGAATCCTCGAGGACTCCGGAGCCCGCGTGGTGGTGACGTCGCGTGCGCTCACCGCCACGCTGGAGGGCTATGACGGGCGGCTCGTCCGGCTGGACGAGGAGGCGGAGGCGCTCGCGCGGGAGAGCGGCGCCCGCCCGGGCCGCACCGCCTCGCCGGACAACCTCGCCTACGTCATCTTCACGTCGGGCTCGACCGGCCGGCCCAAGGGCGTGGCCATCGAGCACCGGCAGCTCCTGCACTACGTGGAGGGCGTCACCGGCCGGCTGGAGCTGCCAGCGGGCGCGAGCTTCGCCTCGGTGTCCACGCTCGCGGCGGATCTCGGCCACACGGCCATCTTCCCCACGCTGCTGAACGGCGGGGCGCTGCACCTGGTCTCCCAGGAGCGGGCCATGGATCCCGCGCGCCTGGCCGAGTACTTCGAGCGCCACGCGGTGGACTGCCTGAAGATCGTCCCCTCACACCTGGGAGCGCTGCTCTCGGCGCCCACGCCCGAGCGCCTGCTGCCGCGCCAGCGTCTGGTGCTGGGCGGTGACGCGTCGAGCTGGGAGCTGGTGGATCGGGTCCACGCGCTCGCGCCCCGGTGCGAGGTCTTCAATCACTACGGCCCCACCGAGACGACGGTGGGTGTCGTCACGCACCGGGTCCCCTGGAGCCAGGACGAGCGGCTGTCCGCGGGCGTGCCGCTGGGACGGCCGCTGCCGGACACGGAGCTCTACGTCCTCGATGCCCACCTCCAGCCGGTTCCGGTGGGCGTGCCGGGCGAGCTGTACATCGGAGGCCGCGGCGTGGGCCGTGGCTACCTCGGACGGCCGGAGCTGACGGCCGAGCGGTTCATTCCGGATCCGTTCAGCGCGGTGCCCGGCGCCCGGCTGTACCGGACGGGAGATCGGGCGCGCCACCTGAAGGACGGCACCCTCGAGTTCCTCGGGCGCGTGGACTTCCAGCTGAAGATCCGCGGCTTCCGCATCGAGCTGGGTGAGATTGAAGCCGTGCTGCGGCGGCACCCGGCCGTGCGGGAGGCCCTGGTGGTGGCCCGCGAGGATGCACCGGGAGACAGGCGCCTGGTGGCGTACGTGGTGCCGGGAGCGGGCGGAACGTTGGACGCCAGTGCGCTGCGCCACCACCTCGCGGAGCGGCTGCCCGAGTACATGGTGCCCTCCGCGCTGGTGCCGCTGGAGGCGCTGCCGCTGACCCCGAATGGCAAGGTGGATCGGCAGGCGCTGCCCGTGCCGGACGCGACGCCCGGGCACGAGCGCGCCTTCGTCGCGCCCCGGACGCCCACCGAGGAGCTGCTCGCCGGCATCTGGCGCGAGCTGCTGGGGAGCGAGCGGATCAGCCTCCACGACAACTTCTTCGAGCTGGGAGGCCACTCGCTGCTCGCCACCCAGGCCACCTCGCGCATCCGCGGCGCCTTCCAGGTGGAGCTGCCCGTGCGGGCGATCTTCGACGCGCCCACGCTGGCCGGGCTCGCGTCGCGCGTGGACGCCGCCGTGCAGCTCGGAGCGGGACTGAGGGCTCCGCCCTTGGCGCGCCTGCCTCGCGGCGGGCCGATGCCCGTGTCCTTCGCGCAGCAGCGGCTGTGGTTCCTGGAGCAGCTCCAGCCGGGCGGCGCGCTCTACAACACGCCCGCGACCGTGCGGATCGAGGGCGAGCTGGATGTCGCCGTGCTGGAGCGCGCCATCAACGCGCTCGTCCAGCGGCATGAAGCGCTGCGGACGAGCTTCGCCGACGCGGCGGGTGAGCCGCGGCAGCAGGTCCTCCCGGAGCAGACGATCCAGCTCCGCCGGGTGGATCTGCGCGCCATTGTCCCGGCCACTCGGGACGAGGAGATCCTGCGCCACGTCCGCGAGGAGGTGCAGCGGCCCTTCGATCTCCGGAGCGGCCCGATGCTGCGGATCTCCCTGCTGGAGCTGGAGCCGCGCGTCCACGTGATGGTGATGGTGATGCACCACATCATCTCGGATGGTTGGTCCACGTCGATCTTCATCCGCGAGGTGGCGGCGAGCTACTCCGCGTTCTCACGTGGCGAGGCGCCCGTCCTGCCGGAGCTGCCCATCCAATACGCCGATTACGCGGCCTGGCAGCGCGGTTGGTTGCAGGGAGAGGCACTCGAGGCCCAGTTGTCGTACTGGCGCCAGCAACTCGCCGGCATCCCCGCCGCGCTCGAGCTGCCCACCGACCATCCGCGTCCGGCGGTGCCTGGTGCTCGCGGCGCACGCCTCTACCGTGTGCTCCCGCGTGAGCTGCTGGAGCGGCTCGGCGGCTTCGCCCAGCGCGAGGGTGTCACGCCCTTCATGGTGCTGCTGGCCGCCTTCCAGGCCCTGCTCTCGCGCTACTCAGGCCAGCTCGACATTCCCGTCGGCACCGACATCGCCAACCGCAACCGCTCCGAGACCGAGGGCCTCATCGGCTTCTTCGTCAACCAGCTCGTGCTCCGCTCGAAACTGGAGGGCAATCCGTCCGTCCGTGACTTCCTCGCCCGCGTCCGCGAGACCACCCTGGGCGCCTACGCCCACCAGGACCTGCCCTTCGAGGAGCTCGTCAAGGCGCTCAACCCCGAGCGCAGCACCAGCCGCTCTCCCCTCTTCCAGGTCAAGCTGACGCTGCAGAACGAGCCGCTGCCGTCGCTGGACATGTCCGGTCTGACGATCCGTGCACTGCCGCTCGACGCGGGCGTGGCGCGGCACGACCTGACGCTCTTCTGCCGCGAGGGCGACGAAGGCCTGCACTGCAATTGGGAGTACAGCACGGACCTGTTCGAGGGCCCCACGGTGGAGCGCATGGCGGGCCACTTCCAGCGCCTGCTGGAGGAGATGCTGGCCCATCCGCAGCGGCCCGTGTCCACCCTCTCCCTGCTCTCCCAGCACG